>DAIOGH010000014.1:0-82034 GCA_036745335.1 Paracoccaceae bacterium
CGGCGAAACCGGAAACGCCGCCGTCGAGGCAAAGGTCCGAAACGAAGCCGAAGCCCTCTGCAAAAGGTTCCCCATATACCAAGACTTGTGACGCCCAAGGCCAGGACAGTCGCCGCGTCCCGGCCGATCCCCGGTCAAAGATAGCGGTTCCACAGGTTTTCCAGCCGCTCCTGCCGGCCGGATTTTGGTTGCGGCTCGATCTTCTCGGCGGGAACGCGGGCGGCTGCGGCTTCGAGGCTGCCAGCCAGCATCGCCTTTGCGGCTTCGGTCTCCCAACCGGCATAGCGGTTGCGGCGCGCGGTCTCCAGTTCGCCCCCCTCCAGCATCGCCGCCGCGCATTTCAGGGCGCGCGCACAGGTGTCCATGCCGCCGACATGCGCCAGAACCAGATCTTCGGGGTCAAGGCTCTGCCGCCGGATCTTGGCGTCGAAATTGGTGCCGCCGGTGGTATAGCCGCCTGCTTTCAGGATTTCATAGAAGGCCAGCGCCTTTTCCGCATGGTTGTTCGGAAACTGGTCGGTATCCCAGCCGGATTGGTAATCGTTCCGGTTCATGTCGATCGACCCGAAAATCCCCAAGGCCGCCGCCAGCCCGATCTCATGCTCGAAACTGTGCCCTGCCAGAATGGCATGACCCTGTTCGATATTGGTCTTCACCTCTTTCTCAAGCCCGAATTCCTTGAGGAAGCCATAGACCGTCGCCACGTCGAAATCATACTGGTGCTTCGATGGTTCCTGCGGCTTCGGCTCGATCAGGATGGTGCCCTTGAAACCGATCTTGTGCTTGTAGTCCACCACCTGTTGCAGAAAGCGGCCCGCGTGGTCGCGTTCGGCTTTCAGGTCGGTGTTCAAGAGCGTCTCATAGCCTTCGCGGCCGCCCCAAAGCACATAGTTCTGCCCGCCCAGCCGCAGGGTGGCATCCATGTTCGCCTTCACCGTCGCCGCTGCATAGGCATAGACATCCGGGTCGGGGTTGGTTGCCGCCCCCGCCATCCAGCGCCGGTGCGAGAACAGGTTGGACGTGCCCCACAACAGCCGCGTCTTGTGGGTTTCCTGTTTCTTCTCCAGATAATCGACGATGCCGTTCAGGTTCTTCAGGCTTTCGGCGAAGGTCGCGCCTTCGGGCCGCACATCGGCGTCGTGAAAGCAATAGAACGGCACGCCGAGGATATCGAACAGCTCGAAGGCCACATCCGCCTTCAGCCGCGCCAGATCCATGCCGTCGCCGAACCACGGCCGCTCGAAGGTCTGGCCACCGAACGGGTCGCCGCCGGGCCAGGCGAAGCTGTGCCACCAGGCCACCGCAAAGCGCAGATGGTCTTCCATCCGCTTGCCCAGAACCACCTCGTCCGGGTTGTAGTGGCGGAAGGCGAATTCGTTGCGGCTGTCCGGCCCTTCGTAGCCGATCCGCGGTATGCCCTTGAAGAAATCGGTCATGTCAGAGGTCCTTGATCTTGTCTCGGGCCGCGCGGAACCGGGCATGGCCCGCATCCATGGCGGCGGTCAGGCTTGGGTCGGGCTCGACGATCCGCGCGATTTTCGGCAGGCTGGCCACTTCGGCCCCGGCCCCTGTGGCCGCCATCAGCGCCAGCCGTGCCGCGCCATAGGCCCCGCCGAAATCCCCGGCGACCGGCAGTTGCACCGGCACATCCAGCGCCGTCGCGATCAGCCGCAGCCAGTAGTCCGACCGCGACCCGCCCCCCACGGCCAGCAGATGCCTGAGCTGCGTTCCCGTCGCGGCCAGCGCATCGCGGCTGTCGCGGATGGCAAAGGTGATGCCTTCCAGCACCGCGCGGGTGCCCGCCGCCCGGTCGGTCGCATGTTCAAGCCCGGTGAAGGCCCCGCGCACGGAAGCGGAATTCAGCGGCGTGCGTTCGCCGCCCAGATAGGGCAGGAACACCGTCTTGCCGGGGGCCTGCAAGGGGCCCAGATCTCCGGTCAGCACGGCGGCTTCGGCCCCGACCAGCCGGGCATACCAGTTCAGCGCATCGCTGGCGGCCAGGATCACCCCCATCTGGTGCCAGGTGTCCGGCAGGGCGTGGCAGAACGTATGCACGGCGGTGGCGGGATCGGGCTGATAGCCGTCATTGGCCGCGAACAGCACGCCGCTGGTGCCCAGCGAAACGAACGCCTCGCCCGCGCGCACCACGCCGACGCCCACGCCCGAGGCGGCATTGTCGCCGCCCCCGCCTGCCACAACCACGCCCTTCGGCAGCCCCCAGCGCGCCGCCAGCGTATCGCGCAACTGCCCCGAGATTTCCGACCCTTCCACCAGCCGGGGCATCTGGTCGCGGCGCAGCCCGGTCGCCGCCAGCAGATCATCGGACCAGTCGCGTGCGCCGGTATCCAGCCAGCTTGTTCCCGCCGCATCCGACATTTCGGCCACATGCTCGCCCGTCAGCCACAGCCGCAGGTAATCCTTGGGCAGCAGCACCCTGGCCACCCGGTCGCGCAGGGCGGGTTCATGCCGGGCCAGCCAGACCAGCTTTGGCGCGGTGAAACCCGGAAAGACGATGTTGCCCGACAGGCGGCGGAACTGCGGATCGGCATCCAGCGCCGCAGCCTCGGCATGGGCGCGGGTGTCGTTCCACAGGATGCAGGGCCGCAGCACCTGATCCGACGCATCCAGAAGCGTCGCCCCGTGCATATGGCCGGACAGGCCGATGCCCCTGACCGCACCCAGTTCCTGCGCCGACAGCGCATCCAGCACGGTTTCGGCTGCGGCGATCCAGTCGGCCGGGGATTGCTCGCTCCAGCCCTCGGCCGGGCGCTGCACCGTCAGGGGGGCCGTCGCTTCGGCCAGCACGGCCTGATCTGCGTCGATCAGGATGCCCTTCAGCCCCGAGGTGCCCAGATCCAGCCCGATATACATCCTGTTCCGCCCAAACTGACCCGCCCGAAAGGCGGCTGCCATAGCCGCCGACCCTGCCGCCAATAAATTCAGTTGTCAAAGTAAACTTCCGGCGACAAAGCTGGGGACGGCACGGAAAACCTGCCTCCGGCGATAGGCCGGGCCAAATTCGCCTGAAATCGGCGGATATTTGTTTTGATCGTGAAGAAATGGCGCTGCGGATGCAAAGAGACGGGCAAGGCGAAGGGCGGCGCGGGGTTGGCCCGCTTATTCCGCCGCTGTCCGAAGGTCAGCGTCCGCTGCGTCAGCAGGTGTTCGAGCGTATCCGGGCGGCCGGGCTGATTCCCCGCGTCCAGCTGGCCAGGGATCTGGCGGTGTCGCCCGCGACGGTGACAACCCTGACCCAAGAGCTGATCGAGGTTGGGCTGATCGAGGAAACCCCCTCCGCGCGCGACGGCGAGGCGGGGCGCGGCCGCCCGGCCGTGGCGCTGGGGGTGCGGCCTGCGGCGCATTGCGTCGCCGGAATGAAACTGTCGGACCGCGAGCATACCTGCGTCATCGTCGATTTTGCCGGTCGGCGGCTGGCCGATGACGTGATCGCCCGCCGCCCCGGCCCGATGGCGCTGGACGAGTTGCTGGATGCGGTCGAGACCCTGCTGGACCGGGTCTGCGCAAAGGCGGGCAGGATGCGGGCCGATCTGTCGGCCATCGGCATCGGCGTGCCGGGCTTTGTCGACGGGGCCGAAGGCATGGCGCTGTGGTCTTCGGTGCTGACTGCGCGGCAGGTGCCGCTGGCCGCCGCGGCCGCCGCCCGGCTGGGGCTGCCGGTGATCATCGACAATGACGCCAATCTGGTGGCGCTGGCCGAATTATGGTTCGGGGCCGGGCGCAGCCTGTCGGATTTCGCCGTTGTCACCATCGAACATGGCGTCGGCATGGGCTTTGTCATGAACCACCGCATCTATCGCGGCGCGCAGCGTCTGGGGATGGAGCTGGGCCACACCAAGGTGCAGCTTGACGGGGCGCTGTGCCGCTGCGGCCAAAGGGGCTGTCTTGAAGCCTATGTGGCCGATTATGCCCTGGCGCGCGAGGCGGTGACGGCGCTGGACTGGGGGCACCGCGACGGGGCACCGATCCCGGTGCTGCTGGAAAGCCTGCATGACCGGGCCAAGGCGGGGGATGCCACCGCCCGCAGCATCTTTCGCCGCGCCGGTCGCTATCTGGCGGTCGGGCTGGCCAATGTGGTGAACCTGTTCGACCCGGCGCTGATCATCCTGTCGGGCGAGCGGATGCGCTATGACTATCTTTACGCCGACGAGACCCTGTCCGAGATGGAGGCGCTGGCCATAAACACCGGCCGCCCGCGCCCGCCGATCGAGATCCATGCCTGGGGCGACCTCCTTTGGGCCCATGGTGCGGCGGCGCTGGCGCTGTCCGAGGTGACAGAGGGCCTGCTGGCGCGCCCGCCGCGCGAGATGGCGGCCGAGGAGCGGGGGTTTCACACCCCCGCACCCCCGTGGGGTATTTGAGCAAAGATGAAGGACGTCAGGAGCCGGGAGTGGCGTCGGCCAGCAATGCCGCCAACCCCCGGCGGTAATCGGGATAAAGCAGGGTGATGCCCAGGTCGCGCTTGATCCTGTCGTTCCGGACCCGCTTGGATTCGCCATAGAAGCTGCGGGCCAGCGGGGTCATCCCGGCCTGATCGAACGGAATCGCGGGCGGCAGCGGCAGGCCCAGCAGGCGGGCGGCTTCGGCCAGCACATCTTCGGGCGGGGCGGGATCGTCGTCGCAGAGATTGTAGACGGCACCGGGATCGGGCCGCGCCATCGAGGCGCGCAAGACCTGCGCGATGTCATCGACGTGAATCCGGCTGAACACCTGCCCCGGCTTCACGATCCGCCGCGCCGTGCCGTTGCGCAGCTTTTCGAACGGGCCACGCCCCGGCCCGTAGATGCCCGCCAGCCGGAAGACATGGACCGGCAGCCCCGACGCGCGCCATTGCCCTTCGGCCAGCACCCGCCAGCGCCCGCGGTCCGAGGCCGGGGTGAGCGGGGTCTCTTCATCCACCCAGTCGCCGCGGTGGTCGCCATAGACGGCGGTCGTCGACAGATAGCCCACCCACCCTGCCCCGGCCGCCGCGATCTGCGGCACGGCACGCAGGAACGGATCGCCCCCTTCATCGGGGGCGGCCGAGGCCAGGACATGTGTCGCCCCTGCCAGCGCAGCGGCCAGATCGCCGGGCCAGAGCAGCGGCTCCACCCCGGCACGGCGCAGGGCGGCGGCCTTGTCGGGCGATCGCGTGGTGCCGATCACCCGCCAGCCTTCGGCCAGCAGCGGGCGCGCAAGGGCGGCAGCGGAATAGCCATGTCCAAGGGAAAGCAGGGTCGGCATGGGGCCGAGTATCACGGCAAGACACCGGCACCGCAAGCCATGCGGCCAGGGGCCGGGACCGGCCGGATCAATCTTGATTTGCGGGCCGCAGGGTATAGGCTGCCGCGCATCGGGATGGAGGCCGGAATGTCTCTGAAATTCGCGCTCAACTGGAATGTCGATCACGACAAGGGTGGCACGATCCGGGTCAATGGCACAGCCTTCGGCTTCAACGAAGCGCGCGCCGTTCTGCGCAATGCGCTTGCCCTGCCGGGCGGGGCGGGGCTGCAGGAATGGATCGACAAGCATCAGGCCCGCGTCATCAACGGCCCCCACAAATCGGCCGACCCCCAGCTGCACATGACGGTGCTGTGCAAGTCGGCCACGGGCCGGGAAGCCTGCTTTCATGTCTATGTGTCCAGACAGGGCAACGCCTCATCGGTGTCGCCTGCGCCCACGACGAAGAAGGGACACGTCCATGACGACCTGACTGCGCCGGTCATCAACACCTCGCAGGATCTCTAGGCCGCCGCGCCAGGGCCGTTCGGCGGGTGCCGCTGTCATCAACCCGTCACTTGCGCCCCCTTGGGGGTTTCGGGTTATATGGCGGATCATCTGACGGATTGATCATGACCGACGACGCCCAGGCCTATCTTGTTCCCGACTGCCCCGCCCCCGAGAGTTTTGCCGATGCCGAAGCCGCCGTGAACCGGCTGGAAGAGCTGTATGGCCGGGCGACGGCGCATCTGTCGCATTATTTCAACATGGCCGTCAGCCGGGGCCGCCCGCCTGCCCGTGTCCGCGCCTTCTATCCCGAGATCCGGCTGACCGTCTCGACCTTCAGCCGGGCCGATACAAGGCTGGCCTTCGGCCATGTCTCGGCCCCCGGCACCTATGCCACCACCGTCACCCGGCCGGATTTGTTCCGTCAGTATCTGATCCAGCAGATCGGCCTCTTGATCCAGAACCATGGCGTGCAGGTCGAGGTCGCGGCCTCGGCCACCCCGATCCCGGTGCATTTCGCCGTGGCGGGCAATCCCGGCGTCTCGGTTCCGCAAGAGGGGGTTCTGGACTTCTCGCTGCGCGATGTCTTCGACGTGCCGGACCTTGCGACGACGAATGACGACATCGTCAACGGCGTCTTGACGCGCTATCCCGACGGGTCGATGCCGCTGGCCCCCTTTACCGCGCAAAGGGTGGATTATTCGCTGGCCCGGCTGGCGCATTACACCGCCACCGATCCGGCGCATTTCCAGAACCATGTGCTGTTCACCAACTATCAGTTCTATGTGGACGAGTTCGAAGCCTATGCCCGCGCCATGCTGGCGGATCCTGCATCGGGCTATACCGCTTTTGTCGCCACCGGGAACCAGATCCTCACCACGGCCGACGGCATGCTGCAACCGATCGCCAAGATGCCGCAGATGCCGACCTATCACCTGAAACGCGCCGACGGTCAGGGCATCACCCTGGTCAACATCGGCGTCGGCCCGTCGAACGCCAAGACCGCGACCGATCATATCGCCGTGCTGCGCCCGCATGCCTGGCTGATGGTCGGCCATTGCGCCGGGCTGCGGAACTCGCAGGCGCTGGGTGATTTCGTGCTGGCCCATGCCTATCTGCGCGAGGATCACGTTCTGGACGACGACCTGCCCGGCTGGGTGCCGATCCCCGCGCTGGCCGAAATCCAGATCGCGCTGGAAGACGCGGTGGAAGAGATCACCCAGCTTGAAGGGTTCGAGTTGAAGCGGATCATGCGCACCGGCACCGTGGCCACCATCGACAACCGCAACTGGGAACTGCGCGACCAGTCCGGCCCGGTCCGCCGCCTGTCGCAATCCCGCGCCGTGGCGCTGGACATGGAATCCGCCACCATCGCCGCCAACGGGTTCCGCTTCCGGGTGCCCTACGGCACGCTTCTTTGCGTGTCCGACAAGCCCCTGCATGGCGAATTGAAGCTGCCGGGCATGGCCTCGGATTTCTACAAGACGCAGGTCAGCCGCCACCTGCAGATCGGCATCCGCGCGATGGAGCGCCTGCGCGAAATGCCTCTGGAGCGGATTCACAGCCGAAAATTGCGCAGTTTCGAAGAAACAGCCTTTCTTTGACGCGCGAATTTCCTGTGAAAATGTGCGATACGCAACGATCTGGGGCTTGATTTCAACCCCGAAAGCATGTGTCTGGACCGTGGCCCGAACACCGGGAGGGGCCTGCGGGAGACGGGCCCGATAAACTGGAACAACCAAACAAGGGATAATGAAATGTCCAAGCCGATGACCAAGACCCAACTCGTCGCTGCCGTTGCCGAAGCGATGGGCAGTGACAAGAAGACCGCCGCCGGCGCGCTGGATGCGATTGCCGCCGTGGTGTCGAAGGAAGTCGCGGCTGGCGGCACCGTCACCCTGCCGGGCCTGGGCAAGGTCGCCTGCCGTGCCCGCCCCGAGCGTCAGGTCCGCAATCCCGCCACCGGCGAGACCATGACCAAGCCCGCCGACAAGACCGTGAAATTCGCCATCGCCAAGGTTCTGAAGGATCTGGTGAACGGCTGAGTGTTCTTCCCGTTAAGGGTGTCGGGGCTGTCCTGGTGACAGCCCCTTTTTCATGCGGCCTGTTCCGGAGCGTCAGATGACCCTGCGCAGTATCCTCATGGGGCTGGTTTTCGTGGCGCTCTGGTCCTCGGCCTTTGCCACCGCGCGGATCATCGTTGCCCATGCGCCGCCGCTGACGGCGCTGGCCTTCCGCTTTGCCATCTCGGGCCTGCTGGCGGTGGCGCTGGCCTACGCGCTGGGGCAAAGCCTGCGGCTGACCCGCGGGCAGGCGCTGTCGGTGCTGGTGTTCGGCCTGTGCCAGAACGCCATCTACCTGGGCCTGAACTTCATCGCACTGCAATGGGTCGAGGCATCGCTGGCGGTCATCATCGCGGCCGCGATGCCGCTTCTGGTGGCGGCACTTGGCTGGGCCTTCAGAGGAGAGCGGATTTCCCCGCAGGCGGCGGCGGGGCTGGCCGCGGGGTTTCTGGGCGTGGCCCTGATCATGGGCACCCGCGTCACCGGCGGGGCCGATCCCGTCGGCATCCTGCTGTGCGTCCTTGGCGCTTTGGCGCTGGCGGTGGCAACGCTGACCCTTGGCGGGGCCGCATCCGGCGGCAATGTGTTGATGGTGGTCGGGTTGCAGATGCTGGTCGGTTCGGCTGCGCTGGCGGTGATCGCCCTGGCGACCGAACCCTTTCACTTCGCGCCCTCTGCGGCATTCTGGGCCGCCTTTGTCTGGCAGATCCTTGGCCCCGGCCTTGCCGCAACGCTGATCTGGTTCCGGCTGGTCGGCGACATCGGCACCATCCGGGCCGCTGCCTTCCATTTCCTGAACCCGGCCTTCGGCGTGATCGTCGCCATCCTGCTCTTGGGCGAAAGCCTGCATGGCTGGGATGTGATCGGGATCGCCGTCACCATGATCGGCATCCTTCTGGTGCAGCGCGCCCGCATCGCCGCTTCGGGCTGATCCGGGCGCGCCTGCTGTCAGGCCACCTTTGGCAACTGCGCCAGATCGTCTTCCAGCACCCGCAGCCGGCTGGGCCGGGCCTTGCAGCGTTCCACCCAGTCGCGGATCAGCGGGTCATCCGGCGTCATGTCGGTGAACCAGGCATAGGGGCTGTGAACCAGCACATCGGCGGCCGAAAAGCGGTCGCCCATCAGCCAGGGTCCCTGCTCCAGTGCCGCACGTATACGGGCCGTCGCCTCTTCGGCACCGCGGATCGCGCCGGTCAGATAAGGGTGTTCGATGCCCGCCGCCTTCAGGATCAGCACCGGCTCCAGCACGCCCTGATACCAGGCCATCCAGCTGGCAAACATGCCCCAGTCCGGCGTGCCGGGCAGCGGGGCCATCCCGGTTTCGGGGAACAGCGCGCAAAGATGCAGGATGATGGCCCCGCGTTCGGTGATCACCCGGCCGTCATGCAGCAGCGCGGGCACCTTGCCTTCCGGGTGCGGATTCGCGGGATCGCGGCGGCCGGTGCCATCGACGCGCGGGATCGACACCACCTGCACCCTGATCCGGTCGGCGATGCCCATTTCCTCGACCAGCGCGACGATGGCTGATGACCGGCTGTGGGGCGAATGAAACAGGGTCAGCATGGTTGGGTCCTTTCGGTTTCACGTTTCTGATGGGGCATGGTATGGCACAGGCATCCTGCCAGAAACCGTCAGCATCAGATGCCACGCGCCGACCGTCTTTTCCGTCTGCTTGCCGCGCTGCGCAGCCTGCCCGCGCCGGTCACGGCGGCCCGGCTGGCCGAAGAAACCGGCGTGTCGCCGCGCCAGCTCTATCGTGACATCGAGGCCCTGCGCGCAGGCGGTGCGCTGATCGACGGTGCTGCGGGCTATGGCTACACCCTTGCCGAAGACCCCGCCCTTCCGCCTCAGATGCTGACCCGGCTTGAGGTCGAGGCCCTGACCCTGGGCCTGGCCGAAATCCGGCTGGCCGGGGATCCGGCGCTGGCCAGGGCCGCCGATACCGCGCTGTCAAAGATCATCGCCACCCTGCCCGACAGGGTGCAGGCGCAGGCGCTGCACACCGCGCACCAACTTTATCGCTATGAAAAACGCGCCCCGGCCCCCGATCATATGGCCGTGGTGCGCGAGGCGATCTGGGACGAACGCGCACTTCGGATCGACTATGTCGACAAGGCCGGGGTGGCCACCCGGCGCCAGATCTGGCCGCTGTCGGTGGTCTTTCTGGACCGCAGCCTGATCTGCCTGGCCTTCTGTCACCTGCGCCAGGATTACCGTCGTTTTCACCTGCACCAGATGACCGGCGTCACGCTGCTGGAGCAAAGCTTCCGGCCGCGCCGGGTGCCGATGTTGCGCGAAATGCTGGCTCGGATCCGGGCCGGAACGCGCGGAAACTGATCCAGATCAGATACGCCCGCCGAAATCCGGTGTAACCGATGCATCTATCCCGGCCCGGAGTATCTCATGCGCCTGACCACCCGCACCAATCTTGCCGCCCGCGTGCTGATGCATTGCGCGGTGAATGACGGCCGGATCGTGCGGTCGGCGGATATCGCCATGGCGTGCAATGCCTCGGGCAACCATCTGGCGCAGGTGATCCATCAGTTGCAGCAGAACGGCTTCGTCGCCACCCAGCGCGGCCGGATGGGCGGCCTGCACCTGGCCCGCCCGGCGACAGCGATCTCGGTCGGGCAGGTGTTCCGGCTGTTCGAATCCGGCGTGCCCTTTGCCGAATGTTTCGACCCGGCGACCAACACCTGTCCCCTGATCGACACCTGCCGGCTGCACGGCTATATCGCCCGCGCGGTCGAAGCGTTCTATCAGGAACTGGATGGCGTGACCCTGCAGGATCTGGTGCAGGGCAATTGCGGGCTTGAGGCGCTGTTGACCATGCATCCCGCCGCCACGGCACCCTGCCCACCCGGCCGACGGGCCGAACTGCGCGGATTCGCGCGTTGATTCCCCGGCCTCCATCGGGCATGACTGGCACCATGTCAGCCGGATTGTTCCTGCCCCTGCGCCGGGCGACCCTGATCGCCCTGGTCACGTTCGCCCTTCTGGCGACCGGCCTTGCGCATCGCGCCCCCAGCGCATCGGACAACGCCTGGCAGGGCTTCATGCTGGCCGGGGGCGGCATGGCCGATCTTTGCGGCACGGCCGACGATCCGGGGATGCCCGGCCGTGACAAATGCCCGGTCTGCCAGCTTTCCGCTGCTGCCGACCTGCCGCCCCCGCAGGGCATCGTGCAGGATGCCGGGCTGACCCTGCTGGCCGAAATCGGCGCGCCCCGGCAGGACACGGTCCTGTCCGCGGTGCAGGATCTGTCGCACTCCCCGCGCGCACCGCCCCAGGCGTAACCCTCACGTCATCTCTCGGCGGCTTTGCCGCGAACAATGCCCGGCATGCGTCCGGGTCCGATCCCAATCTGCAAGGAAACCATCATGAAATTCGCATTCGGCCTGATCACTGCCCTTCTGATTTCGACCGCAGCCCATGCCCATGGCGTCACGGCGGGCGATATCGAGATCATCCACCCCAACATTCCCCAGCCGGCCGCCACCGCAAAGGCCGCCGGTGGCTTCATGGGCATTGCGAACAGCGGAGCCGAGGCCGACAGGCTGATCGGCGTCGAAACCGATGCCTCGGCCAAGGCCGAACTGCATATCTCCGAGGTCGGGGCCGATGGCGTGGCCAAGATGACCCATCTCGACTCGATCGAGATCCCCGCAGGCGACACCGTGCTGCTGGAACCGGGTGGGCTGCATGTCATGCTGATGGGCCTGAAAGGCACGCTGACCGAAGGTGACATGGTCAAGGCCACGCTGATCTTCGAACATGCCGGCCGGATCGAGGTGGAATTCATGGTCGATCCGCCGCGCGGCGCGGATCATGACGCGATGGATCATGACGCCATGGATCATTCCGCCATGGAAGGGGCGGGCGACTGATCGCCCCCGACCGGCCGCTGGAGGGGTCTTGCACCCCTCCAGCATGCCGCCGCTCCCTCGAACCCGCGGCAGGACCGGCGGCATACGCCGCAGGATATTTCCAGAAGGGAAAGAAGCCCGTCAGCGGGCCGGGCCGATCCGTCCGCGCTGCCCACCGGTCTGCGCCCGATCCAGCAACAGGTGGTCCAGCAGCACGCAGGCCATCATCGCCTCGCCCACCGGCACGGCGCGGATGCCGACGCAGGGGTCGTGCCGGCCCTTCGTCACCACTTCGACCGCCTCTCCGGCCGTGTTGACCGACTGGCGCGGTGTCAGGATCGAACTGGTCGGCTTGACCGCGAACCGGCAGACCACCGGCTGCCCGGTCGAAATCCCGCCCAGAATGCCGCCCGCGTGGTTTGAACCGAAGCGAAGGCCATCGGGGCCCATCGCCATTTCATCGGCATTCTCGACCCCGGTCAGCGCCGCCGCCGCCATGCCCGCGCCGATCTCGACGCCCTTGACCGCGTTGATCGACATCATCGCCGCCGCCAGATCGGCATCAAGCTTGCCGTATAGCGGCGCGCCCAGACCGGGGGGCACGCCGTCGGCCACCACTTCGATCACCGCACCCACCGAATTATGCGCCTTGCGCAGGTCATCCAGATAGACGGCCCAGTCGGCAGCCATCGCCGCATCCGGGCACCAGAACGGGTTCTGGCCGATCTGATCCGCATCGAACCGGCTGCGGTCGATCGCCTTCGTGCCCATCTGCACCATATAGCCGGTGATCTTCAGCCCCGGCACCAGCGAAGCCAGCACCGCCCGCGCCACCCCGCCCGCCGCCACCCGGCTGGCGGTTTCCCGCGCCGAGGACCGCCCGCCGCCGCGATAATCCCGCACGCCATATTTCAGGTGATAGGTGACATCGGCATGACCGGGGCGGAACTGGCTGGCAATATCGCCGTAATCCTTGGACCGCTGGTCGGTGTTCTCGATCATCAGCTGGATCGGCGTGCCGGTCGTCATCCCGTCGAACACGCCTGACAGGATGCGCACCTCGTCCGCCTCCTGGCGCTGGGTGGTGAATTTCGACGTGCCGGGCCTGCGTCTATCCAGCCAGGGCTGAATGTCGGCCTCGGTCAGCGCCACGCCGGGCGGGCAGCCGTCCACCGTGCAGCCGATCGCCGGCCCGTGGCTTTCACCCCAGGTCGTGACACGGTAGAGATGGCCGAATGTGTTCAGGCTCATGTCTGTCCTCCGGTTGCGCCTTGCGCATAGCCCTGCGCGCGACCGGGCTTCAAGCCTTTTTCCGCCCCGCCCCTTGAATCGCGCCCGCCATTCCCCATGTGGAACCCGCGGGCCGGGCCCCTCTGACGGCGACCAGCCGTGATGTCGGACCGCAATCGGACAATCTGCGTCCGATGGTCAGCCCGGCACCTGCCCTGCAGCGGTCTTCCGTCTGCCTGTCCATCGTGCGCCTGAACAGGGACACAGGGGATGGACTTCCTTCTTACCGACTTTCTCGGCACGCCGGCCTGGATGTGGCTGACCTTCATCGCAACCGTGATCGTGCTGCTTGCGCTTGACCTCGGCATCCTCAACCGCGGCAACCGCGAGATCGGGGTGCGCCGCAGCCTGACGCTGTCGGCCTTCTACATCAGCCTTGGCCTGGCCTTCGGCGGGTTCGTCTGGTGGCAGATGGGGGCCGAATCGGCGGGGCTGTATCTGACCGCCTTCATCGTGGAAAAGACGCTGGCGATGGACAATGTCTTCGTCATCGCAATGATCTTCACCTATTTCGCCATCCCCCGCCAGTATCAGCACCGGGTGCTGTTCTGGGGCATCCTGGGCGTGATCGTGCTGCGCGGGCTGATGATCGGCTTTGGTGCGGCGCTGGTCAGCGAATATCACTGGATCCTGTATATTTTCGCCGCCTTCCTGATCTTCACCGGCATCAAGATGCTGGTGACGGACGAAACCCAGGTCGACATCTCGAAGAACCCTGTGCTTGGCTTTCTGCGCCGCCGGATGCGCGTGACCGAGGATCTGCACGGCAATGACTTCTTCACCCGCCAGCCGGATCCCGGAACCGGCCGGATGGCGACCTATGCAACACCGCTGTTTCTGGCGCTGGTGATGGTGGAACTTGCCGACCTGATTTTTGCGGTGGATTCGATCCCGGCGGTGTTTGCGATCACCACCGACACCTTCATCGTCTACACCTCGAACATCTTTGCCATCCTCGGCCTGCGCGCGCTGTATTTCGCGCTGGCCGCGATCATCCACCGCTTCCACTATCTGAAATATGCGCTGGGTGTGCTGCTGGTCTTCATCGGCTCCAAGGTCTTCGTGGCCGATCTGTTCGGTCTGGCGAAATTCCCGGCCTCGGTTTCGCTGGGCGTGACTTTCGCCATCCTGGCCGCCGGTGTGGGCTGGTCGCTGTGGAAGACGCGCAAGGACACGCCGGACCGGCATCTTGCATGACAGGATCCGGGGGCAGGGCCGGTTTCACGGCAGACCCTGCCCCCCGTTCAGCGCAGGATCATCCCTTCGGGCCAGGTCATCACATAGCCCAACTCGAACGACTTCTGCTCTCCGCCCTGAAGGGTGAAATCCCAGGCCAGAATGCCGCGCTGGCCATCGACATCGGTTTCCGTCGGCTCCGGGCTGGCAATGGTTTCGATCACAAGATCATCCTGCTCCGAATAGGGCACCTGGTCCATCAGACGCACCGGCCAGGATTCTCCCCCCAGGTTTTCGACCTTGATCACCACCGCCTCGCTTTGCTGGTTCGCCGTGGTGAAGATCCCCGTCTCGCCGCCCGCGCGCTGCGGCATCTCGCGGGTGATGCGGATGGTATCCAGCGCGCCGAAGGCCAGCTCGGTTTCCGCGCCGGGGGCGATGGCACCCAGGGCTGCGCTGCCGACCAGCACACCTTCGCGGAACAACAGGGCATCGCCGGGCAGGATCGGCTCATCGGTGCTGACGAAGCGCGCCATGACAAAGGCCGAACTGTCCCAGCGGGCAACGGCGCGGGCCTCGACCACCGGGGCAAAGCCCAGCCGGTCCAGCGGCAGCCGCAGATCCTCGACCCCCGAGGCGACATCCACCTTGCGGGGGTAGATATAGACGACGGTATCGCCCTCCATCGCAGCAGCCGCCGTGATCGGGGCAGGGACCGGCATGGCCTCCATCGCCGGGGCGGCGCCGGCGGCCATGCGGGCATCGTCGGCCTCGTAGAGAACCGGCTCATCCTTGGCGATCGACCGCAACTCGGGCCAAAGCGACGAAGGCCAGGATTGTTCCGCCGGGCGCGAGGAAGACAGGGTAAGGTCCACCCCGGACCAGTCTTCGCCGGTGTATTGGGTGACAAGGACCGACCGGTCCATGCTCAGTGCGGCATCCCCCTGCCGGGTCAGGTTGATCTCGTAGAACGGCCGCCAGCCTGCGGCGTCGATGTAATGCGTCACGGTCAGGGTGGCCTCGCCCGCCGCCTCGGCCACGATGGCAAGCGACAGCGCGGTATAGTCAGCATCGCCCGTCGGCAGGGCGGCCAGTGCGTCGCGCGCCTTGGCCAGCGCCTCTTGCACATCGCCCAGCGCCTTCTGCGCGGGCCAAAGGTCGACACGCGCGGCAGCGGCCTCTTGCCGGGCGGCAAGGGTTTCGGTGCCGATGGTTGCCGCCATGGCCGCCAGACTTTCCGGGGTGGCATTGTCGGGCAGCCCGCCGGTGAACGACGCCAGGAAAGCGGCACGCGCATTGGCGGCGTCGATCCGGGCCTGCACCGCATCCAGCGCGGCGAATGCCGCGCGCTCGGCCGCTTCCAGCCGCTCGACCTCGGCCCTGGCGGCCTCCTGTTCGGGGGTCAGGGTGTCGTCACGTGGCGGCAGCCGGTCGGCGCGCAGGGAAAACGCCCCGTGTTGCAGCCCCTCGGGCGCGGCGATCTGCATCAGCCCCGCTTCGGTGCCCGCAGGCATGTCCGTGACCAGCAACTCATGCGCGCCGGCCGAGGGAAGGGTGACGGTGATCTGCCGCGTCACCTTGGCCCCCTGCGGATAGACCGTGACGGCGGTCACGGCGCTGGTGGCGGGGATCGTGTCGGCCAGAACCGGAAAGGCGGCCGAGGCGAAAAGGGCGGCAAGAACGGGACGCATGGGGCACCTCATGGCAGGACTGGCGGCAGGCTAGACCTGTGCAGGGGGCCGGGCAAGACGGGGAAACCCGGCCCAAGGATCGGCGGGCCGGGCGCGTCCAAGGGGGTTACTGCATCTCGAAGACGGCGGGGTCCGGCCCGCATCGGCTGGCCTCGTCCAGCGTGGCGATTGCGGCCATCTCGGCATCGGTCAGGCTGAAGTCGAACAGATTAAGGTTTTCCCTCAGCCCGGCTTCGCGGGTCGACCGCGGGATGACGGCGGCCCCGATCTGGATATGCCAGCGCAGGATGATCTGCGCCGGGCTGCGGCCGGTGCGGGCAGCGGCTGCCAGCACCGGCGGGGCATCGAAACTGCGCCCCTGGCCAAGCGGTGTCCAGCTTTGGGTGACGATGCCATGGGCGGCGTGAAAGGCGCGCAGCGCAGGTTGCTGAAGCCGGGGATTGATCTCGATCTGGTTGACCACAGGCACCACGCCGGTTTCGCCGATGATGCGTTGCAGATGACCTTCGTTGAAATTCGACACCCCGATCGACCGGGCACGGCCTTCCTCGCGCAGCCGGATCAGGGCGTGCCATGTGTCGGGATACAGATCGCGCGACGGGCAGGGCCAGTGGATCAGCAGCAGATCGACATGATCAAGGCCAAGGCGGGCAAGGCTGGCCTCGGCCGCGCGCAGGGTGGCGTCAAAGCCCTGATCGCTGTTCCAGATCTTCGTCGTGACGAAGATCTGATCGCGCGGCAGGGTCGAATCGCGCAGGCCCGCGCCCTGCCCCTCCTCGTTCCGGTAGGCGGCGGCACCGTCGATCAGCCGATAGCCAAGCCGCAGGGCAGTGGCGGTGACATCGGCCGTGACCGGGCCCGGCACCTGCCAAAGCCCGAAGCCGAGCTGTGGCATCCGGTGGCCGTCGTTCAGGGCAAGGAGGGGTGAGATCATGGCGCGGCCTTTCCGTGGAAAGGCCAAGGAAACCGCGAAGGGCTGGCGGGCGCAAGACGAAAGCTCATCCCCCGGCCAGCGCCAGCGCGGCAAGTCCGGGGCGCGGATGGCCGGGAAACCCTGCGCCGAAACGGCGGACAAGAGTCAGATAGGCCGGGCCGACCTGGCTGGACTTGGCAAGGGATTTGCCGCTGGCGAAGTCGGCAAGGAGGAGACCGCCGCCAGAGGGAACGAAGCGAAGCCCGCGCTCCCGCAGCGCGGCTTGCAGGTCCGGCCAACTTTCGGACGCCGCCAGCGCCTCGGCGACGAGGAGACGAAGTCGAACGAGGAGCCGCTCGTCGATGACTGCGTCACTCCTCGCCTTGCGGCTGTCGTGGCGCTTCAACTCCAGCCGGATCAGGTCGCGCAGCACGGCACCGGGGGTTTCGTCGCGTGCCCGGCACAGCGCGGCAAAACGCATCCAAAGGGCATCGTCACAATGGAAAAGGGTCTCGGCCATGGCCGGGACCCTCTCAAGACTCGGTAAAGAAAGGCTTAACCCTTCTTCAGCACCCGTTGGCCCAGAACCTCGGCGATCTGCACCGCGTTCAGGGCAGCCCCCTTGCGCAGATTGTCGCTGACGCACCACAGGCTCAGCCCGTTTTCCACCGTCGAATCCTCGCGCACCCGGCTGACATAGGTGGCATATTCGCCGACGCATTCGATCGGGGTGACGTAGCCACCGGCCTCGCGCTTGTCGACCAGCATGATGCCCGGTGCCTCGCGCAGGATATCCTGCGCCTCCTGCCAGTCCAGCGGCTCCTCGAACTCGATGTTGATCGCCTCGGAATGGCCGACGAAGACCGGCACCCGTACGCAGGTCGCCGTCACCTTGATCTTAGGATCAAGGATCTTCTTGGTCTCGGCCACCATCTTCCATTCTTCCTTGGTCTCGCCGGAATCCAGGAACACGTCGATATGCGGGATCACGTTGAAGGCGATCTGCTTGGTGAACTTCGACGGCGGCACGTCGTCGGTGGGGTTGTAGACCGCCTTGGTCTGGTTCCACAGCTCGTCCATGCCTTCCTTGCCGGCGCCCGAGACCGACTGGTAGGTTGCCACCACCACGCGCTTGATCTTCGCCCGGTCATGCAGCGGCTTCAGCGCCACCACCATCTGCGCGGTGCTGCAATTGGGGTTGGCGATGATGTTGCGCTTGGCATAGCCCATGATCGCATCGGCATTCACCTCGGGCACGATCAGCGGAATGTCGGGGTCGTAGCGGTAGAGCGACGAGTTGTCGATCACGATGCAACCCGCCGCCGCGGCCTTCGGCGCGAATTCCTTGGTCGGGCCGGAGCCGACGGCGAACAGGGCGATGTCCCAGCCGGTGAAGTCGAAGGTGGCGAGGTCCTTGGTCTTGATAGTCTTGTCGCCAAAGCTGACTTCGGTACCAAGCGACTTGCGCGATGCCAGCGCAGCGATCTCGTCCACCGGGAACTCGCGCTCGGCGAGGATGTTCAGCATTTCGCGGCCCACGTTGCCCGTGGCACCCGCGACGACGACCTTGTAGCCCATCGGGGTCTCTCCATTCACCGTTCCCAAAGCCGGGAACGGGGGGCTGTTAGCGCAACGCGCCGCAAGGGGAAAGCGGATTCGCAGACGGTGCCGAATTGGCCTAATCGGTGCGGTCCTGCGAGAACAGATAGACCGCCAGACCCGCCGCGACAAAGACCGTGTAGAACAGGAACAGCCCCAGATAGGGCGTCACCGGCGGGGCAGAATTGGCCACCCCCTCGGGCAGGGCCAGTGCGGCATGCAGCCGCCCCGTCACCACCTGCATCACCCCGGCCGATCCGATGCCGCACAGGTTGATCAGCGCCACGCCACGCCCGGTCAGCTGCGGCGGCAGGAAGGCGCGGCCATGCGCCATCACGATGGGGAAGGTGGCCCCGAAGAACCCGACCCCGACGAACAAGAGAAGCGCCAGCCCCGGCCCCGCCCCCGGCATCAGCCACAGCGCCGCCAGACAGGCCAGCAGCAGCGCATTGCCGGTGAAGATCACCCATTTGCGCGTGCCCAGCCAGCGGTCCAGCGGGCCATAGGCAAAGCTGCCCAGCACCATGGCCAGCCCCATCCACAGGCTCGCCTGCCCCACTTCGGGGCGAGTGAAGCCATGGACATCGGTGAAATAGGGGCCCAGCCACAACCCGCGCAGGCCGGCGGGCGGCGCATAGCAGACGATCATCATGATGAAGACGGGCCAGAGCGCCGGCATCTTCAGCAGCGTCAGCACCGATCCGCCGTCACCCTTCGGCGCGCGGGCCGGATCGCGGACCAGCGCCGCAACCACTAGCCCCGCCAGCGCCGTCACCCCCGCCAGCACCCAGACCGTGCCGCGCCAGCCGAAGGATTCGACCGCCATCGTCAGCGGCAGAGACGCCCCGATATTGCCAAGGCTGCCGATGCCGATGGTGACACCGGCAAGGGTGCCGAAGACGGCCGGGCTGAATTCGCGCGCGAAGATGAAATAGCTGGCCATCAGCACCGGCGAACAGCCCACGCCGATCAGCGCCATCGCCACGGTCAGCATGGCCGGAGATCCGGCGGCAGCGAACAGCGCCGCCCCGACCGCGCCGACCAGCAGCGCGGCAGCCGTGGTCAGGCGGGGGCCGATGCGGTCCAGCGCCTCGCCCACCGGCAGTTGCATCAGCGCAAAGGCCAGGAACCAGGCCCCCGAGGCGGTGGCAAGATCGGCCTTGGTGGCACCGAGATCGGTCTCCAGCACCGGTG
This sequence comes from Paracoccaceae bacterium, assembly GCA_036745335.1. Lineage (GTDB taxonomy): Bacteria > Pseudomonadota > Alphaproteobacteria > Rhodobacterales > Rhodobacteraceae > Pseudogemmobacter. Next base: position 19,517 of record DAIOGH010000014.1, read on the forward strand.
CCAGCACGGCCAGAAAGGCGCGGTAGAACTGGCTCAGCACATAGCCGAGCATAAGCGTGGCAATCCCGATGCGCATGGCAAACCTCCGTCCGGTCCAGGGTTGTCGCAAGGCCCGCCGCCGGGTGCAAGGGGGCGAATTCCGCCCGGAATTCGCGCCGGAGTTTTTTGAAAACTCCGGCTCCGCCCCGCCGACACGCTTGCGCAGGACGGGGACAAGGCGTCAGATGCCGCCCATAGAACCGGAGGATGTCCATGCGCCCCCTGCCCGTCCTTGTAACAGTCCTCGCAGCCGCCCTTTCCGTCCTCCCCGTCCTCTCCCAGCCTGCCGCCGCCAATGACGGCTGGGGCGGGCTGTCCGCCACCGGGCTGACCTTCGGCCAGACCGATGCGGTGGCCATGGTCGAGGAAGACCTGTTCATCAGCATGGACAAGGTCGCGGTGGATTACATCTTCCGCAACATCACCGCCGCCGATGTGACCGGCGAGGTGATCTTTCCGCTTCCCCCCGTCTCGGTCTGGGGGCAATGGGAATCGATGATGAACCTGCCTCAGGAGACCGGGCGCGAGAATCTGGTGAATTTCAGCGCCACGGTCGACGGGCTGGCGGTGCCGGTGACGATCGACCGGATCGCGGTGATCGAAGAGGGCTATGACGAAAGCCGCCCGCCCTCGGCGCAGTACGACAGTCCGGGGCGCGATGTGACGGCGGATCTGGCCCGGCTGGGCCTGCCCCTGACGCTGGAGGTCGAAAAGGTGCGGGCGGCGCTGCTGGCGCTGTCCCCCGCACAGCGGGCCGAGGTCGCGGCGCTGGGGCTGGCCGAATATCAGGCGGGCGATCCGGCGCAGAATGTGGGCGAGGATGTCTGGGCCTATTGGTCGATCGTCTGGCGCTATCACTGGACGCAGACCTTTCCGGCCGGGCAGGAGGTGCGGGTGCATCATGACTATGACAACCTTCCACCCGGCGGGCTGTTCTACTGGTCGCATCCGCCCGAAGACTGGCAGGATTATCTGGTCGATCAGTATTGCATCGACGAGGGCACGTCCAAGGCGATGGCCAGAATTCTGACCAGTCATGAGATGGCCAGTGACAACAATTACGGCACCTCCTGGAACATCTCCTATGTGCTGCGCACCGCGAACAGCTGGGCCGGGCCGATCGGCAGGTTCCGCCTGACGCTGGACAAGGGCGCGCCCGGCAACGTGATCTCGCTCTGTGCCGATGGCGTGCAGAAGACCGGCCCCACCACCTTTGTCGTGGAAAAGACCGATTATGTGCCCGACCGGGATCTGGAGGTTCTGATCGTGGTGCCGATGGGGGAAAACTAGCCCGGATCATTCCAGCGGCGGCGCGCCGCCTGTCGCCGTGCGGCGGGCGATGAAGGGGGCCAGCCGTTCGGCCGCCGCATCCGCCCCCGCTGGCGGCTCCGCCTCGGCCAGGATGCGTTGCCAGATCGCGGTCGCGCGCTGATCCGACGGTTGCGCCCCGGCGGCGCTCCAGGTGCCGAAATTGCTCAGATCCGCGACAAGCGGCGCGTAGAAGGCCCCTTCATAGCGTTCCATCGTATGCGCCGCGGCGAAGAAATGCCCGCCGGGCTGCACTTCGGCCAGCGCCTCCAGCGCCAGGTCGGCCTCACTCGCGCCGGTGGGGGCGCACATCTCGGCCAGAACCTGCAAGGCTTCGACATCGTTGATGAACTTCTCGTAGCCGAAGCTCAGCCCACCCTCCAGCCAGCCCGCCGCATGCACCACCAGCGTCGCCTGTGCCAGCATCGCCCCCCAGAGCGCATTGCCGGTTTCCTGCGCCGCCTGCATGTCGGCCACATTCGACGCCGCCCCGCTGGCCGACCGCCACGGCAGGCCGATATGCCGCGCCAACTGCCCGCTGCCCAGCTGCATCTTCAGATGCTCGGGCGTGCCAAAGGCCGGGGCCCCGGATTTCATGTCGACATTCGACGAAAACCCGCCATAGCTGACCGGCGAACCGGGCCGCGCCATCTGCGCCAGCGCGATGCAGCCCAGCGCCTCGGCATGTTGCAGGACCAGCGCCCCCGCCACGGTGACGGGTGCCATCGCCCCGGCCAGGCAGAACGGGGTGATGATGCTCATCTGCCCGGCGCGGGCAAAGTCGATGATCCCCTGCGCCATCGGCACATCCAGCTGGCGCGGAGAGTTGGAGTTGATCACCGTGTAGCACCAGCTGCCGGATGCCCAGTCGTCTTCGGACAGACCCAGCCCCAGCCGGATCATCTCGAAACTGTCGTCCAGTTGCGCGCGGCCGCGGGCATAGACGAACATCGGCTTCGTGCCATGGGTCATCTGGCCCTGCATCATCGCATAATGGCGCAAGTGCGCGGGCACGTCCTGCGGTTCGGCCGAAGGGCCGTGGATGTGGATCACATCGAACGCCTGTTGCAGCGTCAGGGTTTCCAGATAGCTGTCCAGACTGCCGGCGCGGCGGCCGCGCAGCCGATCGGTCACATTGGGGCATCCGGCACCGGGGCCGAACAGGATCTGCCCGGCGGCATAATCGCGCTCATGCGCCGGATCGGCCGCGCGCAGGCGCCAGGATTTCGGCGCGGTGCGCAGGGCCTCGGCCACGATCTCGGGGCCGATGAACACCATGTCCCCGTCGACGCGCGCCCCGGCGGCGGCAAGGATGTCGCGCGCTTCAGGCAGCAGGATGCGCAGCCCCAGATCCCGCAGCACGGTCAGCGCGGCGTCATGCAGGCGGGCAACATCCTCGTCGCGCCACAACCGCTGCGGTGCGAAGGGGTTGGTCAGGCGCGTGTAGTCGGTTGCGCGACGGGTGCGGGTTCGCTTGCGGGCCATGGGGAAAGGCTATCCCCGGACGCGCAAGGAACTTTCCGAAAAGCGACGCGATATGTCGCTGATTGTGATCCGCTCAGGCCGCCTGCGGGGTCAGCTGCCGTTCGCGGATCGGCAGATGCACCAGCGCCGAAAACGCTCCGACGCCCACGCCGATCCACCAGACCAGCGTATAGTCGCCGTTCAGATCATACATCCTGCCGCCCAGCCAGACGCCCAGAAAACCGCCGATCTGATGCGACAGGAAGACAAAGCCATACAGCGTGCCCATGTAGCGCAGGCCATAGATATGCGCGACCAACCCGCTGGTCAGCGGCACCGTGGCCAGCCACAAGGACCCCATCACCGCCGAGAAGACCAGAACCGATGTCGGCGTGATCGGCATCAGGATGAAGACCGCAGCGGCAAGGGTCCGCCCGACATAGATGCCGAACAGCAGGTATTTCTTGGTATAGCGCTTGCCCAGCCAGCCCGCCGTCAGCGTGCCCGCGATGTTGAACATGCCGATGATGGCAATGGAAACCGCGCCCAGCGCCGAAGTGGTGGTGATGCCGATCATCGACAGCATGCCGCCGGGGTCGATCGGGCCGCACAGTTCGGTCACGAAGGCCGGGAAATGCGCGGTGATGAAGGCCAGCTGATAGCCGCAGGAAAAGAAGCCCAGGAAGATCAGCGTATAGGACGGGTCCTTGATCGCCTTGACCAGCACCTGCCCCATGGTTTCCTCCAGCTCCTGCTTGCTGGCGACATGCGGCGACCGGATGAAGGGCAGCGCGAACAGCGACAGCAGGATGATGGCGGCAAAGACCAGGAACACCGATTGCCAGCTCATCTGCATGGTTTGCAGCAGGAATTCGGCAAAGGGCGCGCCGATCACCTGCCCGGCCGATCCTGCGGCGGTGCCGATGCCCAGCGCCATGCTGCGATGTTCGGGCGCGGCGGCGCGGCCGACGATGGCCAGGATCACACCGAACCCGGTGCCCGCGATGCCAAAGCCGACAAGGATTTCCAGCAACTGCATCTGCCCCGGCGTCACCGCATAGGCCGACAGGATCAGCCCCGCCGCATACATCAGCGCCCCCGCGACGATGGCCTTCCGGTCGCCAAAGCGTTCGGCCACCATGCCGAACAGCGGCTGGCCGATCCCCCAGGCCAGGTTCTGGATGGCGATGGCCAGCGAAAATTCGGCCCGCGCCCAGCCGAACCCTTCGGCGATGGGGATCTGGAACACGCCGAAACTGGCGCGGATGGCAAATCCCAGCATCAGGATCACCGATCCGGCAATCAGGACGGGGGTGATCAGGGGGGCCTTGGCCTGCATCTGGGTCTCCGGGCACATGCGCGGGCCGGACCATGGCCCCGCGCAAGGGCAGGGTCAAATTCAGAATTGTGATGGGGACAATCAGGCGGCGAGCGATTGCAAACGCCCGTCCGGCCGGATCGGCAGCTTGCGACAGGGCGCGGGCCGGGGATGCGTGCCACCCCTTGCACCCCCCCGCGCGAACAGCCATACGTTTGCCATACGTCAGCCATACGCGCAGCAGACCCCGCCCATACGCCATTTTTTCAGCATTTCCTGGCGTTTGCCCCCCATCCGGCGCAGCGCGCTTTTCAGCACCGCCGCGCCCGGCTAGAAGCAGGGAAACCACGGGTGCGGGGGCGGTGATGGCGGGGGAATGGTGGCGTGGCGCAGTGACCTATCAGGTCTATCCTCGGTCATTTCAGGACAGCAACGGCGATGGCGTGGGCGACCTGCCCGGCATCACCGCCCGCCTGCCCTATCTGGCCGGTCTGGGGGTGGATTCGGTCTGGCTGTCGCCGTTTTTTCGCAGTCCGATGAAGGACATGGGCTATGACGTCAGCGATTATTGCGACGTCGATCCGGTCTTCGGCACCCTGGCGGATTTCGATGCCCTGGTGGCGCGGGCGCATGATCTGGGGCTGAAGATCATCATTGATCAGGTGCTGTCGCATTCCTCGGACGCCCATCCGTTCTTTGCCGAATCCCGTGCAGATCGCAGCAACCCGCGCGCCGACTGGTATGTCTGGGCCGATCCGCGCCACGACGGCACCCCGCCGAACAACTGGCTGTCGGTCTTCGGCGGGTCGGCCTGGGCCTGGGACGCACGACGCAAGCAATTCTATTTGCACAACTTTCTGTCGTCCCAGCCAGACTTCAACTATCACAACCCCGATGTGCAGGACTGGGCGCTGTCGGTGTTGCGGTTCTGGCTGGATCGCGGCGTCGATGGCTTCCGCTTCGATACGGTCAACTATTTCTTCCACGATCCCCTGTTGCGCGACAATCCGGCCGACTACCGCGAGAAGGACCAGCCCGAGGCCAATCCCTACGGCATGCAATATCACCTGTTCGACAAGAACCGCCCGGAAAACCTGGCGTGGATGGAGCGGATCCGGGCGGTGCTGGACGAATATGGCGCGGCCGCAGTCGGCGAGATGGGCGAGGCGCATCACGCCATCCGCATGATGGGCGAATACACCGCGCCGGGCCGGTTGCAGCAATGCTACAGCTTTGAAATGCTGGGCGATGATTATTCCGCGGCCTTCTTCCGCGACCGGATTCAGGGCTTTTTCGACGGCGCGCCAAAGGGTTGGCCGATGTGGGCCTTCTCCAACCATGACGTGCCGCGCCATGTCACCCGCTGGGCGGCAGAGGGGGCGGATCAGGACCTTCTGGCCAAGCAGGCCGGGGCGCTGCTGCTGTCTTTCGAAGGCTCGATCTGCCTCTGGCAGGCCGAGGAACTGGGCCAGACCGATACCGCGCTGGGGTTCGAGGAACTGACCGATCCGCAGGGCATCGCCTTCTGGCCCGCCCCCGTGGGACGCGACAACACCCGCACGCCGATGGTCTGGGATGGGTCCGAAACCGGGGGGTTCAGCACCGGAAAGCCCTGGCTGCCGGTCAAGGCCCCGCAACTGGCGCGCAATGTGGCGGCGCAGGACGGGCGTCAGGGATCGGTGCTGGAAAGCTATCGTGCCATGCTGGCCTTCCGGCGCGGATCGGCCGCGCTGCGCGACGGGCGCACGCGGTTCTTCGATACGGTCGAGCCGGTGCTGGCCTTTCAGCGCGGTGAAGGCGTGGGGGCCCTGCTCTGCCTGTTCAACCTGTCGCCCCTGCCGACGCAGATCACGCTGGAAGGTGCGGATACACTGGTCGGGCCATCGCAGGCCGTCGCGCTTGCGGGTGGACTGATGCGGCTGGGACCGAACGCCGTGGCCTTTCTGCCGGTGACGGGACCGATCCGCCTGGGCTGACGGGCTTGGCCTAAAGCTGCACCCGCGGTTCCGGCAACCCCTGTGCAACCCCTTCAACCGCAAAGACCTTGCCCGCATCGGGGCAGGCGGCCAGCGCCTCGACACTCATCCCCTCTTGCGCCGTGGTGACATGGACCGTGCGCAGATCGGCCCCGCCAAAGGCCGGGCATGAAGAATGCGGCGCCCCGACCGCGACCGCGCGCAGGAACTGCCCGTCCGTTCCATAGGCGGCCACGCGCCCGGCCCCCCATTGCGCCAGCCACAGCACGCCCGCAGCATCGACAACCGCGCCATCCGGCAAAAGACCCTCGGCCGACAGATCCAGAAAGACCTGCGGGTCCCCGGCCGGCCAGCCACGATCATCCAGCGCGACCTTCATCACCCGATGCGTCAGCGTGTCCGAGAAATGGGCATGGCGGCCATCCGGGGTGAAACAGATGGAGTTCGGAATGGTCAGGCCGGGGAACAGGCAGCGCACCTCGCCGCGCCAGAACCGCCAGATCGCGCCCTTGCCGGGGTCATCCCCGCCGCGCTTGCCCATCGTGCCCCACCAGAAGCCGCCCTGCCGGTCGGCCCGGCCGTCATTCGACCGCGTCGCAGGCTGCCCGGCCTTCACCGTCGCCAACCGGTCGCGCTGGCCGGTAGCCAGGTTGAACAGCCAGAGCCCGCCCTCGCCTGCGATGACCATCTCATCCCGGTTGACCCAGCCCGCCGCCGAAACCATCTCGGGGAAACGCCATTCCTCCATCCCGCCGGGACCAGTGGTCAGAAGCCGGGCGTGAAGGATGTCGAACCAGAACAGTTGCCGGCGTTCGGGGTGCCAGAGCGGGCCTTCGCCCAACGCGCAGGGACGGGCGTCGAAGATCATCGCGCTTCCTCCCAGGCCGAGACGATGGCGCGGGCGCGGGTGGCAACCTCGGCGGGCGACAGACCGGGCGTGTAAAGCGCCGTTCCGATGCCGAACCCGTCGGCCCCGGCCGCAATCCAGGCGGCAAAGTTCGACGGGCCTGCCCCGCCCACCGCATAGACCTGAGTGCCCCTCGGCAGCACGGCCCGGATGGCCTTCAGCCCCTCGGGGCCGATCATGCTGCCGGGAAACAATTTCAGCCCGGTCGCGCCCGCGCGCAGGGCGGCAAAGCATTCGGTTGGCGTCATCACGCCGGGCCAGCTTTCCAGCCCCAGACGCCGGGTCTCGGCGATCACGGCAGGATTGGCATCGGGCGAGACGATCAATGTTCCCCCGGCCCCGGCCACATCCGCCACATCCTGCGGCGTCAGCACCGTGCCCGCCCCGATCTGTGCATGGGTTCCGACCCCCTGCGTCATGGCGGCGATCGACACCAGCGGCTGCGGCGAATTCAGCGGCACTTCGATCCGGGTGATCCCGGCCTGCACCAGCGCCTCGGCCACCGGCAAGGCTTCGGGCGGGGTCAGGCCACGCAGGATGGCGATCAGCGGGCGATGGGTCATCGTGGTATTCCGGGCAAAAGGGTGGACAGGCCCGCCAGCGTGCAATCGGCCGCGGCAAGGGTTTCGGACGGGACGCCCTGCGCCGACAGCGCCCTGGCATAGCTGGTGCAAAGCCCGGCCGATCCGATCAGGGCCACCCGCTGACCCAGCCAGTAGGGGCGGGCAGCGGCCAGTTCCATGCCGATCAGCAGGCCCGACAGACGGCCCCGCGCGGCAGCAGGCGAAAGGCCCGACAGCAGGCTTTCGGCCCGGATCGAGAACAACCGCGCCGCCACCCGTTCCGGGCGGGACAGGGCATCAGACAGCGCCGCGTCAAAGGCCGCCTCGTCGCTGTCCTGCCCGGTCAGACTGTGGCGCAGCACGGACTGACCGGCGATCAGGGCAAACAACTCTCCGGTCATGAAGGTCTGGAAACCGACCACCTCGCCAGCGCTGACACGGGCCCATTTGGAATGGGTGCCGGGCAGGCAGAAGACGCCATCGAACTCCGGGTACAGCGCCAGGGCACCGGCGATCTGGGTTTCCTCGCCCCGCATAACATCGGTCGGCCGCGCCTGCGACAGGCCCGGAGCGATGAAGACGGCAATCCGCGGATCACGACAGGGCGCGCGGGTCAACTGCCCGGCGGCCAGCGGGGCGCAGGGGGTGGCGCGATAGGGCGCCTCGACCCAGCCCTGCCGCGCCCCCACCATGCCCGCCGCCAGAACCGGCGTGACGCCGGGGCCAAGCCAGCCGCCGGCCAGCCGCAGCAAGGCGGCTTCGAACTGCTCCGGCGCTAGGCTGCCCATGCCCTCGGAGGAAGAGGCCTCGGCCAGAATGCTGCCATCGGCGGAAACCGCACACAGCCGCAGGTTGGAGGTGCCCCAGTCGGCAGCGATCCAGCGGGGAGATGAGGAAAGCTCGTTCATGGCGAAGCTTTACGCTTGCCGGAGGTCTTGCCGCAAGCCCGCGCTTGCGAAGCGGAGCGGCTTGCGCCGCAGATCTTTTGTCTCGTCGTCGGCCTTCGCCTCCTCCTCGGGCTGATAGGGGCATTCTGCCCCCAAACCCCCTGAGGGTATTTATACAAAGATGAAAACAGTTGGTTTCATCTTTGCACAAATACCCCCGCCGGAGGCACCCGAGCCGGTTGCGCGGAACGCGCAGAGGCGAGACAAAAACTTGCGCCTGCCAAGGCGCGCAATTTCCTCAGGCCAGATAGGCGCGAAAGCTGCGGACAACCTCTTCGTAGACCGCGCGTTTGAAAGGGACGATGGCGGCGATCATCGCGTCCACGTCGGTCCAGCGCCAGCTTTCGAACTCGGGGTGTTCGGTGTCGATGCGGATCTGGTCGTCACTGCCGGTAAAACGGAACAGGAACCATTTCTGCCGCTGGCCGCCGTATTTTCCGCCCCAGACCTTGCCCAACAGCTCGGGCGGCAAATCATATGTCACCCAGCCGTGCGTCTTGCCGACGAATTTCACCAGATCGCGGGTGACGCCGGTTTCTTCCCACAGTTCGCGGTAGGCGGCTTCGCGTGGCTTTTCACCAGCGTCGATGCCGCCCTGGGGCATCTGCCAGGCCGGAACCGTGCTGTCCTTGCGCTGGCCTGCGAAGACCAGCCCGGCGGCATTGACCAGCATCACCCCCACGCAGGGGCGATAGGGCAGGCCACCGGGGCCTTTCGGTTCCGGGCCGCGCGCCATCGGGTCAGGGTGCCGCCTGACCGATGGTCGACAGCCCCTTCAGGATGTCGACCGCATAGGCCAGCTGGTAATCCTCGTCGCGCAGCTTGGCGGCTTCCACGGCCTTGGCCTGTTCTTCCTGATACAGTTTCTTCTCGTCCTCGGTCATCGAATCGTTGCTGATGGCACCGCGCAGATCGGCTTCGGAGGTCGTCTTGCGTTCTTCCTTGGCCGGGTCCGCCGCCGCATCCACCGGCTTTGCCGGCTGCTGGACCACGATGTCGGGCGAGATGCCAAGCGCCTGGATCGACCGGCCCGAAGGCGTGTAGTAGCGGGCCGTCGTCAGCCGCATCGCGCCATCGCCCTTCAGCGGGATCAGCGTCTGGACCGAGCCCTTGCCGAAGCTCTTGGTGCCGACCACGATCGCCCGGCGATGATCCTGCAAGGCTCCGGTCACGATTTCCGAAGCCGAGGCCGAGCCGCCGTTGATCAGGATCACGATCGGCTTGCCTTCGATCAGATCGCCGGACTTGGCGTTGTAACGTTCGCCATCCTGGGGGTTGCGGCCGCGGGTCGAGACGATCTCTCCGGTTTCAAGGAAGGCGTCCGAGACCGAGATCGCTTCGTTCAAAAGCCCGCCGGGATTGTTGCGCAGGTCAATCACCACACCTTCCAGGTTCTCGGGCCCGCCCAGTTCCTCGATCCCCTTCTGCAACTCGGCCTTCAGGCCCGAGGTGGTCTGGTCGTTGAAGGTGGTGATGCGCAGCACCACGGCCTTGCCCACCACGCGGCCTTTGACGGCGGTCAGCTTGATCGTGTCGCGGATGATTGACACGTCAAAGGGTTCGGGCGTGCCCTGGCGGGCGATCGTGATGATGATTTCCGATCCGACAGGGCCGCGCATCATGTCGACCGCCTGATCCAGCGTCAGGCCGGAAATCGCCTCGCCGTTCACATGGGTGATGAAATCGCCGGCCTGGATGCCCGCATCGGCGGCGGGGGTGTCATCCATCGGAGCGATGACCTTGACGAAGCCTTCCTCTTGCGTGACCTCGATGCCAAGGCCGCCGAATTCGCCCTTGGTCTGGACCTGCATGTCCTCGAAATCCTTGGCGGACAGATAGGAGGAATGCGGGTCAAGCGAGGTCAGCATGCCGTTGATCGCGGCCTCGATCAGCTTGTCGGTCGCCACCGGCTCGACATATTGGGCGCGGATGCGTTCGAAGATGTCGCCGAACAGATCCAGCTGTTCATAGACGCTGGTGTTATGCGAAGCGTTCTGCGCAATCAGCGGCCCGGCCAGCTGCGTGGTGAACAGCGCCCCGGCAAGCGTGCCGCCGACAGTGGCCAGAAGCAGTTTCTTCATGTCGTTCAGTCTCCCGTCGCGGCGGTGGCGGCGAACCATTCCATCGGGTTCACCGGCTCTGCGCCCTGTCTGAGTTCCAAGTAAAGCGTTTCCGTTCCCTGCGCGCCAGTGCCATCCTCGGGCCTGGCGGTGAATTCCGAACCTTCGGCCGCACCGCCCCCCATCAGGCCCAGCGGCGCCCCTGCGGCGATCACCTCTCCAACCTCGCCATAGACGGAGTCCAGCCCGGCGAGAATGAGAAGATAGCCGTCGCCGGGTTCCAGCACGATCACATTTCCGTAGTCGAGCAGCGGCCCCAGATAACGGATGGTGGCGGGCCAGGGTGCCGTGACGATGGCGCGGGGCCGGGTGGCCAGCGTCAGGCCGGGACGGCGCACGCCTGCGGCATCCGCCTCGCCGGGGCGGCGCAGGATGGCACCGAAGACCGGCAGCGGCAGGTTGCCCTTTGCCGTGGCAAAGCTGGACCCGCCGTCGGGATCATCTGTGGTCGACAGCCCGGCCGCAAAGGATTCCAGCGTATCGGCGGAGTCCAGCAGGTTCTTCAGCACCTCGGGGTCTTCGGTAAAGCGTTTCGGCAGGTCGGTGCGGTCGGATATGGCCTGGCTGAGCGCGGCGCGGGCCTCTTGCGCCGCCTTCAGCCCGGCCGAAAGCGTCTCGCCCGCCGAAAGCTGAAGGGCACGCAACTGGCCAAGTTCGGTCAGTTCGGCCTTCAATTGCTCGGCCTCGGCCTGAAGGGCGGGGGTGACTTCGGCCAGGATCATGCCCGACCGCGCCGTGCCCAGCGGGCCATCGGGGTGCAACAGCAAAAGCGGGCCGGGATCGGCCTCCATCCGGGCCAGCACGCCCAGAAGCTGCCCGATGCGGTCGCGCTTGGCATTGAAGTTCAGGGTCAGCGTGGTCTCGCGCAGCTGGGCCTGACGCAGGGCTTCGCGCAGGGCCGCCAGACCCTCTTCATAGGCGCGGATGGTCTGGGTCAGGGCGGCCACGCGGTCACGGGCCTTGGTGGCGGCATCCAGCGCCGTCACCGCTTCGGCCAGGGCGGCCGCGGCTGCGGCGGCCTGTTCGGCCGCCGTTTCCGCCCGCAGCGGGGCGGCAGCCAGCATCAGCAGCAGGGCGGCGGTGCGCAATCTCATGCCAGCAGGCTTTGCCCTGTCATCTCGGGCGGCTGCGGCAGGTCCATCAGCGCCAGGATCGTGGGGGCCAGATCGGCCAGCCTGCCGCCGCTGCGCAAGGCAGCCCCCTGCGGCCCGCCGACCAGGATCACCGGCACCGGGTTCAGCGTATGGGCGGTATGGGGCCCGCCCGTCACCGGATCGACCATCATCTCGCAATTGCCGTGGTCGGCGCAGATCAGCATCGCGCCGCCCGCCCGTGCCAGAGCGGCCACGGCGCGGGTCAGCCCGGCATCCACAGCCTCGACCGCGCGGATGGCAGCGGGCAGGCTGCCGGTGTGGCCGACCATATCGGGATTGGCGTAATTGACCACGATCAGGTCATATCCCGCCTCGATGGCCTTGACGAAATGATCGCTGACCTCGGGCGCGCTCATTTCCGGTTGCAGGTCATAGGTCGCCACCTTGGGCGACAGCGGCATGTGGCGGTCTTCGCCGGGAAACGGCGCTTCGCGCCCGCCGTTCAGGAAAAAGGTGACATGGGGGTATTTCTCGGTCTCGGCCAGACGGAACTGGCGCAGGCCCTGTTTCGCCACCCATTCGCCCAGCGTGTTGACGATGTCCTTCTTTGGAAAGACGGCGGACATATAGGCGGTGTGGGCGGTGGAATAATCGACCATGCCCAGATTGGCAGCCAGCTTCGGGCGCGGGCCGGTGGCAAAGGCCGCAAAGGCCGGGTCGCCGATGGCCGCCAGAATCTCGCGTGCGCGGTCGGCGCGGAAGTTCAGGAAGAACAGCCCGTCGCCATCCTTCATGCCGACATAATCGCCGATCACCGTGGCAGGCAGGAATTCATCCGTTTTCCCATCGGCATAGGCCGCCGCAATCGCCATTTGCGCCGATGCCGCGCGGGCCACGCCCTGCCCCTGCACCATGGCGCGGAATGCCTGTTCCACCCGATCCCACCGGTTGTCGCGGTCCATGGCGTAATACCGGCCCGTCACCGTGGCGATGCGCGCACCGGGCGGCAGCGCGGCCTCCAGCGCGGCGATCTGTTCGGCGGCCGAACTGGGGGCCACGTCGCGGCCGTCGGTGATGGCGTGGACCAGCACCGGAATGCCCTCGGCCGCAATCACGCGGGCGGCCTCGACCATATGGGCCTGATGGGCATGGACCCCGCCGGGCGAACACAAGCCCGCCAGATGCGCCACCCCGCCCGATCCTTCCAGCGCGGCAATGAAGGCGCGCAACGCGGGTTCGGTGGCAAAGCTGCCGTTTTCGATGGCAAGGTCTATCTGGCCAAGATCCATGGCGACGACACGCCCCGCACCGATGTTGGTATGGCCGACCTCGGAATTCCCCATCTGGCCGGTGGGCAGGCCGACATCGGGGCCGAAGGTGGTCAGTGTTGCATGCGGGCAGGTGGCCCAGAGCCGGTTGAAGGTGGGCACCTTCGCCTGCGCCGGGGCGCTGGTGGCCGGGTCCGGGCCGATGCCCCAGCCGTCAAGGATGCACAGGACGACGGGTTTCGGGGCGGGCATCGGTGTCTCCTTCGCGGCCTTCAGCCTGCTGCCTCGCGTTCTACGCCCGCGGGGCCACGTCGGCAACCTTTGGAAACCCTCCTCGTCGGAGTTCCTCCGCTCGTCGGCGGCGATCAGCAAGTGGGGGATCAGCGAAGAGGAGGCGAAGCCTCACGATGAGCCTCGCGCGCCCGCACTCTTTGCCGCCACAGGGTGAACAGCCCGGCCGCAACGACGATACCGGCCCCGATCATCACATTGATCCGCAACGTCTCGCCGAACACCGTCAGTCCGATCAGGGCGACGATGACCAGCTGGAAATAGGCAAAGGGCTGGATGGTCGAAGCTTCGGCCAGGGAATAGGCCCGGATCAGGGTGTAATGGCCCAGAAGCGCCGTGCAGCATAGCACTGCCATCAGTCCCCAGTCCGGCCCCGTCATTGGCTGCCAATGCGCGATGCCGAAGGGGGTGATCGCAGCGGCGCAGACCACGCCGGTCCAGAACAGGCTGACGCCGGCGCTGTCACCCCGCGCCACATAGCGCGTCAGAAGGTTGTAAAGCGCGTAAAGGAACGCGGCCGCCAGCGGCACCAGCGCCCAGATCGACAGCACACCGGCACCGGGATCAAGGATGATCAGCACGCCGATGAACCCCGCTCCGATGGCCGCCCAGCGCCGCCAGCCCACCTTTTCCCCAAGGATCGGGCCGGAAAGTGCCGCGACCAGCAGTGGAGAAATGGTAAAGACGGCATGGCTTTCGATCAGGCCAAGTTTCGTGAAGGCAAAGACCATCACGCAGATCTCGAAGACCAGAAGCAGACCGCGCGCCAGTTGCACCAAAGGAAACACCGTTCGCCCCGCTGCGCGGATACCGCCGGGCGTCCGCAGGGCCAGCGCCACCACCACGGCGGCGAAGAACCAGAAGCGGATCGCCACCACCATCCAGACATTGTAGCTGCCCGCCAGATGCCGCGAGATTCCGTCCTGCGCGGCGAAGATCACGCTGGTGAAGATCATCAGCCAGATCCCCGCCCGGACATTCTGCACGGCGGGGCCGCTCATCGCCCGTGCCTTTCCTGCGCCAGCGCATAAAGCCCCGCACCGACGATGATTGCCGTGCCGATGGCAACCGGCAGCGACAGGTGTTCGCCGAACACCGTCAGCCCGACAAGCGTGACGAAGACAATCTGAAGATAGGCATAGGGCTGGACGCGCGACGCCTCGATCTGTTCATAGCACTTCAGCAAAAGCCAATGGGACAGGATCGACAGGCTGCTGTAGATCGCCAGTGGGGCCAGATGCTCGGGGCGCACGGGCTCCAGGTTCGGCAGGCCGATGGCCGTGGTCAGCGCCGCCCCGATCACGGCGGGCCAGAACAGCGCAGGAAACGTCGGCTCGGACCGCGTGGTCAGCCGGGTCAGCACGGAATAAAGCGCGAACAGAAGCGCCGAAGACAGCGGCAGCAGGGCGGCCCAGCTGAACACCCCCAGGCCCGGACGCAGGATCACCAGCACACCGACCATGCCCGCCGCGACCGCCGCCCAGCGCTGCCAGCTGAGATGTTCGCCCAGCACGGGGCCGGACAGGGCCACCACCAGAAGCGGGCAGATGGCAAAGATCGCATGGCTTTCGATCAGGCCGATCAGGGTATATCCCCAGATGATCAGGCAGATTTCCGCAACCAGAAGCGCGCCGCGCAGCAGATGGGCGGGAAGCCGGGTCGAACGGATCGCCGCCCGCGCCCCCTCGGGCCGCCGCAGGGCCAGCAGGATGACGAATCCTGCAAAGGCCCAGTAGCGGATCATCACCACCATCAGCGTGTTGTATTCCCCGGCCAGCGCCCGGCTGAACCCGTCCTGCGCGGCGAAGGTGGCCACGGTCGCCACCATCAGAAGGATGCCGAGACGAGGATTGCGCGAGGCTGCTGCGGAAGAGATCGCCATGATGCGCCCCCGTAGCATGGCGCTGAGAGAGGCTGAAGCCAAAATCCTGACGATATTACCCGCCTCCCAGCAGAACAGCAGTAGGTTGATTGGGTTTGAAACCCAGGCGAACATCTTTCAGGCCACCATCTCCGCGACCTGAACTGCTGTTCGGCTCTGCCTCAGCCTCCCGCCAGAGCGGCCGCCTCCGCCGCGCGGTCTAGCGCCGGGCCCGCGCCTATCCCATCCAGGTAGCTGTCGACCGTGCTGCTCAACGCGTCCGAGGCAGGCAGGAAGCCGTCAGTCGAAGGCACTTCGACACGCAGCGCCACCTGCCAGGCTGCCCCGGCCCCCGCACCCTCTCGACACAGGATCTGCCGCGCCTCGGTTCCGGCTGTCTCGACCGACAACATGCGGCACAGACCTTGACCGGTCTCATAGCTGCCCAGCATCCGCAGCGTGCCGCCCCCAGGCAAGGGCACGGTTTTTCCGGTGGCAAGGCTGGCAAATTCCACCGGGCTGAACACCGTCTCGCCGCCCATTGCACCCATCAGATAGCCGCCCAGACCAAAGGCCAGCGCCAGCATTGCCGCTGCCGCCGTCAGCGCAGGCCACCCGCGCAGATCACGGCGCAATTGCACGACATTGCCCCCGCCGTCTGCCCTGTCCCCCTGCACCGGCGCAGCCAGAATGGCCTGCACCAGGGAATCGGGCACCGGTTCCGGGCCAAAGGCCGCCTTCAGCGCGGCGGCACTGTCTTCGAACAGCGCCAGTCTGCGCTTCAGTTCCGCATCCTCGGCCACCCGCCGCCGCAACGGCGCGGCGGTTTCGGCATCCAGTTCGCCATCGGCAAGTGCCATCAGCATTTCGTCGGTCACATCCATCCTGTTCATCCCCGTGCCTCTGCTCTGGCCGCGCGGCCCTCCAGCATGGCAGCCAGCGCACGCCGCGCTCGGGCCAGCCGGCTCATCACCGTGCCTTCAGGGATTTCCAGCGCCTCTGCCACCTCTCGGTATCGCATCCCCTCGACACAGACGAGCATCAGGATCACCCGCTGTTCTTCCGGCAAGGCCAGCATTGCACGCTCCACCGCCCGCAGTTGCAGCCGGGCCAGCGTTGTCTCGCGCCCGTCTTCGCCCGCCAACGCTGCCTCGTCCACATCCTCGATCGGCTCCAGTCGTCGCCGGGCGCGGGTCTCGTCGATGAAACCGTTGCGCATGATGCGGAACAGCCACGAATCCAGCCGCGTGCCTGGGGTGAACCCCTCCATATGGCGCAGAGCCTTTTCGCAGGTCTGCTGCACCAGATCATCGGCCCCGTGCCGGGTTTGCGTCAAGCTGCGCGCGAAGGCGCGCAGGCGTGGCAGCAGCCGGATCATCTCGGTCTTGATCTCGTCGGTGGCACTGCCCATTTCGGCCCTCTTGCGGTCTTTCGGAAGAAGAACGACGCCTTGCGATCTTTATTCCCGGTCCGCGACAAATATATGTTGCCGGGAGGGGGGAATGAAAAGTTCATCCGCCCCGTTCTTATCGGTGGAGCAGACCACAGCCAGAGAGAGACACCGATGTCAGACCCGACGAACCACAGCCGTAGGTCCTTGCTGGCGCGGCTGACATTAGGCGGCGCTCTGGCCTATGCGGCCCCGATGCTGACCGGGATCGGCACTGCCCGCGCCTCGGGGGCTTCGGGTGGTTCGGGTGATAATTCGGGCGGCACCTCGCGCGGGGATGACAATCGCCGCACTGATCCGCCGCGTCACGCCAGGGGCTCGCTCTCGCAACCCGCACCGCCCAGCCCCCTGCCGGAACTGGTGCTCCTCTTGCCCGACACGGTGCCGGAGGCGGCGCTGATCGCGGCGGGCTATCCGGTTCTGCAACAACACCAGATGGCCGGATCGCGCCTTTACCGTCTTGGTCTGCCGCCAGGGCGCAACCCTGATCAGGCTTTGGTCGAGCTGGCAGAGCTTTTCCCCGGCGCCCCCGCTGACCGCAACACGCTTTACACCCCCGACGAGTTCCTTTGCGAAGACGGAAATTGCGGGGCGCAGGAAATGGTGGGCTGGTCCGGCTGGCCAAGCGCGATGGCACCCCGCATCGGCATGATAGACACCGCCATCAACCCTGACCACGAGGCACTGGTCGGGCAGAAGCTGACAGTGCTGACCCCGGATATGGGCAGGCGCGATGCCGCCGGGCGGCAGCATGGCACCGCCATTGCCGCCCTTCTGATCGGACGGATCGACAGCCGCACACCGGGCCTGCTGCCCTTGGCCCACCTTTACGCGGTCGAGGCATTCCATCGCAGTGGCAGGCAGGACGCCGCCGATGCCTATACTCTGGCCGGGGCGATCGACCATCTGGTCGGCGCGGGCGTCACCGTCATCAACATGTCCTTCTCCGGGCCCGAGAATTTTGTGCTGCAAGCCCTGGTGCAACGTGCGGCGGGGGCCGGGATCGGACTGGTGGCCGCCGCCGGAAATGGCGGTCCGGGTGCGGCCCCCGTCTATCCCGCCGCCTGGCCCGAGGTGATCGCGGTCACGGCGGTGGATGCCGGGCTGCAACCCTACCGCCAGGCAAACCGCGGGCCCTATGTCACCCTTGCCGCGCCGGGCGTGAACCTCTGGACGGCGGCCTCGATCTCGGGCGGGCGGCTGCGCTCGGGCACCTCTTATGCGGCCCCTTTCGTCACCGCGATCCTGGCGGTGGAACGCGCCCGCGCCCCCGGCCTGCCGCTTGAGGATCACACCGCCCGGCTGATCGCCTGCGCCCGCGATCTGGGTGATGCCGGCCATGACGAGGTTTTTGGCAATGGGCTTGTCACCGCACCTGGGCAATGCATCACCACAGGTCACATTTCGGCCGATACCGAAATTCTGCCGATTCTTTCCCCGCGCGGGGAATAACACCACGCGCAGCCCGTTCTCTCTGTATCGTCGGCAGATGCGCCGACAGAGCCAGAGAAAGGATGATCCAATGAGCAAAGCTTCTGACCTCATGTCGCGCCGCCGCCTGCTGGTGCGCCTTGGCGTGGCCGCCGGGGCGGCCTATGCAACCCCCGCCATGGTGGGCTTTGATGCGGCCCGCGCCAGTGGCAATTCGAGCGGGAATTCAGGCGGAAACTCCGGTGGCAATTCGGGCGGCAATTCCCGTGGCAATTCGGGTGGCGCATCGCGTGGGGATAACCGGAGCCGGCGCAGCCATTCCGGCACCTCGCGCGGCAACCACCGCGCGCGTGGCTGGGCACCGCACTGGCTGCGCAACATCCTGCGCTAAGCGGACGGAGGGCAGCGTGCCGGAACTTGCCACCCTGCGCTTTCCCGGCATAGCCGGTCCGGTGGTTCTGACCCCGGACCCCGCCCTGTTGCAGGGCCTTGCCGCCTGCCTTTCCGGCTGGGCCCCGCAGATCACCCGCAGTCGTCGGCCACCCGCTGATGTGCTGGCCGCCGTGGCCGCAACCGGAGACGGGCTTTATCATCTGCGGTCGCGTTTCATCGACCGGCCGACGGGAAACCTGCCGCTGGCCAGCGCAATCTGCGCGCTGCTCGCCGACCTGTCGCAGGGCTGGGCCGAGGCGCAGCCCGACGTCATCGGCTTGCATGGTGGGGCGGTGCAGATCGGTGGGACCCTGCTTCTGGTCACAGGTCCGGCACGGGCAGGGAAAAGCACGTTGCTGACCCGGCTGGCCCTGGCCCCCGGAGTACAATTCTTCTCTGATGATGTGCTGCCCGTCACGCCCGCAAATGAGGGCGTGGCGCTTGGCATTGCGCCCCGGCTGCGGCTGCCTGCCCCGGCAAGCGCCCCCGCACTGCGCGATCTGGCCAAGACTGCTATGATCCTGTCGGATGACCGTTATGGCTATGTCACCGTGCCCGATCAGGCGCCCCATGGCACGATCGCGCCCATTGGGGCGGTGCTGCTGCTGGACCGGCAACCGGGGACCGCAGCGCAGCTTTACCGGCTGGACCCGGCCGAAGCACTTTCGACCCTGCTGCGCCAATCGATCACAGGCTTTGCCTCGGCCGAAGCGGCCTTTGCCAGAGCAAAGGCGCTGACCGCAGGGCAGCCCTGTCTGCGGCTGACCTATTCCGATCTGGAAGAAGCAACGGCGCTGATCCTGCAAAGCCTTGCTCCTGGCATGGCTCTGCCCGCAGATCTGCCAACCGCCCCGCGGCTGCCGCATGAAGGTGATCTTTCCCCGGACCCGGTGGCTGCGGATTGTGTGTTCATCCGCGATCCGATGGCCCGGCTGCGCCACCATGGGGCCGCCGCCTATCTTTGGCACCCCGACGATACGATGCTGTGGGAACTGAACCCGATCGGCCATGCCATCTGGCAGATGCTGGAACTGCCGGGGTCCGCCCGCGATCTGGCCGAAGCGCTGGCCTGGAATTTTCCCGACATACCCGTCCCGCGGCTGGAGGACGACAGCGCCCGTCTGCTGGCCAGGCTGGCGGCGGCAGGGCTGGTTCGCGCGCGACATTGATCCGATTCCCAACTTTGGACCGCCCGGCGGCAGGGTTTTTCCGGCGACACTCAGGGTGACGGGCTGGTAACGCCCCCCGATTTCGCCAGCATGATCGGGAACCTTGTGCCAATGGTCTTGCGGCGCGTTTTACGTTTATGCGCCGTTAACCCTTCTTCGCGGCAAAGCCGACATAAGCGGTTGATGCGCGCGGACCCGCCCTTGCACCTGAACAGCCGTTCGCCTGCCATCCGTCAGATCATGCGGATCGTATCCTTGCCCACCGCCAGCATATAGCCGCGGCGGGCGATGGTCTTGACCAGCAGCTCGCTGACCAGCTGGTTGCCCAATGCATCGCGCAGGCGCTTGACGCGGGTCGCGCCGGCTGCCTCGTCGCAATCGGCCTCGCTGCGGCCCGAAATCACCGCCTCGATCTGCGCGCCCGACAGCACCTCGTCATCCATTCTTGCCTCGGCCAGCACCGAAAGCGTCTCAAGCGCCGCCTCGGTCAGCTGGAATTCCAGGTCATTGATGTAGACCGCGCGGGATTCCCGGCTGATCATCAGGCTGGCCACCTGGATGCCCGAACGCTGGATCGCCGAAATCCGCCGGTTCAGCGCGATGATGGTGACAAGGAAGACCAGCGCCGCCACCAGAAGCGCGGTCGAGAACACCAGAAGAACAAAGATCACCGACCGGTAGCTGGTCAGCACTTCGGAGAACGAGGTGCCCGATTGCGCCAGAATCTCCAGCAGCTTGATCTCGGCCCCGGATGTCAGGTTGTCGTTCTCGACGAACAGCCGCTCGACCCGCGCGTTGAAGGCATTGGCATCGGGCAGGTTCAGGAACAGGAACAGGGCCGCGCCGAACAGGATCAGCACGATGGCCCCGATGCCAAGGGCGACCACCCGGTTGCCCGTCTTCAGACTGTCAGTAACGGAGGAAATAGGCTCCGGCACTCGCTTTCCTTTCGGCAAGACCTTCGGGGCCGAAGGTAGAGAGAACATTCAGCAGGGTCCAGCCATCGCCCGCCAGCCGGGGTGCCAGCTCGCTCTCGGCCGCGCCGCGCGCGCAATTGGCATCGGACACCTGCGCCACGCCGTAATGCAGCTGAAGCGGCGGTTCCTTCTTGGCCTTGTAGTCGGCATAGCATTCGGCCTGCGCCGCCCCGGAAAGGGCAAGCACCAGCAGGGCACCGACGGCCGTGGCCAGCATTGGGGTCTTCATGTCCTTGCTCCCTTGCGGAGACTGCCCCGAGCCGGGTCAGTTGGGTTCCGACCAGATTGGGCCCGCGACCAGCGATATTCAATAACGGGCGGCGGGGGAAGGCAATGCTATCGCATAGCAGACCCGGCGAAGACTGCGGCTATGGCCTAGCATGGTGGCGATATTGCCTGTCTTCGAACCCACGCCCCAGGTTGTCCCCACAACCAGATTGCGGCCCGCACCATGGGGCCGCCGAACAGATGGAGGCCAGAATGAGCATCGCACATATCTCCGCCAACGGCGTCGAGACGATCCGCATCGCCCGCAGCGCCAAAGCCGATACCCGTCCATCGCCCCGTCGCATGGGCTGGATGCTGACCGCAGGTGCGGCCGCGCTGGCGCTGGCGCTGGGGGCCGCGCTTCCGGCACGGGCCGCGGACAGGGACGACATCGCCAAGGCGCTGGTCGCCGCGCTGGTGGTGGGCGCCATCATTCACGAGGTCAACGACAGGGACGACCGCAAGAAACCGTCCTCGGCCCCTGCCCCGGAACCCTTCTACAAGAAGAAGCGGCGGGAACATGTGCCGGTGGTCCCGTCGGTCTGCGCGATGGAGTTCGAAGGAGAGCGCCGCAGCGTGACCGTCTATCCCGAACGCTGCCTGCGCCGCGAAGGCATCTCGGAACGCCTGCTGCCCCGTCATTGCGCCAAGGACGCCCGCATCTGGGGCAAGCGCGATCGGATCTACAGCGAACGCTGCCTGCGGGATGCGGGGTTCAAACTGGCAAGGACGCGCTACCACGACTGAGTTTTTCCGACAGCCGCCGGTTCGGGCGGGGCATGGTCCAACGGGGATCATGCTGCGGGGGCAGGGGATGAGCAGTCCCTGCCCCCTTTCGTTTGTCCGGCGTCTGCTATCCGGCGGATCGTGGCACGCAGTCCCTGATCAAGGCGGCCACATCCTCTTCGACAAAGGGCAGCGGCATGGAGGCCCAGCCCTGGGGCAGCTGATCCGAAGGATCGGGGTCCAGCATCACGAAGCGACCGCCATCCGCGCGCAACCTTTCCCCCATATCCGTGGCGGCAGCCCGCGCAGGGGCCTGCTGCACGACCGCCGCCACAATCCGGCCCGGCGGCAGGATCGCTGCGGTTTCGTCCAGGGTCCGGGCCACCACCACCGCGGCATCGGGCAGGATGTCACGGATCATGATCTCCAGGTCCTGTGCCACCAGAATCTCGGGCAGCACGATGACGAAGACCGGGCGGGCCGGGCCGTCTTCCCCCATCTGCATGAATGTCCCCTTTCGCATTTCCTTTGTCAGGGGTGGAACGTTTCAGCGCGCCGCGCATTAAACTGCGACATAGGAGGCCCGTCAGAATGCCCATCCGCTGCGACAAATGCCCGTTGCGCCGCTGCGACTATTTCCTGCCGATGAGCGAGGATGAACTGGCCTTCATGCAGCGGTTCAAGGCAGGTGAGCTGACCGTGACGGCGGGGACGACCCTGCTGATGGAAGGCGCGAACAGCCCGCAGCTTTACACGGTGCTGTCCGGCATGGGCACGCGCTACAAATCGCTGGAGGATGGTCAGCGACAGGTGATCAACTTCCTGTTTCCGGGCGACTTCATCGGATTGCAGGCCGGAATCATGGGCGAGATGAAGCATTCGGTCGAGGCCAGCACCCCGATGCTGCTGTGTGTCTTCAACCGCGCCGATCTGTGGAACATGTTCAAGGCCCATCCGGGGCGGGCCTATGACCTGACCTGGATCGCCGCCGTCGAAGAGCATTTCCTGGGCGAAACCCTTGCGGCCGTGGGCCAGCGAACCGCCGGACAACGCGTCGCCTGGGCGTTGCTGCGCATCCATCACCGGCTGCGGGCGGTGGGGCTGGACCGGAATGGCGCGGTGCCTCTGGCGTTCCGGCAACAGGATCTGGCCGATGCGCTGGGCCTGTCGCTGGTGCATACCAACAAGACACTGATGCTTTTGCGCAAACAGGGGCTGGCGCGGTGGAGCGACGGGATGTTGCAGATCAGGGACCGCTCCAAGCTGGCCGCCTTTGCCGGATCTGCACCGGAGCCGCTTGAAAAACGCCCGCTGATGTAGCCGGAGCCTCTGGCATCCGTTGTGCGGATTCTTCAAAGTGACGGCACCGCCCTGCGCCCGACGCATCCGCGGCAGGCACCAAAGGGAGGCGACATTTGGAAACCGCGTTCACACCCTGGCAAAGCCTGTCTGGCGGCGGGTTGATCGGGCTGGCGGCCGTGCTGCTGATGCTGACGCTGGGCCGGGTTCTGGGCGCAACGGGCATCCTGTCGGGATTTCTGCGTCCGGCCTCGCGTGCCGACTGGCAATGGCGGGCGGCCCTGATCGCGGGGATGGTTTCGGCCCCGCCGATCCTGCTTTTGACCACCGGGCAGATCCCGCAGGTGCAGGTTCCAGTGGGAACCCCGGCGGTCATCATCGGCGGGCTGTTGGTCGGGGTCGGCGTCACCTTCGGCGGCGGATGCACATCCGGGCACGGAATCTGCGGGTTGGCCCGGTTGTCGCCACGGTCATTTGCGGCGGTGATCACGTTCATGCTGTCGGCGTTCCTGACCGTGCATGTCATCCGCCATGTGATCGGAGGATAGGACCGTGAAGCTGGCAATCCCCTATCTGATCGGCGTCATCTTCGGTCTGGGCATCATGGTCGCAGGCATGGGAAACCCGGCCAAGGTGCTGAACTTCTTCGACATCGCCGGAACCTGGGACCCCAGCCTGATCTTTGTCATGGGCGGGGCGCTGGCCGTGACATTCGTCGGCTATCGGATCGTGCTGCGACGGCCGGGGCCGGTGTTCGAACCGGGCTTCAAATTGCCCGCCGACCGGGTGATCGACCTCAGGCTTCTGGGCGGATCGGCGGTTTTCGGGTTAGGATGGGGCATCGCTGGCTTTTGCCCCGGCGGGGCGCTGCCGGCCCTGGGGACGGGCGTGTTCGAGGTGGCGCTGTTCTGCGCGGCCCTGTCTGCGGGCCTGCTGATCGGGCGGGCGGTGCTGGCCCGCCGGAAGACCTGATCAAGGAGGGAATATCCGATGTCCGCTTATCCCCTGACCCTGCAGATCCGCCCCGAGGTGGAGGCCTTCTTTGATGCCGCCACAAATACCATCAGCTATGTGGTCAAGGACCCCGGCTCTGCCTCCTGCGCCGTGGTCGACAGCGTGATGGACATCGACTATGCGGCCGGGCGCATCACCCATGACGGCGCGGACCGGATCATCGCCTTCATCCGCGACCGGGGATTGCATCTGGACTGGATCATCGAAACCCATGTCCATGCCGACCATCTTTCCGCCGCGCCCTATATCCAGCAGGAACTGGGCGGCAAGATCGGGATCGGCGAAAAGATCACCGTCGTGCAGGACACGTTCGGCAAGATCTTCAACGAAGGGACGGAATTCCAGCGCGACGGCAGCCAGTTCGATGCGCTGTTCCGCGATGGCGATACCTATGCCGTCGGCGGCATGATGTGTTTCTGCATCCATACGCCTGGCCACACCCCGGCCTGCATGGTGCATGTGATGGGCGATGCGGCCTTTGTCGGCGATACGCTGTTCATGCCCGACGGCGGATCGGCCCGCGCCGATTTTCCCGGCGGCGATGCCGGGGAATTGTATGACAGCATCCAGAAGGTGCTGGCCCTGCCCGATGCGATGCGCCTGTTCATGTGCCACGACTACGGTCCGAACGGGCGCGAGATTCGCTGGGAAACCACGGTCGCCGACGAACGCGCGCACAACATCCATGTCGGCGGCGGCAAGACACGCGAAGACTTCATCGCCTTCCGCACCGCCCGCGATGCCACGCTGTCGATGCCCAAACTGATCATCCCGTCGTTGCAGGTGAACATGCGCGCGGGCGAGGTGCCGACCGACCACGACGGACGCCCGATGCTGAAAGTGCCGGTGAACGGGCTTTAGGCCGCCAGAAAGCGACGGGTCAGATCCTCGATCAGCGCAGGCAACTGGCGCAGGCCATAGTCTTCGTGCATCCGTTCCAGCGGGTTGTGATAGTCGCGGCCCCAGGGGCCAAGGTTGACCGTGGGCACCTGTGCCAGCGCGCCGGGTGCCAGTCCGACCGCCTGTTGCCAGATCGGCGTATCCTCCGCCAGCCGGGCAAAGACCGCATCATCCGCCTGACCGAAAAAGCTCATGTCCGAGATGCCCGCGAAATAGTTTGTCCGGTTAATCGGCACCCCAAGCCGCGCCGGGGCGTCTGCCAGAAAACCGGCGATGGCGCCTGCGATGGCCCGGTCATCGACCTGCGTTGCCAGGTAGGGGATCGAGCCCAGCCCCAGCACCACCGCAGGCCCCTGCCGCCCCGACCGTTCCCACAGTGCCGCCGTCATCCGGCGGCAGCGTTCGGGCAGATCGGCCCCGGCGCTGGCCCTGGCAACCCCCTCCAGATGATCGGCCAATCCGGGATCGCGGGCCGCAACCTCGGCCCGCAGCGCGCCATAGGTCAGAACGGGCACATCGGTTTCCAGAGCCCGAGCATCCGCGGCCAGCCCCGATTGTGCGGCACGCCCGGCCAGATCGGCAAGACAGCCGCGCACAGCCTGACCGACCAGATCGGCGACGACCGGCAGGATGGTTGAAGGATCGCGCCGGTGCAGCAGGACATTCCAGAACAGAAAGGCCGTGCCCGGCGCAGTCACGTCATACCCGGTCTTGCCATCCTTGACCGACAGCAGGCTGGCCGCCGTTCCGGGTGATCCGCCGCTGTCATCAGTCAGTTCCGGCGCCCATTCCAGGCGTGCTGCAATCGCCCCGGCCAGCACGGCCGCATTCAGTCCGCGCAGCGCAAATCCGCCGTGGACCGGCCGCCCCACCACAAAGGCGGTCGGCAGCACCTTGCCCACCGTGCCCGTGGCCAGAACACGCCCCGACGTGCCATCGCCATCATCGGCAATCGCATCAAGATTAATCGCGGCCGCAATCGAAAGGCCTCGTTCCGCCGCCAGCGCGGCCAGATGCGCCGCCGCCGCCCGCGCCCCGGCCGAAGCATTCTCTTCATCCGGCACTGCAAGAAACAGCAGATTGCCGTCAAAAGGGGCGGCTGCAATCGCGGCCATGGCCGTCAGCCCGGCCGCCAGCCCCGCCTTCATGTCCAGCAATCCGCGACCCGGCAGGAATATCCCGGACGCCAGGTCCTTTGACGCCCGGCACGATGCCGGATCGGTCGCCCCCTGCAACCGGGCCAGCAAGGCCGCGCGCAGGGCCTCGGGCTGGCCCGCCAGAGGTGCCAGATCGCCGTAATCCTGAACCGTCACCGTGTCATAATGCCCGGTCAGCACCACCGTGCGCGTGCCCTGGCCCCGGATCAGCAGGGCAGTGATGTGGCGGCCGTCACCGGAGGCGACCGGAAAGCTCCAGATCTCAGGGGCCGGGCCGAAACGGTCTTGCTTGCGCAGGTGATCTGCCAGCCAGGGGCCAAAGCTGCATTCATCCGGGGTCCCTGTCACACTGGGCTGCGCCACCATGGCAAGCGTCAGGTCTCGGCAAAACTGGCTCATCGGTGTCTCCGATCCGTTGTCTTTGCGGATAGGGGCAGGAGGCGGGGCTGGATGCAAGAGCCATGGGCCCGATCGCGGCAAGCGTCCACCGGCAACAGGACCAGCGCGCAGGATCAGCCGATCAGGGCGGGCAGATCGGCAAAATCCGCGAAAACAGCCTTGTGCGGCAGGGCTGCAACGGGGGATTTGCGATAGCCTTCGGTGAACAGATAGAACGGCAACCCGGCCCGTTGCGCAGTTTCAGCGTCAACTTCGCTGTCGCCGACATAGGCCGCCGCCCCGCCGCCCATGGCCTCGACACAGGCCAGCGCGGGGGCCGGGTCGGGCTTGTTGACGGCCAGCGTATCGCCCCCGACAATCACCGGGAAATGCCCGGCCAGGCCCAGATCGGCCAGCACTGCACGGGCCGGGGCTTCGGGCTTGTTGGTGCAAAGCGCCAGCCGATGACCTGCCGCCTCCAGCGCCTGCAGGGCCTGCGGCACGCCGGGATAGGGCCGGGTCAGCGTGGTGGCATCGGCATTGTAATGGTCCAGCGTGATCTGCGTCAGCGCCTTGTGTCGCGCAGGGTCCATCCCCCGCGCCGCCATCACCCGTTCAACCAGCTTCGGCAGGCCGTTGCCGATAAAGCTGGTGATGGTGGGCAGGTCCAGAGGCTCCACCCCCTCGCCTGCCAGCATCCGGTTCGCTGCGGCATGGATATCGGGCGCGGAATCGATCAGCGTGCCGTCCAGATCGAAGATCAGGATCATTCCGTCTTCCACTTGATCGAACAGCCCATCGACGCGACCTGCTCTGTCGGGCCATGCCCGGTTTCGGCCACCTGCCTCATCGCCTCGAACAACTCGCGCCGCGCCTCCGGCACGGGCTGTTTGCCGCTGGCATCCAGTCGTCCGCGATATTGCAGCCCGCCATCGGCATCCAAACCAAAGAAATCGGGCGTGCAGGCGGCCCCCCAGGCGCGGGCCACCTCTTGCGTCTCGTCGTAAAGATAGGGGAAAGGCAGGTTCAGCTTCTTCATCTCGTCAAAACTGTCCTCGGGATAGGCCGCCGCGTCGTTCGACGAAATCGCCGCCACGCCGATCCCCATCGCCTGCAAGTCCACCGCATCGCGGATGATGCGGTCCAGCACGGCCTTCACATAGGGGCAATGGTTGCAGATGAAGATGACCAGCGTGCCTTTCGGGCCGGCGATGTCCTTCAGATCATGGCTTTGCCCATCGGTCGCAGGCAGCCGGAACCCCGGCGCCTTCCAGCCGAAATCGCAGACCGGAGGAGAGACCGCCATCAGACCGCCCCCTCTGCCGCCGCCCGGATGGCCCGGATGTTCTGGCCGTAGACCGCAGGACTGGCCACCGACCCGCCCTTGAACACCGCCGAACCCGCCACCAGCACATCCGCCCCTGCCGCCACCATCAGCGGCGCGGTCGTGGGATCCATGCCGCCATCAATCTCGATATGCACCGGACGGTCGCCGATCATCGTGCGCAACTTGCGCACCTTGGCCGTCATGTCGATGAACTTCTGCCCGCCAAAGCCGGGGTTCACCGTCATCACACAGATCAGGTCGGCCAGATCCAGCAGATGCTCCACCGCATCGGCCGGGGTGCCGGGGTTCAGCGCCACGCCCGCCTTCATCCCCGCCCCGCGGATCGCCTGCAAGGTGCGATGGATATGCGGCCCGGCCTCGATATGCGCGGTCAGGATATCGGCCCCGGCCCTGGCATAGGCGTCGATATTGGGATCGACCGGGGCGATCATCAGATGCACGTCCATCACCGTCTTCACATGGCGCCGGAAGGCCGCCACCGCCGGTGGGCCAAAGGTCAGGTTCGGCACGAAATGCCCGTCCATCACATCGACATGCACCCAATCGGCGCCCTCGGCCTCAATGGCCTGAATCTCGCGGCCGAAATCGGCGAAATCGGCCGACAGGATCGACGGCGCGATCTTGATCTTGCGGGAAAACGTCATTCGGCTGCCTTTCGTTCATGCGCCAGCCCGCCCAGAAAGACGCGGGAGGCGCGGATGTCCTCTTCCTCGATGGTCGATAGCGCGTCGGCGTCGACGGGGCCAGAGGAAGAAAACAGCCGGTTCGCCTGCCGCAGCCGCGCCCGGTCCAGCGCATTGCGGATCGACCGGGCATTGGCGAAATGCGGCAGCGCCCGGCGGGCGGCCACATATTCCGCCAGCGCCGCCTTTGCCGCCAGGGTCAGGCGATAGGCCTGATCGGCCAACATGCCTGTCGCAATGCGCCCCAATTCCTCATCCGAATAATCTGGAAATTCGATGTGATGCGCGATCCGGCTGCGAAAGCCGGGATTGGACTGGAAGAAATCCTCCATCCGCCCGGCATAGCCCGCCAGGATCACCACCAGATCGTCGCGGTTGTTCTCCATCACCTGCAACAGGATCTCGATCGCCTCGGCGCCATAGTCTCGTTCGTTGTCGGGTTTGTACAGGTAATAGGCCTCGTCGATGAACAGCACGCCGCCCATCGCCTTCTTCAGCACCTCTTTCGTCTTGGGCGCGGTATGGCCGATATACTGCCCCACCAGATCGTCACGCGTCACGCTGACCAGATGGCCCTTGCGGACATAGCCCAACCGATGCAGCAGCCCCGCCATCTTCAGCGCCACTGTCGTCTTGCCGGTGCCCGGATTGCCGGTAAAGGACATGTGCAGCGTCGGCGTTCCCGTCACCATCCCCAGCTGCCGCCGCGCCCGATCCACCAGCAACAAGGCCGCCGTCTCGCGGATCCGCGCCTTGACCGGGGCCAGCCCCACCAGCTCGGCATCCAGGTCCTCAAGCACCGCCCTTACGCCGCTTTCCTCGAACTCCGCCCGCAGATCGACCGTCTCGCCCATCCGCCATCCTTTCATCTGTCCTCAAATATCCCGCAGGGGGTCGGGGGGGTGCGAAGCCCCCCGGCGCTGGCCTCAGCGCAAAACCTCATGCATGTAGCGGATCGCCCGCCCGTCCACCTCGGTCCGCGTCATGCGGATGCGCGGCTCCACCTTCGGGCGGTTGACGATGAAACTCATCACCACCGTCTCGAAACCACGGGTGGAATCAAAGGCGCAAAAGCGGATGTAGCTGTCACCCTGCGCCTTGCGGCAATCGGCCAGCTCCATCATCACGCCCTTGGCGTCCTTCAGGTCGAACATCGGGTTGCCCCACATATCCCAATAGGTGTTCCGGGGATGCGGGTCGTCGGTATGTTCGATCCCGATCGCCCAGCCCTTCGACAGGCAATGGTCCACCTGCGCGGTGATCTGCTCATCGGTCAGATCGGGCAGGAAGGAAAAGCAGCCCTGAGTGATACGCATCTTCTCTCTCCCTACATCGCGGCCGAGACTTGCGGCACGAAGTCCGACGTGTCGGTGGACGCATAGTTGAACGAAATGTTGCCCCAGGTATCCAGGGCAGCCTCCAGCGGCTTGCACCACTTGGCGGCGGAGCGCAGGATTTCGGGGCCTTCGGTGGCGATGTCGCGCCCCTCGTTGCGGGCCAGGGTCATCGCCTCCAGCGCGACGCGGTTCGCCGTCGCGCCGGCCTGGATGCCCATCGGATGCCCGATGGTGCCGCCACCGAACTGCAAGACCACATCATCGCCGAACAGGTCCAGCAGCTGGTGCATCTGCCCGGCATGGATGCCGCCGCTGGCGACCGGCATCACCTTCCTGATGTCGGCCCAGTCCTGCTCGAAATAGATGCCGCGTTGCAGGTCCACGGGGTTCAGCATCTCGCGGCAGACGTTGTAATAGCCCTGCACCGTGGGCGGGTCGCCCTCCAGCTTGCCCACCGCCGTGCCGGTGTGCAGATGATCCACCCCCGCCAGCCGAAGCCATTTTGCAATGACGCGGAAGCTGATCCCATGGCTCTTCTGCCGCGTATAGGTGCCGTGCCCCGCCCGGTGCATATGCAGGATCATGTCGTTCTGCCGGCACCATTCGGAAATCGACTGGATCGCCGTCCAGCCGATGATCAGATCGACCATCACGATCACGCTTCCCAGCTGTTTGGCAAACTCTGCGCGGCGATACATCTCCTCCATCGTCCCGGCGGTGATGTTCAGGTAATGGCCCTTCATCTCGCCCGTCTCGGCCTGCGCCTTGTTCACCGCCTCCATGCAATACAGGAACCGGTCGCGCCAATGCATGAAGGGCTGCGAGTTGATGTTCTCGTCATCCTTCATGAAGTCGAGACCACCCTTCAGCCCTTCATAGACGACCCGGCCATAATTCTTGCCGGACAGGCCCAGCTTGGGTTTGGTCGTCGCCCCCAGAAGGGCGCGGCCGAACTTGTCCAACCGCTCGCGTTCCACGATCAGCCCGGTGGGCGGGCCCTTGTAGGTCTTCACATAGGCGACGGGCAGGCGCATGTCCTCCAGCCGCGCCGCCCTCAAGGGTTTGAAGCTGAAGACATTCCCGATGATGGAGGCGGTCAGGTTGGCGATGCTGCCTTCCTCGAACAGGATCAGGTCATAGGCGACATAGCAGAAATACTGCCCCGGCGTGCCGGGCACCGGGTCCACCCGATAGGCCTTGGCGCGATACTGGTCGCAGGCGGTCAGCCGGTCGGTCCAGACCACCGTCCAGGTTGCTGTGCTGCTTTCCCCGGCCACCGCCGCCGCCGCCTCGATCGGGTCCACCCCATCTTGCGGCGTGATGCGGAACAGCGCCAGAAGATCGGTGTCTTTCGGTTCGTAATCCCCATCCCAATAGCCCATCTGGGCATATTTCAGCACACCCGCCTTGTAGCGTTCCTTCTTGTCGGTGATCTGGGTCTTGCTGTCTCCGTCAGCCATGGGTCATCCTCCTCATGCAGCCCTGGCGGCCTGGGCCACCGTTGAAAGCGCGCCTGTCGCGTAACGCTTCGCCATTTCGTCCAGACCGATCACGCGGATACCGGCGGCGCGACCGGCGGTGCCGAAAGCGTCGAACCGCTCCTTCACCAGCGCCTCCATCTCTTTCATCGCCGGGATCAGGAACTTGCGCGGATCGAATTCCGCCGGGCTGGCCTTGGCGACCTTGCGAAACTGCCCGGTGATCGCCATCCGGCAATCGGTGTCGATGTTCACCTTGCGCACACCGTGGCGGATGCCCCGGACAATCTCTTCCAGCGGCACGCCCCAGGTCTGCAGCATCTGGCCGCCACTTTCGTTGATCAGATCCTGCAAATGCTGCGGGACCGAGCTGGAGCCGTGCATCACCAGATGCGTGTTCGGTATCTTCGCGTGGATCGCCTCGATCACCCGCATCGCCAGGATGTCTCCATCCGGCTTGCGACTGAACTTGTAGGCACCGTGGCTGGTGCCGCAAGCAATGGCCAGCGCATCCACCCCGGTCCGCGCCACGAAATCCGCCGCCTGGTCCGGGTCGGTCAGCAGCTGATTTTCATCCAGCTTGCCCTCGGCGCCCGATCCGTCCTCGGCCTCGGCCTCGCCGGTTTCCAGAGATCCCAGGACGCCCAGCTCCCCCTCGACACTTGCGCCGACCCAATGTGCCGCATCAGCCACACGGGCGGTTATGGCGGCATTGTAATCATAGTCGGCGGGGGTCTTCATATCCTCCCTCAGGCTGCCGTCCATCATCACGCTGGTGAATCCGTGGCGGATCGCCGACAGGCAGGTCGCCTCGTTGTTGCCGTGGTCCTGATGCAGACAGATCGGAATGCCCGGATGCATCTCGGCCAGCGCCGTCACCATATGGCGCAGCATGATGTCGCCCGCATAGCTGCGCGCACCCCGGCTGGCTTGCAGGATCACCGGCGCATCGCAGGCTTCGGCGGCCTTCAGGATCGCCAGCCCCTGCTCCATGTTGTTGATATTGAATGCGGGCACGCCATAGCCATGCTCGGCCGCATGGTCCAGCAACTGCCGCAACGTGATCAAAGCCATCTCTTCGCCTCCTTTCATCTGGTCAGAAATATTCTCGGGCGTCCGGGGCCGCGTCAGATCAGCCTTCCGATGGCAACCGCCGTATCGGCCATCCGGTTGGAAAACCCCCATTCGTTGTCGTACCAGGACAGGACGCTGCACAAAGTGCCGTCCATCATCCTGGTCTGGTCGAGGTGGAAGATCGAAGACCGGGGGTCGTGGTTGAAATCCGAACTGACGTTCGTTTTATCGGTATAGCCAAGGATCCCCTTCAGCGGGCCATCCCCTGCGGCACACACGACAGCATTGATCTCCTCCACGCTGGTGGGGCGCCTGGCGATGAACTTCAGGTCCACTACGCTGACATTCGGCGTCGGCACCCGGATTGCGAAACCGTCCAGCCTGCCCTTCAGATCGGGCAGCACCAGTCCCACCGCCTTGGCCGCCCCCGTGCTGGTGGGGATCATGCTCAGCGCCGCCGCGCGGCTGCGATACAGATCCTTGTGCATCGTATCCAGCGTCGGCTGATCGCCGGTATAGGAATGGATCGTGGTCATCATCCCCCTCTCGATCCCGATCGCATCGTTCAGCGCCTTGGCGACCGGAGACAGGCAGTTCGTGGTGCAGGAGGCGTTTGAAACCACCATGTCGGCAACGGTCAGCGTGCAGTGGTTCACGCCGTAAACCACGGTCTTGTCGGCCCCGTCGCAAGGCGCGCTGACCAGCACCCGCCGCGACCCGTTGGCCAGATGCGCCGCCGCCTTGTCCCTGGTCGTGAAGATGCCGGTGCATTCCAGCGCCACATCCACACCGTTCCAGGGCAGCTCTGCCGGATTGCGGATCGCCGTCACCCTGATGTGCCCGCGCCCGGCGTCGATCCAGTCCCCGCCTGTCAACACCTCGCCCGGAAAGCGGCCATGGACGGAATCGAAACGCAGCAGATGGGCGTTGGTTTCGACCGGCCCAAGGTCGTTTATCGCAACGATCTCGATGTCCTTGCGCCCGGATTCGATGACGGCCCGCAGGATGTTCCTTCCAATACGGCCAAAGCCGTTTATGGCAACTTTTATCGTCATTTCAGTATCCTAACCTATCGTGTCAGTTCGCGGGCCGTCTTGGCGGCCGCCTCTTTGGTGATGCCGAAATGCGCGTAAAGCGCCGGGGCCGGGGCCGATGCCCCAAAGCCCGTCATGCCGACAAAGGCATCTTCAGGCCGCAGCAGCGCATCCCAGCCCTGCCGGATGGCCGCCTCGATCCCCACTCTCGGGGCACTGCCCAGAACCGCCGTTCGATAGGCGGGGGCCTGTGCCGAGAACAGCTCGAACGACGGGGCCGAGACGACAGCGGCACGAATACCCTCGGCCGTCAGCAGATTGGCGGCAGCGATGGCGATCTCCACCTCCGATCCTGTTGCGATCAGCGTCACCTGCCGATCCGGTGCATCCCGCAGCACATAGGCACCGCGCGACGTCAGATTTTCGTCCGCGGCCCGGCGCAGCAGCGGCAGTTTCTGGCGGCTCAGCGCCAGCACGACCGGCGTCGTGTCTGACGCCAGTGCAATCTCCCAGGCTTCGGCGGTTTCCACCGCATCGCAGGGACGGATCACCGTCAGGTTCGGCATGGCCCGCAGGCTGGCCAGGGTTTCCACCGGCTGATGCGTCGGCCCGTCCTCACCCAGCCCGATGCTGTCGTGTGTCATCACATAGATGACCGGCACCCCCATCAGCGCAGCCAGCCGCATCGCGGGGCGGCAGTAATCGGCAAAGGCCAGGAAGGTGCCGCCATAGGTGCGAAAGCCGCCATGCAGGGCGATACCGTTCATCGCCGCCGCCATCCCGTGTTCGCGGATGCCATAATGCAGATAACTTCCCGAATACTCGTTCGCATTGATGGCCCGCTGGCCGCTGCTGCGGGTCAGGTTCGATCCGGTCAGATCGGCAGAACCGCCGACGACAAAGGGCAAGGTTTCGGTGACGATCTGCAATGCCATCTCGCTGGCCTTGCGGGTGGCAATCCTTGGCAGATCATGCAGCAACCGCGCCTTGTGCGCCGCCATCGGCGCGATCAGCGGGGTCGAATCCGCCGCCTGCGCCGAAACGAATGCGGCGCGGTCAGGAGAGGCGGTCAGGCGCGCCTGCCAGTCGGCGCGGGCGGCGGCCCCGCGCGCGGCAACCCTGGCCCAGGCCGCGCGGATGCAGTCGGGGACCTCGAACGGCCCGGCAGACCAACCCAGATGCGCGCGGGTGGCGGCAATCTCATCGTGCCCCAGCGGGCTTCCGTGAACCTCATGGCCCCCCTGACGGTTCGGCGCACCGCAACCGATGATCGAACGGCAGGCGATCATCGACGGCCGCGCATCGGCCCTTGCCGCCGCAATCACCGCCGCAACAGCCTCGGGATCATGCGCATCGCAGTCGGCCACATGCCAGCCACAGGCTGCGAACCGGGCCTTCTGGTCGGCAGAGGTCGAAAGTGCAGTCTCACCGTCGATGGTGATCCGGTTGTCGTCCCACAGCACGATCAGCCGCCCCAGGCCCAGATGCCCCGCCATGTCGATGGCTTCGTGGCTGATGCCCTCCATCAGACAGCCATCCCCGGCGATGACATAGGTGAAGTGATCCACCAGCCCCGGAAACCGCGCCGCAGCCATCCGTTCGGCCAGCGCCATGCCGACGGCCGTCGCAATGCCCTGCCCCAGCGGGCCGGTGGTCATCTCGATCCCTTGCGCATGGCCATACTCGGGGTGGCCCGCCGTCCGGGCGCCCAGTTGGCGAAAGGACCTGATCTGGTCGATCCCCATATCGGCAAAGCCCAGAAGATGATGCACGGCATAAAGCAGCATCGACCCATGCCCCGCAGACAGAACGAAGCGATCCCGGTCGGGCCAGCGCGGATCGGCCGGGTCCACCGTCAGGAAGCGGTTGAACAGCACCGTTGCCACATCGGCCATGCCCATCGGCATTCCGGGATGCCCCGAGTTCGCCATCTGCACCGCATCCATGGTCAGCGCGCGGATCGCATTGGCCATGTCGCGTTCAGTCACCGTCTGGAAAGGAATGGTCATGATGGTCCCTCAAACGCGCTTGCTGTCGCGGATCAGGCGTTCGATCAGCGGTGTCAGGATCAATTGCATCGCCAGATCCTGCTTGTTTCCGGGGATCACGATGGAATTCGCCCGGCTCATCCAGGACCCGGCGATCATCGAGACCAGATAGGCAAAGTCGATCCCACGCGGGTTCTTGAAACGGATCACCACAAGGCTTTCGTCCGGGGTCGGAATCCAGCGGGCAATGAACGGGTTCGAGGTATCCACCACCGGAACCCGCTGGAAATTGATGTCGGTTTCGGTGAACTGCGGGGCGATGCAATGCACATAGGCATGCATCCGGCGCAGGATCGTATCGGTAACGGCCTCGGTCGAATAGCCGCGGTGCGATCTGTCGCGGTGGATCTTCTGGATCCACTCCAGATTGATCACCGGCACCACGCCGATCTTCAGATCGGCAAGGGCTGCAAGGTTCACCTGATCGTTCACAACGGCACCGTGCAGACCTTCATAGAACAGCAGGTCCGACCCTTCTGCAAACGGGGCCCAGGCGGTGAAATTGCCGGGGGCAACGCCGGTCCGGGCGGCCTCCACCTCGTCATGCACATAGGTGCGGGTCCGGCCCTTGCCGGTTCCGCCATAGTCGCGGAACACGCGCTGCAACTCTTCCAGCTCATTCGCCTCGTAAGAGAAATGCGAAAAGGTCTGGTTTCCTTCGGCCACCCGCCGGGCCAGTTCGGCTTTCATATCGGCGCGGTTGAAGCGGTGAAAGGCATCGCCCTCGATGGAAACCGCCGTGATGCCTTCGCGCCGGAAAATCTGGTCAAAGGTGTGCTTGACCGTGCTGGTGCCTGCACCCGAGGAGCCGGTGACAGAGATGATGGGATGCTTCTTGCTCATGGTCTCAACTCCGGAACAGGCCACGTTTGCCGAAAAGTGCGGCTTCGCTCTCGGGCATGTCGTGATAGGCGGCGACGCGGGCGACCTTGGCCAGGCTGCCAAAGACAAGCGGGGTGCGCTGATGCAGCCGCGTGACGCGCTGTGACAGGATCGGATCGGTGCCATCCGTGGCCCCGCCGCCGGCCTGTGCCACCAGCATGGCAATCGGCGCGCATTCATACAGCAGCCGCAGCCGCCCGTTCTCATAGCCTTTGCGGCTGTCGGCGGGATAAAGGAACACCCCGCCCCGGCACAGGATCCGATGCGTTTCCGCCACCAGACTGGCGATCCAGCGCATGTTGAAATTCTTTCCACGCGGACCATCGACCCCGGCCACCGCATCATCGACCCAGGCACGGACCGGCCGCGCCCAGTGACGATAGTTCGAGGCGTTGATGGCAAATTCGCTCGACTCCACCGGAATCATCACCTGCGCATCCACAAGGACAAAATGCCCGGCGTCGGCATCCAGCACATAGCGTTGCACACCATTTCCGAAGGTCAGCACCAGCGCGGTCTGCGGCCCGTAGATCACATAGCCCGCGCCGGTCTGTTCATTCACCGGCCGAAGGAAACTGGCCTCGGCCTCGCGGGCGGCGGGATAGATCGAAAAGATCGTGCCGATCGAGACATTGGTGTCGATGTTCGACGATCCGTCCAGCGGGTCGATCGCCAGCGCATGCGGGGCAGTGTCGTTCAGCTCGACCACCGCGTCCTGTTCTTCGCTGGCATAGTGGCGCACGCCGCCGCGCCGGGCCGCAATCAGGAACAGATCGTCGGCCAGAACGTCCAGCGCCTTCTGCTGGTCGCCGTCGCTGTTCTGCCCCGCGGCCGCGCCCAAGGCGCAATCCAACCCGTTGCGCGCAATCAGCCGTGCCAGCGCAATCGCCGCCTTGGCCAGTTCCTGCATCAGCGGCCGACAAGCTTCGGGCACATGCCGGACGGGCAATATGTCAGGACTGCTGGCCATGGTCCTCCCCCCTGGTTTGCGTCTTGGGGCAAAGTGTCTTGCGCAGGCATGCAGGGGAATTTAAATATTATTTTGCAATATTCAGGAAATCTGAATGCCTCGTGCCGATGCCGTCACCCTGCGTCAGCTGCGCGCCCTGTCTGCCGTGGCCCGGCTGGGCTCATTGACCGCCGCGGGCAAGGAGCTGGGCCTGACGACGCCTGCAATTCATAGTCAGATCAAGACCCTGGAAGAAGCTGTCGGCGCACCTGTCCTGCAACGCCATGCCGACGGGTCGGGGTCCGGGCTGACACAGGCCGGACAGGTCCTGCTGGAGGGTGCCGAGCGCGTGCAGGTCGCTTTGTCGCAGTCTCTGGGGCGGATCGCGGCGCTTCAAGCCGGGAAAGAGGGGCGCGTGGTGCTGGGCGTGGTGTCGACCGCCAAATATTTCGCACCCCGCCTGGTGCAGATGCTGCGCCGGTTGCACCCCGGCATCGACGTGTCTCTGGTGATCGGCAACCGGGAGGAAATTCTGCGGGACATGGCGCTGATGCGGTTCGACCTGACAGTGATGGGCCGTCCGCCCCGCCATCCCCCGGTCGAGGCGCAACCGATCGGCCCGAATCCGCATGGCCTGATCGCACCGCCGGATCATCCGCTTGTCGGCCAGCACGCCCTGTCCGCCGCCGATCTGGCAGCCGAGACGTTCCTGTCGCGCGAAGAAGGGTCCGGCACCCGCATCCTGATGACCCGCTATCTGGACCGCCTGGGCGATGGGGCACCCTTCGATCTGGTGGAAATGGGGTCGAACGAGACGATCAAACAGGCGGTGATGGCGGGTCTGGGCATCGCCTTCCTGTCGCTGCATACGGTGGCCGGAGAACTGCGAACGGGGCAGTTGGTCACGCTGGATGTCCCCGGTCTGCCGATCGAACGCCACTGGTTCCTGATCCGCCCGCTGGGCCAGACCGAACTGCCGGCCGCGCGGGAACTTGGCCGGACCATTCTTGCGCTGAAAGGTGCGTTCCTGCCGCAGGTCTGACCTTGGCCTTGCGCCGGATTTGCAGGATGGTTGCGCAGAAGCGGAGGCAGGCATGAAGATCGACGGCACCCCCTATCGCAGCATCTGGCGTGACGCCTCGGGCATTGTCCGGGTGATCGACCAGCGCTGGCTGCCGCATGACTTTCGCGTGGTGCCGTTGCGGTCCCGCGCCGATTTCGCCGCCGCCATCCGGGACATGTGGGTGCGCGGCGCACCGCTGATCGGGGCAACCGCCGCCTGGGGCGTGGCGATGGAGATGTCGCGCGATCCTTCGGATGCCGCGCTGTCCTCTTGCCATGCCGAACTGAACGCCACCCGCCCCACCGCGATCAACCTGGCCTGGGCGTTGGACCGGATGCGCGACGCCCTGCTGCCGCTTGCCCCCGCCGCACGGGCCGATGCCGCCGCCGCCCTGGCCGCGGAGATCTGTGACGAGGATGTCGGGATCAATCGCCGGATCGGCGAAAATGGCGCGGCAATCCTGCGCGACATCGCCGCCCGCAAGGGGCGGGTCAATGTGCTGACCCATTGCAATGCCGGATGGCTGGCGACGGTGGATTGGGGCACTGCGACATCCCCGATCTATCAGACGCATGATGCAGGCGTGCCGGTGCATGTCTTCGTGGACGAGACCCGTCCCCGCAATCAGGGCGCACAGCTGACGGCCTGGGAACTGGGCAAGCATGGCGTGCCGCATTCCCTGATCGTGGACAATGCCGGCGGCCATCTGATGCAGCGGGGCGAGGTGGATGTGGTGATCGTCGGCACCGACCGCACCACGGCACACGGTGATGTGGCGAACAAGATCGGCACCTATCTGAAGGCACTGGCAGCGCGGGCGAATGCTGTGCCCTTCTATGTCGCGCTGCCGTCCCCGACGATCGACTGGCGGCTGCAGGACGGCTTGCGCGACATTCCCATCGAGGAACGCGGCGGCGATGAGGTGACACATGTGCAGGGTCTTGATCCGCAGAGCCGTGTTGTCTCGGTGCGGATCAGCCCCGAAGGCACTGCCGCGCGCAACCCGGCCTTCGACGTGACGCCTGCCGGACTTGTGACCGGGCTGATTACCGAACGCGGCATCTGCCCGGCCTCGGCTGCCGGTCTGGCGGCGATGTTTCCCGATCGCCTTGCCTGATGGCCGCGCCGATCCCCGATTTCAGCCATGAAGCCGCCGCCTTGTCCGGCGCGACCTTTGTCGTCGGGGTGGATGAGGTCGGGCGTGGCCCGCTGGCCGGTCCGGTGACGGCGGCGGCGGTGCGTCTGGACCCCGGCCACCTGCCGCAGGGCCTGCGCGACAGCAAGGCGATGACGGCCGCCGCGCGGGAACGGCTGTTTGACTGGCTGATGGAGCATGCCCAGGTCTCTGTCGCCCATGCCTCGGTTCAGGAGATCGACAGCCTGAACATCCTGCGGGCCAGCCATCTGGCGATGGAGCGGGCGGTGGCGGCCCTGCCCGCCGATCACGCCCTGATCGACGGCAACCTGATCCCCAACGGCCTGACCTGCACGTCCCGCGCGATCGTGAAGGGCGATGCGAAATGCCTGTCGATCGCGGCGGCTTCGGTGATTGCAAAGGTGACGCGCGACCGGATCATGGTGGATTTGGCGCAACAACACCCCTCCTACGGCTGGGATCGCAACGCCGGATACCCGACAAAGGCGCATCTTCAGGCGCTTCTAGATTTTGGTGTTACCCCGTTTCATAGACGTTCCTTCGCCCCCGTCCACAATATCTTGTGCCAAGCTATTTCTGTAAGTGACTGATTCAAAAAAGAATTTGACGGCGAATCGCCTCTGACTCATGATTCATCCCAAGATCGGCACACCAAAGATGCCGGGGACAGAGGCAGAGAATGGCGACGAAAACGACTGCGGCGGAGGGTGCGCTTCCGCTGAACCAGATCCTTGCGGGTGACTGCATCGAAGTGATGAACGCGCTTCCGGCGGGCTCTGTCGACCTGATCTTTGCCGATCCACCCTACAACCTTCAGCTGAAGGGCGAATTGCACCGGCCGGACAATTCCAAGGTCGATGCGGTGGATGACCACTGGGACCAGTTTTCCTCTTTCGCCAGCTATGACGCCTTCACCCGTGACTGGCTGCGGGCGGCGAAGCGGCTCTTGAAGCCGAACGGCGCGATCTGGGTGATCGGGTCCTATCACAACGTGTTCCGGCTGGGGGCCGAGTTGCAGAACCAGGGCTTCTGGCTTCTGAACGATGTGGTCTGGCGCAAGTCGAACCCGATGCCCAACTTCAAGGGCCGCCGCCTGACCAACGCGCATGAAACGCTGATCTGGGCCAGCCGCGACGAATCGGCGAAATACACCTTCAACTATGAGGCGCTGAAATCGCTGAACGACGGGGTGCAGATGCGGTCGGACTGGGTGCTGCCGATCTGCACCGGGCATGAACGTCTGAAGGACGAGGCCGGCGACAAGGCCCATCCGACGCAGAAGCCGGAAAGCCTGCTGCATCGCGTGCTGCTCGCCACCACCAACCCCGGCGATGTGGTTCTTGACCCGTTCTTCGGCACTGGAACCACCGGCGCGGTGGCCAAGATGCTGGGCCGCGATTTCATAGGGATCGAACGCGAGGAAGCCTATCGCAAGGCCGCGACCGAGCGTCTGGCAAGGGTGCGCAAATTCGATGCCTCGGCGCTGGAGATCACCGGATCGAAACGGGCGGAACCCCGTGTGCCCTTCGGCCAGGTGGTCGAACGTGGCATGCTGCGGCCGGGGGAAGAGCTGTTTTCCATCGGCAACCGGTTCAAGGCCAAGGTGCGCGCCGATGGCACGCTGATCGGCAATGACGTGAAGGGCAGCATCCATCAGGTCGGTGCCGCGCTGGAAGGCGCGCCTTCTTGCAACGGCTGGACCTACTGGCACTTCAAGCGCGACGGCAAGATGGTGCCCATCGACCTTTTGCGCCAGCAGATCCGCGCCGAGATGGAGGCCGACGGCCACCGCCCGAACTGATCCCACGGGACATCCGAGAGTTTACGCCTGCGCCCTGGTCCGCCTGGGGTGCAACTGCCCCGCCATGTCCGCATGGCGGGGTTTTTTCTTCTGGGGCCGCTCGTCGGTCACTTCGTGTCTCCTCTCCGGGTCGGCGACGAGCGCATGAAATGCGACGAGGAGCGTCAGGGAGCGCCTGCGGGCAAGGGGTTGGTGCCCTTGTTGTATCCGGCCCAGTCGGTGATGTCGGGGTAGAACTGCTTGCGCCAGGCGCGCACGCGCGGGTTCATCCGGCGACGCCACAGGGGCGGGATCAGCGCGATGAAGTTCATCATCGGATAACCGAACGGCAGCTGCGGCGCATCGTCGGTGTCATAGGTCTGCAACAGCGGAAACCGCCGGTCCGGCTTGTAATGATGATCGGAATGGCGTTGCAGGTTGACCAGCAGCCAGTTGGTTGCCCGATGCGGCGCGTTCCACGAATGGCGCGGCAAGGCATGTTCATATTTGCCGTCCCCCAGATGGCGGCGAGTCAGGCCATAGTGTTCGACGTAATTCGTCAGTTCCAGCTGCCAGATGGCCGTTACGGCCTGAAGCAGGAAGTAGCCAAGCCCCGCCCAGCCACCCAGCGCCAGCGCGATCAGCAACATGGCGCATTGCAAACCCCAGTAGCGCCAGAACGGGTTGTCGGCATGGAACCAGGACAGCCCTTTCCGTGCCGCCCATGCCTTTTCCGCCCGAAACGCCGAAATCCAGCTTTCCCGCAGCACGCGGGGAAAGAAGCGATGGAAATTTTCGTTGTAACGCGCCGTCACGGCATCGCGCGGGGTGCCGACATACAGATGATGCACCTTCAGATGCTCGGTCCGGAAATGCGAATACAGCACCGAGGCCAGCAGCAGATCCGCCAGCCAGCGTTCGATCTTCGGTTTCTGGTGCATCAACTCATGCGCGTAATTGATGCCGATTGTGCCCGACATCACCCCCATGCCGATGAACAGGAATATCTTCTCGGTCAGGTTCAGATGGCCCGCCTGCGGCACGACCCACAGCATGACGCACAGGGTCAGGAACTGGATCGGAAACCAGACCAGCGTCAGCAGACGATAAAGATGCAGATCGTCATCGGGGGTGTCGGGGTCGGGATTGTCGGTGTTCAGACCGGTCAGCGCATCGAGAACCGAAAACAGCGCCCAGCAGTAAAGTGGCAGCGCCATGACCCAAAGGCCGCCAAGACCCATGCCAAGAAAGGCCATGGGCACGGTGCCGAGCGAAAGCCAGAACGGCAATGCGCTGCGCAGAGAGGAAAGTCCGGGAGGGGGATCACTGGTCATCGCACGGCCATCAGGGGGC
Source organism: Paracoccaceae bacterium (assembly GCA_036745335.1). Lineage (GTDB taxonomy): Bacteria > Pseudomonadota > Alphaproteobacteria > Rhodobacterales > Rhodobacteraceae > Pseudogemmobacter. The sequence continues at coordinate 62,058 of DAIOGH010000014.1, forward strand.
TTGGGTCCGCCGCATGTTACGCCGGGGGAAATCAGACCTCAACGCGACGAAATCACCGGGGCGGGTTGCGACCTTGCCGCCAGGTCGAAGGCCTTGCGCATCAGCGTGGGCAGGCTGTCCGGGTCCAGCCGGGTAAAGCTGCCGCGTTCGGGATTGGTGTCGGTCTCTGTCGTCAGGACAGTCAGGATCAGGTGGAAATGGGTGAAGGTGTGGCGCACTTCGCCAAGGTCTTGCCAGTCGGCCTGCACCGGGACCGCCCCGCCCGCCCCATCCCAGCCATCGCCGGGAAAGCCGGTCATGCCACCCAGAAGGCCGCGTTCGGGCCGCGTCTCGGTCAGCCAGAGCGCGCCCTTGCGCACCAGCCAGAGCGTGCCCTGCCGCGTCGGTTTCGCGGCCTTGGGCGATTTGCGCGGCAGATCGGCCTGAATGCCCTGCGCACGGGCACGGCAGGGCAGGATCACCGGGCAGATGCCGCAGGTCGGGGATTTCGGGGTGCAGATCGTGGCCCCAAGGTCCATTACCGCCTGCGCGTAATCTCCAGGCCGGGTGGCGGGGGTCAGGCTGGCCGCAAGCCGCGTCAGCTCCGGCTTGGCCTGCGGCAGCGGGGTTTCCACCGCAAAAAGACGCGAGATCACCCGCTCGACATTGCCGTCGACCACAGTGGCGGCTTCGTCAAAGGCGATGGCGGCAATCGCCGCGGCCGTATAGGGGCCGATGCCAGGCAGGGCCATCAGGCCATCTCGGCTGGTCGGGAAAGCACCCAGCGCGGTAACGGCGCGGGCGCATTTCAGCAGGTTGCGGGCGCGGGCGTAATAGCCAAGTCCCGCCCATTCGGCCATGACATCGGCATCCCTTGCTGCGGCCAGCGCCTGAACCGTGGGCCAACGGGCGGTGAAGCGGTGGAAATAATCGCGCACGGCGGCAACGGTGGTCTGTTGCAGCATCACCTCGGACAGCCAGACGCGATAAGGATCGGGGCGCTGCCCTGCGGCACGATCCTGCGGCGAGATGCGCCAGGGCAGAATGCGGGCATGGGCATCATACCAGTCCAGCAGAGCCATGGTTGCGTCACGCATTCTTTATGCCTTGTTTCAGTCGTGCCACTGGCGGGGTGGCCTGGTTCGGCTAAGATAGCGACGGAATTGGTGAAGGCCAGACAGGACCGATGCGACCCGCAAAGCCCCCAGCCGCGAAAGAGCGCCGGATGCGCGGGTTCGAACCCGCCTTCGGCCTGATGACGCATCAGGTGCGGACAGCGGGGGAATCGCGCGGCTTTGCGGTGGCGAAACTGCTGACCCACTGGGAAGAGGTGGCGGGCCCCGATCTGGCCGCCGTGACCCGCCCGGTCAAGGTGAGTTACGGGCGCGAGGGCATGGGGGCCACGCTGACGCTTCTGGTGCGCGGCGCGGCGGCACCCATGGTCGAGATGCAGAAAGACGCGCTGCGGGCGCGGGTGAATGCGGTCTATGGCTACAATGCGATTGCCCGGATCACGCTGACGCAGACAGCGCCCACAGGCTTTGCCGAGGGGCAGGCACAGTTCAGACCAGCCCCCAAGGCGGCCCCTGCCCCCGATCCGGCCCTTGCCGCCGCGGCACATGATGCGGCGATGGGCGTCAAGGATACGGGCCTGCGGACGGCGCTTGAACAGTTGGGGCAGAACATCTTAACTCGGGACAAGGCCAGAGAGGACAAGGCATGATGAAGTTGAACCGCCGGGCGATGATCGCCATGGCTGCCGCGATGGCGGCCGGGCCGGTGCTGGGGCAGGAAACGACGACGGAACCGACCGCACCGGAGGTCAAGGATTTCTCGCTGGGCGATCCGAATGCGCCGGTGAAGATCGTGGAATATGCCAGCTTCACCTGCCCGCATTGCGCGAATTTCGAAGCAACCGTGTTCAAGCCGCTGAAGGCCGATTACATCGAAACCGGCAAGGTGCATTTCACCCTGCGCGAGGTTTATTTTGATCGCTACGGCCTTTGGGCCGCGATGATGGCGCGCTGTGGTGGCGACATGAAGTATTTCGGCGTGACCGAAGTGCTGTTCGCCACGCAGGCGGAATGGGCCGGGACCGACGATCCTGCGGCAGCGGTGGCGAATATCCGCAAGATCGGGCTGACCGCCGGGATCACGAACGAACAGCTTGATGTCTGCATGAACGATGCGCCGATGGCCGAAGCCATGGTCAAGCGGTTCGAGGAGAACATGAAGGCCGATGGGGTCGATGGCACGCCGACGCTGTTCATCAACGGTGAAAAGCATCCGAACATGTCCTATACCGACCTGAAGGCGATCATCGACGCCAAGCTGGCGGAGTAAGCCATGGCCACCCCTCTGGAAGGCATCCGCGTCATCGAACTGGCGCGGATTCTGGCCGGGCCATGGGCCGGGCAGACCCTGGCCGATCTGGGGGCCGAGGTGATCAAGGTCGAGGCGCCGGAAGGCGACGACACCCGGCGCTGGGGGCCCCCGTTCATCGAGCGCGACGGCGACCGCAGCGCCGCCTATTTCCACAGCTGCAACCGGGGCAAGAAGGGCATCACCTGCGATTTCCGCACGGCGGAGGGGCAGGAAATGGTGCGCCGTCTGGTGGCCGATGCCGATGTGGTGATCGAGAATTTCAAGGTGGGGGGCCTGGCGAAATACGGGCTGGATTATGCCAGCCTGAGGAAGGTGAACCCCCGGCTGATCTATTGCAGCATCACCGGCTTTGGCCAGACCGGGCCATATGCGCACCGGGCGGGCTATGACTTCATCATTCAGGGCATGGCCGGGCTGATGAGCGTGACCGGAGAACCGGACGGCCAGCCGCAAAAGGTGGGCGTCGCGGTGACGGATGTGTTCACCGGCGTCTATTCGGCCACGGCGATTCTGGCCGCGCTGGTGCAGAGGGGCCGCACCGGGCAGGGCCAGCATATCGACATGGCGCTCTTGGACGTGGCGACCAGCATCATGGCCAATCAGGCGATGAACTATCTGGCCACCGGCACTTCGCCGCAGAAGATGGGCAATGCGCATCCCAACCTTGCGCCCTATGCGGTGTTCGATTGCGCCGATGGCTGGATCATCCTGGCAACCGGAAACGACAGCCAGTATCGCAAGCTGTGCGCCATCCTTGGCCTGGCCGATATGGCCGAAGCGCCCGCATTCCTGACCAATGCCGACCGCATCGCCAACCGGGCCGCGATGACGGCGCGGATCACGGCGGCAACGAAGGGCTGGACCATGGCAGATCTTCTGGCCGCCTGCGAGGCGCAGGGCGTGCCGGCCGGACCGATCAACGACATGGCCGGGGTCTTCGCCGATCCGCAGGTGCAGGCGCGGGGAATGCAGATCGCACCCGATGGCGTGCCGGGGGTGCGCAGCCCGATGACATTCTCGGGCGCGGATCTGGCGCTGGACCGCGCCTCCCCGAAACTGGGTGAACATCAGGGCGAAGGGACGGGCTGACAGGGTTCAGTCGCCGAACAGCCCCTGCTTCAGCGCCTGCCGCAGATCGCCATTGGTCTTTGCCACCAGCTGATGCGCCTTGTAGGCGTGACTGCCCGCAGGCGCGACCTTGATCAGCCGATGCCCGGTGGCGCGACAGACCACACCGAACATCCGTTCGATCGCATGGGCGGTTGTGGCATCGACCTGCGCCGCTTCTGCCGGAAAATGGGTCTGGGTCAGATTCAGCGCCAGCAGCGGCCGCAGGGCCGCCGTTCGGGCCCAGAACATCGACCCCACGGGAAATTCCAGATCGGCATCGCCGGGCAGATCGCCGGGCAGCCCCATCCGCAAGGACAGTTCGCGGGCAATGTCGTAATTGTCGCCCCAATGCGCGGCCCCCAGAACCGCCTGATAGGTCAGCGGCGCAAGCATCCCCAGTTCGGGCACAGACTGGAACAGCGACAGGATACGGAACACCTCGGTCCGGTTGGGCAAAAGGCAGGTCAGACTATGATCAAGCCAGTGATCCAGCTTGCCGGAATGCGGGGATTTCTTGCCATGCAGATGCAGGATGATGTCATGCCTGTCATGGACATCTGCAAACCCGAACAGCTTTGGCAGGACATCCCGCCCCCTGTTGGGCAAAACCCTGATCAGGGCTTCGGGAAAGCTGGCACGGATTGCAGCGGCCTTGGTCTCGGTATCGGTCGAGATATAGATCCGGTGCGGCAGATCGACAGCGAACAGCCGGTCACGAAGGACCGGGGCCAGATCGTCATAGAAAAGATGCAGGAACACTCCGACCGGCCGTTCCAGAGCCGGGGCACCCTTGCGGGGCCAAAGCAGAAGATGCCGCTTTCCCCTGTCGCGCGAAAATCCATCAGGGCTGTGGACATAAAGCGGACGGTTGTTCATGATCCGGGTCAGCGCCTGCGCGGGATCCGTCAGACCGCGTGACCAGCCCAGCGGATGCCCCTCTTCGGCATCAATCTCAAGCAGGCGGCGGGCACGGGTGCAAAGCCAGTCCAACGCTGCCATGGCGTTTTCGTCACGCGGATGCAGGGCCAGATGCTGCGCCGCGCGGTGGTCGGCCATCATCGCATGCACCACACCTTGCCGCGCTTCGGCAGGCGGCGGCTGCACATGCAGCGCGGCCAGCAGGTTCTGCCGGGACAGAACGGTGCCGATCCTGTCGATGGCAAGCGCGGCGCGGCGCATCGCCTCGGCCGGTCTCAGGGGTACGGGGCTGCTGGATGGATCGGACAGCGTCAGCGTCACATCCAGCGCATGATCCGCGATCAGCCGGTCAAGCCGGTCGCCCAGAGGTTCGGCATCATCATCCGCCACATCCGCAATGGTCGTCTTGTAGGGCTGTGACCCGGCACCGCCTGCGGGGCGCATGACAAAGGCGGGTGCGGCATGCGCGCCTTTTTCAAGCAGTCGCGCCGCCTCTTCCGCCAGCGCGCGCGCGCGATCGGCAAAGCCATAGCGCGCCGCCACCGCTGCGGCGATCCGGTCGCGTGGCGGCGGCCCTTCGGGGCCTGATCCCAGCACCTTGCGCAATGCTTCGGCAAGCTCGGCCTCATCCCCGGCCTGAACCAGCCAGGGCAAGCCCGGATCATCGAAAAGGGCGACACGATCCGAGATCACGCAAGCCCCGCAGGCCAGCGCGTCAAAGCTGCGGTTGCTCATGAACCCCAACTGGCTCATCATCGGCATATGGCTGTTCAGCACCACGCGCGATCTTGCGTAGATCAGGGGCAGTTCGCCGGGGGCCAGTCGCGGGGCAACCAGATTGGCAGCCGGGATCACATCTTCCCAGCCCTGCCCCCAGACCTTGACGTCATAGCCCAATGAAATCGCCTGCCGGACATTGCTGCGCGGAGCACGGTCTGCCATGTTGCCGACAAAGGTGATGTCATACAGTGGCGCGCCGGTCAGCCGCGCGCCGGGGGTAAACCGCGCCGTATCGGTCGCCTGCGGCAGATAGGCCGAATCTACCCCAAGGCTTTCGTAGATCATCTTCATCGCCAATGAGGCGAACAGAACCTTCTGGTAGCGCCTGAGTGTGGCCAGCGGCGCCAGATTGGGCGGGCTGATCATCCACAAGAGATTTGGAACACCAGGAACAGGTTCGTCCAGATGCGGGCCGATGATGCGGATCGCCACATCGTTCCGGCCGCTCAGGGCGGGTGTTTCGTCCCGGAAGAACAGCTCTGCCTCATGGCCAAGCGCCCGGAATGCGGTGGCAAGGCACAGCGCGAACGGATGATCGCCCCAGCCTTCGGCATTGGACCGGCGGGCGTTTATGCCGATATGCAGGAACATCCCATATCGTCGCTTGTCCTTGCTGCTCTGGCCTGCGGATCGCCCGGCCAGGCCTGTCAGTCCTGCTCCATCTGCCAGGTCAGACCGGTGAAGTTCTCGCGGTGGGCAAAGGGGGCCAGATGGCTGTCGATCACGAACCGCGCATGGATCATCGACTTGATGTCCGCCGCCTCGATCCGCACGGTCAGGGCTTCGGCATCCGCCGCCATGGTGACATGACCGGGCGGCAGCGGGACCGAGGCGCTGGTTTCATCATAGGTCAGCTCGACCTTGTGGGCAAAATGCTTGCACAGCTGTTGCAGATACTTCGATCCGTGCGGGGTGGCATAACGCGCGGTGGTCACTTGCATCGGGCATTTCCTTACTTTTTTACCGGGAATAACCGCTGGACCTGCACTCGGCAAGCCGCTAATCAGGCCGCGTCCGCGTGAAGCCAAGACCCCAGCCACACGCCAGATCCTTCTGGAGGTCTTTATGCTGACCCTTGCCTGCCGTGCGGCCGCCCTTGCCGCGCTGACGCTGACCGCCCCCTTCGCGCTGGCCGACGACGTGACCATCGCCACCGCACGGGGCGATGTGACATTGCCCGGCGCGCCCGCAACTGTGGCCGTGCTGGATATTGCCGCCATCGACACGATGCAGGCGCTGGGCGTGCTGCCCGCCGGGGTGCCGGACAATCTCTATGTCGATTATCTGGCGGATGTGGCGGCACAGGCGAAACCTGTCGGCACCCTGTTCGAGCCGGATCTTGAGGCCCTGGCGACCATGGCACCCGATCTGATCATTGCGGGGGGCCGGTCCTCGACCCAGGTGGATGCCTTGTCACCCATCGCCACGACGATCGACATGACAATCTGGGAGGATGTGGTCGGTCAGGGCCGCGACCGCATCGCCGCCTATGGTGCGCTGTTCGGCAAGGCCGAAAAGGCGGCGGAACTGACCGCCGCGCTAGATGCCAGGATCGCCGCCGTTCAGGCCGCTGCCAGGGACAAGGGCAATGCGCTGATCCTGCTGACCAACGGGCCGAAGATTTCCGCCTATGGCAAGGGATCGCGGTTTTCCTGGCTGCACGATGTGCTTGGCATTCCCGAAGCGCGCGAGAACCTTGACCCGGAAACCCATGGCGATGCGGTGTCGTTCGAATTCGTCGCCGAGGTGAACCCCGACTGGATCATCGTCATCGACCGTTCTGCCGCCATCGGTGAGCCGTCCTCGGCCGCGGCCACGCTGGACAATCCGCTGGTGCAGGGCACGACGGCGGGCAAGAAAGGCCAGATCATCCTGCTGTCCTCGACCCCGATCTATATCGCGGGCGGCGGTTATACGTCCTTGACGATCACGCTGGACGAACTGCTGGCGGCCTTCGGCGGCTGATCCGTTGTGGCTGCCGCTGATCCTTGCGCTGGCCCTGATTCCGCTTGCCGGGGCCAGCCTGCTGGTGGGTGTGGCAGATCTTTCGGGCCATGAGGGCCTGATCCTGACCGTCTCTCGGCTGCCACGCACGCTGGCGGTGATTCTGACCGGCGCGGCCCTGGCTGTGGCGGGCGTTGTGATGCAGCAACTGGTGCGCAACCGGTTTGTCGAACCGGGCACCACGGGAACCGGAGAGGCGGCAGCGCTGGGGCTGCTGGCGGTAACGCTGCTGGCCCCCGGTGCCGCGCTTTGGGTCAAGATGCTGGCGGCCAGTGCAGGCGGCCTTCTGGGCACGGCGGTGTTCCTGTGGATGATCCGCCGCCTGCCGCCGCAAGAGGTGCTGATGGTGCCTCTGGCCGGGCTGGTCTGGTCCGGTGTGCTGGGCGCGCTGGTTCTGCACATCGGCTGGCAGACCGATCTTCTGCAACTGGTCGGCATCTGGCTGATGACGGGCGAGTTTTCGGGCGTGATCGCCGGGCGTTATGAACTGCTGTGGATCGCCGGGGGTGCGGCCACGCTGGCGCTGTTCGGCGCCGACCGCTTTGCCATTCTGGGGCTTGGCGAGGGGGTGGCGCGCAGTCTGGGCCTGAACCCGGTGGCGGTGATGCGGCTGGGGCTGGTGGTGGTGGCCGTGGTCACGGCGCTGGTGATGGCAACCGTGGGAATGGTGCCCTTCGTCGGGCTGGTGGTGCCCAATATCGTATCTCGGATCATGGGCGACAATCTGCGCGCCAGCCTGCCGGTGACGGCACTGGGCGGTGCGGCACTGCTTTTGGCCTGCGACATCCTGGGGCGGCTGGTGATCTTTCCCTATGAGATTCCGGTGGGGTCGATCCTGGGCGTGATCGGGGCTGGGCTGTTCCTGTATCTGCTGTGGCGGGCTCCCCGGCATGGCTAGACATCTGATGATCCTGCCGGTGGCGCTGCTGATGGCGGGGACCGCCTATCTGCTGGTGCCCGGCCTGGGCCCGAAATGGGAATTCGTGCTGTCCTTGCGCGTCACCCGGCTGGCCGGGCTGATGGTGGTGGGGATCGCCATCGCGGTGGCAACGGTGCTGTTTCAGACCGTCAGCCGCAACCGCATCCTGACGCCGCAGATCATGGGGTTCGATGCGCTGTTCATCATGGTGCAGACCCTGCTGGTGGCCGCAGTGGGCCCCGTCGGCTTTGCCACCCTGCCCGCCGCCCCGAAATTCGCGGTCGAGGTGCTGATGCTGGTGCTGGCTTCGCTGTTGTTGTTCGGCACGCTTCTGGGCAGCGGCGCGCGCGACATCCCGCGCATGATCCTGACCGGCGTGATCCTGGGCGTGCTGTTCCGGTCCATCGCCGGATTCGTGGCGCGGTTCCTGGATCCGAACGCCTTTTTCCTGGTGCAGGCCGAATCTGCCGCCAGCTTCTCACGCGTCGATGCGGCGTTGCTGCCCTGGGCCGCGGGGATCACCGCAGTGGCGGCGGCGGCCGCGCTTTGGCTTGGGCCACGGCTGGATGTTCTGGCCCTTGGCCGGACACCGGCGGTATCCTTGGGCCTGCGGCATGACGGGCTGGTGTTCCTGACCCTGGCCCTGGTGGCGGTGCTGGTGGCGGTGTCCACCGCACTGGTGGGGCCGCTGGCCTTTCTGGGGCTGATCGTTGCGGCGCTGGCGCGGCCACTGGCGGGCACCGACCGGCATCGCCCCCTTCTTTGGGTGGCGATGCTGCTGTCTGCGTTGATGATCGTGACCGGACAGTGGCTGTTCGAACGGGTGCTGGGCCAGCAATCCGCGCTGCCCGCCGTGGTGGAATTCTCGGGCGGGCTGGTGTTCCTGACGCTGCTGTTGAAAGGGCGGGCAAGATGATCCGGGTTGAAGGGGTGGGCCATCGCATCGGCAAGGCGCAGATCCTTGACGGGATCGACCTTGTGCTGCCTACGGGCAAGATCACGGCACTGATCGGGCCGAATGGCGCGGGAAAGTCGACACTCTTGTCGCTGGTCGCGCGGCTGGAGCCCTTGCAGCAGGGGCGGGTCACGGTCGCGGGTCTGGATGTGTCCTGCACCGCCACGGCCGAACTGGCCCGCAAACTGGCGATCCTGCCGCAGAATGCTGGGGTGGCCAGCCGGTTGCGGGTGCGCGAACTGGTGGCCTTTGGCCGCTGGCCACACCATCACGGCCGTCCCGGCCCGCAGGATCATGCGCTGGTCGCGCAGGCGATCGGGCAGCTGGGACTGGATGTGCTGGCCGACCGGTTTCTGGATCAGCTGTCAGGCGGCCAGCGGCAGCGCGCCCATCTGGCCATGGCATTCGCGCAGGGGGCCGACTGGCTGTTGCTGGACGAACCTCTGGCCGCGCTGGACATGGCCCACGCCCGCGCGCTGATGCAGGAACTGGCCGTGCTGCGGAACGGCGGGCGATCGGTGGTGATGGTCCTGCATGAGGTGAACCATGCTGCCGCCTGGGCCGATCATGTGGTGGCGATGAAGGCAGGCCGGATCGTGGCCGAAGGCCCGCCGGACGACGTCTTTACCCCTGCGGTTCTGGAACCTCTCTATGACATGCCGCTGAAGGTCGAACGGTATCAGGGGCACCCTCTGGTGCTGCACCATCTCTGACCCTGCGCGCCTGCGACATGCAGTTAACATGCATTTGCATGTTTGGCGGTCCGATGGTAAGGCCGCCACAAAGCCGGGGAAACCTTAGCCAGCCACGACGATCGCCGGAGCTTTCCATGGCCGACTTCCATTTCATTTGCGCGCCACAGTGCCGCGCCCTTTCCCTGCTTGCGGCCGGAACGGCCCTTGGCCTGACCCTTGCATTGCCCGGCACGGCGCGGGCGCAATCCGGGGATGATGCCACCTATCTTGGCGAGATCCTGCTGAACCCCGAGCTGATGCGCGCCGAAGACCCCGACGGCAATGCCGCCGACCGCGCCAACAGCCAGTATGTCGCCGAGGCCGAACTGGACCGCGCCCGGATGGGCGATCTGAAAGACCTGTTCGCCGGTATCGCTTCGGTTTCCGTCGGCGGGGCCATTCCGGTGGCGCAGAAGATCTTCGTCAACGGCGTCGACATGCTGAACCTGGCCGTCACCGTGGATGGCGTCAGCCAGAACAACCGCCTGTTCCACCACGTTTCGGCCAATGCCTTCGATCCGGGGCTGATGAAATTCGTCCGCGTCGATGCGGGTTCCGCGCCGGCCGATGCCGGACCGCATGCCATGGCCGGGGCCGTGGTGATGGAAACCGTCGATGCCGGCGACGTGCTGGCAGAGGGCCAGACCATCGGCGGCAATGCCCGGCTGTCCTTTGGCGACAACGGCAACACCCTTGGCCGGTCCGTCACGCTGGCTGGGCGGTCGAACGGTTTTGAATGGCTGCTGTATGGCAAACGCGCGGCCGGGGACGATTACGAAACGGGCGGCGGTGACGTGTTGGAGGGCAGCGCGACCGACCTGACCACGGGCCTGCTGAAGCTGGCATATGAGGCACCGGACGGTCATCGCTTCGAATTGTCGGGGCAGATCATGGAAGACGATTCCCTGCGCCCCTACCGCGCCAACTTCATTTCGGACGGCCGCCCCTTCCCGCTGCGCCGGTATGATACGCGGCGCGATTCGCTTTCGTTCAGTTATGAAAACACCAAGGCGACCGGCTTTTGGGACCCGCTGATCGTCATCGGAAAGTCCAGTGTCAGGATCGGCGTCGATCAACCGCTTGAGCCCGCCATCGTGACAAGCTGGGGTGACACCGAAACCATCTCGGGCAAGATCGAGAACCGCTTTCATCTGGCCATGGGCACCGTCACAGCCGGTATCGACTATTACGACCGGACCAGCACCTACAGCGATGCCGCAAACCCCGGAACGACCGAATCGTCACAGAATGTCGGGCTTTACGCCCAGGCCCGGCTGGACCCGACAGAAGCGCTTTCGCTTTCCTTCGGCCTGCGCTGGGATCAGCAGGATTTCACCGGGGTAAACGGCTGGAGGGGTGACTTCTCGGGCTTCAGCGGCAATGCCTCGGTCGCCTATTCCGTGACCGAAACCCTGACCCTGCGCGGCGGCGTATCTTCGGTCTTCGGCGGGCTGTCGATCGAAGACAACTTCACCTTCTTCCAGCTTGTCCCGCCGTTCAGCTATGCCGGGCTGAAGCCGTCACGCGCGACGAATTACACTCTTGGCTTCGATTACGAGACAGGCACGCTGGACCTGAGCGGAGAGTTGTTCCTTACGAAGATAGACGATGCACGGCTTGGGCGGGTGAATGGCGACGCCGAAAGCCGGGGCTTCAACATCGGTCTCGGCTATGGCTGGGACCAGGGTTATCTGCGCGCCAGCTATTCGCACAGCAAAGTCAAGGTTGATGGTACCGGAGCCGACAGCTATTCGGCCCTGGATCTTGGTGCGCCGCTGGGCGGTGTCTTCGCGCTGGAAGTCCAGCATACCCCGGATGGCAGTGCCTTCACCTTTGGTGGCAGCGTCGAGGCGGCCACCCGCTTTTCCGATGTCGAAGGGTGGGCCGATCAGCAGATCCCCGGCTATGCGGTGCTGAACCTGTTCACCGAATATGCCGCGCCCGGCATCGAAGGGCTGGTGATCCGGGCCGAGGTGCTGAACCTCTTCGACAAGGAATATGCCGACCGTGCCACCTATGGGCTTGATTTCACCGGTGTGACGCCGTTCTACGAACCGGGCCGCACCGTTTCTCTGGTTGCCGCGATGACGTTCTGAACCGGGCATCGGGGCCGATGTCAGGGGGCGGACGACCGCCCCCTTTTGCTTTCAGGAATACAGGCGGTTCATCAGCCGCAGGGCCTGATAAGCCTCGGGAGGAGAAAGCCGGTCGGACAGGGCAGCAAGGATCATCCGCCGATAGATCTGCCAGATCCTGCTGTGCAATCCGCGCGCCTTGTCGGTCAGATGGACGATCTGGCCGCGACCCGCACCCTGAACGCTTTGCCGCCGGATCAGCCCAGTCTTTTCCATCCGCGATATGTGGCGCGACAGCGCGTATTGCGGCACGAAAAGCCGCCGCTGCAAGGCCAGCATCTGCACCCCTGCCGTGCCTGCCTCATCTGCCGCCAGCAGGATTTCATACCAGATCGGATCGGCAATCTCGGCCTCTTTCAGCGCGCGCTCGATCTCGGGCATCATGGTGCGGTTTATGCGCAGAAAGGCAAAGAACAGCCGGGTATAGCCCATGTCAGGATCTGTATCGCCGTAGTGGGCCAGATGTTCGGCAAGATCGTCATGCGGCAAGAAATTGGCGGACACGCTGGCTCCTGTTCGGCTGGGCTGCCCCGTTCTAGACGAAGGGCCCCATGATGGCCACGCCGGACGGCAAGACCCGACCTGAATGGATGCGACTTCAGCGGATTTGGCACGTCCGGCGGCATCGGAGTGGCGCATCAGGTCGGGGTTCTGGGCCTGGTGCAGCGCATGTGCCATGAGACCGGGCTGTCCGCCGTGATCGTGCTGCACAATGTGAACATGGCTGCGCTGTTGCGACCGGGTGGTTGCACTGGAAAGCGGGCGGCTGGTGTTGCAAGGTGTGGTGTCCGGGCTTATGACCCCGCAGGCACTGGCCCGGATCTACGGTCTGCCAATGTCTGTTGCGGTGCAGGACGGCCATGCCTATGCCTTGCCTGAATGATCACTGCCCATGCCCCGGCCAGGACGCGACCGATGCTGAAACAGTTCTTCGCCTATTACAAACCGCACAAACGCCTGTTCTGGCTGGATTTCGGCTGTGCTGTCGCCTCGGGCCTGCTGGAGCTGTCCTTCCCGCTGGCGATAACCGCCTTCATCGACCACCTCCTGCCGCTGGGCGACTGGTCGCTGACCATTGCCGCCGCCATCGGGCTTTTGGCGATCTATGCGCTGAACACCCTGCTGATGATCATCGTGATCTACTGGGGGCACATGCTGGGCATCGAGATCGAGACCGAGATGCGCGCCCGCGCCTTTGCCCATCTGACGCGGCTGTCATGGCGGTGGTTCGACCATGCCCGCACCGGCAAGCTGGTGGCGCGCGTGACACGCGATCTGGAGGAAATTGGCGAGGTTGCGCACCATGGCCCGGAAGATCTGTTCATTGCGATCATGACCTTTGCCGGGGCCTTTGCCGTGATGCTGTGGCTGCATCCGGTGCTGGCGATGGCAACGGCGCTGATCGTGCCGATCACCATCTGGCTGGTCATCATCTATGGCAGCCGGATGACCCGCACCTGGCAGGAGATCTATGCCCGCGTCGGTCATTTCAATGTCCGGCTGGAAGAGGCGATGGGCGGCATCCGTGTCGTGCAGGCCTTTGCCAACGAGGCGCATGAGGAAAAGCTGTTCGAAAAGGACAACCGCGCCTATCGCGCGACCAAGCTGGATGCCTACAAGATAATGGCGAAATCCTCGGCCATTCACTACATGGGCCTGCGGTTCGTGCAGGTTGCGGTGATGGTCCTGGGGGCGGGCTTCGTGCTGGACGGCAGCCTGACGACCGGCAGTTTCGTCGGCTTCCTGCTGCTGGTCGGCGTGTTCTTCCGTCCGCTGGACAAGATTGCCGCCGTGATCGAAACCTATCCCCGCGGAATCGCCGGCTTCCGCCGCTATCAAGAGCTTCTGGCGACCGAACCCGAAATCGCCGACAGCCCCGGTGCCACACCCGCCCCGGCGCTGCGCGGCCATATCCTGTTCGATCAGGTGTCCTTTGCCTATGACACCAGCCGCCCGGTGCTGCGCAATGTCTCGCTTGAGGTGAAACCGGGTGAGACGGTGGCCTTCGTCGGCCCGTCGGGGGCGGGGAAATCCACCCTGCTGGCCCTGCTGCCGCGGTTCTATGATCCCGATTCCGGGCAGATCAGCGTGGACGGGATGCCGCTGACCGCAATGACGCTGGACTCTCTGCGCAACCAGATCGGCATCGTCAGTCAGGATGTCTTTCTTTTCGGCACCAGTCTGCGCGAAAACATCGGCTATGGCCGTCTTGGCGCGACGGATGCCGAAATCCTTGCCGCTGCCGACCGTGCCCAGCTTGGCCCGTTGATCCGCAGCCTACCCGAGGGGCTGGACACGATGTGCGGCGAACGCGGCGTGATGCTGTCGGGCGGGCAGAAACAGCGGGTGGCCATCGCCCGCGCCTTCCTGAAAAATCCGCCGATCCTGATCCTGGACGAGGCGACCAGTGCGCTGGACAGCGAGACCGAGCGCGAGATTCAGGCAGCCCTTGAGGCACTGTCCGAAGGTCGCACCACGCTGGTGATCGCCCATCGCCTTGGCACCATCCGCAACGCGAACCGCATCGTTGTGATGGAGTCCGGCGAGGTGCGCGAGACCGGCAGTCATGCAACCCTGTTGTCACACGGCGGGCTTTACACCCGGCTGGCCGGGTAAGCCGGCCGGACTGCGCCGCCCGCAATCCTGTGCCAGACCGTCGCAGCCGGTCTTGACTTATGTCAAGGCGACCGTCTGTCGGCCATGGTTCAGCAAGACCCAGGGGCAAGCCGCCTCTCCCAGCTGATCGCCAGGTTTTCCACCCGTTTCGCCCATCGGGCAAAAAGGAAAACCATGTCGATCACCGCATCTCTCCGCGCCCCTTCGGTTATTCTGTCGCTGTTGCTGTCCACGGCCCCACCGGCCTTGGCCCAGGACGATCCCCTGCTGCTGGGAACCATCACCCTGACCGCAACCGGCCTTCCGACCGAGGTTCTAACCAACCCCGCTTCGGTCAGCGTGATTGATGGCGACGAGATCAAGAAGACAGCGCCGGTTTCGGTGGCCAAGCTGTTGCGCGACATTCCCGGCGTCCAGATCACCGAAGAGGGCATCGAGCGGATATCCATCCGGGGCGAAAGCTCGCGTCGCGTGGCTGTGCTGATCGACGGACAGAAGCTGACCGACCATACCAACTATGGCCAGCCCGTGCTGATCGACCCGGCCTCGATCGAACGGATCGAGATCGTTCGGGGGTCGTCCTCGGTCACATCGGGTACGCAGGCGATTGGCGGGGTCATCAACATCATCACGAAAAAGGGGGCGGACAAGCCGTTCGAACTGACGACGGCGGCGGGCTGGATTTCGGCCACCGAAGGCTGGCGGTCATCCGCAACGGCCGCCGGGACGCTGGCCATGGGGGCGGGCGAACTGGATTACCGGCTGACGCTTGGCCGGATGGACCAGGGCGACCGCAAGACACCGGACGGCATTCTTGAGTCGTCCGACACGCAGGACAGCACGATTTCGACGCATCTGGGTTATCGGACCGGGGCGCATTACTTCGGCGTGAAGCTGCTGGACCACGATCTGTCCGCCAATGTGCCCACCGGCGATCCGCTGTTCATCATCGGCCTGCCCAAGCGCGATCTGCAAAAAACCGGCCTGTTCTACGAAGGCACCGATCTTGCCCCCTGGCTGACCCGGCTGACGGTCGATGTCTATAGCCAGACCATCGACCGGCTGTTCAACAACGATGTGACCATATCCCCTGCGCCGGGAATGAACCTGAACGTGGTTTCGAATTCCGCCGACGAAGAGCTGACCTTCGGGGCCAATATCCGGGCCGAGATGAAGCTGTCGGACAACAGCCGCACCGTTCTTGGCATCGAATACGAGGATGACCGGCTGAAGACCGACAACACCACGATCACCACGGTATCGCGCGGCCCGGTTCCGATCAGCACCACCACCCGGCTGCGCTATGACGATGCCACGATCAAGACGTTTTCGATCTTCGGCCAGCACGAGATCGACCTTGGCAACGACCTGACACTGACGCTGGGCGGGCGCTGGTATGACGTGAAGGCGACGCAGGATGTATCGGTGGAAAATGGTGCCGATCTGCCGCGCACCGACAATTCCGACAGTCTGGCGCTGTTCTCGGCCGGGCTGGTGTGGTCGCCCGATGAAACGCTGGCGCTGCGGGCCAATGTCTCGCAGGGCTACATCCACCCGTCACTGAGCCAGCTTTTCCTGTCCACCACCGCGGGGGGCAGCGGCACGATCATCGGCAATGCCGATCTGAAACCCGAACGCGCCACCACCTTTGAAGTTGGCGCACGATATGACCGTGATGCGCTGATGTTTGACGCGACGCTGTTTTACAGCGACGCCAGCGACTATATCGCCACCGTCGTGGTCGACCCCAGCCCGCGCGCGCCGGTCAGCCAATACCGGAACATCAACGCCGCGCGGACCTGGGGTCTTGAACTGCACGCCCAGCGCGAGATCGAAGCCTGGGGCCTGACGCCCTATGTCACTGCGGCGGCGACACGGCGCGAATTCAGCTATGCGAACGGCTACGAAACCAGCGACAGCGGCACACCCGCGCTGGCCGGCCGGATCGGCCTGCGCAAGTCATGGACGCTGGGCAGCGTGGACGGCACCTTCGATCTGTTCCTGCGCGGCGAAAGCGGCGTCAGCTTGCGCGACGACAGTGGTGCCGTCACCGATACCGCCGCAGGCTATGGCACGTTGAACCTGCACACCACGGCCGAACTGGCCAACGGCATGTCGGTGGTGCTGGAGCTGAACAACCTGACCGACCGATCGTATCAGCCCTATGGTCAGGCCGAAGCAGCCGGCCGGTCGTTCAACCTGTTCCTGACCAAGACATTCTGAGGCTCACCATGCTGGAAACAACGCTTCTTGTCCTTACCCTGACCGCCTCGGGCGATGTGCGGGTCACGCTGTCCTATGCCAAGGATGCGACGGAATGTTCGGCAAACCGGGATGCGGTCACGACGATCCTGACCGAAGCCGGTCATCCGCCGCTGGTGGCCCTGTGCGGTGCGACCGATCTGAAGCTGACGCCCTTCGTCCATGGCACCCCGCCCGAGGCCGAGACAAACCGCTATCGTGTCGAATTGCCGGGCACGGGTGGCTTCTTGGTCGTGCCGCTGGCGGCTGATGCCCCGTGCAAGGCGTCTGCCGATACTGACCCGTCGGTCTATTGCGCGATC
This sequence comes from Paracoccaceae bacterium, assembly GCA_036745335.1. Taxonomy (GTDB): domain Bacteria; phylum Pseudomonadota; class Alphaproteobacteria; order Rhodobacterales; family Rhodobacteraceae; genus Pseudogemmobacter. The sequence continues at coordinate 79,157 of DAIOGH010000014.1, forward strand.
TCGGCGCAGAAGGTGATTGCCGATGGCTGAACCCGCCCGCCGACCCCTGGGGCCGCCCGGCGGGTTGGCGGACCCGCCGCCCCGCCCCGAAGATCTGTTCGCCTGCGAAACCGGTGATCCCCTGGCCAATGCCTTTCCGGGCAAGCGCGCCGTTCATCCCTTTGTGGGGATGATGCCGGTCGACGAAGCCGACGTGCCCGACCTGTGGGACGCGATTCACGCGCAACCGCGCCGCAGCCGCACCGTGGCCTATATCCATGTGCCGTTCTGCGAAAACCACTGTCTGTTCTGCGGCTTCTACCAGAACGCCTGGCACGATGGCGATGGCGCGCCCTATGTCGATGCCGTCATCGCCCAGTTGCAGCAGTTCGCACGCCTGCCCGCGCATGATGGCCCGCCGTTACAGGCTGTCTATCTGGGCGGCGGCACACCGACGGCGCTGGCGGGGCCGGATATTGCCCGTCTGGTGGCGGCTGTCCGCCGTCACCTGCCCCTGGCCCCGGACTGCGAGATCACGCTGGAAGGGCGGATACAATCCTTCGGGCGCGACAAGGCGCTGATGGCCTTCGATGCCGGGGTGACACGAATTTCGCTTGGGGTGCAAAGTTTCGCGGACCATATCCGCCGCCCGCTGGGCCGCCGCACCGATACGGCCGGGATCACCCGGCTTCTGGCCGAACTGGTGGCGCTGGACCGGGGTGCGATCGTTGTCGATCTGATCTACGGCCTGCCGGACCAGAAACCGGCCGATGTGGCCGCAGATGTCGCGCATTGTGCCGATCTGGGGCTGGACGGGCTGGATCTTTATTCGCTGAACCTGATCCCCGGCACCCCGCTGCTGACCGCAGTCGAAAAGGGCAAGATGGACCCCGCGCCCACCACCGGGCTGGGCACCTATTTCGAGGCGGGGGAAGAGGCCGCCCTGTCCGCCGGATGGACACCGATCACCACGACGCATTGGCAAGGCTCGCTGCGCGAACGCAATGTCTACAACATCGCCGTCAAGACCGGCGCGCAATGTCTGCCCTTCGGGGCGGGGGCGGGCGGCTTTCTGGGCGGGCTGAACTATCGCATAACCTCTGACCTGACGGATTTCGCCGCGCGCTCGGGCACCGGACAGCCGTTGACACGGGGCATGATGCGCGCGCCTGCCGCCGCCCCGATCCATGATGCGGTGAAATCGGGGATGGAACGCGGGCGGCTGGACTGCACGCTTGCCGATGCCGCCCTGGCGCAGGTCTGTGGGCCCGATGCCCCCGGTTTCAGCACCCATGCCGCCCCTCTGCTGGAGCAATGGACCCGCGCAGGGTTGCTTGAGCGCCATCACCGTTTTCACCGCCTGACCCGTGCCGGCCGCTTCTGGCAAGTGGCCATGACCGGCAGGCTGATCAGCTGGCTTGGCCAGCATCCCGCCCTGAGGACCCCGACATGACCGATACTGCCGCCGTTATCCGTGCCGCTCTGGCCGAAACCCCGCATGCCGCGCTGGAAGATATTGCCCGCAAGGCCGGAACCACGCCGCTTGCGGTGTTGCGCAGCCTGCCCGAAGGCGAAGTGACGGCCTTTCCCGGCACACTTTTGCCAGAGGTCATGGCAGATATCGTCGGCTGGGGCGAGATCACCTTCATCGTCAATACGCCGACGGTGATCCTTGAGGTGAAGGCGCCGCTTGGCCATGGCCAGCTTGCCAACGGCAGTTTCAACCTGCATGACAAGGCAATTGGCGGCCATATCCGCCATGAGGCCTGCGACTGCGTGGCCTTCGTGCGCCGCAGGCTGTTCGGGATGGAAACCCGCTCGGTCCAGTTCTACGCCGGGGACGGCACCTGCATGTTCAAGATCTACCTTGGCCGTGACGAAAACCGCGCGCTGAAACCGGGCCAGATCGCGGCAATGGATGCCCTGCAGGCACGGCTGATGGCGGTGGCGGCATGACGGGTCGGCTGGCCGGTCGCCATGTCGCGCTGATCGGTGCGGGCTATGCCGCGGTTGAGTTCGCGCGGCAGGCGATGGCGGCCGGGGCGCGCGTCAGTGCCACCTGCCGCGATGCCCGCAGGGCCGAGAGCCTGGCCGCCGCAGGCATTGCCCCGCTGGATGCAAGCCCTGGGCACCTTGCCCCCGGTACTCTCGCGGGGGTGACGGATGTGCTGGCCTCCACCCCGCCCGGCGAAGCTGGATGTCCGGGTCTTGCCCTTGCGGCACCGGGGCTTGCCGGGGCGCGGCTTGACTGGATCGGCTATCTTTCGTCAACCGCCGTCTATGGCAATTGCGGCGGCGACTGGATCGACGAAACCCGGCCCCCGGCCCCGCAAACTGCCGATGCCAGGGGGCGGCTGATCGCCGAAGCCGGATGGAGCAAGCTGGCCGCCGCGACAGGTGCCGGGTATGACATCCTGCGCATCGCGGGTATCTATGGCCCCGGCCGGAACCTGCTGACCCTGTTGCGCGCGGGGCAGGGCAGGGCCGTCGACAAGCCCGGTCAGGTGTTCAACCGCATCCACCGCGACGACATTGCCGGTGCGACCCTTGCCGCCATGTCCGCGCCGCAGCAGGAACGGCTGACCAATCTGGCCGACGGCAATCCCTGTTCGACGGTCGAGCTGATGTCCGGCGTGGCCCGCATGCTGAACCTGCCCGCCCCCGCGATCCTGCCCTGGGATCCGGCCAGCCTGCCACCGGGCATGGCCGCCTTCTATGCGGAAAACCGGCGGCTCAGAAACGACCGGCTGCTGGCGCTGCCGGGGTTCGGACTTCGCTTTCCTGATTGGCAGGCAGGCTATCGCGCGATCATAGCGGACGCGCCCTGACGCTGATCATGGTCCCTGCCGCGGGTCTGGCGCGGATCGCGGATCCGCAAAGCTGACTTTCTCACTCTTGT
>DAIOGH010000015.1:0-81848 GCA_036745335.1 Paracoccaceae bacterium
CTCGCTGCCACCGTCATCTTCTGGCTATGAAACGAGAACGAGTCCTGAGCCTAGGTCTTTCCCTTCTGCAAATATCCCCGCGCGGAGCGCTTTCCGAGCCGGTTGCGCGGCACGCGCAGAGGCGAGACGCAAACTTGCGCCTGCCAAGGCGCTCCGTCTTGCAACCGCCGTCACAGGCGGACGACACGTACCTCGGTGCCCTTGGCCGACAACGCCACCTCGCCCTTGCACAGCCGCAGCGCATCCTCGCCGAAAGCTTCGCGCCGCCAGCCTTTCAGCGCCTCACCGTCCCGGCCACCCGCCGCAATGGCGTCAAGATCGGCCGATGAGGCGATCAGCCGCGGAGCGACGCCCAGGCTTTCGGATTTCGCCTTCAGCAGCACCCGCAAGAGATCGGCAAGGGCACCGTTGACCTGCGGCTGGTCCTTTTGCGGATCGACCTCCGGCATGTCTTCGGGTTTCATCTCCAGCCCCGCCTTGACCGCGGCCAGGATGCCTTCGGCAATCTCGGGCTTGCGGCCCTCGCGCAGCAAGAGGCGCGACCGGCCAAGCTCTTCGATCGTCGCCGGCCGGGTCGAGGCCAGTTCCAGCAGCGCGTCATCCTTCATCACCCGGCTGCGCGGCACGTTCTGGGTCTGGGCATAGCTTTCGCGGAACCGGGCCAGTTCCTTCACCACCGCCAGGAAGCGGCCCGAGGACGTGCGGGTCTTGATCCGCAGCCAGGCCTCTTCGGGATGCACGGTATAGGTGGCCGGATCGGTGAGGATCGCCAGTTCTTCCTGCACCCAGGGGCCGCGGCCGTTCTTCTTCAGCTGTGCGGCCAGCCATTCATAGATCACCCGCAGATGGGTGACATCGGCCAGCGCATAATCCTTCTGCGCCTCGGACAGCGGCCGGCGAGACCAGTCGGTGAAGCGGCTGGTCTTGTCGAGATTGGCCTTGGCGATACGTTTGACCAGCGTCTCGTAGCCGGCCTGTTCGCCAAAGCCGCAGACCATGGCGGCCACCTGCGTATCGAACAGGGGTTTCGGAAACACCCCGCCTTCGACGAAGAAGATTTCCAGATCCTGCCGGGCGGCGTGAAAGACCTTGACCGTCGCCTCATGGCGGAAGAGGTCGTACAGCGGCTCCAGGCTCATGCCCTCACCCTCGATCGGGTCGACCAGCACCGCTTCGCCCTCCTTGCCGGGCAGCGCCATCTGGATCAGGCAGAGTTTCGACCAATAGGTCCTTTCGCGCAGGAATTCGGTATCGAGTGTGACATAGGGGGCGGCCTTGGCGGCCTCGCAAAAGGCGGCGAGGTCCTCGGTCGTGGTGATGGTGCGCATGGGCCGTCCTGCAAATGGTGCGGGGTCATCCCGCAGAATTGATCCGCTATAGGATCACAAGGCCGAAAAGGAAAGGCTTTGGCCGGTTCCGGCCTTGCGCCGGGGGCCGGGGCGTGACTTCTATGCCCTGATTCTGGATCGGGGGCACGATGCGCTGGCTGTGGCTTGGGCTCGGGGGGATGTTTCTGGCGCTGGGGGTGATCGGCGCCGTGCTGCCGGTCCTGCCGACGACACCGTTCCTGCTGGTCGCGGCGGGCTGTTTCGCCAAATCCTCGCCCCGGCTGCACGGCTGGCTGCTGACCCATCCGCTGTTCGGCCCGCCGATCCGCAACTGGGAAGAGCATGGGGCGATCTCGGTCGGGGCCAAACGACTGGCCGTGGGGTCGATGGCGGCGGTCTTCGCGCTGTCGCTGGTCCTGAGGCTGCCCTGGCAGGCGCTGCTGGGCCAGGCGCTGCTGATGGCGGTGGGGGCGGGTTTCGTGCTGACCCGGCCATCAGGGCCGTGCGGGTGACGCGAGTTTTCGTCGAAAATACGGAAACTGCGAGTTTTCGACGAAAACTCGGGGCACGTCAGTGCAGCAGGATCGGGGTCCTGTCGCCCGCCGCATAGCGGCGCAGGACGGCCGGATAAAGCCGGTGTTCCATCGCCAGAACGCGGGCGGCCAGGCTGTCCGCCGTATCGCCCGGCAAGACCGGCACGCGGGCCTGCCCAAGGATCGGTCCGGCGTCCAGTTCGGCCGTCACCTCATGCACGGTGCAGCCCGCCTCGGCATCCCCGGCATCCAGCGCGCGCTGATGGGTGTGCAGACCGGGGTATTTCGGCAGGAGCGAGGGGTGGATGTTCAGCATCCGGCCCGCGAACTGCTGCACGAAGCCGGGGGTCAGCACCCGCATGAATCCGGCAAGGCACAGGACGTCGGGCCGGACCGCAAGGATCGACTGCAACAGTGCAGCTTCAAACGCCTGCCGGTCACGGCCAAAGGGGCGGTGATCCACCGCCGCCGTGGGCACACCCATCGCGGCGGCCTTTTGCAACCCGGCGGCAGCCGGGTCATTCGAGGCCACCAGCACCGCACGGGCCGGATGATCGCCGGTCATGCTCTCCAGCAGGCGGATCATGTTCGACCCGCCGCCCGAGATCAGCACGGCAACCCGCTTCACAGCAGATGGCCCCGGTAGATCACGCCCTGCCCTTCGACGATGCGGCCCAGCCGGGTGACAGTTTCGCCGCTGTCAGCCAGCAGCGCGGTCAGGCTGTCGGCCCGGTCCGCGGCGACGACAAGCACCATGCCGATGCCGCAGTTGAAGGTCTTGAGCAGTTCGGCTTCCGCCATGTTGGCGGTGCCGACCAGCCAGCGGAAGACCGGCGGCAAGCGCCAAGCCTCAAGGTCGATCTCGCAGGCCAGACCTTCGGGCAGAACGCGCGGCGGGTTCTCGGTCAGGCCGCCGCCGGTGATGTGGGCCAGCGCATGCACGCCGCCCGCCCGGATCGCCGCCAGCGCCTGCCGGACATACAGCCGCGTCGGGGCCAGCAGCGCCGCCCCCAGGACACCGTCCGAGAAGGGTGAGGGCGATGACCACGACAGGCCCGACATCTCGACCACCTTGCGCACGAAACTGTAGCCGTTGGAATGCACCCCGTTCGAGCCGAGGCCCAGGATCACATCCCCTGGCTCCACGCCCTGCGGCAGATGCTGTCCACGTTCCATCGCGCCGACGGCGAAACCGGCCAGGTCGAAATCGCCGCCGTGATACATGCCCGGCATTTCCGCCGTCTCGCCGCCGATCAGCGCGCAGCCCGAGGCTTCGCAACCCGATGCGATGCCTTCGATGATGCGGGCGGCCTGATCGACTTCCAGCTTGCCGGTGGCGAAATAATCCAGGAAGAACAAGGGCTCGGCCCCCTGGCAGACCAGATCGTTGACACACATGGCGACAAGGTCCACGCCGATCGTATCCACGTTGCCGGTGTCGATGGCAATCTTCAGCTTGGTGCCCACGCCATCGGTGGCGGCCACCAGAACCGGGTCGCTGTAGCCTGCGGCCTTCAGGTCGAACAGCGCACCAAAGCCGCCCAGGCCCCCCATGGTGCCAGCCCGGTCAGTGCGTTTCGCGGCAGGTTTGATGCGGTCGACCAGCGCATTTCCGGCGTCGATGTCGACCCCGGCCCCGGCATAGGTCAGCCCCCCGACCGAACTGTTGTGGCCCTTGCTCATCAGCCTTGTCCCCCGGCGCGGATTCGTTCTGGCGCCCGCATAGACCAAAGGTCGGGGGCACGCAACGCGCCCGCCGCAGCGGACCGCTTGACCGCCCTGCCCCATCTGTTACCCAAGACAACGGCAGGGGCCTGTAGCTCAATTGGTTAGAGCAGGGCGCTCATAACGCCTTGGCTGGGGGTTCGAGTCCCTCCGGGCCTACCATGCCGCAACAGGGAGACCGCCGATGCAGCCGGACCGGGTTGGAGATGTGTCGTTCTGGTATGCCGATATCGGCATGCCCGCGCGCCGTTCGCCGCTCAGGGGCGACGATGTGGCGGATGTCTGCATCGTGGGGGCGGGGTACACCGGCCTCTGGACCGCCTGGTACATTAAGCAGATCGCCCCTTCGGTCCGCGTCATCGTTCTGGAAAAGGAATTCGCGGGCTTCGGCGCGTCGGGGCGCAATGGCGGCTGGCTGACCGGCGGCTTTGCCTGGAACCATGCCCGTTATCTGCATCGCGGCGGTGAAACCGGCGTGCGCGCCATGGTGGCGGCGATGAACGGCACGGTGGACGAGGTGATCCGTGTGGCCGAGGCTCAGGGCATCGACGCCGATATCCACCGCACGGATGAGCTGATGGTGGCGGTGAACCCCGCGCAGCAGGAGCGGATGCTGGCCGAGGTGGCGCATCGGCAGCATTGGGGCGAAGAAGAGCGGGTGTTCGCAATCAGCGCCGAAGAGGCGCTGGCGCGGGTGAACATCCCCGGCACCTTGGGCGGCATGGTCGTCACCAATGTCGCGCGGGTGCAGCCTGCGAAACTGGTCCGCGGGCTGGCCGAGGCGGTGGAACGCGCCGACGTGCGGATCTGCGAGGGGACGACGGTGACGGCCATCGACAAGGGCCGGGTGACAACCGATCAGGGCGTGGTGCGCGCGCCGGTGATCCTGCGCTGCACCGAAGGCTTTACCGCCGGCCTGCCGGGGCTGAAACGCGAATGGCTGCCGATGAATTCGGCCCAGATCGTGACCGAGCCTCTGCCGGACGAGGTCTGGGCAAAAATCGGCTGGGAAGGCCGCGAAATCCTTGGAGATTTCGCCAATGCCTATTGCTATTGCCAGCGCACCCGCGAAGGCCGGATCACCGTGGGTGCGCGCGGCGTGCCCTATCGGTTCGGATCGAATCTGGATACCAACGGCGTGCCGGATCCGGCCACCATCGAACGGCTGACCGCGATCCTGCACCGGCATTTTCCCGACACGAAACAGCATCGCATCGCCCATGCCTGGTGCGGCGTTCTGGGCGTGCCGCGCGACTGGTGCGCGACGGTGGGGCTGGACCGAGCCACCGGGATCGGCTGGGCCGGCGGCTATGTCGGGGTGGGCGTGTCCACCTCGAACCTGGCCGGGCGGACGCTGGCAGATCTGGCCCTGGGGCGCGAGACCGGGCTGACCGGCCTGCCCTGGGTCGGCAAGACCGTGCGCCCGTGGGAGCCGGAACCTCTGCGCTGGATGGGCGTCCATGGCATGTATGCCCTTCTGAACGCCGCAGATCGGCGCGAGGCGCGGCCGGGGGCCGGCCGGTCGCGGCTGGCCGATCTGGGCAACTGGATCACCGGGCGGCATTGACCGCCAGCCGCGCAACCCTGTCCAGAACGGAGCCCCCCGCATGCCAGAGATCGTCATCCGCCCGCTGCGCCCCGAAGACAGTGCCGACTGGCGGCGGCTCTGGACGGAGTATCTGGACTTCTACGGCGCCACGGTGCCGGAAGAAGTCTATGCCACCAGCTTTGCCCGCCTGCTGGGAGACGACCCGCAGGATTTCAACGGCTTCATCGCCACGGTGGACGGGCAGGCGATGGGGCTGACGCATTACCTGTTCCACCGCCATGGCTGGAAGGTGGAAAACGTCTGCTACCTTCAGGACCTTTACGTCTCGCCCGAGGCGCGCGGAACCGGGCTGGGGCGGCGGCTGATCGAGGCGGTCTATGCGGCGGCGGATGCCGCAGGCGCGCCCGGCGTCTATTGGCTGACGCAGGATTTCAACACCACGGCCCGGCAGCTTTACGACCGGATCGGCAAGGCGACGCCCTTCATGCGCTACATCCGGTAGGGGGCCGATTTTCGCCCGGAAATCGGACCGGAAATCGCATGATTTCCGGCCCCCGGCGGAACCGTCACACCCCCAGCCAGCGGTCGGCCATCTCGGGCGTCAGCGCCTCCAGGGTGCCGTGCCAGACGCTTTGCCCGCGCTCCAGCACCACGGCGCTGTCGGCGACCGAGGCCAGTTCCTTCAGTGACTTGTCGACGACAAGGATCGACAGCCCGTCCGCCTTCAGCCGCCGCACCCCGGCCCAGATTTCCTGCCGCACCACCGGGGCCAGCCCCTCGGTCGCCTCGTCCAGGATCAGCAGGCGCGGGTTGGTCATCAGCGCTCGGCCGATGGCCAGCATCTGCTGTTCACCGCCCGACAATGTCTTCGACACCTGCCCCATGCGTTCACCCAGCCGGGGGAACAGCCGCACCACGCGGGCGGTGTCCCAGGGGCCGGGCCGGGCGGCAACCGTCAGGTTCTCGGCCACGGTCAGCGGCGCGAAACAGCGCCGTCCCTCGGGCACAAGACCGATGCCAAGCCGCGCCACTCGGGGTGCGTTCAGCCCGGCCAGATTGCTGCTGCGGAACCGTATGCTGCCGCCACGATGCGGCAGAAGGCGGCTGATGCAGCGGATCGTGGTGGTCTTGCCCATGCCGTTGCGGCCCATCAGGGCCAGCACCTTGCCTTCGTCCAGTGTCAGTGACACCCCGAACAGCGCCTGAACCGACCCATAGGCGGCGGACACATCCTCAAGCTCCAGAAAGCCACTCATGCCTCTTCCCCCAGATAGGAATCGCGCACCTGCGGGTTCGACCGGATTTCGGCCACGGTGCCGGTGGCGATGATGCGGCCATAGACCAGCACCGAAATCCGGTCGGCCAGCGCAAAGACCGCGTCCATGTCATGTTCGACCAGCAGGATCGGCGCCTCGGCCCGCAGATCCGACAGGATCGTTGTCAGTTGCTTGGCCCCTTCCAGCCCCATGCCCGCCATCGGTTCATCCAGCAGAAAGGCCCGCGGGCGCAGCGCCAGCGCCATGGCGATTTCCAGCTTGCGCCGCTCGCCATGCGACAGGACCGAGGCTTTCACCCCCTCGCGCCCGGCCAGCCCGGCATGGCCGATGTGGAACAGCGCGGGTTCGGTCAGCGCCGTGTCGCGCAGTGCCGGGCGCAGGAAGCGGAAGACATGACCATCGGCCCCCGCCACCGCCAGCATGACATTCTGCAACACCGTGAAATCGGCGATCACGGATGACACCTGAAAGCTGCGCGCCAGCCCCAGCCGGGCGCGGGCGGCAGCGTCCAGACGGTCGATCACCTGACCTTCAAAGGTGATGGTGCCGTGATCGGGGCGAATCTCGCCAACGATCTGCTTGATCAGGGTGGATTTGCCCGCCCCGTTCGGGCCGATCAGCGCATGGATCTCGCCGGGGAGCAGATCCAGCGAGACATCGTCGGTGGCGGTCAGCGCGCCGAAGGATTTCTTCAGCCCGCGGATCGACAGGATCGGATCAGACATCGGCCTTGCCCCCTCTGATGCGGTCCAGCCCCAGGGTGATCAGACCGATCAGCCCGCCGGGCGCGAACAGAACGATTGCCAGCAGCATCAGCCCCAGCAGCGCCTGCCAATGTTCGGTGATCGGGCCAAGCAGATGTTCAAGCAAGATGAACACCGCCGCCCCGGCCAAGGGACCGCAGAGCCGCCCCACCCCGCCAAGAATGACGAAGACCATGATTTCACCCGACATGTGCCAGCTGAACATCGCCGGGCTGACGAAGCGGTTGAGATCGGCATATAGCGACCCTGCCAGCGCGGTGATCATGGCGGACAGCACGAAGGCAGTCAGCCGCACCGGCGTGGCACGGATGCCGACGGCGGTGCTGCGCTGTTCGTTCTGCCGGGTGGCCTGTAGGGCAAGGCCGAAGCGCGATTGCGTGACCAGGGCGGTGAAGATCAGCGCCAGGGCCAGCAGCGCGGCGCAGATGGCGAAATAATTGATCGGCACCAGCGTGTTGACGCCCGGAAAGGTATTGCGGACATAGAAGGACAGGCCATCCTCGCCGCCATAGCGCGGCCAGGAAATCGCGAAGTAGAAGATCATCTGCGCGAAGGCCAGCGTCACCATGATGAAATAGACGCCGGTGGTGCGCAGGCTGAGCGCGCCGATCAGCAGCGCCACCAGTCCCGCCGCCAGCATCGCCATCGGCCAGATGCCCAGCATCTCGTTCGATCCCATCAGCGCGAAAGGCAGGGTCAGGATCGGCTCGCCACTGCTGGCGTGAAAGGCAAAGATGCCGGTGACATAGCCGCCGATGCCGAAGAACGCCGCGTGGCCGAAGGACACCAGCCCGCCATAGCCCAGCGCCAGGTTCAGCCCCACCCCGGCCAGGCCCAGGATGGCGGCCTTGGTCGCCAGCGTGACGGTAAAGCCTTGCCCGCCCAGATGCGCGCCGACCGCGGTGGCCACCAGAATGGCAAAGACGCACAGGTTGATGATCATGTCGCGTGTCATGGCTCAGGTCCTCGCGCCGAACAGGCCCTGCGGGCGCACCAGCAGCACCCCGGCCATCAGGATATAGATCAGCATCGAGGCAAGCCCCGCCCCCGTGGTATTGGCGGCGGACCGCTCCATGAACTGCGCGAACAGCGCCGGCAGCAGCGCCTTGCCGATCGTATCGGTCATGCCCACCAGCAGCGCCCCGATCAGCGCCCCCTTGATCGACCCGATGCCGCCGATCACGATGACGACGAAGGCCAGGATCAGCACCGGCTCTCCCATGCCCACCTGCACCGACTGGATCGACCCGACCAGCGCCCCGGCCAACCCGGCCAGCGCCGCGCCAAGGGCGAAGACGATGGTATAAAGCCGCGCGATGTCGACGCCCAGCGCACCGATCATCTCGCGGTCGGCCTCGCCCGCGCGGATGCGGATGCCCAGCCGCGTGCGGGTGATCAGCAACCACAGGCCCAGTGCCACGGCGGCCCCGACGCAGATGATCACCAGCCGGAACAGCGGATACTGCAACCCGCCCGGCAGAGTGACCGCCCCCGACAACGCGGGCGGCAAGGTCAGATACAGCGGGAAGGACCCGAACACCCAGCGCGTGCCTTCGGAAAAGATCAGGATCAGCGCAAAGGTCGCCAGCACCTGATCCAGATGGTCGCGGGTGTAAAGCCGCCGGATCACGGCCATTTCCACCAGCGCGCCCGCAGCGGCGGCGGCGGCCAGGCTGGCCACCAGCCCCAGCCAGAACGATCCCGTCGCCGCAGCCACCGTGGCGCAGGCAAAGGCACCGATCATGTACAGCGCGCCATGCGCCAGATTGATCAGTCCCATCACGCCGAAGACCAGCGTCAGCCCGGCCGCCATGAGAAATAGCATCATTCCATATTGCAGGCCGTTCAGGGCCTGCTCAGCCAGCAGCATCACGGGCAATCCTCCGCGTCATCAGGAAGAGGAACGGCCGGGCCGGGCGCGATTTTTCGTCGAAAAATCGTATCCCCGACCCGGCCGCGGCATCACATCTTGCACAGCTCGGCGTAGGCATCGCCCCGGTCGGTCATCGCGGTGCCGATGATCTTGTTCGTCAGCGCGCCGTCGCGCTTTTCCACTTCCAGAACATAGATGTCCTGGATCGGATGCTGGTTCGGGCCAAAGCTGAACTTGCCGCGGACGGACGCGAAATCGGCCGCCTTGATCGCGGCAAGGAAGGCCGCCTGATCGTCCGGGCCGGCCTTGGCCAGCGCCGACAGGATCAGGTTCGCGGTGTCATAGGCCTGTGCGGCATAAAGCGAGGGGAAACGGCCATAATCCGCGCGGAAGCCATCGACAAAGGCCTTGTTGGCAGGATTGTCGAGATCGGTCGACCAGTGCGAGGTGTTCTTGATCCCCAGCGCCGCATCGCCCACCGCCGGCAGGATGTCTTCGGACAGCGAGAAGCCGGGCCCGATCAGCGGGATGCCCACGCCGGATTCGGCATATTGCTTCAGGAAGGCAATGCCCATGCCGCCCGGCTGGAAGAAGAACACCTCATCGGCGCCGCTGGCGCGGATCTGCGCGATCTCGGCGGCGAAGTCGGTCTGGCCGACCTGGGTATAGACCTCGGCCACGACCTCGCCCTTGTAGAACCGCTTGAACCCGGCAAGGCTGTCCTGCCCCGCCGGATAGTTCGGGGCCATGATGAACATCTTGCCCACGCCCTTTTCGCTGGCATAGGCCCCTGCCGCTTCGTGCAGGTTGTCGTTCTGATAGGACACCGAGAAGTAATTGGGATTGCAGCCTTCGCCCGCCAGCGCCGAAGGCGCGGCATTGGACGACAGATAGATCTTGCCCTGAGCGGTGGCGGCAGGCACCACGGCCATGGCAAGGTTCGACCAGATGATGCCGGTCAGCACATCCACGTCATCGGACTGGATCATCTTGTCGGCGATCTGCACCGCGATATCGGGCTTCTGCTGGTCGTCCTCCAGGATCACCTCGACCTGCGCGCCGGCATCGCCCGCCTGTTTCAGCGCCAGCATGAACCCGTCGCGCACATCGGCGCCGATCCCGGCCCCGCCTCCCGACAGCGTGGTGATCAGGCCCACCTTGATGCCTTCGGCAAGGGCCGGGGTGGTGGCAAGCGCAAGCGCCGCCGAAAGAAGAAGCGATTTCAGTGTCATGGCATTTCCTTTCCTGTTGGTCTTTTCGTTGTCCGAAGTCTTGCCGGATCAGCCCCGCCCTTCAAGCAATTTGAAGCGCTGGATCTTGCCGCTTTCGGTTTTCGGCAGCGCCGCAAGGAACAGCACCCGGCGCGGATATTTGAAGGGCGCGATCACCGCCTTCACATGGTCCTGCAGCATCTTGACCGTGGCCGCATCGGGCGCGACCCCGGCCGCCAGCACCACATGCGCCTCGACGATCTGGCCGCGTTCCTCGTCCGGGGCACCGACCACGGCGCATTCGGCCACGTCGGGATGCGCCAGCAGCGCAGCCTCGACCTCGGGCCCGGCGATGTTGTAGCCCGCCGACAGGATGATGCCATCGGTGCGGGCGGCAAAGTGGAACCGCCCCTCATCATCCTGCCAGAAGCTGTCGCCGGTCAGGTTCCAGCCATTCTGCACATAGGCGCGCTGCTTGTCGGGGGCCGACATGTAGCGGCAGCCCAGCGGCCCCTTGACCGCCAGCCGCCCGGTGTCACCGCGCGGCACCTCGTTGCCGTCGCCATCGACGATGCGGGCCTGATAGCCGGTGACGGGCCGTCCGGTGCAGCCCGGATGGTGATCGGAAAAGCGGTTGGTCAGGAAGATGTGCAGCATCTCGGTCGATCCGATGCCATCCAGCATCGGCTTGCCGGTCTTTCGGATCCATTCGTCATAGACCGGGGCGGGCAGCGTCTCGCCCGCCGAAACCGCGGCCCGCAGCGACGACAGATCCGCCCCCTCCTCCATCGCCCGCAGCATCACGCGATAGGCGGTGGGCGCGGTAAAGCAGACCGTGGCGCGGTGCTTCTGGATGATCTCGATCATGTTCGGCGGCGATGCGGTTTCCAGAAGCGCGGCCGACGCCCCGAAGCGCAGCGGAAACACCGCCAGCCCCCCCAGACCGAAGGTAAAGGCCAGCGGGGGCGAGCCCACGAAGACATCCGAGGGCTGCACATCCAGCACTTCTTTGGCATAGGCATCCGCGATGATCAGGATGTCGCGGTGGAAATGCATGGTGGCCTTCGGCTCTCCGGTGGTGCCCGAGGTGAAGCCCAACAGCGCCACGTCATCCCGCCCGGTCTTCACCGGATCGAAGCGCACCGATTTCGACAGCGCCACCCGGTCCAGCTCGGCATCATGGTTGGCGGTGCCGTCGAAGCCGACCACGGTCTTCAGGAACCGGCTGCCCTTCGACACGGTGATCAACTCGTCCATCAGCCGCGTGTCGCACAGGGCATGGGTGATCTCGGCCTTGTCGATGATCTTGGCCAGTTCGCCCGCCCGCAGCATCGGCATGGTGTTGACGACCACCGCCCCGGCCTTGGTCGCCCCCAGCCAGGCCGCCACCATCGCCGGATTGTTGGCAGACCGGATCAGCACGCGATTTCCCGGCTTTACCTTGTAATCCTCAACCAGCGCATGCGCGATCCGGTTGCTCCAGTCGGCCAGTTCCTTGTAGGTCCGCAGCCGTCCGTTGCCGATCAGCGCGGTATGATCGCCAAAGCCCTTTTCCACCATGCGGTCGGTCAGTTCGACCCCGGCGTTCAGCCATTCGGGATAGCTGAAGGGGCCAAGCTGGATCTCGGCCCACAGCTCGGCCGGAGGCAGGTTGTCCCGCGTGAACGTATCGACATGGCCCGTCGGGCCCAGAGGCGCATTGCCTTGCATTCCAGTTCTCCCATGCTGCGCCGCCCCTCTTCAGGGGGCTGGCGGGCTTCCCTCAGTCGGGGATGACAGCGGTTGCTTCGATTTCCACCTTGGCGCGGTCCTCGACCAGCGCCACCACCTGCACCAGCGCCATCGCCGGATAATGGCGGCCGATGATCTCCTTGTAGGCGCGGCCCAGCTCTTTCAGGCTGGCCAGATATTCGGCCTTGTCGGTGACATACCAGGTCAGCCGGACGATATGCTCGGGCCTGCCGCCCGCTTCGGCCAGCACCGCCACGATGTTGCGCAGCGCCTGCGCCACCTGTCCGGCGAAATCGTCGGTCTCGAATTCGGCGTCGCCGTTCCAGCCGATCATGCCGCCGGTAAAGATCATCCGGCCCCGCGCCGCAACGCCGTTGGAATAGCCGATTGCGGGTTTCCATGCCTTCGGATGCAGGAATTCAAGCGCGCTCATGCGGCCTCCATGAAGTTCGTGATGCGGTTACGCACATCTTCGGGCCAGGGTTCGGGCCGACCCGAGAAGGTGACGAAGACCAGGGTCAGATCGGCGCTGATGCGGTGGCTGTCGCCGCAATGCGCCTCAAGATGCAGCCCGATCGAGCTGCGCCCCAGTCTGGTGATCTGCATCCGCCAGTCCAGCACCTCGCCCAGCCGGGTCGGCGCATGGAAGGCGACCTGCATCCCTGCGGTCGGCACGCCCTGCCCCTTGGCCATCATCTCCTCGAAGGGGCGCTGCGCCACCTCGCGGAAGAAATTCTCGACGACCGAATTCGTCATCTCGAAATAGCGGGGATAGAACATGATCCCCGCCGGATCGCAGTGATTGAATTCGACGCGGATGGTGCGGGTGTAAAGCATGCCTTCGCCCTAGTCGTTCGCTTCGGGCGGCAGGAAATCGACGTCATGCGCCGCGCTGGCCGCCACGACCGCCGGAATGTCGGTCATGTTGTGCAAGGTGCGGAACAGATCCTCCAGCCGCCCGGCCGGAGACACCCAGAACAGCGCCCGGGCCGGCTTGTCGGACTTGTTGAAATAGCCGTGCGGAATGCCGCGCGGCATCCGCACCAGATCGCCCGCCTTCGCCACCGACCAGACGCCGTCCAGCTTCACATGCAGTTCGCCCTCCTGCACCAGGATGAATTCGTCCTGATGCGGATGGATATGAACCGGCACGAACTGTCCGGCTTCGCTGTTGGTCTCGAAGGAAAAGCTGCTGGCGCAGCTGGATTTCGGAAAATACCTCTGGCCGAGGATGTTCCATTCCACCCCCTCGAAGCCGGTTCCATCGCGGGTGATACCGCCGTCCAGTGGTCTGCCCATGGTTTCCTCCCTAACCCAGAATGCTGCGGGCGATGACGACGCGCTGCACGTCGCTGGCCCCTTCATAGATCCGCAAGGCGCGGATATCGCGGTAAAGTTCCTCGACCTTCACGCCATGGCGCACGCCGTCGCCGCCATGCAACTGCAAGGCGGCGTCGATCACCTCCTGCGCGGCCTCGGTGGCGTAAAGCTTGGCCATCGCCGCCTCGCGGCTGACCCGTGCGGCCCCCTGATCCTTGGTCCAGGCGGCGCGATAGACCAGCAGGGCCGCCGCATCCACCCTCACCGCCATGTCGGCCAGATGCCCCTGCACCATCTGCAGGCCGCTGAGGGGTTCCCCCCCGATCCTGCGGCTTTGGGTGCGGGCCAAAGCCTCGTCCAGCGCCCGCCGCGCCATGCCCAGCGCCGCGGCCCCGACGGTCGATCGGAACACGTCCAGCACCGACATTGCCAGCTTGAACCCCTCCCCCGCGCGGCCGATCAGCGCCGATTCCGGCAGAAAAACCCCGTCCAGCTTCAGCGTCGCCAAAGGATGCGGCGCGATCACCTCGATCCGCTCGGCCACCGACAGCCCGGCCACATCGGCGGGCATCAGAAAGGCCGACAGCCCGCGCGCGCCCGGAGCCTCGCCCGTACGGGCAAAGATCACATAGACATCGGCAATCCCGCCGTTCGAGATATAGGTCTTCTCGCCGGTCAGCCGGAACCCGCCGTCTACCCGTTCGGCCAGCGTCGCGGTATTTGCCACGTCCGACCCCGATCCCGGCTCGGTCAGCGCAAAGGCGGAAATCGCCTTCCCCGCGCGGGTCTTCTCCAGCCACTTGCGTTGCTCGGGCGTACCGAACAGGCTGACGGCGCCCATCCCCAGGCCCTGCATGGCAAAGGCGAAATCCGCCAGCGCATCATGCCGCGACAAAGTCTCGCGGATCAGGCACAGGCTGCGCACGTCCAGCTTTTCGCCGATCGCTGCCCCCGAATGGCGCAGGAAACCACCCGCACCCAGCGCCGCCACCAGCCCCTTGCAGGCCGTATCCACGTCGGAATGATCGGTCGGCAGATTGGCAGCACACCATTCCTCCAAACCCGCCGAAAGTTCGCGGTGACGATCCTCGAAGAAGGGCCAGGAAAGGAAGCTCTGATCTGCCATTTTCTGTCTCTAAATATCCTCTGGGGGTCCGGGGGGCGAAGCGCCCCCGGCCTATCCTCAATCACCCGCGAAGACGGGTTTCTCCTTGGCGACAAAGGCCCGATAGGCCCGGTCGAAATCCTTGGTCTGCATGCAGATCGCCTGCGCCTGGGCCTCGGCCTCGATCGCCTGCTCAAGGCCCATGTTCCATTCCTGGTTCAGCTGGGTCTTGGTGATGCCATGGGCGAAGGTCGGCCCTGCCGCCAGACGGGCGGCCAGCTTCATCGCCTCGGCCTCCAGCGCCTCGGCACCGTGCAGGGCATTCCAGAAGCCCCAGGCATGGCCCTCTTCGGCCGCCATCACCCGGCCGGTATACAGCAGCTCCGCCGCCCGACCCTGCCCGATGATGCGCGGCAGCATGGCGCAGGCGCCCATGTCGCAGCCGGCCAGACCGACGCGGGTGAAAAGGAAGGCGCATTTCGCCTCTGCCGTCGCCAGCCGCAGGTCGCTTGCCATGGCGATGATCGCCCCTGCCCCCACCGCAACGCCATCCACCGCCGCGATGATCGGCTTGCCGCAGGAAATCATCGCCTTGACCAGATCGCCGGTCATCCGGGTGAACGCCAGCAGATCCTTCATCGGCAAGCCGATCAGCGGGCCGATGATGTCATGCACATCGCCGCCGGAACAGAAATTTCCGCCGTTGGAGGCGAAGACCACCACGTCGACATCTTCTGCATAGACCAGCGCGCGGAAGGTGTCGCGCAATTCGGCATAGGAGTCGAAGGTCAGCGGGTTCTTGCGGTCGGGCCGGTTCAGCCGCACCACGGCGATACGGTCCTTCACCTCCCACAGGAAATGTTCGGGCTTCAGCCCCGCCATCCTGGTCATCTTGCATCCCTCTTGAACTTGCGGAACATTGCGGTCAGCGCTTCCAGATCCTCATCCGTCAGGTCCGACAGCAGCCGGTCCACTTCCATCTCATGCCCTTCCGCCATGCCTTCGAAGGCGGCCAGACCTTCGTCGGTCAGCGCGACAAAGACGGTGCGGCGGTCGGTCTCGGACGGGCGGCGGCGGGCAAGGCCATCCCTTTCCAGCCGGTCCACCACGGCGGTGGCATTGCCGTTCGACACCAGCAGCATCCGGGACAGCTCGCTCATCGTCAGCCCGTCGCGCTTGCGCCACAGCGCCGCCATCACGTCGAACCGCGGCAGCGTGGTGTCGTGCTTCAGCCGCAGGAATTCGCGCAGCTCGGCCTCGACCGACCGCGTCACCCCCAGAAGGCGGATCCAGGATTTCAGCCGGCGCTTCGACAGATCGCTCATATCTCGCCCCCCGCGATGGCAAGGGCCTGGCCGTTGATACCCTCCGATCCGGGGCCGCACAGCCACAGCGCGGCGGCAGAAACCTCGGCAGGCTGGATCAGCCGCTTTTGCGGGTTGGTGGCGGCAAGGGTGGCGCGGGCGTCGTCTGCCGACATGCCGGTCTTTTCGACGATGGTGGCCACCGACCGATCCGTCATCTCGGTGTCCAGAAAACCGGGGCAGAGCGCGTTGACCGTGACCGGCTTTTTCGCCACCTCCAGCGCCAGCGACCGGCACAGGCCGACAACGCCATGTTTCGCCGCCGCATAGGGGGCGACGTAGGCATAGCCTTTCAGCCCCGCGGTCGAGGCCACGGCAATCAGCCGCCCCCAGCCGGGCAGTTGTGCCAGCCCTTCACGGAAGGTCAGGAAGACGCCGGTCAGGTTCACCGCCAGCATGGCGTTCCACTGGTCCAGCGTGGTGCGGCCCATGGGGGCGGAGTCCGCCGCCCCGGCATTGGCGATGATGATTTCACAAGGCCCGGCCTCTTGAAACATCCGCTTCACCGATGTCTCGTCGGTCACATCGCCCTGCACGGCGCGGATCGCGGGGTGGCGGGCGGCGGTGGCGGCCAGCGCCTCAAGCCGGCGGCCCGAGATCACCACCTCGGCCCCCCCTTCGGCAAAGGCCAGCGCCAGCGCAGCCCCTGCCCCGGAGCCGCCCCCCGTCACCAGCGCCCGTTTCCCCGCGAGGTCCGTCATACCCTGATCTGAGCCTCCTGCCGTTCGCGCAGGCGGAACATCAGGTCACGGCCACCCTTGTAGGGCTTCGGCCATTCGCTTTGCTGGTCCCCCTGCTCGACCGCAGCATGCAGCGTCCAGTAGGGATCGGCCAGATGCATCCGCGCAAGGCAGACAAGATCGGCGCGACCGGCCATGAGGATGCCGTTCACCTGATCCCAGTCGCTGATATTGCCGACGGTCATCGTCGGAATATGCGCCTCGTTGCGGATGCGGTCGCTGAACGGGGTCTGGAACATCCGGCCATAGACCGGCTTTTCCGCAGGGTCCGTCTGGCCCGAGGACACGTCGATGATATCGGCCCCCGCCGCACGGAACATGCGGGCGATTTCAACGGCCTCTTCGGGCGTCACGCCGCCGTCGATCCAGTCATGGGCGGAAACGCGAACCGACATCGGCTTTTGCGCGGGCCAGACCGCACGCATCGCGGCAAAGACCTCCAGCGGATAACGCATCCGGTTCTCCAGCGACCCGCCATATTCATCGCTGCGCTTGTTGGTGATCGGAGAGATGAAGGTCGCCAGCAGATAGCCATGGGCGGCATGCATCTCGACCATATCCGCCCCGGCGCGGTCGGCCATCTGAGTGGCGGCGACGAATTGCGCCTTCACCGCCTCAAGATCGGCCTTGTCCATCGCCTTGGGCGTCTGGCTGGCGGGCTTGTAGGGCACGGCGCTGGCGGCGATCAGCGGCCAGTTGCCGGATGCAAGCGGCGCGTCGATCCCGCCGCCCTCCCATGGCACGCAGGTTGATGCCTTGCGCCCGGCATGGCCGATCTGGATGCACAGCTTTGCCGTCGTCTCGGCATGGATGAAATCGGCCAGCCGTTTCCACGCCGCCTCATGTTCCGGCGCGTAAAGACCGGGGCAGCCAGGGGTGATGCGGCCTTCGGCCGAAACGCAGGTCATCTCGGTATAGATCAGCGCGGCCCCGCCCTTGGCGCGTTCGGCGTAATGCACGAAATGCCAGTCGGTCGGATTGCCATCAACGGCCTTGTATTGCGCCATTGGCGACAGCACGACGCGGTTCTTCAGCTGCATGTCCCGCAGCTTAAAGGGCGCGAACATCGGGCGGCGCCCCTTCTGCCCGCCGGCCTGCTGCTGGAACCAGTCTTCGGCCGAGGCCAGCCATTCGGGATCGCGCAGCCGCAGGTTTTCGTGGCTGATCCGCTGGCTGCGCGTCAGCAGCGAATAGGCGAACTGGGTCGGATCCAGCGGCAGATAGCGTTCGACCTGCTCGAACCATTCCAGCGAATTGCGCGCCGCCGATTGCAGCCGCAAAACCTCGACCCGGCGCTCTTCCTGATAGCGCTGGAACGCGGCCTGCATGTCGGGTTCGAAATGCAGGTATTCGGCCAGCGCGATGGCGGAATCAAAGGCAAGACGCGACCCGGAGCCGATCGAGAAATGCCCCGTCGCCGCCGCATCGCCCATCAGCACGACGTTTTCATGATACCATTTCTCACAGATCACCCGCGGGAACTGGATCCACACCGCCGAGCCGCGCAGGTGGGCGGCGTTGGACATCAGGTCATGCCCGCCCAGATGGCGTTCGAATATCTTGCGGCAGGTCTCGACGGTGTCTTCCTTCGACATCGCCTCGAATCCCCATTTGTCCCAGGTCTCGGGCAGGGTTTCGACGATGAAAGTCGCGGTGTTGTCGTCGAACTGGTAGACATGGGCCCAGACCCAGCCATGTTCGGTCTTCTCGAAGATGAAGGTGAAGGCGTCGTCGAATTTCTGATGGGTGCCCAGCCAGACGAACTTGCACTTGCGCACGTCGATATCGGGCTTGAACACGTCCTGATATTCGCTGCGCACCGTGCTGTTCAGCCCGTCGCAGCCGATCACAAGGTCATAATCCTTGCGGTATTCCTCGGCGGTCTTGAACACGGTCTCGAACTTCATCTCGACGCCCAGCTCACGCGCGCGGGCTTGCAGCAGGATCAGCATCTGCTTGCGGCCGATCCCGGCAAAGCCATGCCCGCCAGAAACTGTGCGCACCCCGTCATGCACGACGGCGATGTCGTCCCAGTAGGCGAAATGGCTGCGGATCGCATCCGTGCTGACCGGATCGTTCTTCTGCATCCGGCCCAGCGCGTCATCCGACAGCACCACGCCCCAGCCGAACGTATCGTTGGCCTTGTTGCGCTCCAGCACCGTTACCTGATGCGACGGATCGCGCAGTTTCATCGAAATGGCGAAGTAAAGGCCGGCCGGGCCGCCGCCAAGGCAAAGCACCTTCATTCCCGAATCCTCCCAGGGATCATCTGCGCGTCGAAGGAATGCTGACACGGCAGGCGATTCATTTCAAGCTTGAAACTTTATCCTTGAAATATTTTCCATGCCGGGTGAAATGTCTGGACAGCGGAACCGGCAGGCGCAGGATTGCGTCAAGACGGCAGGAGGATCGCAGATGGCAAAGCCGGTGATAGGGGTGGTGGGCCTGGGCACGATGGGCCTTGGCATCGCGCAGGTCTATGCCCAAGGCGGCCATGTGGTACGGGCGACCGATGCCTTTGCCCCCGCCCGCGCCAATGCGCAAGAGCGGCTGGCGGCAGCCCTGGCCCCGCGCGTGGCGGCCGGAAAACTTGATGCGACCGAGGCAAAGGCCATCGTGGCGCGGTTGCAGGTGGTGGACGCGCCCGAAGCGCTGGCCGGCTGCGCGCTGGTAATCGAGGCGGTGGCCGAGGATCTGGCGGTGAAGCAGGACCTGTTCGCCGCCGTCGAACGTGCGGTTGCAGGCGATTGCGTGCTGGCAACCAACACGTCCTCGCTGTCGGTCCGCGCGATCCGCGACCCGCTGGCCCGGCCGATGCAGGTGATCGGGCTGCATTTCTTCAACCCTGCCCCGGTGATGAAACTGGTCGAACTGGTGGTGCCGAAAGGGGCCGAAGCGGCCGGGGCGAAGGCCCGCGCCCTGACCGAAGCCGCCGGAAAGACCGTGGTGGACGCCCCCGACAGCCCCGGCTTCATCGTCAACCGCTGTGCCCGGCCCTTCTATGGCGAGGCGCTGGCCCTGCTGGAAGAAGGCCGCCCTGCCCCGGAAATCGACGCGGCCATGGTCGCCGCCGGGTTCCGCATGGGGCCTTTCGCCCTGATCGACCTGATCGGCGCCGACATCAACCTTGCCGCCACCCGCTCGCTGAATGACGCCATGGGAGGCAATCCGCGCTACCACGTCTTCGCCGCCCTTGCCGATGCAGTCGCCGCAGGCCGCCTTGGCCGCAAGTCCGGTGCGGGCTTCGTCACCCCGGCAGGTGCCCCCGCCGCCCCGCCAGCCGATGCCCCGGCCATCGCCGCCCGGATCGAGGCGATGCTGGTGAACGAAGCCTGCTGGCTGGCGCAGGAATCCGGCACCTCGCGCGATGGCATCGACACCGCGCTGAAGCTGGGCCTCAACTTCCCGCGCGGTCCGTTCGAGATGCTGGCCCGCCTTGGCGGCGCTGCGGCCGTCCTTGCCATCCTGAACGACCTTGCCGCCCGCGCGCCAGCCGTCCTTGCGGGCCGCTACGATGCCGCGCCCTATCTGGAGTCCCTTGCATGACCGAAGTCTTCCTCTGCCGCGGCAAGCGCAGCCCCGTCGGCCGCCACGGCGGCGCGCTGGCCCGCCTGCGCCCCGACGACATGGCCGCGCAGGTGATCGACGGGCTGATGGGCACGGATGACCTGCCGATCGACGAGGTGATCCTCGGCTGCGCCAATCAGGCGGGCGAGGACAACCGCAACGTCGCCCGCATGGCCGTGCTTCTGTCGCGACTGCCCGTCACCGTGCCAGGGCTGACCGTCAACCGCCTCTGCGCCAGCGGTCTGGATGCCGTGATCGCCGGGGCCCGCGCCATCGCCAGCGGGTCGGCCGATCTGGTCATCGCCGGCGGCGTCGAAAGCATGTCGCGCGCGCCCTTCGTGATGCCCAAGGCCGAAACCGCCTTCGACCGCCGGGCCGAGATCCATGACACCACCATCGGCTGGCGCTTCATCAACAAGCGCATTGCCGCCGAATACGGCATCGAATCGATGCCCGAGACCGCCGAGAACCTTGCCGCCGAACGGGATATTTTCCGCGAAGATCAGGACGCCTACGCCCTGCGCAGCCAGCAGCGATATGACGCCGCCTGGCACGCGGCCGACATCCTGCCCGTCACCATTCCAGGCCCGAAAGGCACCACGACCACGGTTGACACCGACGAACACCCCCGCGCCACCAGCCTGGACAAACTGGCCGCCTTGCCAGCGCCCTTCCGCAAGCCCGGCACCGTCACCGCCGGCAATGCGGCGGGCGTCAACGACGGGGCCTGCGCGCTTCTCCTCGCCTCGGAAACCGCGATGAAACGCCACGGCCTCACCCCCCTCGCCCGCCTTGGCGCCGCCGCCAGCGCCGGAGTGGAACCGCGTATCATGGGCATCGGCCCGGTCGCCGCAGTCGAAAGGCTGCAAGCCCGCACCGGCCTTGCCGCCGCCGGTTACGACGTGATCGAGCTGAACGAGGCCTTTGCCGCCCAGGTCCTGTCCTGCACCCGCGCCTGGGGCCTGGCCGACGACGATCCTCGCGTGAACGGCCAAAGCGGCGGCATCGCCATCGGCCACCCGCTTGGCATGTCGGGCGCGCGCATCACCTGGGCCGCCGCCCGCCGCCTGGCCGAAACCGGCGGCCAGACCGCGCTGGCCACCCTCTGCGTCGGCGTCGGCCATGGCGTCGCGCTGGCCCTGCATCGGATATGAAGCAGCCGGACAAAAGAGCCGGCAGCTCCGGCACATTCCGCTTTTCTCATCCATCTTCATCTTTGCGGAAATACCCTGCAGGGAGGTCTGGAGGGGTGCAAAACCCCTCCAGCCGCCGGTCAGAGGCGGCCCGACAGCGGTCCGGGAGACTGACGCCCTGATGGATTTTCGATAATCCTACTTGTAATCGACAAAGCCATGGCGCAATGTACGCAGGAACCAAGCTGCATCTGCGGGAGGGCATCATGGCACGCGAGAATCATCGGGAAGACGTGGCGGGCCGCGCCAATGTCGAGGACACGCCGGAACTGCTGGCCTATTACGACGATCTCGAACGTTTCAGCGCCGGCGCGCTCTGGACCGTCGCCAACAAGATCGAACCCTGGGCCCCGAAATCGCAATCGGTCCCCGTGGTCTGGCGCTACAAGGATCTGCGCGACCATGTGATCCGCTCGGTCGATCTGGTCACGCCGGAAAAGGCCGGCCGCCGGGTGATCTATCTCAACAACCCAGGCCGCAGCGATGTCGCCGCGGCCGTCGGCTGGATCTATGCCGGTCTTCAGGTGATGAACCCCGGAGAGGTGGCCGGTGCCCACCGCCACTCGGCCTCCGCGATCCGTTTCATCATGGAAGGTCGCGGCGCCTATACCGTGGTTGATGGCCACAAGATGACGCTGGGCGCCAATGATTTCGTGCTGACACCGAACGGCACCTGGCACGAACACGGCGTCTCGGCCGACGGCAGCCTCTGCCTCTGGCAGGACGGGCTAGACATTCCCTTTGTCAACGCGATGGAGGCGAATTTCTACGAAGTCCACCCCGACATGAATCAGGCCGTCGGCTATACCGTCGACGACATGACGAAAACCTGGGGCAATCCGGGCCTGACACCCTATGGCGAGTCGTGGAAAAAGGGCTACAGTCCGATGTTCAAATATGAATGGGCCCCCACCTACGACGCGCTGACGAAATATTCCGGCACCACGGCGGGCAGCCCGTTCGACGGGGTTATGATGGAATATGTCAACCCCGTCACCAACGGCCCCGTCATGCAGACCCTTGGCGCCAGCATGCAGATGCTGCGCCCCGGCGAGGCGACCAAGGCGCACCGCCACACCGGCAGCTACCTCTACCACGTCGCCAAGGGGCGCGGCCATTCCATCATCAACGGCAAGCGCTTCGACTGGTCCGAGCGCGACATCTTCTGCGTGCCCTCCTGGGCCTGGCACGAACATGTCAACGGATCGGACCGCGAGGATGCCTGCCTCTTCTGCCTGAACGACCTGCCGGTGATGCGCGCGCTCGGCCTCTACCGCGAAGAGGCCTTCGGCGACAACGGCGGCCATCAGCCCATCCTATAAGGAACAGCGAATGAAACTGGTGACTTACCGCGCCTCGGTCGAGGCAGAGGCCCGTCTGGGCGTGATCCATGGCGATCTGGTGGTGGATGTCGAAGCCCTGGGTGACAGCCATGGCGAAGACCTGCCCGACAGCATGCTGGGCCTGATCGACACCGGCCGCCCCGGACTGGACAGCCTGCAAGCCTGCCTGGACGAGGCCGACGGCAGCTTTGCCCCCGGCACCGCCACGGCACTGGCCAATGTGAAGCTGCTGGCCCCGATTCCGCGGCCCCGGAAGAACATCTTCGGCATCGGCCTGAACTATGTCGAACATGTCGCCGAAAGCGCGGCCTCGCTCGACACCTCGAAAGACCTGCCGAAACAGCCGGTGATCTTCTCGAAACCGCCCACCACGGTGATCGGCCCCGGCGACGGGATCGAGCATAACCGCAAGATCACCAACCAGCTGGACTGGGAGGTCGAACTCGCCGTCATCATCGGCACCACCGCCCGGCGCGTGCGCCGCGAAGACGCGCTGACCCATGTCTTCGGCTATTCGGTGATGATCGACATCTCGGCCCGCGACAACCGCCGCGCCGGGCAATGGATATTCTCCAAGGGCATGGACACCTATGCCCCCTTCGGCCCCTGCATCGTCACCGCGGACGAGATTCCCGATCCGCAGGTCCTCGATCTCTGGCTGACGGTGAACGGGGTGGAAAAGCAGCGCTCCAACACCCGCCACATGCTCTTCAAGGTCGACACCCTGATCGCCGACATCTCTTCAGGCATCACGCTGGAACCCGGTGACATCATCGCCTCGGGCACCCCCGAAGGCGTCGGCGCGGGCCGCACCCCGCAGGAATGGCTGCACCCCGGCGATGTGGTGGTGGCGACCGTCGAAGGCATCGGCACCATCCGCCACCCGGTCGTGAACGCCACGCCCGAGCCGTGATGCAGCCCCTCGGCCTGCCCATTTTCTGTCCTCAAATATCCCACGGGGGTGCGGGGGTGTGAAACCCCCGCTCCTCGGCCACCCAAAGGACCGCCGATGACCAGTCCAGCCCCCTTCACCGCCGCCGTCGTCCAGATCGCCTCGATCCCCGCCGACCCGCTGGCCACCGCCGAAAAGGCTGCCGCCAGGCTGCGCGAGGCCGCCGCACAGGGTGCGAAACTGGTGGTCTTCCCCGAGGCCCTGATCGGCGGCTATCCCAAGGGGGCCAGCTTCGGCGCCCCGATCGGCATGCGCAAACCCGAAGGCCGCGCCGCCTTTGCCCGCTATCACGCCGCCGCCATCGACCTTGACGGGCCGGAAGTGGCCCTGCTGGCCGAAGCCACCGCCGAGACCGGGGCCTTCGCCGTCATCGGCGTGATCGAACGCGACGGCGCCACGCTGTACTGCACCGCGCTTTATTTCGATGGCGCGAACGGCCTTGTCGGCAAGCACCGCAAGCTGATGCCCACGGCGGGCGAGCGGCTGATCTGGGGCTTCGGCGACGGCTCCACCCTGCCGGTGTTCAAGACCGACATGGGCACCATCGGCGCGGTGATCTGCTGGGAAAACTACATGCCCGCCCTGCGCATGCACATGTATCACCAGGGCGTCAGCCTCTACTGCGCCCCCACCGCCGACGACCGCGACACCTGGCTGCCCACCATGCAGCATATCGCGCTGGAGGGCCGCACCTTCGTGCTGACCGCCTGCCAGCACATCACCCGCGCCGCCTACCCCGCCGATCACGAAAGCCAGCTGGGCGACGACCCGGACCTCGTGATGATGCGCGGCGGCTCGGCCATCGTCTCGCCCCTGGGCCGTGTGCTGGCCGGGCCGGATTTCAGCGGCGAAACCATCCTTTACGCGACCATCGACCCGGCAGAGGTGATGCCGGCCAAGTTCGACTTCGATGTCACCGGCCATTACGCCCGGCCCGATGTGTTTCAGCTTGTGGTGGACACCCGTGCGAAACCCGCCGTCCGCTGCGAATAGCCGCGCTGCGGCCCTCGGGAACGACCCCACACACGGCCCAAGAAAAAGAAACATTGCAGATGCAACGAAATCGGCTACAGAATTCCGCATGACTGCTGTAAATGCTTTACTACAGAGTTAAGTTTTGACAGAGTTTCCGACATCCGCAGCCTGACCGGCGCGGGCACAACAGGGCAGTCCGGCGCAAAGACCGGCACCCGGGGACCGACAAGGAGAGGACAATGAACGAAATCAAGGCTGTCCCGACGAACCAGCTTCGTCGAAACTCGCTGGGGCTGATCGCGGTCACTTTCATGGTGATCTCGGCCGCGGCACCGCTGACCGGCGTGGCGGGTGCCATGCCGCTGGCCTTTCTTCTGGGCAACGGCACCGGCATTCCGCTGACCTTCATCCTTCTGACGCTGGTGATGCTGGCCTTTGCCGCCGGCTATGTCGCGATGAGCCGCCACGTCAAGAACGCCGGGGCCTTCTACGCCTATGCCGCACGCGGCATCGGCGGCCATGCCGGCGGGGCTGTCGCCATCACGGCGATGGTGTCCTACAACGCCATGCAATTCGGGCTGATCGGCCTCTTGGGCGGCATTTCGGCCGGCGTTCTCAGCCAGTTCGGCCTGACCTGGGACTGGTGGGTCTACAGCCTGATCGCCATCCTGCTGGTCGGCATCCTCGGCTATCGTCAGGTCGACCTGTCGGCCAAGGTGCTGATCGTGCTGGTGGCGCTGGAATATGTCATCGTCTTCATCGTCGATTTCGCCATCCTCGGCGCGGGCGGCCATGAAAGCACCGGCCTTGCGGTCAACATCTTCGATTTCAACGCGCTGACCACCGGCTCGCTGACCGCCGCGATCCTGTTCTGCTTCGGTTCCTTCATCGGGATCGAGGCGACCACGATCTATGGCGAGGAAGCCCGCGACCCGGAAAAGACCATCCCCCGTGCCACCTATCTGGCGGTGTTCATGATCGGTGTGTTCTTCGTCTTCACCACCTGGCTGATGATCGCCGGAACCGGCGCCAATCAGCTGCAAGAGGTGATCGGCGGCCTGACGCTGCCCGACGGCACCCCCGACCCGACCATCCACTTCTTCATGCTGGCCGAACAATACGCCAACCCGACCGTCGCCATGCTGGCGGGGCTGTTGCTGATCTCCAGCCTCTTTGCAGCCCTTTCGGCCTTTCACAACTATATCGCCCGCTACTCCTATGTGGCCGGGCGCGAGGGGCTTCTGCCCGCCGTCTTTGGCCAGACCCATATCGCGCA
Organism: Paracoccaceae bacterium; assembly: GCA_036745335.1. GTDB lineage: Bacteria > Pseudomonadota > Alphaproteobacteria > Rhodobacterales > Rhodobacteraceae > Pseudogemmobacter. Next base: position 25,827 of record DAIOGH010000015.1, read on the forward strand.
TGAAAGCCCGCATGTCGGCTCGGTCGTGCAGACCGTGGGCGCGCTGATCATCCTGGCGGTCTTTGCCGGGCTGGGTCTGGACCCGATCCTGAACATGTTCACCTGGATCAGCCAGATCGGCACCCTGGGCGTCATTGCCATGATGTGCGTCACCTCGATCTCGGTCATCCTGTTCTTCCGCAAATCCGGCATCGCGGCCTCGCCCGTTTCGACCGTGCTGCTGCCGATCGTGGCGGCGGTGATCATGGCGGGGCTGTTCTTCTACATCTTCGCCAACTACGGCGATCTGACCGGCACCACCGGCGGTTCGCTCAGCTGGATCCTGCCCTCGCTGATCCCGCTGGCGGCGATCATCGGGCTGTTGCTGGCGGCGCGTCTGAAAGCGGCCGATCCGGCGAAATTCGCCAAGATGGGCGAAAACCAGCGCTGAGACGCGGATCGAACCCAAGAATGACCCCGGAGGGCAACCTCCGGGGTCTTGTCATGTCACCCGCCCCCTGCCCGGCCTTCGCCTCCGGCGGGGATATTTGCAGAAGGGAAAGCGGGGTGCGGAATACCCGACCTGCCTTCCCCTCGCGCCGGGGCAGGCTTATGTCAGACTGGGTCAGGCCGTAAGGGGTGCGCACCATGCGAGTCGAGATAGCCGGAACCGGACGCGCGTTGCCCGCCGCCATTGTGTCATCGGCCGAGATCGACCGCCGGCTCGGCCTGCCGCCGGGCCGGATCGAGGCGCTGACCGGCGTGGCCTCGCGCGCGGTCTGTGGCGGCGAAAGCCAGATCGACCTTGCCGCCGCCGCCGCCCGCGCGGCCATCGACGATGCCGGGATCGACGCGGCGCGCATCGGCCTGATCATCGGTGCCTCGGCGGTGCCCTATCAGCCGATCCCCGCCACAGCCCCGCTGGTCATGGCCCGGCTGGGGCTGGCCGAGGGCCAGGCCGCGGCCTTCGACGTGAACAGCACCTGCCTGTCGTTCCTGACCGGGCTGGAGGTCGCCGCACGGATGCTGGAGGGCGGGGCCGCGCTGGTCTTTTCCGCGGAACTGGCCTCGCGCGCCCTGCCCTGGGACAGCGCGCCCGAGATTGCCGGGCTGTTCGGCGACGGGGCCGCCGCCGCCGTCCTGCGCCCGGCGCCCCCCGGCAGCACCGCCCGCATCGTCGCCAGCCTGATGCGCAGTTATCCCGCCGCCTGGGGCGCCTGCGGTATCGGCGCGGGCGGCACGCGGTTCAGCCTTGCGGACGACAGCGACGCCTTCCACGCGAATGCGCTGTTCTCGATGGACGGGAAAGAACTGTTCCGCCTCGCCTCGCGCCATTTCGGCGGTTTTGTCACCGACCTTCTGGCCCACGCCGGATGGCGGCGGGACGAGGTGGATCTGGTCATCCCGCATCAGGCCAGCCCTGCCGCGCTGGAGCATATGATCCGCCAGACCGGCTTTGCCCCGGACAGGGTGATGCGGATCGCGGCGCATTATGGCAACCAGATCGCCGCTTCGATCCCCTTCACGCTGGACCTTGCCCGCCGCAATGGCCAGCTGCGCCCCGGCATGCGGGTGCTGTTCCTCGGCACCTCGGCGGGCGTCTCCTTCGGCGGCATGGCGGTGATGACCTGATGCCGGGCCGGGTGCTGATCACCGGGGCAAGCGGGTTTCTGGGCGGCCGTCTGGTGCGGATGCTGCACGCGGCGGGCCGTCCGGTGCTGGCGCAGGGCCGCGATGCCGCGCGGCTGGGCCGCCTGCCCGCCCCGCCACTGCCGTGGGACCTGACGCAGCCCCTGCCGCCCCCTGTGCCCGAACTGGCCGAGGTGGATACCATTCTCCACTGCGCCGCGCTGTCCGCCCCGTTCGGGCGCTGGCCCGCGTTCCGGGCCGCCAATGTCACCGGCACCGCCCATGTCCTTGCGCTGGCGCGGCGGCTGGGGGTGCGGCGCGTCGTGCATGTCTCGTCGCCCTCGGTGCTGTTCGCCCCGCGCGACCAGCTGGATATGGACGAGACCGCACCCCTGCCCGCCCCCTACACGCCCTATGCCCGCAGCAAGGCCATGGCCGAGGCGCTGCTGCTGGCCGCACCCGATCTGTCGCCCGTGATCCTGCGGCCGCGCGGACTCTATGGCGCGGGCGATACCGCCCTGCTGCCGCGTCTGTTGCAGGCGGCGCGGCGGGGTCCGCTGCCGCTGTTCCGCGACGGGGCGGCCCGGATCGACCTGACCCATGTCGACGATGCCGCCGCTGCCGTGCTGGCGGCGCTGGACGCCGGGCCGCAGGCGGCAGGCCAGATCCTCCACATCTCGGGCGGCGAGGTGCTGCCCGTCACGCAGATCGCCGAACGCGCCTGTGCCCGCGCCGGGGTGGCGCTGCGCTGGCGAAGGGTGCCGCTGGCACCCGCGCTCTGGGCCGTGGGCGGGATGGAGCGGCTGGCGCTGATGACCGGGGGCCGCGAACCCGCCGTCACCCGTTATGGGCTGGCGCTGTTCGCCTATGCGCAAAGCCTGAACATCGCCAAGGCGCGCGATCTGCTGGGCTGGTCGCCGCGCATCCGCTTTGCCGAAGGGGTGGAGCGCAGCTTTGCCGAGGCTGCGCCATGATCCGCCCCGTTTTCACCAACAGCGCCCATGTCGCGGCGCCCGAGGCGCTGATGCTGCGCGGCGGGCGCTGGCAGCGGCTGCCGTTGCAGGTGCGCTACGGGCTGATCCGGCATCCCTTGGGCCCGATGCTGATCGACACCGGCTATACCTGCCATGCGACGGCCTTGCCCGGCCGGTCCACCGCGCTGCGGCTCTACAACCGCCTGCTGCGGCCCCGGCTGATCGCGGAAAACCAGCCGGGGCCGTTCCTGGCCCGCCACGGCCTGCGCCCCGAAGACATCAGCCGCGTCATCGTTACCCATTTCCATGCCGATCACGTCTCGGGCCTGGCGCTGTTGCCGCAGGCCCGGATCATCGCCAGCGGGGCCGCCTTCCGGCGCCTGCAGGCCCGCAGCGCCTGGGCGAACCTGCGCCACGGCACCTTTGCCGAACTCCTGCCCGCCGATACCTCCGCGCGGCTGGATGCCATCGAAGACTGTCCGCCCGCAGCGCCCCCCCTGCCCGGCCATGATCTGTTCGGCGATGGCACGGTGATTGCCGTCGACCTGCCCGGCCATGCCGATGGCCATTTCGGCCTGTTCTTTCCCGGCGATCCGCCGCTTTTCTACGGCACCGATGCGCAATGGCTGATGGCGGCGCTGCAGCCGGGCCGCCGCCCCGGCCCGCCCGCCAGCCTGTTTGCCGAAGACCGGGCGGCCCTTGGCCCGTCCTCCGATCTTCTGCACCGGCTGCGCGCGGCGGGGGCCACTCTGATGCTCTGCCACGACCCCGCGCCCGCGTCCTTTGACGAAGGCGCCGCACCATGATCGGCCCGGCCGAGGCGCTGGCCGCCTTTCTGCGCACCCGCCGCCTGTCGCGCCCAGGCCTGTCGCGTGCCGGGTTCGAGGCAGCGCAAGGCCGCGCCCTGGCCCGCTGGCTGGCCCGCGACCTGCCGCAGGTCGCCGCCTATCCCGCCGCCCCGGCCCGGCTTCAGGATCTGCCCGTCACCGACAAGGCCCTGCTGATGGCCGCCTTCCACCGCTACAACCGCGCCGGGATCACCGCCGAACAGGGCTGGCAGGCGCTTGAATCAGGGCAGTCGCCGCCGGGCCTGACCATCGGCGCCTCTACCGGCACCAGCGGCAACCGGGGGCTGTTCGTGATCTCCGAAGCCGAACGGTTCCGCTGGCTGGGAACGATCCTGGCCAAGACGATTCCCGACCTGCTGATCCGGCCGCAGCGGGTGGCCGTGGTGCTGCCGCGCGACACCCGGCTTTATCACGCCGCCCGCCGCCTGCCCTGGCTGTCGTTGCGCTTTTTCGACGTGACCGAAGGCCCCGACCGCTGGCGCGCGGATCTGGAAACCTGGGCCCCGAGCGTGCTGATCGCCCCGCCGCGCCTGCTGCGCCATTTCGCCGAAGGCCGCTTTCGCCTGCGCCCCACCCGCCTGTTCGCCGCCGCCGAGACACTGGACCCGCCCGACCGTGCCCTGATCGAAGGCCATTTCGACCGCATGCTGCATCAGATCTACATGGCGACCGAGGGGCTTTTCGCCACCACCTGCCCGCTGGGCCATCTGCATCTGGCCGAAGAGTCGGTGTTTTTCGAATACGAGCCGACGGGCGGCGGCCTTGTCTCCCCCCTCGTCACCGCCTTCCGGCGCGAAACGCAGATCATGGCGCGCTACCGGATGAACGATCTTCTGCGGCTGGCCGATGCCCCCTGCGCCTGCGGATCGGCGCTGCGGCATGTGACCGGGATCGTCGGCCGGATGGACGATTGTTTTCATCTGTCCGGCCAGTTGCTGACCCCGGATATCCTGCGCGATGCCGTGCTTGCGGCCAGCCCCGCGATCACCGATTTCCGCCTGATCCAGACCGGGCCGGACGATCTGGACCTGATACTGCCGCCCGGCCTGCCCGATCCCGCCGCCGGGGCCGCCTGCACCGCGCTGACGGCCCTGCTGCGCGGCCGCGGCCTGTCGTCCCGGATCACCCTGATCCGCGCCCCCCTGCCGCTGGACCCGGCCCGCAAGCTGCGCCGCGTCGAATGCCGCCTGCCCCCGGCGGGCCGGGCATGACAGGACCTGACGCCAATGACCCGGACAAGGTGGCGGCCTTCGTCCGCCTTTTCGCCTGCCCGCAAGAGATGATCAGCAACCTGCACACGCGGGTTGAACCGTTCCATGCCGGCGGCATCGACTTTCCGCTGACGGTGAACGACGGCGCGCCGACCTGCTACATCTGCTGCCCTTCGGTCGGTTATATCGACTATGCGATTGAAGAGACGCGCAATTTCTCCGCCCATCCCGCCCTGCGCGCCACGGTTTCAGCGCTGATCCGGGCAGCGCGGCCGCTGCTGCGGGCCAGCGGGCTGGACCGGCAGGTGCAGGTCAACAACTGGCTTTTGTCCACCAACCCCGTGCCCGCGCTGACCCGCGCCACCGCGGCCGACATCCGCAACCGGCTGACCGCCCGCTTTCCCGGCCACGCCATCGTCCTGCGCTCGCTGAACCCGATGGCGGATGCCGCCACGATGCAGGCGCTGCGCGACGAAGGCTTTCGCCTGATCCCGGCGCGGCAGATCTACATCCTGGCCGAAACCCGGCTGACCAGTGACATGCGCCGCGACCGCGCGCTACTGGCGAAAACCGCCCTGCAAAGGGTGGGCAACGACGGCTTTTCCGACGTCGATTATTCCCGCTGTGCCGATCTTTACGCCCGGCTTTACCTGCGGAAATACACCCCGCTGAACCCCGCCTATACCGCCGCCGCCATCGCCGGGCTGCACCGCACCGGGCTGATGCAGCTGGCGGGCCTGCGCGATGCCAGCGGGCAACTGGTTGCCGTCACCGGCCTGTTCGAGAACGGCCGCACCCTGACGCAGCCGATCGTCGGCTATGACATCAGCCGCCCGCAACGCGAGGGGCTGTATCGCATGATGATGCAGATCGCCCGCGACCATGCCGCCGCGCGCGGCCTGTTCTTCAACGTCTCGGCCGGGGCGGCGGCGTTCAAGCGCCATCGCGGCGGGGTGCCGGTGATCGAATATACTGCCGTCCATCTGCGCCACCTGCCGCTGCGCCAGCGTATCGCGGCACGCGGGATCGAGGCGCTGCTGGCGCGGATCGGGGTGCCTTTGCTGGAAAGGTTCGAATTGTGACAGAAACAGCCAAGGATGTGTGGCAGGCCGTCGCCCTTTCGCGCGATATTGACAAGCGGCCCCGGCAGGTCTGGTGGAACGGCACCGCGCTGGCGCTGTTCCGCACCGCCGCTGGTCTGGCCGCCCTGCACGACCGCTGCCCCCATCGCCACGCCGCATTGTCGGGCGGCAGGATCGTCGGCGACAGCGTGGAATGCCCCTATCACGGCTGGCGCTTTGACGGCGCGGGCCAATGCATCGCCATTCCCGGCCATGTCGGCGATCTGCCGCGCTACCGGGTTCCCTGCCTGACCGCCATGGAAAAGGGCGGCGTGGTTTTCCTGACCGAAGGCCGTCCTGCATCCCCGCCTTACCTGCACGCGATGGAGGGGCAGCCGATGCGCTGCCACCTGGTCTCCAGCGCCACCCGGTCGACCCTGATCGACACGGCGGAGAACATCCTGGACGCCACCCATACCCATTTCACCCACAAGGGCCTGCTGCGCGGCCTTTCGGCGCGGCGCTTTGCCGTGAACGTCACGGTGACGGGCGGGCCGGGCTGGGTGCAGGCCGATTACACCGGCGAGGATCGCCAGCAGGGTCTGGTCTCGGCCCTGCTGGATGGCGCGCGGGTGCGCACCGTCGGCCGCTATCGCCATCCCGGCATTGCCGAGCTGGAATACTGGGGGCCGAAGGGGCTGGTTCTGGCCACCACCTTCCACCTGCGGCAAGCCACGGCAGAGCGGGTCGAAGGCGTTGGCGTCCTGATCGGGCCGCATCAGGGCGCCTGGGGCTGGCTGAAGATGCAGGTCTTCCGTCCCCTGTTCCGCATCGCGCTGGAACAGGACCGCCGCATCCTGGCACAGGCCTTCGACACCGCCGCCGCTGCGGGCAATCCCCGGCCGCTGATCGGGCCGCTGGACATCCTGCGCCCCGAGATCGAGGCGATTGCGGCGGGGCACCTGCCACAGGCCGCCACCGCCCCGCGACAGCTTCAGATCGAGCTGTGATCGCGGGCCAGCCCCTCGCCGTTCCATTCGATGTCGCGGGTCGACGCCTGTTGCAGGCTGATCCTGTCGCGCAGCGCCCGGCCCGCGATGGCGCGCAGGGCGGCGAATTGCGCCCGTTTCGGCCCTGGATCGCCCGGCCAGTCCAGCACCTCTTCCACCTCGCGCAGGGCTTTGCGGAACGGCGCAACCGACCCTGACCACAAGGCTTGCGGCAGGCCGTAGAGCCACAGCGCCAGCCGCACCCCCTGCGGCGCCGTCACATCCGGGCGGGCCTCACCATCCTGAAGAACACCCGCAAAGCCCTTGGGATCACGAAAGAAATGCAACCCGCTGGTGGCGCGCGGATTGCATTCCAGCGGCAGAACCCGCCCATCGGCCAGCCGCATCAGATCGAAGGACACCTGCCCCGTCCAGCCGGTCCCCGCAACGAAACATGCCACGAATTCGGCCGCCGCCGCATCCGTCACCGGGGCAAAGGCGACCGCCGCCCCCTTCCCGGCCCGGTAAAGCCCGCGATACAGCGCCAGCGCCTGCAACCGCCCGGCCTGCGCCACCGCATAGGCGCTGATCTCATCCCCCGCCAGTGCCCGCTGCGCCACCCAGGGCGCGGCGGCCGTTGGTACGATCCGCGCCAGCGCCCGCGCGCCCGGACGGATCAGCACCTGCGTGGCAAAGCGCGACCAGACCGGCTTGAACACCAGATCGGCCGCCTTTCCGCGCAGGGGCGCCAGATCCCCGACCGTGGTCAGAAGCCGCGTCTGCGGCACTTCCAGCCCCAGCCGCGCGCACAACAGGATGAAGCGGTATTTGTCATGCACCTCGGCCAACAGCGGCAGGCCGGGCGCAAACAGCGGCACCTCCGCCCCTTCGGCCTGCAGCCGCGACAGATGGAACACCTCTTCACAGGTCGGGATCACCAGATCGACAGCTTCGCGCGCCAGCAGCCCCCGCAAGGCCGCACCGAATTCGGCAAAGCGAAAGCGCGGCGGCGGCAGCAGGTGAAACCCGTCCTGCATGCGGCTGGCCGCCGCTATCGGGCTGGGCAGGCTGTCGGCCATCAGCACGCGATGGCCCGCGCCCGTCATCAGCCGGGCCAGATGCAGCGCCACCGGGGCGCGGGCGCCCGTGATCAGGATCGTCGCCATATTGCCGCCCCCCCGGCCCCAGATGGCGTCAAAGCGGACCTGCGTGCAAGCCGGCTCAGGCGGCGGCCAGCGCCGCGCGGGCGCGCAATTGCTGGCCCTCGCGCAGATGCGCGACAAGGAACAGCACAGCGATTCCGCCCGCGATCATCGCCGTATCCAGCAGAAAGGACGGCCCCGCCAGCGCCTTTGTCACCTGCGCCGCATAGGCCATCAGCGTGCCGGTGGCAAAGACCGGCAGCGAATGCCGCCCCAGCCGCGCCAGCCCCGCCCCGGCCGGCCCCGCCGCAAGCCGCTTCAGCACGGGCAGCGCCGACAGCACATAGGCCAGCGCGAGGATATGCAGCAGCCGCGGCAGGAACAGCATCCCCTTGTCGAACGACACCACGACCGACGGAAAGCCCAGATATTCATACAAGAGCCACAGCCCGTGCCCACCCGCATTGGCCACGGCGGGCACCTGCACCCAGATCGCCGCCAGCGCCAGAAACCCCCAGGCCAGCGCCAGCGCCCAACGGCGCAGCGGCAGAATCCGGTCGCCCCTCCGCAGCGCAAGCCCGGTCAGGATGCCGGCCACGAACAGCACCTGCCAGGCCAGCGGGTTGAAAAACCAGCCGTTTTCCTGTGGCCAGGTCGGGAATTTCAGCTTCAGCGCCCCGGTGGCGAACCACAACGCCAGCGACGCCAGCATCAGCGCCCGCGGCCTGCGCACCGCCAGCCACAACAGGCCGGGTGCCGCCAGCAGCAGCAGGATGTAAAGCGGCAGGATATCGGCATAGGCGAACTGGTGGCTCAGCAGCGCCAGCGCGGGAAGATGGGGCCAGGGCTGATCCAGCACCGGGGCGATGTTGCGCGCCTCGGCCATCTTCTCCACCGCCGGATTGCCGATGGTCAGCGCGAACAGCGCCAGAACCGCCAGACAGACCGGCACATGCACCTGCCACAGCACCAGCGCCCGCCGCCAGGGCCGCAGCCGCGCCGACCAGGGTGCCGGGGCCGCGAACACCGGCCCGAAGGCCAGCCCCGCCGCAATGCCCGACATCAGCACGAAGCCTTCGGCCGCATCGGAAAAGCCGAAATTGCGCGAGGTGACGTTTTCCCAGACCGTGCCCGGAATGTGGTTGATGAAGATCATCACCAGCGCCAGCCCGCGCAGAAAGTCGATCCTGTGATCGCGGGGTTTGCGGATCTCAGGCAACCTGCACCTCTGCATCGCTGTGCGCCCAGGCGGCCAGAACGGCATCGTGGCGCGACAGGACAGGCGGCATCGCCCCGTCCTCGGGCACCAGAAAGGCCGCAGGCCCGGCAGGGCGCGAGGTCCACCAGATCAAGAGCGGCGCAAGGACCATCGGCAGCGTCACCGGCATCAGCCAGATCAGCAACGCCGGGGCCAGCGCCCATGTCGCCGCCAGCCCGGCCAGCCCCCAGAGACTGATCCAGCGCCCCCCGGCCCAGGCCTCGGCCATCCGCAGCCCGCCATCGCCGCGGTTGTTGGCGGGCCAGCCGCCATCGCGGCCCGACAGCACCTGAACCACCGACCGGCTTTGAAAGGCCAGCAGCACCGGCGCGATCAGCGACGACAGCACCAGTTCCCACAGGACCGAGCCGAAAGCCGCCCCCGCCCCGCCGAAGCCGCGCGCCCGGCCGGTGGCCACGGCATCCAGCACCACCAGCAGCTTGGGCATCACCAGAAGGCCGAACACGCCGACGGCCAGCCCCACCGCCTTGGCGGTCTGGTCATAGGGAAACACCGGGAAGGGCCAGTTTTCCTGCGGAAAGTAATCCGGCGCGGTGGCGGTGAACACCGCCGCGATCGACGCCGCGATGAAGCCCAGCCAGATCAGCGGCGCGACATAGGCAAAGATGCCCTGAAAGAACACGAACCGGCTCCACAGCTTCAGCCCCGGCGCGGCCAGCAACTTTGAATGCTGCAAATTGCCCTGGCACCAGCGGCGGTCGCGCTTGGCGTGGTCGATGATGTTCTCGGGGCCTTCCTCGTAGGACCCTTGCAGATCGTCGTCCAGCCGCACCGTCCAGCCGCCGCGCGCCAGAAGGGCCGCCTCGACGTAATCATGGCTCAGGATATGGCCGCCGAACGGGGCCTTGCCCGGCAGTTCCGGCAGGCCGCAGCATTCCGCCCAGGCCCGCAGCCGCACGATGGCATTGTGCCCCCAGAACGGCCCGGTCTGCCCCTGCATCGCCGCCAGCCCGCGCGCGAAGACCGGCGAATGGAACCCGGCGGCGAATTGCATCGCCCGGCCGAACACCGACCGCGCCCGCACCACCTTTGGCAGGGTCTGCAACAGGCCAAGCCGCGGATCGGCCTCGATCCGGCGGATCATCTCGTGGATCGTCGCACCTTCCATCAGGCTGTCGGCATCCAGGATCACCGCGTAATCCCAGGCGGCACCCGAGGCCGTCACGAATTCCTCGATATTCCCGGCCTTGCGCCCGGTATTGCGCTCGCGGCGGCGGTAGAACATCCGCCCCTCGCCCTGCTGACGGGCCAGCAGGCGGGCGAACCACAGCCGCTCCTGCACGGCAATCCTGTCGTCGCGGGTGTCCGACAGGATGGCGAAATCCACCGGAATGGCGGCATCCGCCGCGCGCAGGGAATCGTCCATCGCCGCGATGCGGGCGAATGTGACCTGCGGGTCCTCGTTATAGACCGGCACGATCACCACCGTGCGGCCGCGCGGCCGCCCCGCAACCCGCGCCACCGGGGCAAGCTGGCGTGAGGTCAGGCCCAGCAGCGCCGTCGCCGCCCCCCAGGCCAGCCACCAGGTCGACAGGAAGATCAGCGCCGCACGCAGGATGTCGATCGGGCCGATGCCATCCGCCGCACCGTAGATATAGAACACCATGCCCGCCGCCGCCGCCGCCAGAAGGCTGGCCGCCACGGCCAGCGCGCGGGGCACGCCGCTGCGATCCCGCTGCATGACGCCCGCTTCAGCCATGGTCAGCCCGGCCGGTGCCGTCCGGGCCGCACAAAGGCCACCAGCGCGGCCATCCGGCAGCGCAACGCGCCCGGCGCGGCGGTCAGCACCTGTTTGGGCATGTGCAGGGGCGCCAGCGGCGGGGCCATGCTGTCGCCGGCCTCGGCCGTCCGGCCCGCAACGATCGGCATCTGCATGGTCATGCGTTCACCCATTGATAAAGCCAGGTCTCGGTCAGCTTGCGGCCATAACCTGCGACATGGGCGACGAATTCCACCGTGGCCCCGGACTGCGGCTTTACATCCAGCACCAGCCGCCAGCGGTTGGTTCCGTCGATCTTCGACAGGGTCTGCACCACCACTTCGCCGCCCGCGACGGTGACAACGGGTTCCAGTTCCGCCTCGGCGGGCAGCGCCGCCAGCAGGCCGCCCGCGAAATCCACCACGAACTTGCGGGTGCCGTCTGTGTTCTCGACCCCGGAAACCCCGCCCACACCGGCGCGGGTTTCCTGCACATAGGCCAGATCGCCGCTGCCATCGGCGGGCAGCGCACCCCAGGTCAGCCGATAGGCGAATTCCGCCATCTGGCCCGGCACGGGTTTCGCCTCGGGCACCCAGAAGGCAACGATATTGTCGTTCACTTCCAGATCGGTCGGGATTTCCACCAGCCGCACCGCGCCCTTGCCCCAGTCGCCGATCGGCTCAACCAGGGCCGAAGGGCGGCGTTCGTAATGCGCGGCGGCATCCTGATAGCTGTCGAAATCGCGGTCGCGCTGCATCAGGCCAAAGGCCTGCGGGCTGTCCTCGACCAGCCAGCTTTCGGTCAGCCGCACCGGATTGTTCAAGGGCCGCCAGATCCGGTCGCCGCCGCGGCGATGGATTGCCAGCCCGTCGCTGTCATGCACATTCGGGCGGAAGTCGTCGAAACTGGCGCGGTTCTTTTCCGAAAACAGGAACATCGAGGTCAGCGGCGCGATGCCGATCTGCTGCACCTCGGTGCGGAAGAACAGCCGCGCCGTCACCTCCATCACCGTATTCTCGCCGGGGCGGATCACGAAACGATAAGCCCCGGTGCAGCTTTCGCTTTCCAGGCTGGCGTGAACCACCACCTCCTGCGCAAAGGGCACCGGCCTTTCCAGCCAGAAGTGCGAAAAGCGGGGAAATTCCTCGGGCTGGCCAAGGCCGGTGTTGATCGCCAGCCCACGTGCCGACAGGCCATAGGCATTGCCCCGGCCCAGCGCCCGGAAGTAACTCGCGCCCAGGAAGGCCACCAACTCATCGAACATGTCGGCCCGGTTCAGGGGCGCGTTCAGCCGGAACCCGGCCACGCCCGGCAGCGGCTCGTGCAGCGGCACGCGGTCCTTCACCCGGTCGTAATAGAGGAAATCGTCGGTCGAGAATTCCATCGGCCGGGCAATGCCCCCCGACACCTCGAACATCGTCACCGGCTCGGCGAACAGCCAGCCCAGATGGAAGGCATGGACGTGAAAGCCCGCCTCCGGCCCCCCATCCTTGTCGGCCCAGCGCGCGCGCCGGGGATCGAACTGGATTGCCTGATAATCGTCATAGGTGAAGTCGGTGAAGAAGCCCTCGGCCCGCGCCGGGGCCTTGTGCGGCTCAAGCGCAAGCGCCCGCATCCTTGCGGTCAGAAGATCATGATCGAAGGGCTCGCCCGCCGGGCCGGCGGCGGGCTGGGCGGTCTCGGCCAGAACCGGACGGACCAGAGCCGTGCTGCACTGCAAAACCGCCGCCGCGCCGGTCAGGGCGAACAGGCTGCGGCGGGTGATCCGGCGGGCGGTATCCGGTAGGCCGGACATGAAGACTCCTGTTCCCCGATTCGGGAAAACTCAACAAAGCGGGCGGTTTATACTGCACTTCTCCAAAGACGGCCCCTTGCGACAGTTGCAACTCAGCCATGCAACGGACGCAAGACACACCCGCCAGCGGCGCACAATATGCTGCACCTGCGAGATGCGGCAGGATTTGCCCGGCGTCAATTCCCGGCCCGTGCCGCTGGCATCAAATCGCCGTGCCATGCGCAGGAATGCGCCGAAGACGCGGCGATTGACCGGCTTTTCAGCGCCCCAGGGCCAGCGCCTCGACCTGCGCCCACAGGGCATCGGGCATATCCAGCACATCCGCCGGGGCATAGGCTGCGCCCGGTAGCCGCGCCCCGGCCCCGGCGAAGACCTGGGCCAGCCCACCGATCCTGTCCGCAAAGCCAGGCGCAAACCGCGCCGGGTCCAGCGCCAGCACGAATTGCCCCAACCGGGGCGGCCCGCCTTCCACATTGCCCAGCCCGCTGGCCGCAACACTCAGGTGCGATCCCGCCAGCGCCGCCGCCAGCACCTCGACCAGCAGCGCCAGATTGGCCCCCTTCTGCCCGCCCGCGGGCAACAGCGCCCCCGCCAGCGCCGCCGTGGCATCCTGCGTCGGGCGGCCTTCGGCATCCTGCGCCCAAGCCTGCTCCAGCCCCTGCCCCGCCGCCTGCCGCATCAGGACCTCGGTCTTCGTCACCGCCGACAGGCTTTGATCCACCACGATGGGCAGGCCCGGCCCCGGCACCGCAAAGGCCAGCGGATTGGTGCCGAACACCCGACCCGCCGCCCCCGGCGGCGCGACCGAGGCCGGGGCATTCGACATCGCCAGCCCGATCAGCCCCTGCGCCGCCAAGGGCCGCACGAAATGCCCCAGCGCCAGCGCATTGCCGGAATTGGCGATGCTCATCGCCGCCACGCCCTGCGCCGCCACCGCCGCCAGCAGCGCGGGCAGCCCGGCCGCGAAGGCCGCATGGGCGAAGCCCGTCGCCGCATCGACCTGCACCACCGCCCCATCGGCCCGCACCACCGGCACCGCCTGCCCGTCGATCTTGCCCACCGCCAGCTGCGCGCAGAAATGCGGCAGGTAATAGAGGCCGCAGACGGCATTGCCCTCGGCCTCGGCCAGGCACATCGCCGCCGCCACCGGCCCGGCCTGCGCCCCGGACGCCCCCTTCGCCGTCAGCGCCGCCCGTGCCGCCGTCTCGGCCCTGTCCCGCGAAACCCGCATGTTTCCCCCGTTTCCCGCATCCTGCCCCGGCCCCGCCCGCCGCACCATGCGCCTTTCGGCATATTCCATGCGGCATGGCGCAAAGTCCGACCCCGCCTGCGGCGCGATACTCAACCCATCCCCAGCCAGAGGAGCCGCAGATGACCCGCTACATGCTGACCGACCGCCCTCTTCACCCCATGGCCGAACCGACCGCCGACCAGTTCCGCAAGGGCCGCCTGAACCGCCGCGAATTTTTTGCCTCGATGGCAGCCCTTGGCGTCAGCACCGCCGGAGCGCTGGCGCTTGGCGGCCTGCCCTCGATCGCCCGCGCCGAGGGCACGCCGGTCAGGGGCGGCATCCTGCGCATGGCGATGAACGTCAAGGCGTTCCGCGACCCGCGCATCTTCGACGGCCACCAGATCGCGCAGGTGGCGCGGCAGGTGAACGAATACCTTGTCCGCTGGACCAGCGATTTCACCTTTGAACCCTATCTCCTCAGCGGATGGGAGGCATCGGACGATGCAAAGACCCTGACGCTGACCCTGCGCCCCGGCGTGCAGTGGTCGAACGGCGACACCTTCAACGCCGATGACGTGATCCACAACATCACCCGCTGGTGCGATGCCAATATCGAAGGCAATTCCATGGCCTCGCGCATGGGGGTGCTGGTCGATCCGGCCACCAGGACCATCCTGTCGGACGCGCTGGAAAAGGTTGACGATGCCACCGTGCGCATCCACATGCCGCGCGCCGACATCACCCTTGTCGCCGGGCTGACCGATTACCCCGCGCTGATCATGCACCGCAGCTATGACGGCGTTGAGGACCCGATGCAGGCGCTGGCCATCTCGACCGGCCCTTGCGAGCTGGTCAGCTGGGAACCGGCCTCGGGCGCCGAGCTGCGCCGCAAACAGGCCCCCTGGTGGAAGGGGGAATTCTGGCTGGACGGGATAAGGTTCATCGACTACGGCCTTGACCCGTCGAACGCCGTCGCCGCGATGGAGGCGGGCGAGATCGACGCCACCGACGAAACCCCCGCCGACAGCCTGGCCCGGTTCGAGGCCGCCGGGGCCACCACATCGGAAATCGCCACCGGATCGACCATCGTCTGCCGCTTCAACGTGCAGCAGGCCCCCTATACCGATGTCCGCATCCGCCGCGCCGCCGCACTGGCGGTGGACAATTCGGTCGTGCTGGAACTGGGCGTCAACGGCGCAGGCACCCCGGCGGCAAACTGCCATGTCGGCCCGATGCACGAGGAATTCGCCGACATCGGCCCCGCGACGCATGATCCGGCGCAGGCCGTGGCCCTGATGGCCGAGGCGGGCGCGGTCGATCATGAATTCGAGCTGATCTCGATCGACGACGAATGGCAGGCCAACACCTGCGACGCCGTGGCGGGCCAGATGCGTGAGGCCGGGCTGAACGTCAAACGCACGATCATGCCGGGCACGACCTTCTGGAACAACTGGACGAAATATCCGTTCTCGGCGACCGAATGGAACGGCCGCCCGCTGGGCGTGCAGGTGCTGGCGCTGGCCTATCGCAGCGGCGAGGCCTGGAACGAAAGCGCCTTTTCGGATGCACGGTTCGACGACTTGCTGAACCGGGCCCTGGCCACCCCGGATGTTCAGGCCCGGCGCGCCCTGATGACCGACATCGAAACCATCCTGCGCGACGCCGGGGTGATCATCCAGCCTTACTGGCGGTCGGTCTATCGCTCCTACCGGCCCGGCGTGAACGGGCTGCGGATGCAGCAGGCGTTCGAGGCGCATCTGGACAACACCTGGCTTTCGGCGTGAACTTGTCCCGGTCCCTGCGCTGCGCCGCCGGGGCCGGGGCCTTTTCCCTTGGGGCATCATGAAGATCACATCCGTCCGCATCACCTCGCTGCGCCTGCCGCTGAAGACGCCCTATATCTGGTCGCAAGGCGTGGAACAGGCGTTCCACACCAACCTGATCGAGATGACCGCCGAAGACGGCAGCATCGGTTATGGCGAAACCACCACCGCCCCCGATGCCACCGCACAGGCCCGCGTGCTGGACAAGATCGGCCGCAGGCTGACGGGCACCTCGGTCTTCGACATCGCGGCAAGCTGGGCCGATGCCTATCGCGCGCTGTTCCTGACCTTCGGCGGCAACATGCCGCGCTATGCCAACCAGTTGCACAGCGGCATCGAGATGGCGGCGCTGGATTTGCAGGGCAAGATTCTGGGCCGCCCGGTCTGGGATCTGCTGGGCGGGCAGCGCCGCAAGGACGTGGGCTATTTCTACTTCCTGCAGGGCGAAACGCCCGAGGCCATCGCCGCCGATGCCGCCCATGCCGCCCGGATCGGCGAGCCGGTGATCTATCTCAAGGTCGGCGTCGGCACCGAGCATGACGCCAAAGTGGTGCCCATGGTCCGGCAGGCCATCGGCAAGGCCCGGCTGCGGCTGGATGCCAACGAAGGCTGGGACGTGGCCACCACCATCCGCCGCATGGCCGAATTCGCCCCCTATGACATCGAATATATCGAACAGCCCACGTCATCGCGGTCTATAGAAGCGCTGCGCCGCGTCACCGAACGCGCGCCCATCGCCATCGGGGCCGATCAGGCCGTCTTCACCCTGGACGAGGTCTATCGCACCTGTGCCACCGGGGCCGCCGACATGATCGCCGTCGGCCCGCGTGAAATCGGCGGCCTGCGCGGCACCATCAAGGCCGCTGCGGTGGCCGAGGCGGCGGGCCTGACGCTCTGCATCCATTCGTCGATGACCACCGGCATCACCACCTGCGCCGAACATCACGTCGGCCGCGCCATCCCCAATCTGGACGATGGCAACCAGATCATGTGGCAATTGCTGGCCGAAGACATCGTCGAAGACCCCGGCCTGACCCCGGTCAGGGGTCGCCTGTCCCTGCCCGCCCGGCCCGGCCTCGGCTTTACCCTGAACGCCGATGCCGTGGCCCGCGCGGCGGAACTGTTCCGCAAGCACGACTGGCAATGACCGCCGCCCCGGACTGGATCAACGGCGACCCCGCCGCCTTGCGCCGCTGGCGCGATGCGCGGCCCGAGGTTGCCGCCCCGGTCCTGCCCGATGGCGTGACGATCACCCCGCTTCCGGCCGAAGGCGCTTGCCCCGGCGGGCTGCTTTGCACCCCCGCCCGCGCCGGGGGCGTTCCGGCTGTCTATTTCCACGGCGGCGGCTTCATCGTCGGCTCGCCCGAGACCCACCGCATCGTCGCAGCCTGGATCGCGCATCTGTCCCGCGCGCCCGTGGTGTCGGTCCGCTACCGCCTGGCCCCGGAACACCCGCTGCCGACCCAAGGACAGGACGCGGTGGCCGCCATCCGCCGCCAGTTGGCCCACCACAGCCACCTGCGCCTGATGGGCGACAGCGCCGGGGCGATCGTCGCCCTCTGGGGTCATGCCGGGCTGACCCCGGCCGAACGCGCCCGGATCGACGATGCCGTCCTGTTCTACCCCGGCGGCCTGCCCTTTGCCCCGCATCCCGCCACCACGGATGAAACCGACGGCCTTGGCCCGCAGTCGCTTGCCTCCTATCAGCGCCACCTCGATCCGCAGGGTCTCGCGCCCGGCCATCCCGATTTCGACCCGCTGGCCCCCGGCTTTGCCCTGCCCGCCCGGATGACCGTGCTTGCCGCCGCACAGGACCCGGTCTGCAATCAGGCCGACCTTCTGGCCCGCCTGCCCGGCGCGCGGCTGGTCCTTGCGCCCGGTCAGGGCCACGGCTTCCTGTCCTCCCTTCCCGATCCCGCCGCCCTTGCCCCGCTGCGCGAGGCACTGGCCGCGCCATGATCCGTCCGCCGCCGCCCGGCCCGCATATCCCGCCCTCGGGTCCCGCCTCGCGCGACGCGCCGCCGCTGCGCCATGCCATCCTCGTCTTTCCCGGCTTTCCGCTGATGGCCTTCTCGGCGGTGATCGAGCCTTTGCGCGCCGCCAACCTGCTGTCGGGCCAGCGCCTTTACGACTGGACCGTCGTGGCCGAAGACCCCGGTCCCCTGCGCGCCTCGAACGGGCTGCGGATCGAACCCGACCATGGCGCCGCCACCGCCCCCGATGCCGACCGCATCCTCACCTGTTCGGGCGGCGATGCCGAGCAACTGGTGGCCGACCGCGCACTGTCCTGGATCAGGCGGCAGCTGCGCGGCGGAGCGGCCGTCGGCGCCGTGGCGGACGGGGCCTTCTTCCTGGCGCGCGCCGGGCTTCTGGACGGCCATGCCTGCACCCTGCACTGGACCAGCCAGCCCGCCTTCCGCGAAACCTTCCCCCGGATCGACATGCGGCAGGATCTGTTCGTGCTGGACCGCAACCGCTTTACCGCTTCGGGCGGCATCGGCGCGCTTGACATGATGCTGGCCCTGATCGCCGCCGATTTCGGGGCCGACCTGTCGGCCGCCGTCGCCGAATGGTTCGTCCACAGCCCGCTGCGGCAGGATGCCGACCGCCAGACCATGCCGCTGCGCATCCGCACCGGCATCCGCGATCCGCTGGTGCTGGCCGCCGTCGCCGAAATGGAGCGCGCGCTGGAAGACCCGCCCGAGGTGCGGGCCCTTGCCGCCGCCATCGGCGCTTCGGCCGACCGGCTGGAACGCAGGTTCCGGCGCGAAACCGGCCTGTCGCCCGCCGCCTATCTGCGCCGCCTGCGCCTGCGCCGCGCGGCCGATCTGTTGCTGCATTCGCAGGCCCGGATCGACACCGTGGCGCTGTCCTGCGGCTTTGCCAATCCTTCCAGCTTTGCCCGTGCCTTCCGGCTTGAATTCGGCTGCACGCCGCGCGACATGCGCGCCGAAGCCGACAGCCATGCCCGCAAATACCGCCTGACGGACCCCTGACATGCACCAGACCCTGACCCTGCCCCCCGGCCGCGCCGCCCTCCTCATGATCGACATGCAGGAAGAACACCGCATCGACAGCCGCTATCTGGTGCCCGATTACGACCGGGTTGCCGGCAATTGCGCCCGGCTGCTGGCCGCCGCCCGCGCCGCCGGAATGCCGGTGCTGCATTCCGTGTATCTTGTCGACACCGCCAGCCGCCCCTTTCACCCCCTCACCGCCGACGGCCGCTCGGCCTTCAGCGACGCCGCCAGCCCCGGATCGGACATCTCGCCCGAAGCCGCCCCCCACCCCGGCGAAGAGGTGATCGTCAAGGGCGATGCCAGCGTCTTCACCGCCCCCGCGCTGGCCGCTGCCATCGCCCGGCTGGGGCTTGACTGGCTGATCGTCGGCGGCTGCTGGTCCGAGGCCTGCGTGGCCGCCACCGTCAAGGACGGCGTCGAACGCGGCACAAGGATGCTGCTGGTCAAGGATGCCTGCGGTTCGGGCAGCGATGCGATGCATCAGACCGCCGTGCTGAACATGGCCAACCGGCTGTATGGCGGGGCCGTCGCCGACACCGCCCGCGCCGCCGCCCTGATCGCGGGCCGGCCCGCCCGCGTCTGGACCACCGCCCTGCCGGTGCCGATCAAGTTCACCTGGGCCAGCGCCGCCGCCGAATACGCCGCCCTTTAGCCCGCCGCTACAGGCCGTGGCGCGCATCCTGATTGACGTGCCTCAGGCGCTGCGCCATATCTGTCCTTCCAACGGAGGACCGATGCCCCGCCCCACCGTCAACGACATCGCCCGCGAGGCCGGGGTCAGCCTGGCCACCGTGGACCGCGTGCTGAACGACCGGCCCGGCGTCAAGGCGCGCACCGTTTCGGCGGTGCAGGAGGCGATTTCGCGGCTGGGCTATGTCCGCGACATTGCCGCCGCCAATCTGGCCCGGCAGCGCAGCTACCGCCTTGTTGCCGCCCTGCCCGACAGCGACAGCCAGTTCGTCGAGACCCTGGCCGCCGCCTTGCGCGATGCCGCCCGGACCGCCGCCATGGCCCGCACCGAATTGCAGATCCTGCGCTATCCGGCCGAGGATCCGCACCGGCTGGCCGCGCTGCTGGATGCCCTGCCGCCCGCCGAAACCTCGGGCGTGGCGCTGATGGCCCCCGAAACGCCCGTATTGCGCGATGCGGTCAAGTCATTGCGGGGAAAGGGGATTCCGGTCATTGCCATTGGCTCGGACCTGCCCAACACCGACCGCGATCATTTCGTCGGCATCGACAGCCGCGCGGCGGGGCGCACCGCCGGCGTGCTGATGGGCCGCTTTGTCGGGCGCGGGCCGGGGCAGATCGTGGTGCTGGCGCAATCCATGCAGCTGCGCGATGCCATCGAGCGGCGCCACGGCTTCGATGCCGTGATGCAGGCCGAATTCCCCGATCTCGAAGTATTGCCGACGCTGGAAACCCACGGCTCCGACGCCACCCTGCGCGCCGTCGTGACCGAACGCCTGCGCCATGCGCCCGGCCTGCGCGGCATGTATGTCATGGGCAGCGGTCATCGGGCGCTGGCCTCCACGCTGGCCGATCTGGGCCTGACCGGGCGCTTCGTCATCATCGGGCACGAATTGACACCCCACACCCGCCGCGCCCTGCTGGCCGGGCAGATTGATGCGGTCATCACCCAGAATCTGGGCCATCTTGCCCGTTCTGCCCTGCGGGTCCTGCGCGCCAAGGTCGATCACGCCCCGATTGACGCGGCCCAGGAACAGCTGCGGATCGAGATCCTGATCCGGGAAAATCTGACATCAGATCAATAACTTGCGGGCACCCATGATCCCCATCCGGTTTGCATCGGACAATTTTTGAGGTACGCACCTCAAAAATCAGTGGACAAGCCCCCCCGCCCTGCCGCATGGTCGCCGCAGCCAGAAGGCCCGGACGGAGTCATCCGCAAAGGGCACGCCGACGCATCGTCAAACCCTGGGAGGATTTCATGAACATCGCATCCCTGGCCGGTTCCTCGGCCATCGCTGCCGTCTTGCTGATCACGGCCAGCCATGCACGGGCGCAATCGACCGAACTCACGCTGTGCTGGGCCGCCTGGGACCCCGCCAACGCGCTGGTCGAACTCAGCAAGGACTTCGAGGCCCAGTCCGGCATCAAGATGAAATTCGAATTCGTGCCTTGGCCCAATTTCGCCGACCGCATGCTGAACGAGCTGAACTCGGGCGGCAAGCTCTGCGACCTGATGATCGGCGACAGCCAGTGGATCGGCGGCAGCGCCGAGAACGGCCATTACGTCAAGCTGAACGATTTCTTCGATGCCAACGGCATCTCGATGGATGCCTTCGTGCCCGCCACCGTCACCGGCTATTCCGAATGGCCGAAGAACAGCCCGAACTACTGGTCGCTTCCGGCTTTCGGCGACGTGGTCGGCTGGACCTACCGCAAGGACTGGTTCGAGCGCCCGGACATCCAGGCCGAGTTCAAGGAAAAATACGGCCGCGACCTGACGCCCCCCGCCACCATGGCCGAACTGAAGGAGGTGGGCGAATTCTTCCAGGGCCGCGAGATCGACGGCAAGACCGTCTACGGCCTGTCGATCTATACCGAACGCGGGTCGGAAGGCATCACCATGGGGGTGATGGACGTTCTCTACAGCTTCGGCTTCCTCTACGAGAACCCCGAAAAGCCCTATGACATGGAAGGTTTCGTCAATTCCCCCGGCGCCGTCGCCGGGCTGGAATTCTACAAGTCGCTCTATGATTGCTGCGTCGCCCCTGGCACATCGAACACCTATATGGGCGAAGGCATCGACGCCTACAAATCCGGCCAGGTCGCCATGCAGATGAACTTCGCCTTCACCTGGCCGGGGTTCGAGGTCGATCCCAACGTCGGCGGCGGCAGGACCGGCTATCTGGTCAATCCCGCAGGCCCCGATGGCCAGCAATTCGCCCAGCTGGGCGGCCAGGGGATTTCGGTCGTCGCCTATTCCGAAAAGCAGGATGCCGCGCTGGAATACATCAAATGGTTCGCCAAGCCTGAAACCCAGGCGAAATGGTGGTCGATGGGTGGCTTTTCCTGCCTGCGCGCCGTGGTCGAAGACCCCGGTTTCGCCACCAGCCAGCCCTATGCCCAGACCTTCCTGGACAGCATGGCCGTGGTCAAGGACTTCTGGGCCGAACCCTCCTACGCCATCCTGTTGCAGGATTCGCAGGCCCGGTTCCATGATTATGTCGTGGCCGGCAACGGCACCGCGAAAGAGGCGCGGGACGGGCTGATCGCCGACTGGACCGAAGCCTTCGAGGACGACGGCAAGCTCTGACCATCCCCGCAAACCCCGGCCCCCATTTGCGGGGCCGGGGTCCTGATCCCCCGCACCCCCGGCCGCGCGCGCCCCGAGGTTCCATGCCCAACCCCATCGACATCGCCGCCCGCGCGACCCCGCGCCCGATGGCCCGCCGCATCCGGGGCCTTTCGGACCGCGCGATTGCCTGGCTTTTCGTCGGCCCCACCATCCTTCTGCTGCTGGCGATCAACATCTTTCCGCTGATCTGGACGGTGCGCCTGTCCTTCACCAACTACGCCGCCAACCGCCCGAACCGCGATGTGGAATGGGTCGGCCTGCGCAACTACAGCCGCATCCTGACCGACGCCGACACCTGGGCCAACATGCAGACCACGGCGCATTTCCTGATCTGGACCATCACCTTTCAGGTGCTGATCGGCTTTGCCCTGGCCTGGGCCATCAACCGGAAATTCAGGGGCAACGATCTGATGACCACGCTGATCGTGCTGCCGATGATGCTGTCCCCGGCCGTGGTGGGCAATTTCTGGACCTTCCTCTACCAGCCGCAGATCGGCCTGGTGAACTATGCCGTTGAATGGGTCTCGGGCATTCCCGCCTCGTCCTTTTCCATGCTTGGCCCCGGAGGCTGGGCCCGCTGGGCCATCGTCATCGTCGACACCTGGATGTGGACGCCCTTCGTCATGCTGATCTGCCTTGCGGGCCTGCGCTCGATCCCCGACTATATCTACGAGGCGGCCGAGGTCGACCGCGCCTCGAAATGGCGGCAGTTCTGGACCATCACCCTGCCGATGGCGCTCCCGTTCCTGATGCTGGCGGTGCTGTTCCGCGGCATCGAGAATTTCAAGATGTTCGACATGGTCACGCTGCTGACCGGCGGCGGACCGGGCGACGAAACCCTGCTCACCTCGATCGACCTGAAACGCGAAGCCTTTGAAAAATGGCGCACCGGCTATGCCTCAGCCTATGCGATCATCCTGTTTGTCACCGTCTTCGGCCTCGCCTCGATCTACGTCAAGGCGCTGAACAAGGTGAAGGAGCGGTGATGACACGACCCGCCAACCGATACGGATTTGCGCTTTCCCGGCCTTTTTGGCAGGGGCCATCGCCCCTGCCATGCGGCACATCGGCCCCGCAGTGGACGGAGGCAAAAGGCCTCCGTCCAGTCCCCGCCCGCCCCCCGATCAATCATATGGCGGCGGGGGCTTCTCCCCCGCCGGGCGGGGGCCGGACGGTGTCTCATCTCGCACAAACGCCACCCTGCACAAAGCGCGTCGATAGGCGCGGGGAAAGGCAGTGCCTTTCCTATCCCGCGCCCCCCGCGTCAGGAGGCCGCCCATGACCGCCTATTCCATCACCGAACCCAGCAAAGCCTCCAAATGGGCCGCCGGGCTGCTGGTCGCGCTTTACACCGTGATCACCCTGCTGCCGCTGGTGTGGATCATCTCCACCGGCTTCAAATCCGGCCCGGATTCGATTTCCTACCCGCCAAAGGTGGTGTTCGAACCCACGCTGGAAGGCTACGTCAACCTCTTCACCACCCGCACCCGCATCGCCCAGGGCACGCCGCCCCCACCGCCCGAGACCTGGTATGACCAACTGGTCCGCGAACAGGGCATGGTCATCACCGGGCCATCAAGGTTTGGCGAGCGGTTCATGAATTCGGTGATCATCGGCTTCGGGTCGACCGCGCTGTCGATCATCCTCGGCACCCTGGCCGCCTATGCCTTCAGCCGCTTTCGCGTGCCGCTGAAGGACGACCTGCTGTTCTTCATCCTGTCGACCCGGATGATGCCGCCCATCGCCGTCGCCATCCCGATCTATCTGATGTATCGGGAACTGGGCCTTTCCGACACCCATCTGGGGATGATCCTGCTCTATACGGCAGTCAACATCAGCCTCGCCGTCTGGCTGCTGAAAGGCTTCATCGACGAGATCCCCCGCGAATACGAAGAGGCCGCGCTGATCGACGGCTACACCCGCTTTCAGGCCTTCCGAAAGGTCGTGCTGCCGCAGGCCGCCACCGGCATCGCCTCCACCGCGATCTTCTGCCTGATCTTCGCCTGGAACGAATATGCCTTTGCGGTGCTGCTGACCTCGGGCAATGCCCAGACCGCCCCGCCCTTCATCCCCACCATCATCGGCACCGGGGGGCAGGACTGGCCCGCCGTCGCCGCAGGCGCGACGCTGTTCCTCTTGCCCGTCATGGTCTTCACCATCCTGCTGCGCAAACATCTCTTGCGCGGCATCACCTTCGGCGCGGTGCGGAAATGAACGTATGTCCCTCAGCCATACGCAAGCCATACGCAAGCCATACGCGAGGCATACGCCGATGACCGCCTTTCTTTCCGGCCTTCTCCGCCTGCGCCGCGCCCCGTGGGAGATGCTTGCGACGATCCTGATCGCGCTTGGCGTCTTCATGCTGATGCAGCCATTCTTCCTCTGGGCCTTCACCTGGTCTTTCCTCGTCACGCTGGTCGGAACCGTCATGTTCATCGTCACCAGCCACTTCCCGGAGTAGGGTCTTGGCGCAGATCGTCATCCGCAACCTGCGGAAAGAATTTGGAGATTTTACCGCCGTTCAGGGCAGCAGCTTTACCGTCGAGGATGGCGAATTCTTCATGCTGCTTGGTCCCTCGGGTTGCG
This sequence comes from Paracoccaceae bacterium, assembly GCA_036745335.1. Classification (GTDB taxonomy): domain Bacteria; phylum Pseudomonadota; class Alphaproteobacteria; order Rhodobacterales; family Rhodobacteraceae; genus Pseudogemmobacter. The sequence continues at coordinate 50,415 of DAIOGH010000015.1, forward strand.
GCAAGACCACCACCCTGCGGATGATCGCCGGGCTGGAGCTGCCGACCAGCGGTGAGATTCTGATCAACGGCGAAGACGTGTCCCAGCGCCCCGCCAGCCAGCGCGACATCGCCATGGTCTTCCAGATGTTCGCCCTTTACCCCCATATGAACGTTCGCAAAAACATCTCGTATCCCCTTGTATCACAACGCGTTTCTCGATCAGAAATCCGCGATCGCGTGGCCGAGGTCGCCCGCATCCTGCGCATCACCCACCTGCTCGACAAACCCGTCGGCGGCCTCTCCGGCGGCGACCGCCAGCGCGTCGCCCTTGGCCGCGCCATCGTCCGCCGCCCCAAGGCCTTCATGATGGACGAACCACTTGGCGCACTGGACGCCGAATTCCGCGAGATCATGTCCGAAGAACTCCGCGCCCTGCATGACCGGATGGGCGCCACCACTGTCTATGTCACCCATGACCAGTTGGAGGCGATGCAGATGGGGGACAAGATTGTCGTGATGAATCATGGGGTTGTCGAACAGTTCGGCACGCCACAGCAGATCTACGACCACCCCGCCACGCTGTTCGTCGCCGATTTCATCGGCAGCCCGGCGATGAATTTCCTGTCGTTCGAAGGCAGCATCCAGCGCGGCACCTCGGCCATCTCCCTCTCGGGCCATACCGTGCAGACCCCTGAAATGCTTGAAGACTCCGCGCCCGGCAAGCTTGTCCTCGGGGTGCGGCCCGAACATGTCACCCTGTCGGATGCCGCCCCCTATCGCGGCCGCGTGCTGGCCAGCGAATACCTTGGCACCAGCCAGATCATCACGCTGGAAACCGCGCATGGCACCGTGAAGGCCCGCGCGCCCTCCTCGCAGCCCGCAAGGGCGGGGGACAGCGTGGGCCTGACCTTCGCTGCCCCGAAACTCGCCCTGTTCAACGCCGATACCGGCCGCGCCCTGCGCAGCGTCGCCAATGCGGGGGTGCATCATGGCTGAGGTTGTTCTGTCAGGAATATCAAAAGCCTATGGCAAGACGCAGGCGCTGGTCGACATCGGTCTGACCATCCCCGACGGGGCTTTTGTCGTGCTTCTCGGCCCCACCGGCGCGGGCAAGACCACCACCCTGCGGCTGATCGCGGGCCTTGACGCCCCCGATGGCGGAGACATCCGCATCGGTGGTGCCTCGGTCCTGGCCGACACGCCCGCGCAGCGCGATGTGGCGATGGTGTTCCAGCAATATTCGCTCTACCCTCACCTGACCGTGCGCGACAATCTGGCCTTCCCGCTGCGATCCCCGATGATCGCCCTGCCCGAACCCGAGATTGCCGCGCGGGTGGATGCCGTGGCCCGGACCCTGCGCATCGCGCACAAGCTGGACAACAAGGCCACCGCCCTGTCCGGGGGCGAGATGCAGCGGGTGTCCATCGGCCGGGCGCTGGTGCGGAACCCACGGATTTATCTGATGGATGAACCCCTTAGCAGTCTTGACGCCAAGCTGCGCGCCGATCTGCGGATAGAACTGAAGCGCATCCATGCCGAACTGGGCGCAACCTTCCTTTATGTCACCCACGACCAGATCGAAGCGATGACCATGGCCACCCATGTCGGCGTACTGGATCATGGGCGGCTGGTGCAGTTCGGCACCCCGCGCGAGATTTACGAAACCCCGGTCAGCACCTATGTCGCCACCCGGCTGGGCCAGCCCCGCATCGCGCTGTTGCCCGCCGATGCCTTCGGCCCCGCCCCGTCCGGCGCGGCGCAGATTGGCCTGCGGCCCGAACATATCGTGCAGGGCGAAGGCCAGCCCGCCACCGTCCGGCGGGTCGAGCATCTGGGCGACCAGACTCGCCTGCACCTGACCTTCGGCCCGCATGAGATCATCACCCTGGCCGATCCGCAAACCGCGCTGACCGCCGGAGACAGCATTCCGATCCGCCTACAAAGCCCGCTCTGGTTCGATGCCACCGGCGCCCGCATTCAGGAGTAACCCGATGAAACAATTCATCAACGCCAAGGAAAGCCTTGTGACCGAGGCCATCGACGGCCTGTTGCGCACCGCAGGCGGACGGCTGGCGCGGCTGGACGGCTATCCGCATGTCAAGGTGGTCGTCCGCACCGACTGGGACCGCAGCAAGGTGGCGCTGGTCTCGGGCGGCGGATCGGGGCATGAACCGTCGCACGCAGGCTTCGTCGGCCAGGGCATGCTGACGGCGGCGGTCTGCGGCGATGTCTTTGCCAGCCCCTCGGTCGATGCCGTATTGGCGGGCATCCTTGCCGTCACCGGCAAGGCGGGTTGCCTGTTGATCGTCAAGAATTATACCGGCGACCGGCTGAATTTCGGCCTTGCCGCCGAACGCGCCCGCGCCTTCGGGCTGAAGGTTGCCATGGTGATCGTCGATGACGACGTGGCCCTGCCGCATCTGCCGCAGGCGCGCGGGGTCGCGGGCACCCTTTTCGTCCACAAGATCGCGGGGGCGATGGCCGAAGCCGGGGCCGATCTCGATACCATCGCCACTGCGGCGCAAGGGGTGATCAGGGGCGCGATTTCCATCGGGATGAGTCTGGACACCTGCACCGTCCCCGGCAGCCCGAAAGAGAACCGCATCGGCCCCGGAAAGGCGGAACTCGGCCTTGGCATCCATGGTGAGGCCGGAGTGGAGCAGGTCGATTTTTCGGGCGCGCGGGCCGCCATGGCGATGGTGGTGGACCGGCTGGCCCCGGCGATGGGCAAGGGCGACCATGTGGCCTTGCTGAACAACCTCGGGGCAACCACGCCCCTGGAAATGTCCGTGCTGGCCGAGGAACTGGCCCGGTCGGCGCTTGGCCCGCGGATCAGATGGATGATCGGGCCGGCCCCTTTGATGACCTCGCTGGACATGCACGGCTTTTCGCTGTCGCTGCTGCCCGTCGATCAGGATCGCGTCGGCCTGCTGGCCGCCCCGGTGGCCCCGCATGCCTGGCCCGGCTGTCTGGCGATAGCCGAACCGGCGCTGCGCCCCCTGCCCGATGGATTGGTGCCGATCCAGCCGGTGCCCTCGGGCCATCCCGCGCGGCGGGCGCTGCTGGAACGCTGCTGCGATGCGCTGATTGCCGTGGAAAAGGACCTGAACGCGCTGGATGCGAAATCCGGCGATGGCGATACCGGCAGCACCCTTGCAGGTGCTGCGCGGGCGCTGAAATCGGCGCTGGACCGGCTGCCGCTGGCCGATCCGACCCAGCTTTACCGCGCCATCGGGATGGAACTGTCGCAGACCATGGGCGGGTCATCGGGCGTGCTGCTGGCGATCTTCTTTGCGGCGGCGGGCGATGCCTCGGCCTCTGGGCGCGACTGGATCGGCGCGCTGTCGGCGGGGCTGGCCCGCGTGATGCAGGTCGGCGGGGCCGAGCCTGGCCACCGCACCATGATCGACGCGCTGGCCCCGGCGCTGGCCGCGCTGCCGCAGGGGATCGGGGCCGCGGCGACTGCCGCGCGGGCCGGCGCGGATGCCACCGCGCAGATGGTGCGGGCCAAGGCCGGCCGGGCAAGTTACCTGTCCGAAGACAAGCTGAAGGGCTTCAACGACCCCGGTGCCGAAGGCGTGGCGCGGTTGTTCGAGACGCTGGCAAAGGGTTGACACCCGGCGGCACCGGGCCCGGAAGGGAACCGCGACGCGACACGGGCGTTGTCCATGAGACCCGCAGCCCGCCAAGGGCTGACAGACGGAGGCATGGACATGACCCTGAACCGCACGATCCCCGTGATCGCCCTGGCGTCGGCCCTGACCCTTGGCGCCGTGGCTCTGGCAAGCGTGGCCCCCGGACCGGGGCAAAGCCCGGTTCAGCCGGATACCGCAGTGCAGGACATCGCCATCCATCTTGCCGCCCAGCCGTCGAAACTGTCGCAACGCCCTGCCGCATCACTGTCGATCTACGATTCGTTGGGCCATCAGGACACCGCGCCCGACCAAAGCTATTGCGACGCGCATCAGGTGGTTGCCGACGGCTTGACCCATGATTTCGCCGAAACGCTGCGGGCCGAGAAGGTCAGCCGCGACGGGCTGCGGATCCAGCTTTGGACATCGGATCTGATGGGCACCTGGACGGCGCTGCATCATGGCGAGGACGGGATTTCCTGCATCGTGGCCTCGGGCGTCGACTGGGCAGCGGACATGCCGCCCGACGACCTGCTGCAACTGGCGATGCACGAGGTTGTCTACAGCTGGTGACGACCAGAGTCTGTCCGGCGCCGACAGAAGCGCCGGACAGACTCTGGCTTCTTCGTGGTCGCGCGTCTTTCGCCAAAACCGGAGTCCACTTTTGTCGGACACGCTCTAAGACGCGGCGGGACGGAAAAGGCTGGCCAGGGTTTCGGCCATCCCCTCGGTCCGGCCGCTGACAGGCTGGCGCGGCGCATCGGGTTCCCGGCCGGGTTGACCGGCCTCGGGCCAGCACGACAGCAGGACCGGCAGGTCGGAAAAGCGCCGCCGCAGCAACCGCAGATACTGGACCACCGCCGGATGCGGATCACGGTCCAGCGAAACCAGCACCACAGCCCCGGCACCGAAGTCGCGCAGCGCCGCAGCGGGAACCGAGCGGTGTGGCAAGACCAGCGTTTCGGCCCCTTCCGCCCGCACAGCCTGGGCCACCATTTCCGCCGCGGCATCCTCCAATTGGGTGCGCGCGCCAAGAACCACCACCCGCCGTCCCGTCCCCGGTGCGGTTTCGGGCGATGCGCCTTCGGCATCGGCCTTCAGCTCTGCCGCTTCCTCGATCACCGGATCCAGCCGTTCGGTCAGGTTCAGAACGATGCGGGCGATGCGATCGGCCTGCCTGTCGGACAACAGGCCCGCCTCATGATCGGCCTGCGCCATCGCCAGCGCCGGAAGCGCCTTGCGGTCGTAATACCCGGCAATTTCCGCCGAAACGCCGCTGCCGCCCGCCGCCAGGGCCGAAGCCTCGTCAAAGGCAAAGGCATGGCCGGTCAACAGCCGGTCATACAGACGCGCGGTATCTTCCAGCACCGGATTGTCACCCAGCATGATCGAGAACACCCGCAACCGCGGCACATGATGGCCGATCACCACCAGACAGACCGTCAGCGGCGTGGCGATGATCAGCCCCATCGGCCCCCAGAGCCAGGTCCAGAACATCGCCGAGACGATGACGGCAAGCGGGCTGATCCCGGTGCGGCGGCCGTAGAACCAGGGCTCGACGATGTTCGAGGTGATCATCTCCACCACGCCGAACAGGGCGGCGGTCCACAGGACCAGAGACCAGCCTGGGGCCACGGCAAAAGCCATCACCAGCGGCAGGATCGCCGAGATCGCCGTGCCGATATAGGGGATGAAGCGCATCACAAGGGTGACGATGCCGAAGAACAGCGCGTTCGGCACCCCGATCAGCCAAAGGCCCAGCCAGATCGGCACGGCATAGATGACGTTCACCAGCAGTTGCGCCAGCAGATAGCTGGACACCCGCGACCCGGCCTCGGCCAGAAGGCGCGAGGTGGCAGGGATGTTGCTGCCGCCGATCAGCAGCACCAGCCGGTCACGCAGCGCGGCGCGTTCCAGCAGGGCCAGCACCACCACGACGGCGATAAGACCGAAGATCGCCACCGGGGCCAGCGCGGGCAGGATCACCGCCGAGAGCCAGTCGGTCAGGCTTGTGGTCTCGACCAGTTCGACGCGCATGGTGCCCGAGGCTGCGGGATCGACCGCCCCGCCATCCGGGGCCAACCGGGCACTAATGTCGGCGACCATCTCCTGCAGGCGGGCGATGATGCGGCTGTCCTTGCCCATCTCAAGGATGGAATCGATCTTGGCCAGCACATTTCCCTGATATTGCGGCAGGTTGGCCCCGATCTGGCTAAGCTGATAGGCGAAAGCCAGCACAAAACCGCCACCCAGACCCGCCGCCGCGATGACGGTGGCAATCACCGCCGTACGGTCCGGCAGGCCGAAACGGCGCAGCGCATTGACCACCGGCGTCAGCACGAAGGCAAACAGCATCCCCAGCGCCAGCGGCAGGAACAGATCCTTGGCCAGATAGAGGATGGCGCAGACCACCGTGATGACCGCCAGCGTGGACAGAGAGACGACGGAATGACCGGATTGCCCACTTCCGTCGTTCCTGCCGGGCCACGCCGGGCTGAACATCATCTGCGGCCGCAAGCCCGGTTTCATGGGTTCCGTCTCGGGCACGGCATCCGGCGTGACGTCCTGATCGCGCATCTTTCCCTGCCTTCCAGCCATCCCTGGCGTCAGAGCCGCCCTCTGCCTGACATCCTGCCCGACTTTCGACAACCCCCCCGGCGCGACCGGGTTCCCGCATCGCATCGAATATCCCTGCCCTTCGGCGCAGATGCCTGCGGCAGGCGCAGGGGAACCGGCGGCGGTCTTGCGCGTTGCCACACAGTTTCTCTGCAAGGATCGCTCACCAAGGAGGTCAGGATGCCCGAAACGACACAAGACAGCCGGGTCTTCCACAGGCATCGCCCGGCCGTTCTGGTGAACGACGCCGCGCTGAAACTGCCCGAGGTCTGCGACCTGCAAGCCGGTGGCAATACCGTCATCGTGGCGGGCAGCCAGCTTGCAGCGATGACGCTGGCCGAACTGGCGCTGCCGGGCGCACAGATGATCTGGACCGATTTCCGGCAAAGCCGGTCGCTTGGGCAATTGCATCGGGAGATCACGGCGCGGGGCGGGCTGGATCAGCTGATCCTGGCGGCGGATGGGGGGCGGGCGGAAAGCACCTTTTCGGTGATGTGCGCCATTCTCAGCCTGCTACCCGCCTTGCGCCGCCGCCCGCAGGCCCGGATCATGCTGGCGCTGGATGACGGCCCGGCCGTTGCAGGTCTGGAGGAATTCCTGGCCCGGCTGGCCCCGCGCCTGTTGCGGCAGAACATCACCATCGACCTGCGGATCACCCAGTCGGCTGCTGGCTGACCCAGCCGTTTCCACAACTGCCAAAGGCCCGGATGCGCAAAGCCGTCCGGGCCTTAGTCTTTGCCTTTGTCTGTATCCCCTGCTCATGAAAAAGGGCTGCGACCGAAGTCGCAGCCTGAAGGTGAGGGACACGACGAAAACCGAAGAGCCAGACTACAGGTCCGGTCCTTCGGGGGCAGGAGGATCAGCCGCGCCGCATGACGCGACCGATCAGGGACAGAACGAACAGCACCAGGAAAACGAAGAACAGGATCTGCGCGATCCCGGCCGAGGTGCCGGCGATACCGCCAAAGCCCAGGACACCGGCGATCAGCGCGATGACGAGAAAGGTGACAGCCCAACCGAGCATGACGTGGCTCCTTTTCTGCTGACGGGCGCGAGAGGCACCCAGTTGCGATCTGCCTGTCAACGCTCCAGCGCGGCCAGGGTTCCCCGACAGATCAAATTTTCTGAAGGATCAGAAGGATGCGCGGGGAAAGAGAAGATCGACATGGGAACGGTCGCCGTCGATCCGCACCGTGACCCGGCCGCGCAACTGGCCTGCGAACTGCGTCAGCATCCGGCGTGGCAGCGCCGCCAGTCCGGTCGTGGTCTCGGGCAGGAATTCGGGCACCACCGGACCTTCGACCGCCAGACGGATATCGTCACCCGCCTCGGACAGTGACACGGCGATGCGCCGGTCCAGACCGCTGCCCGCGCCGAAATGGCAACCCACCGTCTCGGCCAGCGCCAGCGCCAGCGGCACGGCGGTTTCCACCGGCAGGCGGATCGGCGCGAACTCCTTGCGGGCCGTGCCCAATGCGATGCCGTGAATCTCTTTCAGCCGCCGGACCACGCCGCCCAGCACCTCGTCCATCGGCACATCGCGGCGGCCATCCAGCCCGTAAAGACTGGTATGGGTCGACGACAGCGCGATCACCCGGTTGATCAGCCCGTCCAGCACCCCGCGCAGATCCGGGTCGCGCGTTTCGCGACGATACATCCGCATCACCGAGGCGATGATCTGAAGACTGTTGCCACTGCGGTGATGCACCTCGCGCAGCAGTTTTTCCTTGTCGACCAGAAGGTTCTCCAGCTCGGCCTCGTCATGTTCCAGCGCACGGATCAGTTCGTCATAGACGGCGTGCAGTTTCTGGATTTCGGTCGGGGCCTCGGCGATATCGGGCACGGCAACCCGGCTGCGGGTCAGACTATAGGCCATCATCGACCGCGACAGCCCCCGGACATGCCGCACCACCAGCCGACCCGAGGCCAGCGCCGCGGCGATCAGCGCCGCCGCCCAGGTCAGGGCGGGCAGAAGATAGGGTGCCAGGGGGCTGGAGGCCCAGAAGCCGCCATCCGTGCGCTGCCAGACCGCCAGAACGAACAGATCCTGTGCCACGCCGACCACGGACACTATGCGCTGCGGCCCGTCGTCGGTCTCGACGAAGAACGGCTCACCCGCCAGCCGTGCCGCAATGTCCAGCGTCATGCCCAGCGGCAACAGGCTCTGCACCTCGCGCCCGTCGTCCGAAGTGACAAGCTGCGTGCCGTCGCCGCTGAAGGCGACAATGATCTGCGGCCGCCACTGGGCGTAATCGTCGGAATATTCGTCCGGCGTCACCGCGCGGTTCGGGATCGACACGGAAACCACGCCCTGCTGCTGGCCCCCGGCATCAAAGACCGGATGCGCCGCTCCGATCACCGCAACACCGGAAACCGGCCCGTGCGGATTGTAGACAAGCACGGGTTCGGGCTTTGATATCATGCGGGCAAACAACGGATTGTCCCCGAAATCAAAGGTCTGCCCGGTCGAGGCACAGCTCATCCGGCCCGACATCGGGATATAGGCCATCACCGTGGCCTCGGGGAGGCCCTGCTGCACCCGCTGCATCAGCGCAACGCAGTCGTCGTCCGCAGGTAGCCCGCCCGACAGATCGCGGGCCAGCACTGCGGCAGTGGTCTGCGCCTTGCGGATCAGATCGGTCTGCGACTGGGCCGCCGCAAGCGACGCGCCGCCGATGCCATCCAGGGTGGCCGCGTTCACCTGCTGGCGCGAAGCCTGGGTCTGCACCACGGACAGGATGCCCAGCGGCAGCAAGGCCATCACAAGCGTGGACCCCAGCCTGAAGCCCAGGCTGCTGGTGGAAAACAATTTTCTGCGTCGCCTGACGGTCACATCCCCCTCACCGGGCCGCCGCCGCGCCGCCCAGCACGACCGCCTGCGTGGCGCCGTCCGTGCCCGAGAACAGGCCCTCTCCCTCTTCCAGATGCATCAGTTCGGCCAGGCGCTTGCGTGCCCGGCTGGCGCGGCTTTTCACCGTGCCGACGGCGACACCCATCATCTCGGCCGCTTCCTCGCAGGAAAATCCCGAAGCGCCCACCAGGATCAGCACCTCGCGGTGTTCGGGGCTGAGCTGGTCGAAGGCACGCTGGAAATCCTTGAACGCCAGCCGCCCGTCATGCGCAGGCTTTTCCGAAAGGCCGGCAGCAAAGGTGCCGTCGCTGTCCTGCACTTCGCGCCGGGTCTTGCGCAAGCCGGAATAAAAGGTGTTGCGCAGGATGGTGAACAGCCAGGCATCCAGATTGGTGCGCGGGTCGAACTTGTCGATGTTGGACCAGGCTTTCAGGATGGTTTCCTGAACCAGATCGTCGGCCCGGCTGACATCGCGCGTCAGGCTGATGGCAAAGGCCCGCAGCCGCGGGATCGCCCCTGCCAGCCGGTCGCGCGGGTCCTCCGACAGATCGGACAGCGGATCGGGCCGGGTCCCGGCGGTCGCGGTCATGATCCGCCCCCGGCCGCGGTTCCGTCCTTGGCCTTCAGCTGCGCCAGCAGGTCGCGGAACCGATCGGGCAATTCCTCTTTCAGCGCGTCCGAATAGACGCGCTTCAGATTCTCGTCGATCTGCGCCCGCAGCGCCTGCCGCCGTGGCATGTCCTCTTCACGATCACTCGACATTTTTTGACATTCCTGCTCTCGGTCTTGGAACCAAACGCTGCCAAGCGAGTTTGGTTCCGGCAAGTATGAAAAAATTCTGGAGCAGCCCACATGATCGCACAGGACGCGAACGACCTTTCGGCCCGCATCGCCCGGCATCTGCCCTATCTGCGCCGCTATGCCCGCGCCCTGACCGGGAACCAGACCAGCGGCGACAGCTATGCCATCGCGGTGCTTGAGGCGGTGATCGCCGATCCTGGCCTTGTCGCCGGCCATTCCGATACCCGGCTGGCGCTGTTTGCCGTGTTCCATTCGATCTGGTCCAGCTCCGGCGCGCCGGTGGCCGAAGCCGAAAGCGGCATCTCGGCGCAGGCCCAGGCCCATCTGGCCCGGCTGACCCACAATTCGCGCGAAGCGCTGCTGCTGAATTCCATCGAAGGCTTCAGCCATGACCAGATCGGCATGATCATGGGGATCGAAACCGCAGAAGCAGCACATCTGATCGACGTTGCGCTGCGCGAGATGGAAAGCTCGATCCAAGGGGCCGTTCTGGTGATCGAGGACGAGGCGATCATCGCCATGGACATCGCGGATATCGTCGAAGGCATGGGTCATCGCGTCACCGGCAATGCCCGCACCCATGCCGAGGCGGTCAAGCTGGCAGGCGACGACCGGCCCGACCTGATCCTTGCCGATATCCAATTGGCCGACAATTCTTCGGGGGTCGAGGCGGTGAACGAGATCCTGACCAGGCTTGGCCCCGAGTTCAGCGAAGTGCCGGTGATCTTCATCACCGCCTTCCCCGAACGGCTGCTGACCGGCGAACGGCCCGAACCGGCCTTTCTGATCAACAAACCCTATACCGAAGAACAGGTGCGGTCTGCCGTCAGCCAGGCCATGTTCTTCGCCTCGACCAGCACGCTGGTCGGCTGAGGCCTCGTCTTCGCCGCCGGGGCGGGATCAACGCCCTGGCCGCCTTGCAACCGCCGCCCGCCGCCCCTTGCGCGTTTTCTGCGGCGCGGATTCCGGTTGCTGGGGCCGGACTGGAAAGCGCAGGCCGATGCGCAGTCCTTCGGGGACGAAGTCGCGCGTGATGATGCCCGACAATTCACCCTTCAGGCTGACCTCGATCAGACGCGAACCAAAGCCGCCTGACGGGCGATCGGGCGGCGGGGTGGCTTCTTCGGAGGGTGCAAACCGCTCCACCCAGTCGATCGCCACGACGGGGGCGTCGGGCGTGGCCTCAAGATGCCAGTCCACCTTCAGCCCACCGCCTGTCGCCGACAGGCCGCCGTATTTCACCGCATTCGTCACCAGTTCATGCGCCACCAGCGCAAAGGCATGGGCCTGGCGTTCATCCAGAACCACCGGGGGGCCTGTCGTCAGGTGATCCACCTCGGCCAGATCCAGACACTGCTGCAATTCGCCGCGCAGGATCGCCGCCAGATCGGCCTGCGCCACCGCCGTGCCCGCCAGAATCTCCTGCACCGCCGCCATGGATTGCAGGCGGGCATCGAAGGCTTCGGTAAACGCCTTGACGTCGCTGGCCCCGCGCGCGCTTTGCCGGGCAATCGACTGGATGCGGGCGATGTGGTTCTTGATCCGGTGCTTCATCTCTTGCAGCAACAGATCGCGATAGGCCACCTCGCGTTCGGCCGCGGCCGCCAGCGCGCGGGCCTGCGCTGCCTCTTCCTGCCGGGCGGCAATCGCCAGCGCCGCCGCCGCGGCAAAAAGGACCGAGATCAGCCCGACGACCAGACTGCCCAGATGCCGTTGCCAGCCGGTGCCGTCGGTCTGCCACAGATCGACACGCCATTGCCGGCCCAGAAGATCGACCTCGCGCGTCACCGCCATCGTCGCATCGGGGACCTGGCCCGCCTGATAGATCACCAGGTCGGGGGCCGCCTTGTCGGTGATCCTCAGACCGATCTGCGCCCGTTGCACATCATCCAGCGCCGCCGTGACAAAATCCTTGCCCCGGAACGGTGCGTAGATGAAACCTTCGGCGGCGGGTCCGGCCTCGGCCCCGGTCGGCGGTGCGCCATAGGCCAGATAGACCAGAAAGCCGATCTGACGATCCGGCCCGCTTTCCTGCACCAGTTCAACCGGGCCGCTCATCTGCGGCAGGCCGCTGGTCATGGCGCGGTCCATCGCCGCCCGGCGGACGGGATCGGCATACATGTCGAAGCCCAGCGCCGCGATGTTTCGACTGTCGGCCGGTTCCAACAGCACGATGACGGCGCGATGACTCTGATCGGTTTCCGGGCGGATCGCAGCCGACACGCCGTATTGCGTCATGATTTCGGTGATCAGCCCGGCATTTTCGGCAACGCCCGAAAGCCGGGCAAAGCCGATGCCCTGCACGCCGGCCAGATCGCCCGACAGGTTCAGCGCCCCCGCAAAGCGCAGGAACTCGTCGCGCGAGACCTTGCCCCGTGACGCCGCGAAAAGCCCCTTTGCCGCCCGCAGCACCACGACATGCTGATCAAGCCGCGCCGTCAGCATGTCCATGGTCAGATCGATCGACCGATGGAAACCCGCCTCGGCGCGGCGCTCTTCGGCACCATAGACTGTCAGAGTGATTGCGGCACCCAGAGACAGGCACACCACGAATGCGGCCTGGGGTGCCAACCGGACCAGGAACTGCTTCATCTGATGATCTTCTGCCAAATCCATCGTCAGCCGGTGCCCGGCGACCGAGAGCGTCTTTTGTCAGTTCCTGTGATCTGACGCCACTGTTTTTACATGCCGACGACGAAACGACAGGGCCGCAACCTATATGACCACCCGAAAACCGCAGCTATTCCGGCAGCTTCGCAGACATGCGCCCCAAGGCCAACGATCATCCGCCACCGTTCGGGGCAACCGCAGGGCGGGTCCGCGCAACGGAACAAGCCGCGCCCCGAAGGGCGCGGCCGCTGGTCTGCATGGCTTTCGCCAGGGGCTAGCAGCCCGCTTATTTCAGCCGCGACACCACGCTTTCGGCAAAGGCATCGACCAGCTTGCGATAGGTCTCGTCGGTGTCGGACGTGCTGAGCATCAGCACCTCGCCTTCGGCCAGCACCACATGCGCATTTTCCAGCGAAACGCTCAGCTCATAGGCGTCATAGTTGCTGTTGTCGGTCTGGTCGTTGATGTTGACCTGCCCGACCAGCACCGCATCGCCCAGGTTCAGACCACGCTCGAACGCATTGGCCAGCTCGACCTCGCGGATGTCGACCAGGATGTCGGCACCTTCGTCGGCCATCCGGTCGCTGACCCGGCTGCCGATCGCGGCCTCAAGGTCCTTTTCCAGATTACCCCAGTAGGCGGCGGCATCGGCATTGGCGATGGCGGTGACATCGGTGGTCACATCAACCTTGGCGATCTTGTCGACAGCGGCAAAGGCGGTGGTGCCCAGGGCGGTGGCGAACAGGGCGGCGGCAAGGGTCTTGGTGCGAAACATGGGAAGTCTCCATCTTGAATGGCGCCATTTCTGGCAGCGATGGCAGAACAACGCCAAGGCATCATCCCGGTTCCCGCTGCATATGTCGCCTTGCCGGGCCGAGGGGACAAGAACGCAATATTATCATATAAATTTCAAAGAGATATTCGAACTCTCCGGTATTTCTCTGGAACCCCGCCGCTACCGGTCGCGTTGGTCCGCCATATCCACCAACCCCGAAAGGAGCCCGTGATGAACTGGGATCAGGTTGAAGGCAAATGGAAGCAGCTGAAGGGTCAGGCCAAGGAGAAATGGGGCCATCTGACCGATGACGATCTGGATGTCGCCGCGGGCAAACGCGATCAGCTGGCGGGCAAGATCCAGGAGAAATACGGCATCGCCAAGGAAGAGGCCGAGAAACAGCTGGACGACTGGTCGCGCCGGCTTTGAGCCGCCGCTTCCACGCCGGATGCCGTGGTGCATCAGGGGGGGGCCGGGCCTTTGCCCGGCCCTTTCCCGATGGTCTGTGGCGATGCCCGCGATTCTAGCCTGGTCGTCCGGCAGGATATTCTTGCAGGCGCAGGGAACCGAAGCCGCGCCGCCGCGTTGATCCGGCAAGACCGACCGAATGGAGGCGTTCCATGTCCCAGCTTTCGATGTTCTCTCTGTCCGGCTTCAGCGGGCTTCTGATCCTGGCTTTGGATCTGTGGGCCATCATTTCGGTGATCAACTCGGGGGCCTCGACCGGAGCCAAGGTGGGCTGGTCGCTGCTGATCATCGTGCTGCCGGTCCTTGGCTTCCTGGTCTGGCTGATCGCCGGGCCGCGTGCCCGCGCGGCGCTGATGTAGGCGGCCATGTCCAGCCCCTCGGCCCAACAGGTGATCTGGTATCTTGCCCGGCTTGGCCTTGCGGGCCAGCAATCCCTGCGACTGCGGATCGCGCTTTTGCGGGCCGAGGCCCGCGAACGCGGACGTCATGCGCGGCTGGGGCTGGCGCTGGCCGTGATCGGGCTGGTGCTGGCCTGCGCGGCGGTGATGCTGGCGCTGTCCGCGCTGGTGATGCTGCTGATGGCCTACGGTTTTTCGCCCCCGGCCGCGCTTGGCCTGGTGGCGGGTGGGACGGCGGTCACGGCGCTGATCCTGCTTGTTCTGGGGCGCAGCGCCATCGCACGCGCCCTGCGCTGATCCTGCCCCATCCTTGCGGGCAGCCCTGATGTCCATCCACACTGCCGGGCCCAGTCCCTGCGATCAAAGGAGTGTTGTCATGTTCTTCCAATCCGAATCCCGCCGCCTGAAATCCGCCATCGCCGCGCAGGATGCCTCGCTCGGCCGGGCGCTGGTCGATCTGGCGCAGGGCCTGAACCTGGACATGGCCGGCAAGATGGGCATGAAGGCGATGGGTGTCGCCCGCGCGCATCCGGTGCCGGTGGCGCTGGCCGGGGCCGGTCTGGCCTGGCTGATCCTGCGGCCCAAGCCGGCGGTTGACCAGATCCAGGACCAGGTGGCGCAGAAGGCCGGTGCCGCGATCGACAGCGCTTCGGCCATGGGCGAGGACTGGATGGCCGCCGCGCGCGACGCCCGCGATACCGCGCGTGACCGGATGCTGGATCTGTATGAGCGCGGCCTTGCCACCGCCGAGGCCCGCGCCGCCGTGGCCGCCGATCAGGCCGAGGCGCTGTCTGCTGCGTTCCGCAGCGGTCTGTCGCATCTGGGGGACGAGGCCGCCGACATGGCTGCCGCCACCCGCCGCCGCGCCTATGAGGCGCTGGAACAGGGCGGCAGGATGGCTGCCAAAGGTTATGATCAGGGCCGCAAGGTGGCGCAGGAACACCCCGTGGCGACTGTCACGGGGCTGGCCGTCGGGGCCGGATTGCTGGCGCTGGCCTGGCGCGGCCGGGGTATCCTGAAGGTTCTGACGCCGGTGGCGCTGGCCGCCGCCGTGGCCGAAACGGTCCGCCAGATGCGCCGCACGCCGGTGGAAGAGGCCGCCGAAGAGGTTGCCGATGCCGTCAGGAAGACCTCCCGCCGCACCACCCGTGCTGCCACCAAGGCCGCCGAGGGGGCAAAGGATGCTGTTGTCAAAGGCACCGCTGCCGCCAGCCGCAAGACCAAGGCCGAAGCCGACAAGGCCGCGACGAAGACAACCGCTGCAGCGCGCAGGACCGCCAAGGCCGCCGATGGTGCGGTGCGCAAGGCGGCGCGTACGGTCAAGGCCACGGCCGCTTCGGCCGAAGATGAGATGAAGAACGGTGCCGCCACGACGCATTGAGCTTCTGGATGATCCCATGGTCTGCGGTGGCCTGACGGCGACCGCAGACCATGCGTCTTGCACCTGTCAGGCCCGCCCGATCCGCCCTGCCAGCCCCTGCGCCAGCTTGGTCGGTGCCGTGCCGAACCGCGCGCGGAACGCCTTGGAAAAATGCGAGACATTGGCAAAGCCGCAGGCGGTGGCGATTTCAAGCAGCGTCATGTCGGTGGTGGACAGCAGATTGCGGCCGCGATCCAGCCGCAGCCCGCGATAGAATTCGCCCGGTGCCTTGCCGGTGGCGTCGCGGAACAGCCGCTCCAGATGGCGGCGCGAATAGCCTGCGGCCTCGGCCAGATCCTCCATCGTCAGGGGATCGTCCAGATGCCGGTTCATCAGCGTGACCGTGGCGATCAGCACCGGGTTGCGCGATGACATCAAGGCCGACATCGAACTGCGCTGCGCCGGATCGACGCCCGGCATCACCGTGCGCAGGCACATCTCGGACACCATGGCCGCAAAGCCGCTGCCATGATCATCCGCGATGATCGACAGCATCATGTCGGTCGACGCCGCCCCGCCGCCGCAGGTCAGAAGCCGGCCATCGGATTCGAACCGGCGGCTGCTGGGGGGCAGACCGGGGAAGGTTTCGACAAAGGCGGGCTGGTTTTCCCAATGCAGGGTGAAGCGCCGCCCCGCCACCAGCCCCGCCTTGGCCAGAGCCACCGCCCCGGTGCAGATGCCGCCCACCGTGCCGCCAAAGCGGTGATGCCGCTGCACCGCCGCCACGACCGCAGGGGCCGCCGCAGCCATCGCCGGATTTCCGGCACAGACGAACAGCCGCGTGTCCTTGTCCAGCGCCAGCAGAGGGCCATCGGCCCCCGCCGCGATGCCCGAGGAACTGGCCACCGGCCCGCCGGTTTCCGACAGCACGCGCCAGCGGTAAAGCGGCTGCTGCGACAGCTGGTTGGCGATCCGCATCGGCTCTACGGCCGAAGCGAAGGCCAGAAGCGTGAAGCCGGGCACCAGAATGAAGGCATAAGACCGGGTCGGCCCCGGTGCGGCAACCGGAAAGAAGGCGGCCCCTTTCGGAACCAGAGGATCTTGATCGGTCATCGGCAGGCCCGGATTTCTGACGCCCCATGTCGGCCGCATCCCGGCCCGCCGTCAAGCCGCGAGACCGTCAGCTGCGGTCGCTTTTGTAGCTGTAGCGGTAGTTGTAGTAGTGATAGCGCCCGCCGTATTTGCTGCCTTCGGTGATCTTGTAGCCGTTCAGGATGGCACCGGTCAGCTTGGTCCCCGCCGTCTCGAAGGTGCGGCGGACGGCCTCGATCTCTCCCATCACGGTTTCCAGATGCCGCACGACCATGATCGTCGCGCCGACATAACGGCTGATCACCACCGGATCGGTGACGGCCAGAACCGGCGGGCTGTCGATGATGATCAGGTCGAACCGCGTGTTCAGCTCTTTCAGCAACGCCTCGAACTCCGACCGCATCAGAAGTTCCGACGGATTCGGCGGATAGCGGCCCGAGGTGATGACCGACAGCCCGTCGACCGTGGCCGCGATCAGCACCTCGTCCAGCGTCTTTTCGCGCGCCAGCAGCTCGGCCAGACCAGGGGTGCCCTTCTCCTTGCCCACGAACCGCCGCAGATAGCCCTTGCGCAGATCGGCATCGACCAGACAGACCTTCTGCCCCGCCTGTGCCGCGACCGCCGCCAGATTGACGGCGGTAAAGCTTTTGCCGGCACCGGGGGCTGCCGAGGTGAACAGGATCGTATTGGTGCTGGCGTCCAGCATCCCGAAATGCAGCGAGGTACGCAGAGAACGCAACGCCTCGACCACCAGATCATCCGGCCTGGTCTGCGCCATGATCGGCAGGTCCCCCTTGCGCTTGCGCAGGTTCGCTGCATCGGCCGAGAAATTGACCGTGGCAAAAACGGGCAGGCCGGTCTGCTCGATCTCCTGCGCGCCGCGGATACCGCGCCGCAGCGCCCGGCGCAGCAGCACGACGCCGATACCCAGCACCAGCCCGGCCATCAGGAACACCGCCATCGTGCGCCCGGTGCGCGGCGACACGCGGATACCGTCGGAATAGGCGGTGTCGATGATCCGCACCGACCCCACGGTCGAGGCCCGCACCACCCGCAGCGCCTGCGCCCGGTTCAGAAGCTGGACATAGATTTCCTGCGCCACTTCCAGATTTCGCGTCAGGTTGAAGATTTCCTTCTGCGTTTCCGGCAGGTTGGCGGTGGCTGCGCGGATGTCCTCAAGCTGCCGGTTCAGCGATGCACGGTTGTCCAGAAGCGCCTGATAGGCCGGATGATTGACGGTATAGCGCTTTTTCAGGTCTTCCTCCTGCAGCGCCAGCGCGTTCAGGTCGGCCTCGATCCGGGTGGCCTGTTCCAGAAGACTGCGGGTCTCGTAATCCACATCGACCGAATCCTGCGACTGGCGATAGGTGTTCAGCGCGTTCTGCGCATCGGTCACGGCCTGTTCCGAAATCGGCAGCTGTTCCTCGATGAACGCCAGGCTGTTCTGCGCTTCGGCGGCGCTGCGGGCGATGTTCTGCGCGACATAGGCGCGCGAGATGGCGTCCAGAATGTCTTCGGCCCGGCGGGGATCGGGATCGGTGTAGGTCACGCGCAGGATCGACGACCGCTTGGGGCTTTCGCTGACGCTGAAGGCCTGTTGCAGCAGATCGACCGTCTGGGCCAGCGTCCGCCGCCCGATGATGAATTCACGCCCTTCGGGACCGGAAAGCCGGTCCACCACCAGAGAGAGGCCGGGCGCGGGCAGGGAAAGCCGCTCGCGCAGCCGACCGTCGTGCGGCTGGCCGTCGGGCAGGGTCACGATATATGTCTCGGGCCCGGTGATCCGCAGCACGAACTCCTCGCCCAGCCAGTGATCCGGCAGTTCCAGTTCGCCAATGGCGATGGCCTCGTTGCCCCATTGATAGGGGCGCAAGATGTCCAGCCCGCTGTCGGGCAGCCCCAGCCTTGCCGGCAACTGCCCCAGCACCGGCAGGGGGCGCGGGACGGCATGGACCTGCAATCCCAGTTCCTGCACAACCTGCCCCATGACCATGCGCGATTTCATGATCTCGACTTCGGTATCCGCCGGGGAATTGGCCGACCCCACGCTGTCGCCCAGAAGATCCTGCATCCCTTCGGGCAGGCCAAGCGTGCCCGACCGCGCCTCAAGCTGCAAAAGGCCCTGCGCCTCGAACTGCGGCTCGGCCCGCAGCACCAGGAAGGCCCCAAGCACAAGGGCCAGCGCCGTCACCAGAGCAACCCACATCTTGCCCGCCCAGATCGCCGAGGCCAGTTCGAGAAGGTCGATCTCGTCATCGGGGCGCGCGGGATCGGGGCGGGAAAGGGGACGCATGTCACTGGCGCTCATCTGCATACCTGTCTTTTCTGGCCCGGATCATGCCGGGGTTCCCAGCCGGGCAATCCAGGCCGAAGCCGCCTCGGCGATCCGGTCGCGGGCCTGGCGGTGCTGGTCCAGCGGGCGGCGAAAGGGATCGGCAATCCCCTTGCCGCCGGTCCAGTGGTCCATCAGCATAACCCGACCCGACAGTTGCGGGAAACGGCGGGCGATTTCGGCCCGGTGGCCGGGTTCCATCACAAGGATCAGGTCATGCGTGCGGCCCATATCGTCGGTCAGTTGCCGCGCGACATGGCCATCCAGCGCAAGACCAATCTCGGCGGCGACCTTGGCGGCATCCCCATCCGCCGCCGCCCCCGTCACCGCCGACAACCCGGCCGACCCGATCATCAGCCCCGGCAATCCGCGCGCCAGCAGGCGTTCCCCCATCGGAGAGCGGCAGATATTGCCGACGCAGACGACAAGAACCGACCGGATCACCGCCCTACTCCGTTCCCAGCGTGTCCACGGCGCGAACCGTGGTCAGCGTGGGCAAGAGGCTGGAGATCAGCCTGTTCCAGCGGTGCAGCGGGGCGGTCGTCACATAGATCACATCCTGCGGCAGGATGACAAAGCGCGTCCCGATCAGAAAGGCCGTGGGGTTCGAGGCATCCAGCTGATAGACGGTGATCCCCATCGGCGTGTCGCGGAACACGAAGATGCCGCGCGCATCGGCGCGGTCCTCGTGCAGCCCGCCGACGCGGGTCAGCGCCTGGGTCAGAGTGACGTTCTCATGCGTCAGGTCGATCGTGGACGGCTTGACCACCTGGCCCAGCAGATAGGCTTCTTGCAGCGACTGCCGACCGACGCTGACCACATCGCCGTTTTGCAGCACCGGGTTGTTGGCCCCGACCCCCTGTTCCAGGAACGCCTGCATGTCGACGGTAAAGCTGCGCTCGCCGCGGCGCACGGTGACGGCGCGCGGATCGGCCTCGTCGGTCAGCCCGCCAGCCGCGCTGATCGCATCCAGCAGCGTCAGCGGAACATCGGTCAGCGGCTGGCGGCTGGGCTCCTTCACCTCGCCCGTCACCGAAACCGCCTGCGAACGGTAGCTGACCACCCGCACCTCGACCTGCGGATCGGGGATGAATTCGGTCAGCCGTTCGGTCAGGTCGCTGCGGATCTGGTCGGGCGTGCGCCCCCTGCCCTGCACCTGCCCGACATAGGGGTAAAAGAACGTGCCATCCGCCTGCACCCGCAGCCCCGATTCCTGCGGGGTGCGGCGGTCGCCCGCGGGCATGGTCAGTTCGGGATGGTCCCAGACCACGATGTCCAGCACATCGCCGACACCGACCTTGTAGTTCCACCCGCCCGAAGGCATCGTGCTGCGCGATCCGCCCAGGCTGCGCGGGGTGTTGAAGGCGTCGATGTTGTCTGCGGTCAGCTGGACGATGGCGACATTGGTCGACATCTCCTCGACCTCGGAGCGCACCGCCTCGCTGCGCACCGGGAAATCGGTTTTCGTCACATCGCAGGCGGCCAGCAGCAGCACCGGCAGAAGAAGAAGGACCAAAGACCGCATGAAAGCCCCTTGAACGACGCAGCCTGCCGAACCGTTCAAGAGAGCTGCACACCGCATCCCACTTTCTACAGAACCCATCTCCCCCGAGACGGTCGGCACCCGCCTTGGATAAGCCAAGGTTGTGGCGATTCCAACCTAAAGCCACAGCAGAGGCGGCGTTAACTTATCCACAGGCGCGGATCACAGTTGGCAACAGCTTTCCCGCCCTCGTCGGGTCTGGCGGGGGAAAGTCAGCCCCTCAAGCCATGCAGTGGGTGCTGTAGGTTGTTTCTGGACCACGAACGAAGGACAGAACGTCCGGCCCGCAGGCGCGCGCTTTGTCAGGACCTTGCAGGCGGCACAGCAGAGGTGATCCGACACTGGCCAAGGGTAATCGCAGATCAGAATTCTGCGACCGAATCGATGCGCCGCATCCCATCATCACGATGTTTCACAAATGGTTAATGCTGCCGATCCATCTGTCCGGGCAAAATGGCGCGCAGACCCCGACCAAAAGCATCGACTAGATATTGCGCAGGGAGCGGAAGATGTCATCTAGATGTACCCGAAATGCCGCGCCGCAGAAACTGTGGCGGATTTAAGGCAAAATATCGGTAGCGCCGTTCCAAGCCATGCGCTAGGCACAATGGATTGTTCCAGTATCGTTTGATGCAGTTCCTGTTACCTGGGGGTGAACAAGGATGCCCGTTTTCATGCCTGTCGCCATGGCGTTCGCAACATCGTTGTTGCTGGCATTTGTGATCGTGGCGACCCAGCGCCTGCACGGTCATTTCACACATGATGGCCAGACCGGGGTGCAGAAGCTGCACAAGGCCCCGACGCCCCGCATCGGTGGCGTGGCGCTTCTGGGCGGCACGGTCATGGGCGGCACCGCCCTGCCCGACGAGGCGCAGGACCTGTGGTGGCTGATCCTTCTGTCGGGGGCCCCCGCCTTCGTCTTCGGCCTGACCGAGGATCTGACCAAACGGGTCGGCGTGAAGACCCGCCTTCTGGCCACCATCATCGCCGGGCTGATCTTCTGCCTTGCCTCGGGCTATCACATCAACCGGCTGGGCATTCCGGGGCTGGATTTCATGTTCGGCCTCTGGCTGCCCGCCGTGCTGTTCACCGCCTTCGCCATCGGCGGCATTGCCAATGCCATCAACATCATCGACGGCGTGAACGGGCTGGCCTCGGGCACGTCGATCATCATCCTCAGCGGCTTTGCCATCCTGGCCTGGCAGGTCGGGGATGGTCCGATCCTGGGGGCCTGCCTTGTCGGCATAGGCGCCCTGGCCGGGTTCTTCCTGATGAATTTCCCGATGGGCAAGATCTTCCTTGGCGATGCGGGGGCCTATGCCACCGGCTTCGTGCTGGCGGTGGTGGCGGTGGCGCTGCCGATGCGCAACCCCGACCTGTCGCCGCTGATCGGCCTGCTGGCCCTGTCCTATCCGGTGATCGAAACCATGGTCTCGATCCACCGCCGCCTTGTGCGCAGCGGCACGCATCCCGGACAGGCTGACCGGCTGCATCTGCACAGCCTGATCTATCGGTCGCGCGCACTGCATCTGGCGCGGCTGTTCGGCGCACCGAACCTGCGCAATGCCGCCACGGGCCTGATCGTGATGACCCTGCCGCTGATCTCCTGCGTGCTGATGGTGGCCTTCGCCACCAATACGGCGCTGATCCTGGCGGCAATCGCGGTGATCCTGCTGGTCTATCTGCGGGTCTACCGGCGCGTCGCGCTGCTGAGGCGGACCGACACCGACGCTGAGCGCCGTGTCGGAACCGCCGGAACCTGAACCGGCCGCGACCCCCTTGCGCAGAGTTCCGGCAGACAGTCTTGATGGCCCTTCCCCCCGCCGAAGACGACACGGGCGCTGCGCGAGTGCTGTTCCGGGTCAGCACGCCAGGTCAGGATTGCAGACCGGCTTTGACGTTGGCCCATTTGGCGATCACAGCCGAAGCACGCTTCTCTATGGAAACCACCCGATGATCTGGAACCCAGTGAACAAGTGCCATATCGTGAACGAGAAGCCCATCCAGCGACGGATACCGATCGATGAAATACCCGACACCAGCAGTCCCGGCAAAGAACACATGACCTGCCCTTGCCCGCTTTGGCGCGACGAAGGCGCAGCGGCCTGATCAGACCTGACGCGTCGGCATGACTTACATTCCGATGCGTCGCAGGTTCCCAATGAATGTGTCTGCCACCGGCAAATCCGGCACGGATCGGACAGCAACGACAAGGAAGCCAGAAGTGGCTGACACAGAGAAGAAGATGCGCGTACTGATAACCGGCACTGCCGGCTTTATCGGATTTCACCTGGCACGGCTGCTGCTGGCCGAGGGTTTCCGCGTCCACGGCTATGACGGGATGACGGATTACTATGATGTCCGCCTGAAGGAACGCCGCCATGCCATGCTCTTGCAGAACGGCCAGTTTTCGGCGACCGAAGGTATGCTGGAGGATCATGCGCTGTTCGACCGCGTGGCCGATGACTTTGCCCCCGATGTGATCGTCCATCTCGCGGCACAGGCCGGGGTGCGCTACAGTCTGGAAAACCCGCGCGCCTATATCGACGCCAATATCGTCGGCACCTTCAATGTAATGGAGGCCGCACGCAGACTTGAGGTGAAGCATCTGCTGATGGCCTCGACCTCCTCGGTCTATGGCGCCAATGAGGAGATGCCCTTTGTCGAAACCGAGAAGGCCGACACCCAACTGACCATCTATGCCGCAACCAAGAAGGCCACGGAAAGCATGGGCCATTCCTATGCCCATCTGTGGAACCTGCCGGTGACGATGTTCCGCTTCTTCACCGTCTATGGCACCTGGGGGAGGCCGGATCTCGCGCTTTACAAATTCGTCGATGCGATCCTCGATGACCGCCCGATCGACATCTACAACCACGGCGACATGTATCGGGATTTCACCTACGTCGACGATCTGGTGCGCGGCATCCGCGGTCTGATCGACGCCGTGCCGGTGCGCCCGGCCTCGAAGACCGAGATTGCGCCGGGCGACAGCCTGTCGCCAGTGGCGCCGTTCCGCATCGTCAACATCGGCAATTCCGACAAGGTGCGGCTTCTGGATTTTGTCGACGCAATCGAGGATTGCCTCGGCAAGAAGGCGATCCGCAATTACATGGAGATGCAGAAAGGCGATGTTCCGGCGACCTGGGCCAATGCAGACCTGCTGCAACGCCTGACCGGCTATCGCCCGCAAACCGATTTCCGCGACGGGATCGCGCGGTTTGTCGAATGGTTCCGGGATTACTATCGAAAATGAAGCGGCGCACCTGTCCGGGGCGGGTCTTCGGGGGCGCGGCAGGGATTTGTGCGGCCTTTACGGCGCGGCGTATTGTCAAAGCGGCAAGATGGATATTGAACCGAAGAGACCAAGATGAACACCCAGGATCACGCCCCCATCGCCGTCATCGGCCTAGGCTATGTCGGCCTTCCCCTTGCGGTTGAATTCGGCAAGCAGCGCCCGGTCATCGGCTTCGACATCAACGCTGTCCGCATTGCGCAACTGCGCCAGGGCCATGACGTGACGCTGGAAACCTCGGCCGAGGAACTTGCAGAGGCAAGGCATCTTTCCTTCACCTCGGAGCGGGTCGATCTGGCGGCAGCGACGACCTATATCGTTACCGTGCCGACCCCGATCGACGCCCACAAGCGCCCGGACCTGACGCCGCTGATCAAGGCCTCCGAGACGCTGGGGGCGGTGCTGAAGAAGGGCGACATCGTCATCTATGAATCGACCGTCTATCCCGGTGCCACCGAAGAAGACTGCGTGCCGGTGCTGGAACGGGTCTCCGGCCTGAAATTCAACATTGATTTCTTTGCCGGTTACAGCCCCGAGCGCATCAACCCCGGCGACAAGGCGCATCGCCTGCCCAATATCCGCAAGGTGACTGCAGGCTCGACCCCGGAAATCGCCGATATTGTGGATGGGCTTTATGCCTCGATCATCACGGCGGGGACCTGGAAGGCGGAATCGATCAAGGTGGCCGAGGCCGCCAAGGTCATCGAGAACACGCAGCGCGACCTCAACATCGCTTTGGTCAATGAACTGGCGATCATCTTCAACCGCATGGGGATCGACACCGGGGCCGTCTTGCAGGCGGCGGGCACGAAATGGAACTTCCTGCCCTTCCGCCCCGGTCTGGTCGGCGGCCACTGCATCGGGGTCGATCCCTATTACCTGACGCACAAGGCTGAAACGCTTGGCTATCATCCGCAGGTGATCCTGGCCGGGCGGCGGATCAATGACGGGATGGGGGCCTATGCCGCCGGGCAGATGGTCAAGGCGATGCTGAAACGCCGGATCCAGGTCGATGGCGCGAAGGTTCTGGTCCTTGGCCTGACCTTCAAGGAGAACTGCCCCGATCTGCGCAACACCCGCGTCGTCGATGTGATTTCCGAATTGCATGATTACGGCATTGCGGTCGATGTCCACGATCCCTGGGCCGATGCGGCCGAGGCGCGGCATGAATACGGGCTGGATCTGCTCACATCCCCCGCCGCCGGGGCCTATGACGGAATCATTCTGGCCGTGGCGCATCGGGAATTTGCCGACCTCGGCGCGGCGGCCCTGCGCAGATATGGTCGGCCCGGACATGTGCTTTATGATCTGAAACACCTGTTCGATGCCTCACAAAGCGATATCCGGCTATGACGTCTCTCATGCACCGGTTCATCGCGCTGAACCAGCGCCTGTCCTGGGGGATCGACCGGCTGCTGTTGCCCGACAGGATGCGGCTGGACGGAAGCAAGGATTTCAAGGCGACGATCATACCGGATCTGCTGCGGCCTGGCTTGCGGGTGTATGATCTGGGCGGAGGATCGAATCCCTATCTCGATGAAGACACGCGGAACGCCATGGGTCTGTCTGTGGTCGGGCTGGACATCAGCGCGGCAGAGCTGGCGGCTGCGCCCCCAGGCGCCTATGACCGCACCATTGCCGCCGATCTGTGTACGTTCCGGGGGCTGGGGGATGCCGACCTGGTGATTTGCCAAGCGACCCTGGAACATGTGCCCGACACGGCCGGGGCGATCCGCGCCATTGCCGAAACGCTGGCCCCTGGCGGGATGGCGGCGCTGTTTCTACCTTCTCGCAATGCGATCTTTGCACGGCTGAATCTGCTGTTGCCCGAAGGTCTGAAGCGGCGTCTGCTGTTTGCGTTGTTTCCGCAAAAGGCGCTGGGGCATGACGGGTTCAAGGCCTATTATGACCGATGCCCCCCGGCCGATCTGGAAAAACTGGCCCGAGACAACGGGCTGGTGCTGGTCGAGCGGCGTCTCTACTGGGTCAGTTCCTATTTTTCCATCCTGACCCCGGTCTTTCTGCTGTGGCGCCTGTGGCAGGGCCTGTTTCGCCTTGTCGCAGGAGACCAGGCCGCCGAGACCTTTGCCCTGGTTCTGCGCAAGCCGACCGCTTCTGGCCCGACAGGGGGACGGTGATGTCCGTGCTGTTGGCCTGCATCGCCACAATCACGCTCACTCTTTCCTGCATACGCTTCGGATGGAATTCTCTGGTGTCGCTGGCCCTGCTTGGCACCTACATTTATACATCGCCCGGTTTCTTGAACATGATGATTCCGTTTCACCAAACTTTGGGGGCCCGCGGTGTATTTGGTGTGCTGTCCAATGATACTCTGATCGCACTTTGTCTGGTTTGGGCGACTCTTTTTTTAATGACGGCAGCAATGCCGGTGCCTCGCCGAAGAATCGCCCCCCAAACAACAGCACCGGACCCGCGCTGGAACGGCTATCTTGTATCTTGCATCATACTTGGCGTGCTTGGCTTTACGACAATTTCGATTATGGTGGGGCCGCTGTATTTTTTGCAAGATCGGAACTCGACTGAAGTAGAATCTAGCTTCATCTCACTTATCTGGCGCTGGATCTTGGTTTTCGGGGCTGTGATTTCTATTCGGTTGCATCGATGGATTTCCTTAACCCTATTCACCTCTGGGTTGATGATTCACTTCGTCGCAGGAGATCGCACAATACCAGCCATAACGGTTACGGCAATTCTTCTGATGACGGGCATGCTGGGGGTGAAACGAAAAGCCATACCGCCACCAAAGTATATTGTATTTGGATTTTTAGCGTTCTTTTTCCTTCTTATCGGAAAGCCAATATATCTGGCAGTCAAGCTCCAATCCTTAGATGGCATTGACGCCTATCTTAATCGAGACGCCTTTCTCGGCTCCGTAATGAGCTTTGAACCCCTACTCACAATCAACATTCTGGATTATTCCATAACCAACAACCTAACGATGCCCTTTGGTGACTTTCTACTTTCCACGTTTGGCAATATACTTATCATTCCAAGTGCATTTGGAGTTAATACCAACTACTTTAACACGTTTTTCACTTCCGAGATGCCCGCATCTCTCAGTTTTGGCATTGCAGGAAACTTTTATGCCCACGGGTATGTAGTTTTGGGATTTCCCGGCATCGTCATATTCGCATTCCTGTTTTTTTGTGTTATATTTTCTATTGAGCGCAAGATTGACACATCAACGGGCATGGCACAGCTGACACTTGTTATAATTGGCGCCACGATCGCCATCTATCTACAAAGGAACGGCGCCGACAATATCCTGTCTTTCATCCGTCAGATATTGATTGCAACCCTGCTGATCTGGATCACGGATCGGGTGATAAGACTTCTGATCATCCGTCGGCACCGCGTTTCGACATTTCGAACATGACCCTGCTTTCAATCGCCATCCCGACCTACAACCGTGCAGACTTGGTCGCCCGTCTTGTCGCCAGGTTGCTGGCCCTGCCCGGAGATTTCGAGATCTGCGTCCAGGATGACGGCTCCACCGATGATACCGCCGCGCGGCTGGCGGATCTGCGCGGCAGTGCCGGTGGGCGGCTCCGGGTCGGTTCAGGGCCGAACAGGGGGCGCGCAGCAGCGCTGGCTGCGGCTGTCGCAATGGCGCAAGGCCGGTTTATCATGCTCTTCGATGATGACGACAGCCTTTCCCCTTCCGGGCTGGCAGCGGTCCTGGCGGATTGTGCGACGGAACTGCCCGCAGGTTGCGCCGGCCACATCTACCATCTGGCCGATGGCGATACGGACAAGCGGCTGGGCAGCGCCTTTCCCGTCGGGCGTTCGAACCTGCTGGCGCTGCGGGCCGACCACGCTGTCGAGGGCGACAAGAAAGAGGTGGTTCTGGCCACCGTCCTGCGCGCAGCCATGCAGCCTGCCGAGACCGCCCGGCGGGTGCCGACGTCGCTCTACTGGGCGCGGATCGCGCTGAAGCATGATGTGATCTGCCACAATCTGGTGATCGGGACCAAGACCTATCATCCCGACGGCATGTCGGCCACGATCCGTCGGCTGAAGCAGGAAAATGCCGCGCCCCTGCTGCGCTTGAACCGGGTCAGGTTGTGGGCCTTTCTACGGGGGCGCTATCGTTCGGCGGGCTATGCGTTCCGCGCGCTTGCCGGGCTGGGATGGCATGGCATGCAGGCATTGCGGAACCGACCGATCAGACGCGCGGGGACCGGCCGATGACATGGCGCATGCTTACCCGGCTTGCAGAGGTCGTGGCGGGCCGGATCCTGCCCGGCCTGCTCAACCTCGGGGCCATCACACTGGTTTCTGCGCAGCTGCTGACCGAGGATTACGGCCGGTTCTCAATCACTCTGGCCACCGTCACCCTGGCGGGTTCATTGCTGTTCGGTCCGATCCTGCATGCGATTGTTCCCCTCCATGCGCGTTATGTCGCCGAAGGCAGCCAGCGCCGGCTGGAGCGCGGCCTGCTGGGATTGACGCTGATGCTGGCGCTGATTGTGCTGATGCCCGGCGCTCTGGCAGCGCTGGCGGGATGGACGGGGTGGCCGGAGCTGGCCCTGCTGCTGGGCTATGCGCTGTTCTCGACCTGGCAGCCGGTGCTGCGCGCCCGGTTGCAGTTCTGGCGGTATGGTGCCTCTGCCCTGGTTCAGGGCGGGTTGCTGGTGGGTATCCTTGTGGCATTGGACATGTCCGGGGACCCGCTTGGCACAACGCTTCGGGCCTATGCCGCCAGCTATCTGGCCGGGTTCCTGATCGCCTGGCTGCTGACCGGTGCCCCCCTGCCCGGCCTGCTGTCGACCGCGACAATCCGCAGCATATTCGGGCTGGGTGGATCGCTGACCATCTCGGCCTTGGCCGAGAGCGTTCTGCTGCTGGGGTTCCGATATGTGATCCTGTGGTTCGGCAGTGCCCAGTTCCTTGGCCGGTTCTCTTTTGCAGTCGACCTTGCGCAGCGCAGCGTTGGCGTCGTCGTCAACATCGTCAGCTTTGCGGTGGTGCCGCGCGCCTACAAGCTGGATGCCCAAGGCGCGCGCCACAGCTTTTACCGGCTGATGTGGCGGGCGGCCCTGCTGGCAGGAGCGGGAGCATCCCTGTCGCTGGTATTCCTCCTGCTTCTGTTCCTGTTTGATTTCCTGCCGGGAATCAATGCGCAAACCCTGTCTCTGACGGCCGTCTGTTCCGCCTCGGCCGCGATCGTCACCAATCGCATCAAGAAGATGGTGATGGACCCGTTCCTGATTTCCGTCGGCGCGCCCCTGGCGATCCCCCTGGGATATGTGATCGTTGGCATACCCAGCCTGTTGCTGGCCGTCGGGCTGATCTCGCTCGGTTCCGAACAAGGCCTTTTGATACTCTACCCGTCTGCCTAT
Organism: Paracoccaceae bacterium; assembly: GCA_036745335.1. Classification (GTDB taxonomy): domain Bacteria; phylum Pseudomonadota; class Alphaproteobacteria; order Rhodobacterales; family Rhodobacteraceae; genus Pseudogemmobacter. The sequence goes on from DAIOGH010000015.1 coordinate 79,532, forward strand.
GCGCTCGTGGCACTGTTTGCATGGCTGTCCCTGAAAAAGCGGCGGAAGGAGGCACCATGACCATCGCACACGGGGCCGTTGGAAAAGGTGCGCAGAAACCGCTTGTCCTGCATCTTTCCAGTCTGGGTGATGGCGGCGCAGAGGGCGCACTGTTCCGGCTGGTCTCGCAGGATCGTGCCTTTCGGCACCATGTGGTTTCCCTGACCGGCCTGGAGCGCTATGGCCAGCCGCTGCGAGATCTCGGGATTCCGGTCACGACACTCGACCTGCCGCGTGGACGACTGCGGGTGCGTGCGCTGTGGCGGCTCTGGCGGCTGATCCGGGCCGAGCGCCCCTTTGTGGTACAGACATGGATGTATCACTCTGACCTGATCGGCGGCGTGATGGCCCGGCTGGCAGGCGTCAGCAATGTGGTCTGGAACCTGCGGCATTCCTCGCTTGACCCGGAAAGGAATGCGCGCAGCACGCTTCTGGTGGCAAGAATCTGTGCCCGCCTGTCGCGCCTGATCCCGCGCCGCATCATCTGCTGTGCCGAGAAGGCGCGCGAGGTCCATGCCGCCCTGGGCTATGATGCCGTGCGGATGGCGGTGATCCCGAACGGCTATGATCTGTCCGTGTTGCAGCCCGATCCTGCCGCCGGAGCAGCCCTTCGGCAGAGCCTGGGCATTGCCCCGGAGCAACCGCTGATCGGCTTTGTCGCGCGCTTCGATCCTCTGAAAGACCATGCCAACCTGCTGCAAGCCATGGCGCGGCTGAAAGTGGGGGGGCGGGCACCGCTTTGCTTGCTTATCGGCACCGGCATGACCGACGCCAATCAGGCCCTGGCCGCGCAGATCTCGGCCCTGGATCTGGCTGCGCATGTCCGGTTGCTGGGGCGGCGCAACGACATTCCCGCTGTGATGAATGCGCTTGACCTGCATGTGATGTCTTCGATCAGCGAAGCTTTTCCCAATGTGCTGGCCGAGGCCATGGCCTGCGGTACGCCCTGTGTGTCGACCGATGTCGGCGATGCGGCGGCCATCATCGGCGAGACCGGCCGTATCGTGCCGTCGCGCGATCCCGCCGCGCTGGCCGATGCCATCGCCGGGATGCTGGCGCTGCGTGAAACATCCGAATGGTCGGCACTGCGCGCGGCAGCCCGTCAGCATGTCATGGAAAACTTCTCGCTCGATCGTATGGTCGACAGCTATCACCGGGTCTGGTCCGATTCCGACACGCAACGAGGGCCGTGACATGTACCTTCGTGATCAGTCCCGAGGCCCGGAATGACGCTTCTTCTCATCAACACTGTCGGCCCGGATATGCCACCCCGCTATCCTGTGGGCGGACCCGATGATTTCTCGGACAGTCTGCCCGATGCATCGGCCCGCTGGCCGGAGGATTTCCGTCCGGTGCCCGACCAACACGATTGTTGACAGAGGTCACAATGAAAATCGCTGTCATTTCGAACGGCGCGCAGTCTCTTCTGAATTTCCGTGGCCCACTGATGACAGAGATGGTGCGGCGGGGCCATGCGGTGCTGGCCTTCGCCCCCGATCATGATGACGCCTCGCGGGCAGAACTCGTCCGGCTCGGGGTCGAACCTGCCGATTATGCCGTCAGCCGCGCGGGAACCAACCCCTTGCGCGAACTGGGCTCGATCTTCGAGCTGCGCCGGCTGCTTGCACGGCAAAGGGTGGATCTGTGTTTTGGCTATTTCATCAAGCCGGTGATCTACGGCACAATTGCCGCCTGGCTGGCCGGGGTGCCGCGCCGCTACGGGCTGATTGCAGGACTGGGCTTTGCATTTACCAATGGGAACGGTCAGGATCGAAAGCGGCGCCTGCTGCAGCATGTCATCACAGGATTGACCCGTTTCGCCGCCGCCAGGATCGACCGGCTCATGTTCCAGAACCGGGATGACCATGCCGAATTTCTTGAACGGGGCATCATCGCCCCAGACAAGGCCGCATTGATCGGCGGCACGGGCGTCGATCTTGCAGACTGGCCCGCGACCCCGATGCCCGATGGCCCTGTCACTTTCCTGCTTGCCGCCCGCCTGCTGCGCGACAAAGGTATTGCCGATTACATCGCCGCCATCCGCCTGCTGCGGCAAGATCACCCCGAGGCCCGCTTTCTGTTGCTGGGCGGGCTGGACGACAACCCCGCCGCCATTCCGCGGGCCGAGGTCGAGGGCTGGGTGGCCGAAGGGCTGGTCGAGTGGCCGGGCCATGTTGCCGTCCGGCCCTGGCTGGCACAGGCGCATGTTTTCGTGCTGCCCTCCCCCCTCTGTCAGGGTAGTTGTCACCGGTTCTGAAACTGGAAGTGTATGCTGAGG
>DAIOGH010000016.1:0-78581 GCA_036745335.1 Paracoccaceae bacterium
TGGCGATGCCCTTGCCGGCGATGTCGAAAGCGGTGCCGTGATCGACCGAGGTGCGGTCGATCGGCAGTTCGATCGAGACATTCACCGCGTCGTCAAAGGCCACCAGCTTGATCGGGATATGGCCCTGATCGTGATATTGCGCGACCACCAGATCGAAAGCGCCGTTATAGGCACGGTGGAACACCGTATCGGCCGAAATCGGGCCCTGGGCATTGATCCCCTCGGCCTGCGCCAGCTTCACCGCCGGGGCGATCTGGTCGTCATCCTCGGTGCCGAAAAGGCCGTTCTCGCCGCAATGCGGGTTGATCCCGGCCACGGCGATGCGCGGGGCGGCGATGCCGATCCGTTTCAGATGGGCGTTGCCGGCTCGGATGGTGGCCAGAACACGCTCGGTCGTTGATCGCCTGATCGCCTCGGACAGCGAGACATGGGTCGAGACGTGGATCACCTTCAGCCGGTCGGACGCCAGCAGCATATAGGCGGCCTTCGATCCGGTCAGGCTGCGCAGCATGCCGGTATGGCCGTCGTAATGGTGCCCGGCGGCGTTCAGCGCCTCTTTGTTGATCGGGGCGGTGACGATGCAGCCGATCACGCCCGCTTCGGCATCGCGGACGGCCTTTTCGATGAAGCGGAAAGCGGCGTCGCCGGCCACGGGGGAAAGCTGACCCCAGGGCAGGGGGGCACCGTCGTAGTCGATATTGACGACATGGCCTTCAAGCTCGACCGCCACGCCAACGGCGGCCTTTGCGGCCTCCAAAGTGGCGCGGTTGCCGTAGATGCGGGTCCGGGCCTTGTCTGCGGCCGACATGCCGGCCAGCGCCTTGACGCTGATTTCGGGGCCGACGCCGGCCGGGTCGCCCATGGTGATGCCGATGATCTCGCTCATGCCTGTTCCTTCAGATCGGCGGTCCAGCCGGGGGCCAGACGGGTGTAGCGGATGGCGCGGCGGTGGCAGGTATAGGCCACATGCAGCGCGCCGTCGGGGCCTTCCAGAAGCCAGGGGTAGGAAAGCTCCCTGTTGCGCCCGTCGAGGCTGTCGTTCGACGTGCAGGTGCCGGGGCCGTCCTCGATCACCAGCCGCAGGGGAAAGGTCCGCCCGCCGTCTGCCGAGACGCAGACCGAGACCGGCGCGCGCGGCACGCCCCAGACCGGGACGCAGCCGCCCGTGGGGTCGGCGTCGGGGCGGGCGTCATCTTCGCCCAGCTCGTCATAAAGCGAGGCGCGGCGGTCGGGCGACATGGCGGCATTGACCGGGTTGCAGATCATGGCGATGCGGCCATCGCGCAGGGTGATCGCGGCAATCGAGGAATTGTTGTTCGGCACATCGGTCGGGACGGGGGACGACCAGCTGCGCCCGCCATCGCTGCTGTCCGACCGATGCACGGCATCGGCCTGGCGGCGGCGGTAGAAGGCGGCCATCCGGCCCTTGCCCAGATCGACGGGACTCATGTGAACCGACCCGATGGAACCGGGCACCTCGTCCAGCCGCCATGTCGCCCCGTTGTCGGTGGAGATGCCGACATTCGCCGTGTCATGGCTGCCGTTCCATTTCTGCCCCGGCCGCTGCACGCAGCGGAAGATCGGCAGAAGCCATGCGCCATCGTCGCGCACCACCAGCGGCGCGCGGACGAAACAGCCGGGCGGAAGGTCCAGATAGCGGCCCGCATCGGTGGCAAGAGTGGTGCCGTCGCGCGTCAGCCGGGCCATGCGGATGCGGCACTGGTCCTGATTGCCCGAAGGCTGCGAGGTGTGGAACAGCCACAGCCCGCCATCGGGGGCGGCAAAGATCACCGGGTTCTGTTCGGAATGTGTGGGGTCGTGGCTGAGAACCTGCGCCGGGCCCCAGGCGGATGCGCCGGGCAGCAGGACCGAGGCATGGATCGAGATGTCGGACTTGCCTTCCAGCGTGCCGCCGAACCAGGCGCAGATCAGCGCGCCATCGGGCTGCAGGGACAGGAAGGCCGCATGATTCTGCACCATGGGAGAGGCCAGCAGTGCGGAAATCCGGCCCGGCCCAACAGGTTGCAGCTGGCCGGTCATTCCGGCGGCAATTTCGGACGGGGTCATGTCGCCCTCCCTGGCGAAGATAGGGCAGAGAAGGCCGCAATCTTCCAAAGTTGTCAAGTTGAAGAATGTAATATTTATGAGTATGATTTCCACATGTCAAAAAATAAAACTTAATAACAGATACTTAAATGGAATGTTTGCGATGCTACCGCATTACATCCTTCTTTTGATTGACAAATTAATGCCCCTTGTCGCATGATCTGGCTGCGGGAGAGGGGTCCCGGATTCGGAGGGGTGTATGACCCGGCAGGGCGTGACAGGGCAAAGGGCGGTCCTTGCGGTCGGACTGGCGGCAATGGGTGCCTGCCTGTCGGCTGTGGATGCGGCCATTGTTCGGGCGCTGGATGACGGCGTGCATCCTTTCGTCATCGCCTTTTTCCGCGCGGCCTTTGGCGCGCTGGCGGTGGCACCACTGGTCGCGCTGCGGCCGGGGGTGCTGAAAACCTCGTTTCCCCTGCGCCAGCACGGATTGCGCGCGGCGCTGAAGCTGGTGGCGCTGATCGCCTTTTTTGCGGCCTTCGCCCGCGGCCCGCTGACCGATGTGACGGCCATCGCCTTCACCTCGCCGGTCTTTGTCGTGCTGGGCGCGGCGATGATGCTGGGCGAACGGCTGGGCGCGCTGAAGGTCGTTGCGATTGGCCTGGGTTTTGCCGGGGCGCTGGTGATCCTGGGGCCGGCGGGCACCGGGCTGACCTGGGCGATGGGCTTTGCGCTGTCGGGCGCGGTGATGCAGGCGGTGATCCAGCTGATGCTGAAAAGCATGTCCTCGGGTGACAGCACGGCGACGCTGGTGGTCTGGAACCTGTTCCTGACGGTGCCGATGGCGGCCCTTGTCGCGGCGATGGTCTGGACCACGCCGACCCTGCCGCAGTTCGGTCTTCTGGCGCTGCAGGGCGTGCTGGGGGCGGCCTGCATGGCGCTGATGACCCATGCCTTCAGCCTGGCCGATGCCTCGATCGTGGCACCTGTGGATTTTCTGCGGCTGCCGCTTATCGCGCTGATCGGCTGGCTGCTGTTTGCCGAAACGGCGCGGGCCAGCACCTGGGTGGGCGGCGGGCTGATCTGCGCCGCCGCCCTGATCGCCTCACGCGCGGGGCGTCGCCCGGCGGCGGGGGCCGAATGAATACTGACACGGTTCCAAGACACCTGAAAACGGGAGGAGTGAAGATGAAGAAGGTAATGCTCTGGGGGGCTTTGGCAGCCGCAAGCGCGCTGTCCCCGGCCTATGCGCAGGATGTGAAGATCGTCCTGAACGAAGAAGCGGACGTGCTGGAGCCCTGCATGGCCACCCGGTCCAACGTGGGCCGGATCACCATGCAGAACATCAACGAGACGCTGACCTATCTGGACATCAAGGGCGGCACCGGGCTGCAACCCAAGCTGGCCGAAAGCTGGGAACAGCAGGCCGACGGATCGTGGCGGTTCAAGCTGCGCGCGGGCGTGACCTTCTCGGACGGCACCACCTTTGACGCCAAGGATGTGAAACATTCCTTCGACCGCGCCATGGACCCGGCCATCACCTGCGAAGTGCCGCGCTATTTCGGCGGCATGACCGTCAGCGCCGAAGTGGTGGATGACCTGACCATCGACTTCAAGGCCGATCCGGTGCAGCCGATCCTGCCGCTGCTGCTGACGCTGCTGACCATCGTGCCGGAAGAAACCCCGGTCGAGTTCATCCGCGAACCCGTCGGCACCGGGCCTTTCGCCCTGACCGAATGGACGCCGGGCCAGCAGATCGTGCTGACCGCGCGCGACGGCTATTGGGGCGACAAGCCCGCCGTGACCACCGCGACCTATCTGTTCCGTGCCGATCCGGCCGTGCGCGCCGCCATGGTGGCGACGGGCGAGGCGGACCTCTCGCCTTCGATCTCGTCGCAGGATGCGACCAATCCGGCGACCGACTTTTCCTATCTCGACTCGGAAACCGTCTATGCGCGGGTTGATCACTCGATCGCGCCGTTGAACGATGTGCGGGTGCGCAAGGCGCTGAACATGGCGATCGACCGTGCGGCCTTTGTCGGCACTCTGGTGCCGGAAGGCACGCTGCTGGCGACCGCGGTCTATCCGCCGCCGACCCTGGGCTGGAACCCGGATGTGAAGGTCTGGGACTACAACCCCGAAGAGGCAAAAAAGCTGTTCGAGGAAGCCAAGGCCGATGGCGTGGCGGTGGATACGCCGATCACCATTCTGGGCCGGACCGCCAACTTCCCGAACAACGTCGAGATCCTGGAAGCCATGCAGCAGATGCTGCAGGAAGTCGGCTTCACGGTCGAATTGCAGTTCTATGAAGTGGCTGAGTTCGAGACCTATTACTCGAAACCCTATGCCGAGGGCCGCGGCCCGCAACTGGTTGTCGCCATGCACGACAACTCGAAGGGTGATCCGTCCTTCTCGGCCTTCTTCAAATACGCCTCCGAAGGCCGCCAGTCCGGCATTGCCGATCCCAAGGTCGACGATCTGATTGCCCGCGCCTCGGCCGCCACCGGCGATGAACGTGTGGCGCTGTGGAAAGAGTTGCAGGCCTATCTCTACAATGACGTCGTGGCCGATGTGCTTATGTTCCACATGGTCGGCTTCAGCCGCGTGTCCGAGAAGCTGGACTGGCAACCGACGATGGCCACCAACTCGATGCTGCCGCTGGCCGACATCGCGTTCAAGTGACACTGTTTCAGGGCGGGGGGACCACTCCCCGCCCTGTTGTTGCGAGGGGGAGGGGAACATGGGCAAGTTCATCCGGCAAAGGGCGTTCGCCAGCCTGATCTCACTGCTGCTTCTGGTGGTGGCGGTGTTCTTCCTGTCCCGTCTGACCGGCGATCCGGCGGCGCTGTATCTGCCGGTCGAGGCATCCGAAGAGATGCGCCAGCAGTTCCGCGAGGTGCATGGGCTGAACGATCCGGTGATGGTGCAGTTCGGGCGCTATGTCGCCGATCTGGTGCAGCTGGATTTCGGGGAATCGATCCGCAAGGCGCGGCCTGCCTTTGACGTGGTGATCGAGTCGTTCTGGTGGACGCTGCAACTGGCGCTGATCACCATGGCGCTGGTGACGGTGGCGGCCATCGTGCTGGGATCGCTGGCGGCGTTCCGGGCCGGCGGGCTGTTCGACCGCATCGCCACCGTGATTTCACTGATCGGCGCCTCGGCCCCGGATTTCTGGGTGGCCATCGTCGGGATCGTGGTCTTTGCGGTGGGGCTTGGCTGGCTGCCGACCTCGGGGGTGGGCACGCCGCTGCACTGGGTGCTGCCGATTGCCGTGCTGTTCATCCGTCCCTTCGGCCTGATCGTGCAGGTGGTGCGCGGGTCGATGATCACGGCGCTGTCGTCGGCCTATGTGAAGACCGCCCGCGCCAAGGGCGTGAAATCGCAGACCATCATCTTCGTGCATGCCCTGCGCAATGCGATGCTGCCGGTGATCACCGTGATCGGCGATCAGGCGGCGGCGCTGCTGAACGGGGCGGTGGTGATCGAGACGATCTTCGGCTTTCCCGGTGTCGGCAAGCTGATGATCGACAGCATCCTGCAACGTGATTTCAACGTGGTTCTGGCGGCCATCATGGTGACGGCCATCGCCATTTTCCTGATGAACCTGCTGATCGACATGGCCTATTCGCTGCTCGATCCGCGCATCCGGCACTAGGGGACGGGCATGACACAGATCGACATGATCCCGGACGAGCCGAAACCGCTGGCCCGTTTCCTGCGGATGCTATGGGCCGACAAGTTCGCGCTGGCGGCGGCGCTGTTCCTGATCCTGATCTTCGTGCTGGCGGTGATCGGGCCGTGGTGGCTGGATGCGGCGGCGCAAAAGCAGAACCTGCGCGGCCGCAATGCCCCGCCCTTTGAGTGGGAGCGTGGCTGGCTGTGGATTCTGGGGGCGGATGCGCTGGGCCGCCCGCTGCTGGCACGGATCATCGTGGCGTCGCAGAACACCATGACGGTGGCGGCGGGCGCGGTGATCGGATCGGCGCTGATCGGCACCTTCCTGGGCCTGATCGCGGGCTATTCGGGCAAGCGGACCGGGATGGTGATCCTGCGGCTGGCCGATGTGATCATGTCCTTCCCGTCGCTGCTGCTGGCGGTGGTGGTGCTGTATATCCTGGGGCCGTCGGTGCTGAATCTGGTGGTGGTGCTGGCGATCACCCGCATCCCGGTTTATCTGCGCACCACCCGCGCCGAGGTGATGGAAATCCGCGAGCGGATGTTCGTGCAGGCGGCGCAGGTGATGGGGGCATCGACCCCGCGCATCATCTTCCGCCATATCCTGCCTGTGGTGCTGCCGACGCTGATGACCATTGCCACGCTGGATTTCGCCTTCGTCATGCTGGCGGAATCCGCGCTGTCCTTCCTGGGCATCGGCATCCAGCCGCCCGAAATCACCTGGGGGCTGATGATCGCGCAGGGCAAGCAATATCTGACGACCGCCTGGTGGCTGTCGTTCTGGCCGGGGCTGGCCATCATCCTGACCACGCTGTCGCTGAACCTGTTGTCGAACTGGATGCGCATCGCACTGGACCCGACGCAGCGCTGGCGGCTGGAAATGCGGCAGACCAAAGCGGAGGCCAAGGCATGAGCGGGGACAAGAACCTTCTTCTGGACGTGCGTGACCTGTCGGTCGATTTCCACACCGCCGCGGGCACCGTCCATGCAGTCAAGCGCGTCAGCTTTCATCTGGACCGGGGCGAGACGCTGGCCATCCTGGGGGAATCCGGGTCGGGCAAGTCGGTGTCGTCTTCGGCCATCATGGATCTGATCGACATGCCGCCGGGAAAGATCACCAGCGGGCAGATCCTGTTCGACGGGCAGGATCTGCTGAAGCTGCCCGCCCAGGCCCGGCGCGACATCAACGGGCGACGGATCGCGATGATCTTTCAGGATCCGCTCAGCCATCTGAACCCGGTCTATACCGTCGGCTGGCAGATCGAAGAGGCACTGACCGCGCATGGCGCCGACCGGGCCACCGCGCGGGCCGAGGCGCTGCGGCTGGTGGGGCGGGTGGGCATCCCCAACCCGGCGGCCAGCCTGAAGAAATATCCGCATGAATTTTCCGGCGGTCAGCGCCAGCGGTTGATGATCGCCATGGCGCTGGCCTTGCGCCCCGATCTGCTGATTGCCGATGAGCCGACTACGGCGCTGGATGTGACCGTTCAGGCCGAGGTTCTGGCCCTGCTGAAGGAATTGCAGCAGGAAACCGGCATGGGCGTGCTGATCATCACGCATGATCTGGGCGTTGTGGCTGAAATCGCCGACCGCGTGGTGGTGATGAACGGCGGCGAGATGGTGGAAACCGGGGTGACGCGCGATGTCTATCGCAACCCGCAGCATCCCTATACCGCCCGTCTGATTGGTGCTGCCCCTGGCAAGGGGGCGATGCATCCCGAACTGCCGCGCGCCGAACCCGTGCTGTCGGTGCGCAAGGCCCGCAAGGTCTATGGCCAGTTTGCCGCGGTCGAGGAGGTGTCCTTTGACCTGATGGCGGGCGAAACGCTGGCCATTGTCGGCGAATCCGGGTCGGGCAAATCCACCGTGGCCAAGATGCTGCTGCGGCTGGAAGAGCCCAGCGGCGGGCAGGCCCTGTGGCAGGGCAAGGATCTGTTTGCCATGAAACCGGCAGAGCTGTTCAAGCTGCGCCGCGATTTGCAGATGGTGTTCCAGGACCCGACGCAAAGCCTGAACCCGCGCATGACGGTCTGGCAGCTGATCACCGAAGCCTGGGTGATCCATCCCGAGATCCTGCCGCGTCACCAGTGGAAGGCGCGGGTGGCCGAATTGCTGGCGCAGGTGGGGCTGAAACCCGAAATGGCCAACCGCTATCCGCATCAATTCTCGGGCGGGCAGCGGCAGAGGATTGCCATCGCCCGCGCGCTGGCGCTGGAGCCGAAGCTGATCATCTGTGACGAGGCGGTGTCGGCGCTGGATGTGTCGGTCCAGGCGCAGGTGATCGCGCTTCTGGACGATCTGCGCAAACGGCTGGGGATCAGCTTCATCTTCATCGCGCATGATTTGCCGGTGGTGCGCGATTTCGCCGATCAGGTGATGGTGATGCAGAAGGGCAGGGTGGTGGAACTGGGCCCGGTGGCGCAGGTCTTCGATGCCCCGCGCGAAGCCTATACCCAGCGGCTGCTGGCGGCCGGGCTGGACCCGGACCCCGATGTCCAGGCCGAACGCCGCAAGGCAAGGCTGGCGCTGGCCTGACGGTCAGCGGGTCTTCGTGTCGACCGGATAGGCGGTGGTGAACTTGATCCGCTCCATCGCGAAATGGCTGGTGACGTTCTTGATCGGCACCGCATCCGTCAGCCGTTTGTAAAGCGCGTCGAAGGCGGCCATGTCGGGCACCGCGACATGCAGAAGATAATCCATCTCGCCTGCCATGCGGTAGACGCCCATGATCTCGGGGATGGTATCGGTGGCGGCGGCAAAGGTGGCGCGCCAGTCGGCGGAATGATCGGGGGCTTCGATGCCCACAAAGACCGTCAGGCCGAAGCCCAGTTTCGCCGGATCGGCCAGCGCCACACGCCCGGTCAGGATGCCGGCGGCTTCCAGCTTTTGAATGCGCTTCCAGCACGGGGTCTGCGACAGCCCCGCCTTGTCGGCGATCTGGGCGATGGGCAGGGTGGCATCGCGCATCAGTTCGGCGACGATCTTGCGGTCGATCAGGTCGAGGTCGGTCATCTGCGGCTGCCTTTCCGGCCCGAAGACTGGGCCTGTCGCTCAGGATGCAGGAAAACAAATAAAAGTCTATAGTCTTTATCGTGTATAGTGTGCCGTTCGGTTCCGGTGAAAGTTCTGCCTTGTTTTATTGCGGTTTTGCGGCAACGGCGCTGGCTTGCCGGTCGGAAATGGAAATCCCGACATTGATTCTCGCCATTCCTGGACGTATCGCTGAAGCATGATCACGCAGAAGATGAAATATGCCCTGAAGGCCCTGCTTGTGCTGGCCGACGAGGCCGCAAAGGACAAGCCCGAGGCGCTGACGATCGAAGAGATCGCCAAACGCTCGGGCACGCCGAAGCGGTTTCTGGAGCATATCCTGCTGGAAGTGCGCAATGCCGGCGTGATTGCCTCGACCCGCGGGCGGTCGGGCGGCTACAGCATGATCAAGAAGCCATCGGAAGTTTCGATCTCGGAGCTTCTGCGCACCATCGACGGACCGATCGCGCCCTTGCCCTGCCTGTCGCGCCGGGCCTATCAGCGCTGCGAGGATTGCAAGGACGAGGCGACCTGCCGTATCCGCAAGATCTTTGCCGAAGTGTTCTGGTCCTATCTCTTGATCATCGACTCGCTGACGCTGGCCGACATGTTGCGGCAGGGTGGGTTGCCGGGCGTCTCGCTGGACGCAGCAGCGCAGGCCTGATCCCTCGGCAACTTCGGCGCAGTCTTCCCGATGACGCAGGCCGCTTTTCGCGTCCTGCGGGTTTTCCATCCTGCCCGGCATCGATCGCAGGGCAGGGGCGGAGAAGGATCTTCTAAAATCACGATCATTTTTAGCGTGAATTTTCCTTTGCAATACTCGACTACACCTGTCGTTATTAATGGGTAATCGAGCGCAACCCGACTGTGACGCAAAGGAGAACCGATATGGCCGCGCGCACCTTCGACACGACTGATGGCCTTGTCTTCGCGGGCCGCCGTCCGCTGGCCCTGCCCGCAAGCACCGCCTTCTGCGCCGTTGCCCTGATGTGCCTGGGTCTGTGGGGCGCATTGGCGCTGCGGCTGGTGCCGTGATGACCGCAGCACTTCGCCCCGCCGCCTATGCCGTGCAGTTGGTCGACCGCCGCACCGGCCGCGTTCACCGCGTCAACGGCAGCCCGCTGGTGATGCTGACCCGCCGTCCCGACGATGCCGCCGCCGAACTGCTGCACGGCCGCGACGCAACGGTCTGGGAGGCCCGGATCGACCCCATCGACAGGAAGGGCCTGCAATGATCCCCGCATCCTTTCCGCAAACCATCCTGGGCCTTGTGCCCTTCAGATCCATCCCCACGCGCCCGGCGCGGGCCATCAAGGAGACCCCCATGTTCGCAACCATCACCCTTGCCGGCACGGTTTCGGCGCAGGGCCCTGTCGTGCAGGATCACGCCGACGGCCGCCTGACCATCGCAGATGGTGCCCGCCGCCTGACCGGCTGGCCCGTTACCCGTCAGTTGAAGGGCGCGCTGTCGGCGCTGGCCCTGTCGGTGCTGGCCTTCGGTGCCGCTCCGGTGCAGGTGCAGGCCGAAAGCCTGCTGAACGTCAGCTACGACCCGACACGAGAGCTGTATCGTGACGTCAACGAAGCCTTTGCGGCCTTCTGGGTGGCGCAGGGCAACGAGGCCCCCACCATCGAGGTCAGCCATGGCGGCTCGGGCAGCCAGGCCCGCGCGGTGATCGACGGGCTGGCCGCGCAGGTGGTGACGCTGGCGCTGGCCTCGGACATCGACAAGATCGCCGAGGCGGGCAAGCTGCCGACCGACTGGCAGTCGAAACTGCCGCACAATTCCAGCCCCTATACCTCGACCATCGTGTTCCTGGTGCGCGAGGGCAACCCCAAGGGCCTGAAGGACTGGGGCGATCTGGTCGGCGAGGGGGTCGAGGTGATCACGCCCAACCCCAAGACCAGCGGCGGGGCGCGCTGGAACTATCTGGCGGCCTGGGCCTGGGCCGAAAAGAACGGGCAGGACCCCAAGGCGTTTGTGGGCGAGCTGTTCAAACATGTTCCGGTGCTGGATTCGGGCGCGCGCGGATCGACCACCACCTTTGCGCAGCGCGGCATCGGTGACGTGCTGCTGGCCTGGGAGAACGAGGCCTATCTCGCGCTGAAGGAACTGGGCGACGATCAGTTCGACATCGTGGTGCCTTCGGTCTCGGTCCTGGCCGAACCGCCGGTGGCGCTGGTCGAAGGCAACGTCACCACCGAGGAAAGCCGCAAGCTGGCGACGGCCTATCTGGACTTCCTCTACAGCCCCGAAGGGCAGGCGCTGGCGTTCAAGCATTTCTACCGCGCCTGGGATCCCTCGGCGGCCGCGCCGGAAGATGTGGCGCGGTTCCCGGCGCTGGAACTGGTCGACATCGCCCATTTCGGCGGCTGGAAAAAGGTGCAGCCCGAACATTTCGGCGATGGCGGCATCTTCGACCAGATCTATGTGCCGAAGTGAGGTGATCCGATGGGCAGGCCGCTGATCCACCGATCCCCGATGCCCGGTCTGGGGCTGAGCCTGGGGATCACCCTGACGATGCTGTCGCTTGTGGTCCTTCTGCCCATCGGCGCCCTTCTTCTGAAGGGCGCCACCTACGGGCTGGATGGCATCTGGGCCACGGTGAACCGCGAAAGGGTGTGGAAGGCCCTGTTCCTGTCGTTCCGGCTGTCGCTGTTTGCCGCCCTCTTGAACCTTGTCTTCGGTGTGCTGCTGGCCTGGGTTCTGGTGCGCTACCGCTTTCCCGGCCGCCGCCTGCTGGATGCCGCCGTCGATCTGCCCTTTGCCCTGCCGACCGCCGTTGCCGGCATTGCGCTGACCGCGCTTTACGCCCCGAACGGGGTGTTCGGGGCGCTGGCAAAGGACATCGGCGTGAAGATCGCCTACAGCCAGTGGGGCATCTTCCTGGCGCTGGTCTTCGTCGGCCTGCCCTTCGTCGCCCGCACCGTGCAGCCCGTGGTCGAAGAGATCGAGCGCGAGGTCGAGGAAGCTTCGGCCACGCTGGGGGCCAGCCGTCTTTATACCCTGCGCCGGGTGATCCTGCCGATGCTGGCCCCCGCCGCCCTGACCGGCTTTGCGCTGTCGCTGGCCCGCGCGGTGGGCGAATACGGCTCGGTCATCTTCATTGCCGGGAATATCCCCCTTGTGACCGAGATCGCGCCCCTGCTGATCGTGATCCAGCTGGAAGAATTCAACTATGACGCGGCGGCCGCCATCGGCATCGCCATGCTGCTGATCAGCTTTGCCATGCTGCTGGTCATCAACCTGATCCAGATCTGGAGCCGCCGGAGAATTGGTTATGTCTGATGTCGCCATCCCCCGTTTCCGCCCCGCCACCGATGAAACGCCTCTGGCCCGCCGGGTCATGATCGGCGTCGCGGTGGCCGGGATCGGCATTCTGGTCTTTGCCCCGCTGCTGGTGGTCTTTGCCGAGGCGCTGCGACAGGGCTGGACGGCCGCCGTCAAAAGCCTGGGCAACCCCGATGCGCTGGCGGCGATCAAGCTGACGCTGATGATCGCGGCAATCTCGGTGCCGCTGAACGCCGCCTTCGGGATCGCGGCCGCCTGGTTCATCACCAAGTTCGACTTTCGCGGCAAGGCCTTCCTGATCACCCTGATCGACCTGCCGTTCTCGGTTTCGCCCGTTGTGGCAGGTCTGTGCATCGTGCTGATGTTCGGGGCGAATTCCTGGATGGGCGGCTGGCTGGTGGCACAGGGTTATCCCATCGTCTTCGCCCTGCCGGGGATCGTGCTGGCGACGATGTTCGTCACCTTCCCCTTCGTCGCGCGCGAGCTGATCCCGGTGATGATCGAACAGGGCCGGGCCGAGGAAGAGGCCGCGCTGACGCTTGGCGCCTCGGGCTGGCGCACGTTCCTGACCGTGACCCTGCCCAACATCCGCTGGGCGTTGCTTTACGGCGTTCTTCTGTGCAACGCCCGCGCCATGGGTGAATTCGGGGCCGTCGCCGTCGTCTCGGGCAAGATCCGCGGCCAGACCGCCACCATGCCGATCACCATCGAGATGCTCTACAACGAATATCTCTCGGTTGCGGCCTTCAGCCTGGCCGCGGTGCTGACCCTGCTGGCGCTTGTCACGCTTCTTTTGAAGACCGCGCTGGAGCTTCGCCATGCCGACCAGCTCTCTGCCTCGCACCGTCACTAGGATGGGAACGCGCCATTTTCTGTCCTCAAATATCCTGGGGGTCCGGGGGCAAGGCCCCCGGCGGCCCATCACAAGGACCATGCCCATGCATATCGAAATCGACGAAATCTCCAAAGCCTTCGGCACCACCGCAGCGCTGCATCCGGTCTCGCTGTCCATCCCCTCGGGGGCGCTGGTGGCGCTCTTGGGCCCCTCCGGTTCGGGCAAGACCACGCTTCTGCGCATCCTTGGGGGCCTGGAGTTTCCCACCTCGGGCCGGGTGCGGTTCGATGGGCTGGATGCCACGGGCCTGACCGTGCAGCAGCGCCGGGCGGGCTTTGTCTTTCAAAGCTACGCCCTCTTCCGGCACATGACCGTGTTCGACAACATCGCCTATGGCCTGAAGGCGCGCCCCCGCGCCAGCCGTCCGCCGAAGGCCGAGATTGCCCGCCGCGTCACCCGGTTGCTGGAGTTGATCCAGTTGCCCGAGATCGGCGCGCGTTATCCCAGCCAGCTGTCGGGCGGCCAGCGCCAGCGGGTTGCCCTTGCCCGCGCCCTGGCCATCGAGCCGCGCATGCTCCTCCTCGACGAACCCTTCGGCGCGCTGGATGCCAAAGTCCGCAAGGAACTGCGTCAGGGGCTGCGCGACATCCATGACGAAACCGGGCTGACAACCGTCTTCGTGACCCATGATCAGGACGAGGCGATGGAACTGGCCGATCTGGTTGTCGTCATGTCGATGGGCCGGATCGAGCAGATCGGTAAACCCCAGGACATCCGCGCCCGCCCCGCAACCGCCTTCGTCCGCGATTTCATCACCGCCTGAGCGGTCGAGTATCAGCAGAAAGGCCGCCCGGAAGGGCGACCTTTTCTGTCAGAAAGCCTGATATTCTGGAGGCGGGTACCGGAATCGAACCGGTCTACTCGGATTTGCAATCCGGTGCATAGCCTGCCTGCCCACCCGCCTCGCTGGTGCGGATTTAGGGGGTTTGGCGGGGGGCGTCAATCGGTAACGACGGCAGCGGGCCGGTTTTGCGGGCACCGCCCGCGCAGCAGGGCGCGGGCGGCGGGGCAGGGGGTCACTTCTTCAGATTGGTCCAGATCGCGTCATACAGCTTCTGGGTTTCCTCGTCGCAGGGCTGGACGAATTCGAACTTCGCATCGGCCGGCGGGTTGGTCTCGGGGCTGGTCTTGATCGCCTCGCTCAGGAAAGCCTCGGTGCCGGTAACGCCGTCGGTATAGGCGGTATAGTTGGTGACGGCGGCGGCATTCTCGGGTTCCAGCAGGAAGTTCATGAATTTCAGCGCGTTTTCGCGGTTGGGGGCGTCCTTCAGCAGAACGACGCTGTCCATCCAGACGATCACGCCCTCCTTCGGATAGGCATATTCGACATTGGCGCCCTCGGCCCGCGCCTTGGCGGCAAAGCCGTTCCAGATCATTCCGGCGGCGGCATCGCCCGACACCAGCACATCCTTGGCGGTGTCCGAGCCGAAGCTGGCCCAATCCGCCTTGGCGGTCAGCAGCATGTCCATCAGTGCCTTCAGTTGTTCGCGATCCGTGCTGCATTGCGGGATGCCCATGTAGAACGACGCCAGCGTCAGCAGCTCTCCGGGGGTGTCGATGACATTGATCTTGCCCTTCAGCTCGGCCGGAGGAGCGAAGATCACCGAAAGCGAGTCGATCGGCCCCTGATAGACATCGCGGTTCACCGCGAAAGAGGTGGACCCCCATTGATAAGGGATCGAATGGGTCCAGCCGGGATCGAAGGGCACATCCTTCCAGCGTTCGGCGATATTGCCGAAATTCGGCATCTCCTCGGGGGTGTAGGTATCGGCCATGCCTTCGTCGATCAGGATCTTGACCATATAGTCACCGGGCACGGTGACATCATACTGGCCCAGCTTTCCCGCCTTCAGCGAGGCAAGCATGGCTTCGTTCGAATCATAGGTGTCGATCGTCACCTTGATCCCGGTCTCGGCCTGGAACTTGTCGACCAGTTCCTGCGGAATGTATTCGAACCAGTGGTAGACCTTCAGTTCGCCCTCGGCAAAGGCGGGCGAGGCGATCAGGGCCACAAGGGCGGTGGCAGTGCGCAGCAGATGGGGCATGGGCTTCCTCTCGGTTGGATTACGGGCTCTGACGGCCCTTTCGGTTGATCAGATAGGACAGGGACACCACGGCGACCGAAGCCACCAGCATCAGGGTGGAAATCGCCATGATGCTGGGCTTGATGCCCTGCTTGACGCTGCCGAAGATGGCGGTGGGCAGGGTTTCCATCCCGGCGCCCTTGACGAAACTGGTGATGATGAAATCGTCAAGGCTGATGATGAAGGCCAGAAGCCAGCCCGAAATCAGCCCCGGCGCGATCAGCGGCAGCAGGATCTGGACAAAGGCCTGCCAGCGCGTCGCGTACAGGTCGCGGGCCGCTTCCTCGTAGAAGCTTTCCACCCCCTCCAGCCGGGCTGCAATGGGCAGATAGGCAAAGGGGATGCAGAAGGTGGCATGGGCGATCAGGATGGTGCCATAGCCGGTCTTCAGGCCGATCATGGTGAAGAAGATCAGGCAGGCGACGGCGGTGACGATCTCGGGCACCATCAGCGGCAGGCTGATCAGCGCGAAACTCGCGCTCTTGCCGCGAAACCGCCCGCCCCGCACCATGGCCAGGCTGGCGGCGGTGGCGATCAGCGTGGCAGCGGTGGCGGCCAGCACGGCGATGGTCAGCGAATTGCGGGTGGCAAGGCCGAAGCGGGGCGCTTCCGGGCCGGTGAACACCTCGGCATACCAGCGCCAGGAAAACCCGCCCCATTGGGTGATCGAGTTTGAATCGTTGAAGCTGTAGACCGTGACCACCAGCAGCGGCGCGTAGAGGATGACCAGGCAGGCCACCGCCAGCGCGAAGAAGCCGGGGTAATGCCGCACCCCCTTCATCCTGCCGCCCTCCGGCTGCTGCGGGCATAGGCCAGCAGGGCCAGCATCACCAGCGTCATCAGGATGACCGACACGGCCGCCCCAAACGGCCAGTTGCCCTGGCTGCCCTTGAACTGTTCGTCGATCAGGCTGCCGATCATGAAGGTCTTGGCCCCGCCCAGAAGATCGGGCGCAAGGAAGGCCCCGAGGGAGGGGATGAAGACCAGCAGGCAGCCCGCCACGATGCCGGGACGCACGACAGGCAGGGTGATCTCGAACAAGGTGCGCCAGCGGTTTGCGTATAGATCGGCGGCGGCTTCGCTCAGGGCAAAGTTGTAGCGTTCCACCGCCGCATAGACCGGCAGCACCATGAAGGGCAGGTAGCTGTAGAACAGCCCCAGCTGCACGGCCAGGTTGGTGTTCACCAGCGGCAGGGGGCCATGGGTCAGGCCGATCCCCATCAGGAATTCGTTCAGCGGGCCATTGTCGCGGATCAGGAACTTCAGGCTGACGGTGCGGATCAGAAGGTTGACCCAATAGGGAATGGTGATCAGGAACAGCCAGATGTTGCGGCTGCGCGCGGGCCGCGTGGCGATGAACCAGGCGGTTGGAAAGCCGATCGCAAGACACAAGAGCGTTGCCAGCGCCGCCTGCCAGAGCGAACGCCAGAAGATCAGGATATAGGTCCATTCCAGCGATGCCGGCTCATCCCCGAACAGGCCGCGGGTGATGAAGAACTGGTCATAGGCGGCCAGCGAGAATTCCCAGATCACCCCGCCGCGGAATTCCTTGGTCAGAAAGGAATAGACCACCATCAGCACCACGGGCAGCGCCAGGAAGATGCCGATCACCGCCCATGTCGGCAGCAAGAGCGGCAGCACCAGCGGCCGCCAGCCCGTCGTCTGGCCCGCTTTCGGCGATGGCACGGCCCCGGCCATCAGTCTGCCAGAAGGCGCGCGGCACCTTCCTCGATGGCGATGGAAACCTCGGAACCCTCGACCGGCGGGGGCAGGCGGCTGGAATTCTGCGTCCGCACCACCAGGGCCGTGCCATCGGCCAGCCGGGTCATCAGATGCAGGTCGGTGCCCAGATAGACCACCCGTTCCAGCCGCGCCTTCAGCGGGCCGTCCGGGGACAGCGACAGACGCTCGGGGCGGATCGACAGCGTATGGCGGCCGGGGCTGTCCGATGCGGCGGGGCAGGTGATCCCGACGCCGCCGGGCAGGGTGACGCTTGCCTGCCCGGCTTCGACGCGGGGCACGTCGACCTCCAGCAGGTTGGTCTCGCCGATGAAATCCGCGACAAACCGGTTCAGCGGGGCCTCATAGATGTCGCGCGCCGTGCCCACCTGCTGCAACCGCCCGGCCGACATCACGGCGATGCGGTCGGACATGGTCAGCGCCTCTTCCTGATCATGTGTGACGAAGATGAAGGTGATCCCGGTGTCCTGCTGCAACTGCTTCAACTCGATCCGCATCGCCTGGCGCAGCTTCAGATCCAGCGCCGACAGAGGTTCGTCCAGGAGCAGCACGCGCGGCTCGGGTGCCAGCGCGCGGGCCAGCGCCACCCGCTGCTGTTGCCCGCCCGAAAGCTGCGCCGGCAGCCGGTCGGCAAAGGCCGACAGATGCACCATTTCCAGCATCCTGCCCGCCCGCGCCCGGCGGGTCGCCAGATCGACCCCCTTCATCTTCAGCCCGAAGGCCACATTGTCGATCACCGGCATATGCGGGAACAGCGCGTAATGCTGGAAGACCGTGTTCACCGGGCGGCGGTCGGGGGGCAGGGTGGCGATGTTTTGGCCGAACAGGCGGATTTCGCCCGCGCTGACACCTTCGAACCCCGCGATCATCCGCAGAAGCGTGGTCTTGCCGCAGCCAGACGGGCCAAGCAGGGTGAAGAATTCATTATCCGCGATCGAGAGCGTCAGGCTTTGCAGGGCCGTCGTGGTGCCAAAGCGCTTGACGACATTGATGATCTCGATGGCATCCGCCATGCATACCCCCGGCTTCGGCTGATACAGGCTAGGCATAAGGGGAAAGGGGGGTATATACCCCCAGAGAGGTATCGGAGGACAAGATGGACCCATGGCCCAACCAGGCCGAGGACGCGTTGGCCGAAGCCGTGCGCCGACTGGGGCGGCCGGGGTTCGAGGCGGCGCTGATGCAGGTGTTTCAGCGGCTGGCCGCCCCCGACAATCTGATCATCCTGGCCTATCGCGATTCCGGCCCGCCGCAGGTGCTGTATGTGCAATCGGGCGACAGTCCGGTCTTCGATGCGCTGCCCACCACCTATCTGGCCGGGGCCTATCTGCTGGATCCGTTCCACGATCTGCATGTCAGCCGGGTGCCTGCGGGTCTGTATCGCCTGCTCGACGTGGCCCCCGATGCCTTTCAGCGCAGCCGCTACTTCCTTGAATATTATCAGGAAACCACGCTGATTGATGAGCTGACCTATCTGGCCTATCCCGCTCCCGGCGTCAGCCTGAACCTTTGCCTTGGCCGCGACCGCACCTCGGGCCAGCCGTTTTCCGGGCGTGAGGTCGAAACGGTCGCCCGGCTGGCCCCGGTGGTGCTGGCCCTGGCCGAGACGCACTGGGCCGGGCTGAAGGCGGCCGAGGAGGGGCGCGAGGATGTGGCCGCCGGGCTGATCGCGGCGCTGGAGGCGCGCGGCATCCGGCTGTCACCACGGCAGGCCGAGGTGGCGCTGCTGATCCTGCGCGGCCATTCCTCCACCTCGATCGCGCTGCGGCTGTGGGTCTCGGTGCAGACGGTCAAGGTGTTCCGCCGCCAGCTTTACGCCCGCTGCGGCATCAGCAGCCAGGCCGAACTCTTCGCCCTGCTGCTGCCGGTGCTGAAGCCGCTGTGACCGCTGCAGGCTTGGCCATGTGACCTGGCACGATGCGCAGACAAACGGATCGACGCTCTCGCCGGTTCATCCCCGCGGGTGCGGGGAACAGACGGATTGGATGCTGCCTGCGGGCTGCTGCGCCGGTTCATCCCCGCGGGTGCGGGGAACAGAGCCGCTCGCACGATAGGCGCATCATCAGCACCGGTTCATCCCCGCGGGTGCGGGGAACAGGGAGGGTATTCTTCCTTGCGGCTGTCGCCGCCCGGTTCATCCCCGCGGGTGCGGGGAACAGCCAACGACCGTCAAGAACGGCATCAAAGGTGGCGGTTCATCCCCGCGGGTGCGGGGAACAGACCCTCAGTTGCGTGTTGGGTAGGACCGCCGCCGGTTCATCCCCGCGGGTGCGGGGAACAGCGAGTTTCTGCACCCCAAAAAAGGAAGCGCACCGGTTCATCCCCGCGGGTGCGGGGAACAGAAGGTCTTCGTCACCCCGGAATGGGCAGATGCCGGTTCATCCCCGCGGGTGCGGGGAACAGATCGCCTACCGCGCCGCAGAGAAGCCCACGCGCGGTTCATCCCCGCGGGTGCGGGGAACAGATGACAATATGGCGCGCGCGGCAGACATGGGCCGGTTCATCCCCGCGGGTGCGGGGAACAGCCCGGTCAGCCAGATAGCATGCTCTGCATTCGCGGTTCATCCCCGCGGGTGCGGGGAACAGAAGCTGGAACGCGCGGAGCGCGTCAACGCTGCCGGTTCATCCCCGCGGGTGCGGGGAACAGTTACGCCTGCACCGCCAGCACTTGCCGCATGGCGGTTCATCCCCGCGGGTGCGGGGAACAGGTGTCGTCGTTCCTGCCGGTTATATCCCGGTGCGGTTCATCCCCGCGGGTGCGGGGAACAGACGACGATTACGAGGCAGTGCAGGAGGCGGGGCGGTTCATCCCCGCGGGTGCGGGGAACAGCGGCGCAATGCCACGACCGCTGGCCTGTGGGGCGGTTCATCCCCGCGGGTGCGGGGAACAGTGATGGACCCGCAGAAATACGCGAACAAATGGCGGTTCATCCCCGCGGGTGCGGGGAACAGGAACGCGGGCGACACGATCAGCGTGATCGACGCGGTTCATCCCCGCGGGTGCGGGGAACAGCTCCGCAAGTTCGAGCTTCAGCAACGGTCCACCGGTTCATCCCCGCGGGTGCGGGGAACAGGAAGCCGAAAGACGGCCAGCATTCGGGCGGGGCGGTTCATCCCCGCGGGTGCGGGGAACAGCGCTGAGAAGGCACGGAGGGCGCAAAGGTGAGCGGTTCATCCCCGCGGGTGCGGGGAACAGATGGCCCACCCGGCCCCTTGATATTCAGGCTGCGGTTCATCCCCGCGGGTGCGGGGAACAGGTCAGCGCCTTGGACTTCCTGCCCGCCCGTCGCGGTTCATCCCCGCGGGTGCGGGGAACAGGCTCTCGCAGCACTCTTGCTTGGCGCAAGTGCCGGTTCATCCCCGCGGGTGCGGGGAACAGAGTCATCTCGATGGACCGGGGGCGCATGTGACCGGTTCATCCCCGCGGGTGCGGGGAACAGTCTTTCTGTAGCGTATTGATTTGCCGATCAATTCACAATGTCAAAGAGCGCACCGGCTTTGGTGGCCTTTGCCGGGCCGGGGTCAGAGGGGTTTTCCGGCAGGAATCTCACCAGCTTCAATCCGTCGAAATCCACCGGCATGCGGCGGTTGCGGCCGTGGGTCAGGAAGTCGTAGCCCTGGTCGGTCGGCGCCTTCCAGACCATCACGGCGTCACCTGCGTCAAGGCCCGCCAGCACCTGATCCCAGATCATCTCGCGCGTGCGGGCGGAATAGTCGCCGACATAGACCCCGGCCCGCAGTTCGACCAGCCAGGCGGCAAGGCGGCCGCGCAGGCGGGGTGGGGCGTTCGAGACCACGACGACCATCATCCGCGATGGCCCTCATCGCCGCTGGTCTCTTCGGGGATGGCGACGGGCATCGCCTCGGGCGGGGGATCGGGGCGGGGCAGATCGCCCGCAGACAGCACCTCGTCGATGGCGGGGATGATGCGCGACAGAAGGCCGGTCTTGCGGAAGGCGTCGCGACAGGCCAGCCGGACGGCGCGGTCGGGGGCCATGTCCAGCCGACCCTTGGCGGCCAGACCGGCGATGCGGAACGCCTCGGGCACCACGGTCTCCAGCTTGAAGAGATCGGCGATGTCATAGACGAAGGAGAGCGGCTTGCCCGAATGCAGAAAGCCGATGGCGGGGGCGTATCCGGCGGCCAGCACCGCGGCCTCGGACAGGCCATGCAGGCAGGCGGTGGCGGCAGAGAGGCAGCGGTTGGGGACATCGCCCGCCTCCCAATCCTTCGCGTCATAGCGGCGGCGCTTCCAGTCGACGCCGTGGCGGTCGGCCAGGAGGGCATAGGTCTCGCGCACCCTTACCCCTTCGATCCCGCGCAACTGGTCGATCGAGCGGCGCGAGGGGGCCTCTTCGCCAAAACGCATCGCGTACATCTTGCGGACGACGCGCAGCCGCGCGGCATCGTCCAGCGCGATGCGGGCCTGCCAGAGCAGCCGGTCCGAACGCGCGCCGCCCGGTTGCCCGGCCGAATAAAGCCGCACACCACCTTCGCCGACCCAGGTGATCAGCGTGCCGACACGGGCGGCCAGCGCCACGGCGGCATGACTGATGCGGGCACCGGGTTCCAGCAGGATGCAGGCGATGCCGCCGACAGGAATCTGCGTGCGGGTGCCATCGGCATTGACCGCGACGAAGGCACCGTCCAGCACGTCAAGCCGTGCATGTTCGACAAAGACCATCGAGGCGCGATCCTTCAGCGGGATCGGCGAGGGCGGGGCAAGATCAGGCAGGCCGCTGCCCGCGCCGGTCATGGCGCGCGCCGGATCAGCATCAGGCCGCAGCCGAACGCCTTGGCCCGGCCAAAACCCGCCGCCACCTGCGCCAGGAACGCCGCTGGATCGGTGATCTCGATCCGGCCGGTCAGGTCCAGGATGCCGAACTGCGGCTGCCCCTTGCGCGGTCCGCGATGGCGGGGCAGCACCTCGGTGCTGTAATCCGCCGCCTCGGCTTCCTGCACCAGAAATCCCGATTTCTTCCCCAGTCGGGCGAGCCATGCACGGCCCTCCTGGCTGGCCAGCCGCATGCGTTGGGTGGCCCTTTCCGCAGGGGGAAGGGCCGAGAGCGCATCCATTACCACATCCACGCGCTGCGGCTTGTCGCCCCGCTTTTGCCGGGTGGCATTGCAGCGCAGCTGGAAATCCAGCCGGTCGCCGGGCGACAGTGTGGGGGCGAACTCCTTCACCTGATGCGGCTCGAAGAGGTCGGTTTGCACGGGGGGGCGGGACGAGAGGGTCAGGAAGCTGTTCTCCCGCTCTTCCCGCCACAGGAAATCGCGGGTGCGGGCGGGGCCGTCGGTGAAAACCGACCACAGCAGGTTGTGCTGGGCGGACTTGCGCGCTGCCGGATCGGCCGGGGCCAGCAAGGGGGCCAGCGCCTGCGCCGAAGGCCGCCGCGACAGGCGCAGATGGCTGAGGTAAAGCGTCATGGCGCAGCCCCCGTCACCGGCCGCACCGCCACCCGGCGCGGCGCGAAGTGCCAGCGCGCGCGGTCGATGGCCCGATCGTGCAGCACCTCGCCCGTGGGGTCTTCGACAACCACGGCCCGCAGCCCCACATCCTGCCGCCAGGGCGGCAGGATCAGTTGCGCCAGCGCCTGTTCCGCCCCCTCGGCCTGCACCACCCGCGCCCCCGGCGGGGCGGCCAGCGGGCAGGACTTGCGCCCCAGATACAACGTGAAGACCGGGGCGTTCAGCGCGCTGGCCAACGTCTCAAGCCCGTCTCCGGCCACGGCGACGCTGAACAGCGGCCCGGTGCGGTAATCGCGCAGGGTGATGCTGGTGTTGGTGCGGCCGCGCGCCTCGCGCAGCGCCTCGGGCCGGGAGTTGGGCGATTTCACCGCCGCCGAGGGCACGGTTTCGATGGTGTGGTAATCGCGCAAGGGGGTGCCGCTGTCATGCAGGCCGATGGTGATCTCCAGCGCCTCCAGCACCGAGAAATCGCCGTCGCGCCGGATGCCAAGCGCCGCCGCCATCAGCCCGATCACCGCCGAACGGCCGGGAAAGGGCAGGGTGCCGCGCCGCTCGTGCCCGGCAAGTTCGCCCGTCGCGCCAAGGCTGGCGGTCAGGCCGAAGATGAGGAAGGGCTGCATCAGGCCCCCCGTACCGCTTGGCCGACGAAGGCGACGATGTCGGACAGGGTGCCGGTGCCGTCCAGCGTGTTGAGCGGTGTACAGGTCCTTTCGGCCTGGCCGTCGTAATAGCAGGCGTCGATCTGGGTGGAGGTTTTCTCCAGCGCCTTGATCGAGCCAGTTTGCAGATCATTGGCTTCCAGATCACGCAGCTTGCTGTCGACCGGCGTGAAGAAGGCCCCCGACAGATCGCGCGGCGCACGCGGCCCGGCCTCGGCCCGCATGTAGAAAGCCGTAGGGCGATGGGCAAAGCTGTTCTGCTTGCCTGCCGGGGTGGTCTGCGGCAGGGCCTTGGCCAGCGCCTCGGCCCCGCGTGCCGCCAGTTCCTTGTCACCGCCCAGGTTCTCGATCAAGAGATTGGCGTTCACGCAGACATATTGATAATAGATGCCGGATCCGAAGGCGGTCTCACCCAGATGCCCGGCGCCGGTATCCTCGGCCTTGTTCAGGTCATCCACCGCCGAATACCAGTCCTCCTCGGCCTGCGCGCGATGGGTGGTGATGGCATGGGCCACCTGCACCGCCGCATCGCGGTTGAAATCGGCGTCATCGGCCAGCATCCGCCCGAACATGGCGATGTCCACCGCGCCATCGGCCCGGCGCAGGACCAGCTTTTTCAGGTCCTTGTCCTTGGGAAGCGCCTCGCCCGCCGCGGCCTTTTCCGCCAATTCCTCGGCCAGCGCCCATTCGGCGGGCGAGATGAAGGCCAGCGTCGTGGCCTTGACCTTTTCGGAGCCGTCCTTTTCCTTCACCGTCTCCAGCTTGCCGAAGATGGCCGCAACGGTGGTGGCGGCATCGGCAGCTGCCTTGTCGGCGATGCCCTTTCCGATCAGGTGCTGCCGCAGCCGATCATGCAACTGCTTGGTCCGCGTTCCCATATGCCCCGCCAGGTCCAGCGCGAAGAAGCTGCTTTCCCGCAGCGCGCGCTTCACCGATTGCGACGACATCCGCAGCCGCGGCACACCGCCGACCATGGCCTGTTTCGGACGGCCCTGATCGTCGCGGTTGGGGTTCGACGGGCCATAGCTGGTCAGCAGGTGGAATTGCACGAAGGTGGTCATTCGGTCGTCTCCTCGGAAGCTTTTGCAGGCGCGTCGGCGCCGAAATAGTGGAAGCACCAGCGCGGACGCGCGGCCTCCCAGTTCAAGAGGTCGGCGGCCAGCGCCGCCACGTTGCAGCGCCGGTCCGCCATGATGATGGCGCGGCGCAGATGGTCGGTCAGTTCCTCGCCCTCGGCGCGCAACAAGCGCTGAAAGCGCAGCGACGACAGCACGGGTTCCTGCCCGCCAAGACGGCGGGCCAGGGTCTCGGCGCTGGTCTCGCGCAGCTCGGCCAGCAGCGTTGCCAACTGCACCAGTCGGCCGGCCTGCGCCGCGCGCAACCCCAGCGCCGCGCCCAGTTTCTGCACTTCCGGTTCGCACAGCACCGCCAAGGGTGCCGCCCGCCGCAGCCGCGCCGACAGGCCCTTGGCTGCCGGGATGTCGCGGGGCGCGATCTCTCGCGACCACCAGCCAAGCGCAATCGCCCCCGGCCCCTTCCTGTCTTCGGTCATGCCGCTTTCTCCTTCTTCGCCGGCAATGGCAGCTCAAGCGCCTCGAAGAGCGTCTTGCCCTGTTTGCCATATCCCCCAAAGGCAAGGCCAAGGAACTTGCGCGCTGTGACGATGCGTTCGATCTGGTCGGTCTCGCGCTGGTCGATCCCCGGCACGGCCAGCGCATCGAACTGCCGCAGCGCCTGCGTGCGCAGGTCGGCCAGCCAGTCGGCGCGCGGGTCGGCACCGGTCCGCAACGCCGCCAGATGCACGGCAAAACGCGCCTCGGTGGCGGCGAAGAACGCCTCCCGCTCGGCCTCGCGCGCTTCGCCGCCGGCCAGCACCGGCTCCAGCGCGCCTCGGAGCGCGACGCCCGCCGCCTCGGCCCCGAGGATGAGGCGCGCCAGCCGGTCCTGCGCCTCCTCCGGCAGGTCGGGCAGGGGCTGCACCGACAGGGTGAAATCGCGGGGCTTCATCTTGTCCATCGCCCAGCCGGCGACGATGACGCTGCCCCCGCCGCCGCGCCCGTTCCAGTCGCGCAGCGACAGCGAAAGTTCGGCCACCTCGCTTTTCGCTTCCTGAGCGACGATCCCCAGCCAGTTGGGATAGCCGAACCGCCCGGCGCGCGGATGTTTCGGAAGCCATTCCGTGCCGGGTTTCAGCCGGTAATAGGGTGACAGCGGATGCTTCCAGCGCGCATAACTGGTGCCCCAGGGCTTCTGGATCACTCCCGTCACGCCGGTGTCACCGGCCACCAGCCGCAACCGGCGCGGCATGCCGAAAAACGCCTCCGGTCCGAACAGGGCATCTTCCGGCGGATCGGTCTCCAGCCCCTTGTCCGAAACGCGGGCGGCGCGCATCCATGGCAGGCTTTGAGTCGTCGCGGGCTGGCCATAGGGCACATTGGCCCAGATGCGCGGCCAAAGTCCGCCACCGGGATCGACCAGCGTGACCAGCGGCCCGCCGCCCCGCATCGAGGTGCGGTTGCCCGCCCCTCCCGATGGCGCAAACGCTTGAAAGGTATACAGCGCCATCGCCGCAAGCGGCAGGTCCAGCGCGCGATAGCGGTCGCGATGCACCATCAGATCGGCGTTGTTCTTCGCCGTGTTCGCACCCGCGCTGTCGATGAACAGCATGTCGGGCGGGTTGGCCTCGCCCTCCAGCCGCTCCAGATCCTGCAGGAACAGCGGCCCGTCGCCCAGAAGGTTGAAGGCGGGCGCAAAAGCCGCCAGCCTTTCCCGCAGCCGCACCGGATCGGGCGGCTGCCGCCGGTCCCAGTCGCGTTCACTGGCGGGGGGATCGGCCAGATAGACCAGCCCGATCAGAAGTTCCAGACAGGCGATGTTCAGGTCCGGTCGCGGCCAGTTCGGGGCGAGTGCCCCCGGCTCGGCCATCTGCCAGGGCGCGATGACCCGACGGGAGCCATCGGAACAGATTACCGGAATCCACGGATCGGAAATCAGATTGAGAGACATGGTGATCCCTGCTTGCAATCATGACGATAAAAGGCCGACCCGGGCGCGCAGTAAAGCGGCAAGGTGACGCAATGGCGGGAAGCCGGGTCAGCCTGCAAAGGGTAAGGACTTGATGTCCTTGCCCACGCCCGCAGGTGATGCTAGATGAAATGCACCACGAGCGGGATCAGAAGGGTATTTTCTGCATCTTTCTTACACTCGCTGATCTTGGCCGCGCCAACGGCTGAGTATGTGGCCTTCAGGAGCCTCGGGCGGGGAACACCCTCCCGAGGCTTTCTTGTTTGCAGATAAAATTCACGCTGTCAATATAATATTAACGATTACAGAAACCGTCTGAGCACTTGTTATATCCGCTCGGTTTCAGTTTTCATCTGAGCACTTCCATCCCCGCGAAGGCGGGGAACTAAATTCCAGCTCGATTTCAGAACTCGTCGGAGCACGGATCATCCCCGATCAGTCCGGGGCGAGGAACACCAGACCGCAATCGGGATCATACCGCAAGCCCTCGCAGATGGTGCCGTCCTCCGCAACAGGACAGACGACCACCGCGCCGCGCTTCCAGTCGGGCCAATCCTTCGTGACGGCCGCAATCTCTGGCGCGGAGGGGTCGGGCAGCGGCAGACCCTTGAGCTTCCTGCTGCTGGCCGAGACCTCGGAAAAGGCCCAGGCGTCGGACCAGCCGGAGTCGTTTGCCGGATCGGGCGTCACCCAGGGATGAAGCGCCGCCCCCACCCGGCGGGCCAGAACCAGCACGCGCGTCTCTTCACCCAGACGGGTGGGATAGGTCACATCTTCAAGACCCTTGCCCGCATCGCGGTATCCCCTGTCCAGGTCGACCAGATTGTGCTGCGCCAGGGTCTTCTTCGCAATCTTCTGGCCTTCGGCCTGCATCTCGGCCCGCGTCAGCGCCTCGGGCAATGCCTCGGCCCCGTCGCCATGCACCGCCTCGATCAGTGCCCGCAGGCCCTGCGGGGCCTCGATCCGCCCTGCGGCGAACAGCACGCGGGCGCTGCGCCAGACCTCGGCGACGGAATAGACCCAGGCCCCGCTGCCAAGGGTGCCGTGCAGCCAGCGGTCATCCGTCACCTGCCCCGGATCGGGCGACAGCACATGCAGCACCGGGGCCGGGACCGGGCGCGCCGATGCCGGGCGGCGATCCATATGACGCCAAAGCCGACCGGCCCGCTGGATCAAGGCGGCGATGGGGGCGATGTCCGAGACCATGACATCAAAATCGAGATCGAGCGACGCCTCCAGAACCTGCGTCCCCACCAGCACGAAGCCTGCCCGATACACGCCATCCTTGCCCGCGCGGGCCAGCACCTCGGCCTCGATCCGCTTGCGGTCGCTCAGGGCAAAGCGTGCATGCAACAGCCGCGCCGCCACGCCCCGCGCCCGCAGCGCCTGAACTGCGGCGATGGCATCGTCCACGCCGTTGCGCACCCAGACGCAGGCCGCCCCTTTCGCCGCCTCAGCCGTCATCAGATCGGCCGCCGCATCGGCGCTGTCGATGCGTTCCACCTGCACCGGGCCTTTCACCGGCCGGGTGTCGGCAGGGAATTCCGTGACCGAAGCGCCGCCCGCCGCCGTCAGCGCCGGATAGGCCGGGCCGGGACTGGCCCCGTCATAGGTCGCCAGCAAGCGCGCCCGCAGGTCCAGCGGCAGCGTCGCGGTCAGGAGGATGGCCGAGCCGCCCACCGCGCGGTGCATCTGCAAGAGGCGTTCCAGTTCCTTGCCAATGTAGGGCTCCCCCATCTCGTGAACCTCGTCGACGATCAGGATTTTCGACGACAGCCCGAAATGCCGCAGGGTCTGGTGTTTCACCGGCAGCACCGACAAAAGCGCCTGATCCACCGTGCCCACGCCGACATCGGCCAAGAGCGCGCGGCGGCGGCTTTGCTTCAGCCAGTCGGTGCAGGTCGGCTCATCCTCTCCCGGTGCGCCCGTCGCCGGCAGATCGCGGAACGGCACCGCCAGCCCTGCGCGGCCATGCGCCAGGGTCAGCGTCGGCGCGGCGAAGATCCGGCCGACGACATCCTTCGCGCGGGTGAACATCGCATCCGCCGTGGCCATGGTCGGCAGGGCGAAGAAAAGGCCGCGCCCCTTGCCCGCCTGTGCCATGCGATGCGCCAGGATCAGCGCGGCTTCGGTCTTGCCCGCCCCGGTTTCATCCTCGATCACCGCCAGCATCGGGCCGTCTGGCAGCGTCACGTCCCGGCAGGCCGCCTGCATCGGGCGCAGCGCGAAATCGACGGTCTGGCCGGGCCGAACCGCGCTGCCCGCCAGTCCTGCCCCGGCCACCGCAACCGCCGCCACCTCGCGCGCCTGTGCCAGATAATCGGCGAGCGAAGGCCGCCCTGCCATGGCCGGAAACCAGAGCGTGTTGGAGCCGACCCAATCCGCCGCCGCGCAAAAGCCGGGCAGCCACCAGCCCATCGCCGTGGTGCCGTCTTCAGGGTCAAGGCTGTCCAGCGCCGCATCGGGCCAGAGATCGCAGAAGGCGGTGATCACCTCGCCCGCAGGCTCCAGCCCCGAGCCGATCTGCGCCAATGCCGTCCTCTGGTCGCGCAACGGCTGGGCGGGGGTGCCAAGAGCAAGATCCGACGGCTGGCCGTGATGCCCGGCCACCGCCGCATAAAGCGGCCTCCGCTGCCACCAGTCACCGCCGATCCGCGCGGCCAGCAGGGCATCATGGGCGTAGAACAGCGCCTCGGACAATTGCCAGTGCCGGTATCCCTGCCTCACACCGGTCTCGATCATCGCGCGGAAGCTGTCGCTGATCTTGCCAAGGTCATGCAAGGCCACCAGCAGCACCAGGGCATCGCGCAGCCGCGGCTCGTATCCGAACGGCGTGATCAGCCTTTCCGCAACCGCCGCGACATCCAGCATGTGAAAGACCGCCGGGTGCCGCACTTCCCCGTCGGCCGCGCTTTTTCCTGGCCAGTCAAACATCGGGCTGCCATCTGCCGGACAAGGGGGCTGAACACGCTTGACCGGCTGGGGCCTGAGCATGCTGTGGACACCGCAAATCCAACCACGATCAAACTGCCAACGCAATCTGTGATCGTCGTCCATGCCGCGTCAGCCCGGATGTCATCTGCTGCCCATCGCGGGCACCGACCGATCCCGATCCTTTCGATGTCGCGCCGTGTCGTTGCGGCATGCGGCCCCGAACCATCGGCGGGATCCACGTCATCGGTCGGCCCGTGCCGATATTGCAGCATGATCGGAAAGGAAGGGGCGTTGGCCATGGTGCCTGTCGGTCGCGGGGAAAGCGGGCTGCGGCATTCACCTTGGACATGAGGCGTCTTGAAACGTGATCATGCTGGACGGTTTGACAACTGTGCTTTGCCGCCGTGCCGGGCAGCGGGCCATAGCATCTGCAAATCTCGGCCACCGCGCCCACTGCGGGGAACTCCGCTCTGCTGGCGCTGCGCGGGGTGTGGCTTGAAGAGGTGTCCTTCGATCCCGCGCCAGCCCGGCGGCGCTTCTGACCCCCGCGCGCGGCACCGATCTGCGCAAGGCCCTGATGGGCGCTGCGCGCATACCGATCGAGGCCGAGATCGGTCGCGAAATTGTCCTTGTCGCCTCGGTCCTGCGCACCGACGGAACCTGGGCCTATCTTCAGGCCGTTCCGCACAACCCCGACGGCAGCAAGATCAACTGGGCAAAGACGCCCTTCGCGCCGAGATGAAGAAGGGCGTGATGAGCGATACCGCCATGATCCTGATGCACAACCAGTCCGGGCAATGGAGCGTCACCGACTACATCTTCGGTCCGACCGATGTCTATTGGCTGAACTGGGCCAATGCCTATGATCTGGACGAGGCGCTGTTCACCCTCTGATGCAATGGGAAACTGCCTCTTTCGGCGATGCAGGCAGGGTGCCGCTTGTTCCGGCGACCGTAGGAAAGGATGGGGCCTTGCATGATTACGGCGGGCCGGGTTGCGGGTGCAGTCGTGACGCAGGCGGCCCCGCCGACCTGTGCCGCATCTCTCGCGTTACGCCAGGATCGGCCCGCCGGGTGTCATAGACCCTGGTGTTTGCTGCGAGAGTCTGTCCGACGCTGACAAAAGCGCCGGACGAACTCTGGCTTCTTCGTGGTCGCGCGTCTTTCGCCAAAACCGGATTCCACTTTTGTCGGACAGGCTCTAGGCTGTGCCGGATCCGGTTCTGCCGTGGAAGTCGAATGCGTCGTTCAACCTATCTTCTGCTGTTCGCAATGGTGCTTGCAACGCCGCTGGTCATCGCAAGACTGGACACCGGGCCGTTCGACACCGGGCTGATCCGCCCGCCTTCGGATCATGCGCCCCGGATGCTGCCGACCGTCGCCCATGGCGGCGGCGAGACGGCCGGGCTTCGGGTGTCCAGTTCGCTGGATGCGCTGGATGCGAACCGCGGCGATTTCCAGCTTTTCGAGATCGACCTGTCCTGGACGGCGGACAACCAGCTGATTTGCCTGCATGATTGGGACAAGGCCTTTGCCGAAAGGTTCGGTTTCACCCCGAAATCCCCGATCACACTGGCAGAGTTCGAAGCCCTGCTGAACGACGGAAAGCCGCGGAACTGCACCCTGATGACCCTGCTGGACTGGCTGGACCGCAATCCGGGCACGCGCGTCATCACCGATCTGAAGGAGCGCAACCTGCAAGGTCTGGAGATGATCGCCCGCCTGCGCCCCGACCTGCGCGACCGGTTCATTCCACAGGCCTATCAGCCGCAGGAAATCGCCCCTATCCGGGCCATGGGCTTCCCGGATGTGATCTGGACCCTGTATCGGTTTGACGGCACCCCTGACGCCATCATCGAAGAACTGGAAACGCATCGGATATTCGCGCTGACGATGCCCAAAAGCCGCGCCTTCGCCGGGCTGGCGTGGAAGGTGTCGGATGCGACCGGCGTGCAAAGCTATGTCCACACCATCAATGACGCGACCGAGGCCGGATGCTTCGCCGAACTGGGGATCACCGGGATCTATACCGATGTGCTGCGTGGCCCCTTTCCGCCCGACAGGCCGGGCAAGGCCTGCGTCGAGGTCTTTCGCTGAAGAAAGGCGTTGGCCGGAAATGCGCCCCGGACATGCACCCCGGTCCGCGTCGCATCCCTTCCCGCAGGCTGCGGCTTGCGCTATATCGCGCGGATGTCGCAGAACCCGCCGCTTCTCCGCCCCGATCTTGCCCGCGCCCTTGTCCCCGACCTGCGGCGCGAAGGGCAGCCCACCATTGGCATGGTCAGCCTTGGCTGCCCCAAGGCGCTGGTGGATTCCGAACGGATCCTGACCCGGCTGCGGGCCGAAGGCTATGCGATCAGCCCCGACTACAAGGGGGCCGATGCGGTGATCGTCAACACCTGCGGCTTTCTCGACAGCGCCAAGGCCGAAAGCCTGGGCGCCATCGGCGAGGCGCTGCAGGAAAACGGCCGCGTCATCGTCACCGGATGTCTGGGGGCCGAGCCTGATTACATCACCGGCGCGCACCCCAAGGTGCTGGCCGTCACCGGACCGCACCAGTATGAATCGGTTCTGGATGCCGTTCACGCCGCCGTTCCCCCCGCACCCGATCCCTTTGTCGATCTCTTGCCGGCATCGGGGGTCAGCCTGACGCCCCGGCACTATTCCTATCTCAAGATTTCAGAGGGTTGCGACCACAAGTGCAAGTTCTGCATCATCCCCGACATGCGGGGCAGGTTGCAATCCCGCCCGGCCAGGGCGGTTCTTCGCGAGGCGGAAAAGCTGGTCGCGGCGGGGGTGAAGGAGCTTCTGGTGATCAGCCAGGACACCAGCGCCTATGGCACCGACTGGAAGGGGCGCGACGAGAAATTCCCCATCCTTTCGCTGGCCCGCGATCTGGGCAGCCTGGGGGCCTGGGTGCGGTTGCACTACGTCTATCCTTATCCGCATGTGCGCGAACTGATCCCGCTGATGGCGGGGGGCAATGTTTTGCCCTATCTCGACATTCCGTTCCAGCACGCGCATCCCGACGTGCTGAAGCGCATGGCCCGCCCCGCCGCCGCCAGCCGCACGCTGGACGAAATCGCCGCCTGGCGGCGCGACTGCCCGGACATCGTGCTGCGGTCCACCTTCATCGTGGGCTATCCGGGTGAAACCGAACAGGAATTCCAGACCCTGCTAGACTGGCTGGACGAGGCGCAACTGGATCGGGTGGGTGCGTTCAAGTATGAAAACGTCAAGGGCGCGCGGTCGAACGACCTGCCGGATCATGTGCCCGAAGAGGTGAAGGAAGACCGCTACGCCCGCTTCATGGAGAAGGCGCAGGCGATTTCCGAGGCCAAGCTGGCCGCCAGGGTCGGCAGTCGGATCGAGGTGATCGTTGATGAGGTCGACGAAGATGGGGCCACCTGCCGCACGAAGGCGGATGCGCCCGAGATCGACGGCAACCTCTTCATCGACGAGGGGTTCGAGGGGCTGAAGCCGGGCGATATCGTCGCCGTCGAGGTGGACGAGGCCGGGGAGTATGACCTTTGGGGCAGGGTGGTGTGATGGCCGACAGGCCTGGATTTCCTGGCAGCCATTACCCCACCAGCACCACGACCCAGGCCACGCCCCCCGCCAGGGCCGCCAGCGCCACCCCGGCGCTGCCGCAATCCTTGGCCTTGCGGGCCAGGGGGTGCGTGTCGGTCGAGATGTAGTTCACGGTTTCCTCGATGGCGGTGTTCAAGAGTTCCGCCGCCAGCACCAGCAGGCCAAGCGCCAGGATCAGGGCGCGTTCGCCGGGGGTGATGTCCAGCCAGAACGCCAGCGCGGCCGAGGCGATGTTGACCACGGTCCATTGCCGCAGGGTCTTTTCACTGGCCCAGGCGGCGGCCCAGCCCTGCCAGCTCCAGACCACGGTGTTCCAGAACCGTCGCGCCTCGGATTGCAGCATGTTCATTCACGTCCTCCCTCTCCCGCCGGAGAGGTTAGCCGCCCGCCCGGTGCGCGTCGAGAAGGGCGCGCACGCAGGTGACGACATGGGCAAAGCGGTCGCCGCCCAGATGCACACCACCATACCAGCGGGTGACGACCACGACGAAATCGGTAAGCCCCTCGCGCTCCAGCATCCGCAGGATCACCGCCCCGGCCCCGC
Source organism: Paracoccaceae bacterium (assembly GCA_036745335.1). Taxonomy (GTDB): domain Bacteria; phylum Pseudomonadota; class Alphaproteobacteria; order Rhodobacterales; family Rhodobacteraceae; genus Pseudogemmobacter. The sequence continues at coordinate 32,986 of DAIOGH010000016.1, forward strand.
TTTCGCCATCATCATCCTTCAGCGGCCCTTCGATCGAGGAGAGCAGGGCCCAGGAGTTGTGGGTGGCTTTGGCAAAGCGCTTCTCGCGCTTCAACGCCGTTACGAACGCCAGCGCCCCGGCACGGCCCGGCACGGGGCCGCCCGAAACGGCATAGCGCGATCCCCGGTCGCGCAGGACATCGTCGATGCGGATCATGCTGCCTTGTGGCGGGTTGCCGGGCGGCGGTCAACCTGTGGGCGGCTGCGGGGCCAGGGCGTGCAGGCTGTTGGCATTGGGACAGAACTCGGGCAGGCGCCGATCCCGCTCCGGCAGGGCAAGCCAACATTCGCAACTGGCATGGCGGGCGCAGGTGTCGCAGCGGGCAATCATCACGGCCAGCTCGTCACGCCCCAGCCAGCCATCGACGACGGCCTGCGGCAGGCTGAGACCCAGCAGGCGGGCCATGCCGCGAGTCAATCCCCAGGCACGGGGAGCTTCGGGATAACCTAGCATGGGCCCTCCTTCTGCTGGGCGATGCCGGGCAACCTGCCAGAGACAGGAGCGGCGGGCCTTGACCCAGATCAACCGCCGCTCAATGGGTTGTGCCTCGCGCGGCAGGCGGCTAGTCTGCGGGCATGTTCACCATCGAGCATGAATTCGACGCCACCGTGATCACCCTTGTCGACGAAGGGGGCGATCTGCCATTGCAGGGCGACATCACCATCACCGCCTTTGAGGATTGCGTGACGGTGGAACAGTTCGATCCCGACACCGGCGACAGCCAGCAGATCACCCTGTCGCTAGGGCAGCTGGCCGATCTTGCCGCGGCGCTCAACCTGCCGGAAGGCAGCTACCGGCTGGATCGGGGCCAGAAGACGTAAAGCAAATGCGCGCCTTGGCAGGCGCAAGCTTGTCTCTCGCCTCTGCGCCTTGCGGCGCAACCGGCTCGGGGATTTTGTCTCCGACGGGGATATTTCAGGAAGGGAAAGCCGGGATGCTTCCTCTTTCCCTTCTGCAAATATCCTGGGGAGTTTGAGGGGCAAGGCCCCTCATCCCCCGAGGAGGAGGCGCCAAGCCGACGACGAGACGAAAGACTTGCGGCGAAGCCGCTCCGCTCTGGCAGGTGCGGGTCTCGGCCATTTGATGCCTTCGTTGTCGGCGGCTTCTTGCCGGACGCACCCGCGGGCCCTAGATTTTGTTTCCAAAACAGAAACCGGACAAGGGGGCGTCGATGCGGTGGATATTCCGGGCGGTCGGGGCCGTTCTCTTCCTGGTGCTGGCGGCGGTGGCGCTGCTGGCCATGATGCCGTCGGAACGGATCGCCGAGGCCGCGGCGCAGCAGTTCCAGCGGCTGACCGGGCGCGCGTTGCAGATCGGGGGCGATATCAAGCCGACGTTCTGGCCCGTCCTGGGCGTCACCACCGGGCCTGTCACCATCGCCAATGCCGACTGGTCCGACGCCGGGCCGATGTTCCGGGCCGAAAGTCTGACCATCGAGATCAATGCTTCGGCGCTTATGGGGGGCGAGGTGCGCATCCTCGGGCTGCGGTCGCAACGCCCGCAGATCCTGCTGGAACGGGCGAAGGACGGGCGCGAGAACTGGGTGTTCGGTGGCGGCGGATCGGCGGGTGAGGTTTCGGCCGGAACACCGGGTGTCGGCACGGCCTATACGCTGGAAGAAGGGCTGATCGCGGGCGGCACGCTGCGCTTTGTCGACCATGGCACCGGGCAGGACATTGCGCTGGATGATGTCGAGGCGCGGCTGTCGATCCCGGATTTCACCGGCCCGGCCAGTCTGAAGGCCAGCGCGGTGCTGGCCGGGCAGCCTTTCAGCCTTGAGGCCGAAGCCGGGGTGTTTTCCGCCTTCACCGAAGGTCGGGTGGTGCCGCTGGCCCTGACGGCCACCATAGGCGGGGCGAAGCTGGGGTTCGATGGCCGGGCCGGATGGCAGCCGGTGGCGGCCGAGGGGAGCTTGGAGGCCGATCTGGACGATCTGGGCGGGATCGCCGCGCTGGCGGGGGCGGCAGAGCCCGACCTGCCGCAGGGACTGGGGGCGCAGAGCCTGTCGCTTGCGGGGCAGCTGGTGCTGGACGCAGAGGGGGCGGCCTATCTGCGCGGGGCGACGATCCGCGCGGACGGCAATGTGCTGTCCGGGGATCTGGATATGAAACCCGGCAAGGACCGTCCGAAACTGACGGCCAACCTGAAGGCGGACAGCCTGTCTCTGGTCGGGTTGACCGGCGGACAGGGCGGCGGTTCGGGCGGCGGGATGCAGGCCGAGGGCTGGCCGAAGGACCCGATCGACGTGTCCGGCCTTGGCGTGGTCGATGCGCAGGTGGCGCTGGTGGCGGGGGCGGTCGACCTGGGGCTGGTGAAATTCGGCGAAACGCGGGTGATCATGGCGCTGGACCGGGCGCGTGCGGTGTTCGATATCCGCAAGCTGGCGGCTTATGGCGGGGCCGTTACCGGCGAATTCGTGGTGAACGGGCGCGGCGGGTTGTCGATGGGTGGCAAGCTGAGCCTGGCGAATCTTCAGATGCAGCCGCTGCTGATCGACGCATCGGGCTGGGACCGGCTGATTGCGCAGGGCAACCTGACGCTGAACTTCCTGGCGGTCGGCAATACGGTTGACGAGATCATGCGCGGGCTGAAGGGCGATGGCAGCCTGTCCCTGGGTAAGGGGGAACTGCGCGGCCTGGACATCGGCGGCATGCTGCGGACACTGGACGCAGGCTATGTCGGCGAAGGTCAAAGCACGATCTTCGACGGCATCGCGGGCAGTTTCACCATTGCGGACGGCGTGCTGGCGAACAGCGACCTGAAGCTGGTGGCCCCCTATGTCACCGCCACGGGGATGGGAGAGGTGGGCATCGGCAGCCGGACGCTGGATTACCGGCTGCGCCCGACGGCGCTGGCGGGAGAGGACGGCTCTGGCGGTGTGATGGTGCCGCTGCTGATCACCGGAAGCTGGGCTGCGCCGAAGTTCCGGCTGGATCTGGAAAGCATCGCCCGCGAGAAGATGGAGGCCGAGGCCAGGGCGGCGGAAGAGCGGTTGAAGGCAGAGGCCAAGGCGGCCGAAGCGAAGGCCAAGGCCGATCTGGAAGCAAAGCTTAAGGAAGAACTGGGGGTCGAGGCCGCCGAGGGCGAGAGCCTGGAGGATGCCGCCAAGCGCCGCGCGCAGGAGGCGTTGGATGCCGAGGCGCGCAAGCTGCTGGATGGCCTGCTGGGCGGGAATTGAGCGCGAATTTTCGACGAAAATTCGGGGCGGTCGGAGAGGGGCGGCCGCAGGGCCGCCCTGTCCGGGTCATTGCACCACGGCTGTCGGGCGCGGCGTGGTGGCGGTCTCGGCCGGCAGGACCGGCAGCGTCACCGGCGGAAGGGTGCCGGTCAGGCTGTTCAGGAAGGCGACCAGTTGCGCCGTTTCTTCCGGCTGCAACGCCTCGCCCAGCTGGCTTTCGGCCATGATCTCGACCGCCACCGACAGATCCCAGACCTTGCCGGAATGGAAATAGGGCGCGGTCAGCGCGATGTTGCGCAAGGGAGCGGCGCGGAAGACATATTCGTCATCCGCCGTCTCGGTTACTGCAAAGCGGCCCTTGTCGCCTTCGGGCAGGATGTCGGAACCGGGTTTCTCGATCAGGCCGAAGGGATAATAGCCATGGCCGCCGACATTGACGCCCGAATGGCAGGACGAACAGCCCTTGTCCATGAAGAGTTGCAGCCCGGCCTTGGCCTCGGCGCTCATCGCGGCATCGTCGCCGTTCAGCCAGGCGTCGAAGGGGGCAGGGGTGATCAGCGTGGCCTCGAAAGCCTCGATCGCCTTGGCCATGTTGTCGAAGTTGACCGGGTTCGGCTCATCCGGGAAGGCGGCCGTGAAGCCCGCGACATAGGCTGGCATCGAGGCCAGCGTCGCCTCGACCTGCGCCGGTGTGTTCGCCATTTCGACCCCGGCCTGGATCGGCCCCTTGGCCTGCGCGGCCAGATCCTCGGCCCGGCCGTCCCAGAACTGCGCCTCGTTCAGAACAGCGTTCAGCGCGGTCGGTGCATTGCGCGGCCCCTTCTGCCAGCCATGGCCGACCGAGGTTTCCATGTTGTCGTCGCCGCCGGTGGTCAGGTTGTGGCAGCTGTAGCAGCTGAACACGCCCGAAGCCGACAGACGGGGATCGAAGAACAGCGCCTTGCCAAGGTCGATCTTCTCGGGCGTCACCGGATTGTCCTTGACCGCCGGAATGGTCGAGGGCAGCGGCTTGAAGGTCTCGAGAGCCAGATCGCGCAGCGGGTCCGCGGCGGCGGCTCCGGCCAGGGCAGTCGTGGCAAGCGCGAGGGCTAGGATATGGCGCATGGTAATCTCCGAATGGCGTTGTCGTTCGCGCGGCGCCAGCAAAGCGGAAGACGGCGGTTCGGGCCATGATTTAGATCAATTCTAAATCTAAAATGGAAGATGCAGCTTTTCGGGCCTGCCATGACCGGGCGGGTTCAGCAGATCCGCGGCAGTTGTTCGCCCACCAGCATGTCGACGATACGGGCACCGCCGAACGCGCTGCGCAGGGTGACGCGGCCCGGAGGCCCGGCCTTCGCTTGGCCGATCCGGCAGGCTCCGGCCCCTTCGGGCAGGGTACGCAGGGCGGCCAGGACGGCATCGGCCTGATCGGGCGGGCAGAACAGCACCAGCCGGCCTTCGTTCGCCAGATACAGCGGATCAAGGCCGAGAATCTCGCAAACCCCCACCACTTCGGGGCGCAGCGGCAGGGCGGCTTCCTCGATCTCGATGCCGAGACCGGCCTCGGCGGCCATCTCGTTCAGTGCCGAGGCCAGGCCGCCGCGGGTGCAGTCGCGCGCGGCATGCAGGCCGGGGGCGGCGGCAAGGGCGGTCTGCATCAGATGACCAAGGCCCGCACAATCCGATTGCAGATCGGTCAACAGGGCAAGGTCGCCGCGTGCGGCCAGGATGGCGGCACCGTGGTCGCCAAGCACGCCGTTGACAATGACGGCATCGCCCGCACGGATGCGGGCTGCCCCGATCTCTACCCCCGGCGGGATCACCCCGATACCCGAGGTGGCGATGAAGACGCCGTCGCCCTTGCCGCGTTCGACCACCTTGGTATCGCCGGTGACGATGGCAACCCCGGCCTTTGCCGCTTCGGCCGCCATGGTGGCGGCGATGCGGTGCAGCAGGGCGATGTCGCATCCTTCCTCGATGATGAAGGCGGCCGACAGCCAGAGCGGGCGCGCGCCGCCGACGGCAAGGTCGTTCACCGTGCCGCAGACGGCCAGCTTGCCGATGTCGCCGCCGGGAAATTCCAGCGGGGTGACGACGAAACTGTCGGTGGTGAAGGCCAGCCTTGCGCCGGGTTCCTGCACGGCCGCATGCATCAGCCGGGCCTGATCCTCGCTCCCCGGCGGATGGAAGGCGGCGACAAACACCTGATCTATCAGATCGCGCATGGCGCGGCCGCCGCCGCCATGGGCCAGGGTCACATGGGTATTGCGCAAGGTCATCCTGTCCTGCCTTCGAGTTTTCGTCGAAAACTCGTTCTGCGGATTTTCGACGAAAATCCGGTCACTCTGCCGCCGCCCGCGCGCCTGCATATTGCCAATAGGCCGCACAGGCCCCTTCGGATGACACCATCAGCGCGCCAAGCGGCATGTCGGGGGTGCAGCCCTTGCCGAATTGCGGGCAGGCGGTGGGTTTCAGCTTGCCCGTCATCACCGCCCCGCAGGCGCAGCCGTCGATCTCGGGCACGGTGCGGGGGCCTGCGGCATAGCCGATGCCGAATTTCGCTTCGGCATCCCAGGCGGCATAGCCCGGCCGGATGCGCAGGCCCGAGGCGTCGATTTCGCCCAGCCCCCGCCATTCGAAACTCGGGCGGCGCTCATAGACATCGGCGATGGCGGCCAGCGAGACCGGATTGCCATGTTCGGGCACAACGCGGGCATACTGGTTTTCCACCTCGGCCCGGCCTTCGGCGATCTGGGTCAGCACCATCAGCACCGATTGCAGAAGGTCCGTCGGCTCGAACCCTGCCACCACGATCGGCTTGCCATGATCTTGGGCGATGAAATCATAGGGATGCGTCCCGATCACCATCGAGACATGTCCGGGGCCGATGAAGCCGTCCAGCAGCATGTCGGGATCGCCCAGCAGGGCCGCGATCGGCTCCGGCACGGTGATGTGATTGCAGAACACGCTGAAATTGGTCAGCCCCTCGCGGGCGGCGGCCTGGATCGACAGCGCGGTCGAAGGCGTCGTCGTCTCGAACCCCAGTCCGAAGAACACGACCTGCCGGTCTGGGTTGCGTCGGGCCAGGGCCAGCGCATCCAGCGGGGAATAGACCATGCGGATGTCCGCACCGTCGGCCTTGGCCTGCAACAGCGACTTGCGATGGCCGGGCACCCGCATCGCATCGCCGAAGGTGGTGAAGATCACCCCCGGCATCTCGGCGATCTGCACGCATTCATCCACCCGCGCCATCGGCAACACGCAGACCGGGCAACCGGGGCCATGGATGAACTCGACCCCGTCATGGATCAGCTTGTCCAGCCCGTAGCGAAAGATCGAATGGGTATGGCCGCCGCAGATTTCCATGATGTGAACAGGCTTTGCGCGGGTGGCCCCGATCTGGTCTGCCCTGGTGGCGATGGCGGCCAGAAGGGCGCGGGCGGCCTTGGGGTCGCGGAATTCGGATGCGAATTTCATGCGGTGAACTCCCCGGCCAGCGCGTGATCCGCCTGCGCCATCTGTTCCAGCGTCTCCTGCGCCTCGCCCAGGTCGCGCAGCGCCTCCAGCGTGCGCGCGGCCTCCTCCTCGTCGATCAGCGCCATGGCAAAGCCGACGTGGATCAGCGTCCATTGGCCGACAAGGGCATCAAGATCCTTCCCGGCGACACAGGCCACGTTGACCTCGCGCCGCACGCCGGACACCTCGGCCATGGCCATCAGCCTGCCTGCGTCGGTGATGGCCGTGATCCGGCCGGGGATGCCAAGGCACATGTCAGTCCTCCTCGTCTTCGGTCACGCGGCCCGACGGATCGTCGATGCCATAACGGTCCAGCTTGGCCCGCAGGCCGACGCGCGACAGGCCCAGTTCCGCCGCGGCGCGGCTTTTGTTCCAGCGGTGGCGGGTGATGGTTTCGCGCAGGATGCGCATCTCGATCAACTCCACCCGGTCCTTCAGGGTGGCATCGGCGGTCAGCAGGCCCTCGGCGCTGCGGTCGGCCCCCGTGTCCGACGGCGGGGCCTGCAGGATCGGGCGGCTGATCAGTTCGGCGCCCAGCACCGGCGACTGGGCGAAGATCAGCATCCGGGTGATCTCGTTGCGCAACTCGGCCAGATTGCCGGGCCAGTCGTGGTTTTCCAGAAACTCCAGTGCCGCCGCGGTGAAGCCATGCGCCGCCTTGCCGTGGCGGGCGGCCAGATCGGCCAGGAAATGCTGCGCCAGAAGGGCGACATCGCCGCGCCGGGCGCGCAGGGGCGGGATGGCCAGCTCGGCCACCGACAGCGCGAAGTAGAGATCGGGGCGAAAGGCCCCGTCGGCCACGCGGCGGGCCAGATCGGTGCCCGATCCGGCGATCAGCCGCAGATTGGTGGTCAGCACCTCTTGCCCGCCAAGCGGTGAAAAGCTGCCTTCGTCCAACAATCGCCAGAGGGCAAGCTGCAATCCGGGGCTGGCATGTTCGATTCCGTCAAGAAACAGCGTACCCCGGTCGGCCTTTTGCGCCAGCCCGATCTTGTTCACCCCGCCGGGCAGGATGCCGCGCTTGGCCCCGAACAGCTCCAGCGCGGCGATATCATCGGGCAGACCGGCCAGCGTCAGCGTCTGGAACGGCCGATCAGAGCGCAGGCTGCCGAAATGCACCGCGCGGGCCAGCCGGGCGCGGCCGGTCCCCGCTTCCCCGGTCAGCAGCAGCGGCACATCGAAACTGGCGTAATGGCGGGCGGCCGCGATCAGCGATGCCATCGGGCTGTGCGGGCTGTGCAATAGCTGTTCGAAGCCCATCCCCTCGCGCAGGGCCGCGCGGCGCTTGTCCAGCTTGCTTTGCACGGTCGAGGCCAGAAAGCGCATTTCCAGCGCCATGCGTTCGTTTTCCCGCGCCAGCGCGAACAGCCGCGCACCATTGCGGGCGGCCATCAACAGCTGCTCGGGATGCCAGGGCTTTGTCAGGAACTGGTGAATCCCGGCGTCGTTGATCGCGGCGGCCATGGCGGCGGGGTCGGTATAGCCGGTGATGATGATGCGCACAGCATCGGGCCAGCGGTCGCGCAGATCGGTCAGGATCTCCACCCCCGTGCGGCCCGGCATCCGCTGATCGCAGATCACCACCTGCACCCATTCCTCTTCCATCTTCTGCGCGGCGGTATCGGCATCGCCTGCGGTCACGCAGTCGAACTCGTCCTCCAGCGCCATCCGCATCGCCGACAGCGAATGCGGCTCGTCATCGACCAGCAGGATGGTGGGGCGCTGTGCGGTCATGCCTTTTCCGCCAGCCGGGTGCGCAGCCAGTCCAGCCAGTCGCCCATGCCTTCGCCGCTGCGGGTCGAAAGGCGCAGGATCTCGATGCCGGGGTTCACCCGGCGCAGATTGGCCTCATAGGCGGCCAGATCGGCGTCGCAATGCGGGGCCAGATCGGTCTTGGTCAGCACGGCCAGACGCGCGGCGGCGAACATGTCGGGGTATTTCAGCGGCTTGTCCTCGCCTTCGGTCACGGACAGGATCGCCACCTTGGCATCTTCGCCCAGATCGAAGCCGGCCGGGCAGACCAGATTTCCGACGTTTTCAATGAACAGGAACGATCCGGGCCGCGGCCGCAGGCTGTCGATGGCATGGCTCACCATCTGCGCATCCAGATGACAGCCCTTGCCGGTGTTGATCTGGATCGCTCGCGCCCCCGTGGCGCGGATGCGGTCGGCATCGGCCGAAGTCTGCTGGTCGCCCTCGATCACCGCCAGCGGCACCTCTCCCAGCGCCTCGATCGTCTTGCACAGCAGGGTCGTCTTGCCCGATCCGGGCGAGGAAACCAGGTTCAGCGCCAGCACCCCCAGCGCGTTCAGCACCCGGCGGTTGGCCATGGCGATGGCATCGTTCTTGGCCAGGATCGAGGTTTCCACCTCGATCAGCCGCTCTTGCGTCATGCCGGGGACCGACACCCCCGCCGGGCCGGTGCCATAGTGATGGCCGTCGGCATTGACATGCGGAAAGGGCAGCGGCGCAGAGGGGAAGGCCGGGGCATGGCTGTGGGCAAGGCCCAGCCGGTGCGCTTCGTCATGGCTCATCACCTTGCCATCCGCCGTGACCATGTCGGAACATCCGCAAACCGTACACATCTCAGGCCACCTCCATATCCTTGATCCGCATCTCGTCGCCGCCGTTCGGAATCAGCTTGCCGCCGCCGCAATCGGGGCAGGGGGCCAGCCGGTCGGCGATCTCCACCGTTTTCATGCAGTCGTAGCACAGCGCCCGCCCCGGCAGGTCGATCATCTCCAGCCGCGCGCCTTCGGCCGGGCTGCCGCGCATCACCACGTCGAAGGCGAAATCCAGCGCCGGTTTTTCCACCCCGGCAAAGCGGCCGATCTCCAGCCGCAGCACGGTGACGCGGGCAAAGCCATGGGCGCGGGCCTGGTCGATCACGATGGACCGGATGCCTTCGGCAAGGCTCATCTCATGCATCCTGCACCTCCTTGACCGTCACGGGAATGCAGGGATCGTGCAGGGCAATCACTTGCGGGGCAAGGGTTTGCAGGCTGGGCGGCAGGGCTGACAGCGCCTGCAGCAGCGCGCCGCCGGGGGCCAGAAGGTGATCGGTCGGGGTGCGGCGGGTGATGCCGGTGACACGCCCGTCGCGGTGGGTGATCCGCAGGGCATAGCTGCCCCGCGCGGCGGGCACGCTGGCGATGCCGTCGGTGACGCGGGCGGCAGGCAGGGGCGTGGCCAGATCGGCCAGGATGCCGGCATAGCGCCACAGCGGCCCCCGGCCATGGCGGGCGGCGATGTCCTGCAACAGCGGGTGATGCGCCTGCCGCCCGGCGGCGGAGTTTTCACAGGCGCCGGAGGCCAGCGGGTCGGGTGGCGCGGGCAGGGCGGCGCAGGTGGCGATGCCGGGGGCAAAGGTTTCGGCGATGCGCCGGGCCAGATCGGCGACGGGGCTGGGTGCGGACAGCAGCGCGGCAGAGGTCAGGGGCAGGCCGGCCAGATCGGTGTCGATCGGCAGGGGCGGCAGCCCAAAGCCGAGGCGCAGGGTCAGGCACAGCTTCAGCCGGTGGTCGCGGGTCCGTTCGGCGGCAATCGCGGCGCTGGAACCCGCAGGGGCGGGCAATCCCAACGCCAGCCGCGCCGCCAGACCCTGCGCGGCCCGACACAGGTTGAAAAGGCGCGGCAGGATTTCAGCGGCCTCGTCCAGCTTGCGGCCCAGGACCAGAGCCTCGACCGGCAGCGGCGGGGCTGCGGTCAGGACCGGGCCGTCGGGGCCGAAATGGACCGTGGCTGCCGAAAGCGTCATGGCGCAAGGCCCCCGGTGATCAGCCTGCGGCGCGACGGTTCGGTTTCCGGCCCGGTTCCAGGCTCTGGCCGGGGGGGCGGGTTGGCCTCGGCCTCGGCCCGTGCGCGGATCTCGGCGGCGCGGTCGGTGTCCTCGCGGTTTTCCGATTTGAACAATTCGGACATCACGGCGCGGGCGACGTCCACCGCCTGCAACTGGCTGGTGAAATCGCCCATCGGCGAAAACAGCGAGCAGGCAAGATAAGGCCCGGTCAGTTCGCGGCTGTTGTGCAGGAATTCATAGTCGCCCGACGGGAAGCGGATCACCTCCTTTTCCGTCGGGGCCCGCAGGGCATAGCCTTCGGGCGGCAGGAAGATCAGGTTCATGAACCAGGGTGCGACAAGGACGCCCAGAAAGCCGCCCTCATGGGGTTGAAATCCCACGGCCTGCACATGCAGGGCATGGTTCACCATCGGCACATCGCGCATCTTGCCGTTGAACACTTCGGCGAAATCGGCGGTCAGGGCGGTGGTGCGGCGGTCCAGATCGGCCAGAACCGGGGCTGTCGCCGCGCCAGGATCTTCGCGGACAAGGAATTGCGCCTTGGGGGCGGAACAGCCGGGGCAGGACCAGTCTGCGGGCAGGTCGACAAAGGCGGTGCCGGGCTGCACCTGCCGCGTGTCGTCGCCTTCCGCCGGGTCATAGGGGGTCCAGCAGATCTTGCATTCCATGATCGCCAGCGGGCTGATCTTGTCGGTGGCCCCCAGATAGCTGCCTTCGAAGCCGGGCACCGTCATCGGATCGCCTCGATCACGTCGCGGATGCGGGTGGCGCTGTCGCGCAGGTCCTCATCGGCGGCCAGGGCCACCTCGGGCATTTCGGTCACTTCGAACGTGTCCAGGATCAGCGTGTCCATGGAATTGAAGAATTGCACTTTCCATACATGGGCCTGTGCCGTGGCCGTCACGCGGCAATTGCCGTAGCCGCGTGACAGCACGGTGACGGCGCCCAGCCCCAGGGCTTCATCCAGCCAGAGCAGGTCTTCGGGCGTATGGGGCAGCAGCGACAGGTTGATGACATGGGCAATGTCGCCCGCAAGGCGGCTGCGCGATTTGTCCATCAGTTCCGACAGGATGGCGGGGGCATTGGCCAGACCGGCGCGGCGGCTGGCCAGCGCGCCGATGGCCGGGCGGTGCGGCACATGCGCGCGCGACAGGGCCAGCGTCGGGACGGGCGTCACCTCGACCCGGTCGATGCCTTCAGCAGCCAGCATCCAGACCCCGGCGAAGACGCTTTCCTGCACCATGACCGCCGGCAGGCCGCGGATCTTCATGCTGACCTCGCCCTGACCCAGCGCATCGGCCATCACGCGGCGCGCGCCGGGCGACAGGCTGGCCAGGTCGAATTCGGCCGCCGCAGCGCCCTGCGCCACCAATTCGCAGGCGGCGGCCATTTCGGCCAGCATCGCCAGCGCTTCGGCCATGGCCGCCACATCCCCGGCCTCGGGGATATGCGGGGAATAGGTGCGCATGCCGGATGGCATCGCCATATATTGCAGCTCTCCGTCCGGGTCGGGCTGTGAGCCGGGACCAAAGCCGGTGGGGGGCAGGGTGAAGGGCGATGCCATGGCGACCTCAGACCGGCTGGAGGGACAGGAGATGCGGGACGCGGGTCAGGTAATCCGACCAGTCGCGCACCTTCTCGATGGCCCCCAGATAGTCGGGGCCGCGAAAGAACAGCAGGCCGGGCGTCTTCAGCGCGCGGTGGCGTTCGCGCAAGGCGGCCTCGATCGCATCATCTACAACGGCGCAGTCAAAGGCGTTCTGGAACGCCTGCCGCAGCTCCGGCAGGATCACGGCGGCATCCGCCGTTTCCAGATTGCGGCGCGGGTCGCCGGGGATGAAGAGGCAATGCACCCCCGGCCGGGCGATGAATTCCGCAACATCATGGTCCGAGTGCAGACGCGGATAGCCGAATTCGCTTTCCAGCCGGGCGATCAGCGGGTGGATGGCCGTTGTGGGGGGCAGCAGGTCATGGGGGGCATGGTCGTGCATGGGTCAGCCTGTGCTGCGGCCCGCATCCAGTGCGGCCTGAAGATGGGGGGGAAGCGACGGGGCGCGGGCGTCAAGATCGGCAAAGGCATCGCCCAGCCCGCCGCCCTGCATCAGCGCGGCAAGGCCCGCCAGCGCGGCGCGGATCTTCTGCGCCTCGTCCTCGGACAGAAGGGAATGGCCGGTTCCCAGAAAGGACAGAACCCAGTCGCCGGGCCGGGCCCCGGCCAGCAGCGACAGGTCGACCCGTTCGGTGCGGTCGCCATCGGTGCCGGTGCCGACGATGCCGTTGACGGCGGTCAACCGCAGGGGGATGCCGACGCACATCAGGCCGCACCGGGGAAGAACCGGGCATCGCCGGTGCGGCAGGCCTCGTCTTCCGATGGCCGGCCCTGTTCATAGGCGTCGCGCCGGACGGCGGGATCGGCCAGCAGGTCGCTGTCGGTGCGGCCTTCGGCGACGCCGACGCCCCAACCGGCCAGAACCTCGCGCGCCAGGGCCAGCGCCTCGGGGATGCGGGCGGCGATCAGCGGGCGCAGGCCGCCGCCGTAATCCTCCAGCTCGACCGGCTGGCAGCCGATCAGCACCATATGCGCCGGGCGGTAGCCCATCAGCGTGGCCGTGGCGACCACATCCTGAAATCCGGTCTGGTGCAGGCTCATCTTCTTGGCGCCCATGAAGGCGGGCACCTCGTCGCCGCGCACCACTTTCAGCGTGCCGGGTGGCAGGCCGTAGTCGATGGCGTCGAAGACCAGAAGATGATCGGTCTCTTCCAGAAACGGCAGCAGATACAGCCCCTGGGTGCCGCCATCCAGCAGGCGCACATGATCGGGCAGGGCATGGGTTTCGGCCATGGCTTCGATGCAGCGCACGCCAAAGCCTTCATCGGCCCAGAGCACATTGCCGATGCCAAGGATCAGGACAGGCTTCGACACTGGCTCCTCCGTCGCGGCTGGTCGATTGGCTTGCATCTTTGTTATCGGGTGACAGCGGGGTTTTCATGCCTCTGAGACGTTGATTTTTGAAATCGCCGGAAAAGGGGGCAAGCTGTTGGCCGGGAAGCGGAAATAACGGCAGTGTCGGGGGTGGGGAACGGGAATGGGTGGAATGAATATTGCCGTCTGCAGGGGGAATATGGAAGCTATCTTTCCGGTTTGCCGCAGATTCCGCCCCCTACCGCGCTGCGATTTCGCTTTGCAGCCGGGCGGGCCGCTTCTAGCATCGGGCCATGGCACCCGATCCCGGCCACATTCCTGCCCCCAGAACCCAGGCGTTCAGCGATGATGCCTGGGGCGAGGTGCTGTCGGCGATGGACCGCACCTATGCCGATCTGGTGGTCTATCAGGAACAGCTGGAACGCCAGAACGCCGAGTTGCAGGAAATGCGGACCTTCCTGACGGCGATCCTGTCTTCGGTGTCCGATGTGCTGATCGTGGCCGACCGCACCGGCAGGGTGGCGCAGCTCAGCCGGTCGGTGGGGGTGCTGGCGGGCCGGGCCGAGGCGGATCTGCTGGGGCAGCCTATGGCCGCGATGTTCGATCCCGCCGAAGCGGCGGTGCTGGAAACGGTGCTGCACAAGGCACGCGACACAAGGCGCAGCACGCAGGTTGAGGTCAATCTGGTCACGCCTTCCGGCACCGAGCCGCTGGAGATGTCGATCGCGCCCCGGCTGGACGACCGGGGGCGGGTGGACGGGTTCGTCCTGACCGGGCGGCCGATGGGGGCGCTGCGCAAGGCCTATGCCGAACTGACCGACAGCCATGGCGCGCTGAAGACCGCGCAGGCGCAGCTGGTGCGCAATGAAAAGCTGGCCAGTCTTGGCCGTCTGCTGGCGGGTGTCGCGCATGAGCTGAACAACCCGATCAGCTTCGTCTATGCCAATGCCCATGCGCTTGGCCGCTATGCCGGGAAATTCGAGACCTATTTCGCCCGCGTTCAGGACGGTGCCAGCCGCGAAGAGCTGATGGCGCTGCGTGCCGATCTGCGGCTGGACCGCGAAGTCGCCAATCTGCGCGATGCCGTGCGCGGGGCGCATGACGGCGCCGAACGGGTGCGCGACATCGTCGAGGATCTGCGTCGGCTGTCTTCGGACGGATCGGGTGAAAAGGTGTTGTTCGATCTGGCCGAAACGGTGCGGATCGCGGCCAGCTGGGTGATGCGCGGGATGAAACAGCCGGTGGCGCTGACGATGGGGCCGATGCAGCCGGTGCAGGTGCGCGGGCGGCCGGGCCATGTGCAGCAGGTGGTGATGAACCTGGTGCAGAATTCGGTCGATGCGCTGGAAGGCCAGGCGGGCGGCCGCATCCTGCTTTCCGTCCGGCAAGAGGACGGGCAGGCGGTGCTGGCGGTGGCCGACAACGGGCCGGGTGTGCCCGAGGATCTGCGCAGCGCCATTTTCGATCCGTTCTTCACCACCAAGGCGGTGGGGCGCGGCACCGGGCTGGGCCTGTCGATCAGCCACAAGATCGCCGAAGAGCATGGCGGCAGCCTTAGCCTGAATGACCGTGGCGAAGGGGCCTGCTTCCGGCTGGCCCTTCCGGCCGAGGGCGGGCCGTTCGACGGCGATACGGCGGAGGGCTGGCGATGACCTCGCTCTTGTGGCTTCAGGCGTCGGGCTGCGGCGGCTGCACCATGTCGCTCTTGTGCGCCGAAAGTCCGGGCGTGATCGACATGCTGGACGATGCGGGCATCCGGCTCTTGTGGCATCCGGCGCTGTCGGTGGAAACCGGGGCCGAGGTTCGGGCGCTTCTGGAGGATGTGGCGGAAGGCCGGGTGCCGCTGGACATCCTGTGCGTCGAGGGCGCGATTGCGCGCGGGCCTGCCGGGACCGGCCGGTTCCAGATGCTTGCGGGCACCGGGCAGAGCCTCATGCATTGGGTGGAGCGTATTGCCGCGCGGGCGCGGCATGTGGTGGCGGTGGGCACCTGTGCGGCCTATGGCGGGGTCACGGCGGCGGGGGGCAATCCGTCGGATGCCGTCGGGCTGCAATATGACGGCGGCCATGCGGGCGGGGTGTTCGCGCCCGACTGGCGGTCCGGGTCGGGCCAGCCGGTGATCAATGTGGCGGGCTGCCCCACCCATCCGGGCTGGGTGACGGAAACCCTGATGCTGCTGGCGGCGGAAGAGCCGCTGGCGCTGGACGGCTTTGCCCGCCCCCGGTTCTATGCCGATCATCTGGTGCATCACGGCTGCCCGAAGAATGAATTCTACGAATACAAGGCCAGCGCGCGCGATCTGTCGGAAATCGGCTGCATGATGGAGAATCTGGGCTGCATCGGCACGCAGGCGGTGGGCGATTGCAACATAAGGCCGTGGAACGGCGAAGGCAGCTGCACGCGCGGCGGCTATCCTTGCATCAACTGCACCGCGCCGCAGTTCGAAGATCCGGCGCATGCCTTTGTGGAGACGCCCAAGATCGCGGGCATTCCTGTGGGCCTGCCGACCGACATGCCGAAGGCCTGGTTCATGGCGCTGGCCAGCCTGTCCAAGGCGGCGACGCCTGACCGCATCGGCCGCAATGCCCAGGCCGACCGGGTGATGGTGCCGCCCACGCTGCGGCGGCCGAAATGACGCAGCTGGTTGTCGGGCCTTTCAACCGGGTCGAGGGCGATCTGGAGGTGACGCTGGACATTCGGGATGGCCGGGTGGCGCGGGCGCAGGTGAATGCCCCGCTGTATCGCGGGTTCGAGCGGATGCTGGAAGGCCGCGATCCGCGCGATGCCCTGGTGATCACCCCGCGCATCTGCGGCATCTGCTCGATCAGTCAGTCGGCGGCGGCGGCGCAGGCGCTGGCCGCTGCGATGGGCCTTCGGCCCACACCCGCCGGGGCGGCGATGGCGGCGTTGATCCATGCGGCCGAGAATGTGGCCGACCATCTGACGCATTTCCACCTGTTCTTCATGCCCGATTTCGCCCGCCCGGATTATGCCGGCCGCCCCTGGCATGGCCGCGCGGTGGAGCGGTTCACGGCGATGGAGGGCAGCGCGCAGCGCCGTGCCGTGGCGGCACGGGCCGAGTTGTTGCATGTCATGGGCCTTCTGGCCGGGAAATGGCCGCATACCCTGGCCATCCAGCCCGGCGGCGTGACGCGCGCGCCGGGCCTGCGCGAAAAGGCCCGGCTGGCCGCCACCCTGCGCGCCTTTCGCCGCTATCTGGAAGAGGTGCTGTTCGGTGGCCCGCTTGAGGAGTTCGCCGCACTGGACAGCCCCGAGGCGCTGCTGCGCTGGGGGCGCGGCGATGTCGGGCTGTTTCTGGACATCGCCGCAGATCTGGGTCTGGCCGATCTGGGGCGCGGGTCGGGCCGGTATCTGTCCTTCGGGGCCTATCTGTTGCAGGATGGGCCGGTGTTTGCCCGTGGTCTCTGGGATGGCGGGCCGCGCAGGCTGGAGCCCGCCGCCATCACCGAAGACCTGAGCCATGCCTGGATGCTGGGGGAAACCGCGCATCCCCTGCACGGCCGGACCGAACCGGATGAAGCGATGCGCGACCCGGCTTACAGCTGGTGCAAGGCCCCCCGGCTGGGCGGCCTGGGCCATGAGGTCGGGGCACTGGCGCGGCAGGTGGTGGACGGGCATCCGCTGGCGCGGGCGCTGGCGGGCGGCGGGGTGCTGGCGCGGGTGGCCGGGCGGCTTCTGGAACTGGCGCGGACGCAAGGCGTGATGGAGGCGCTGGTCGCGGGCATCACGCCGGGCGATCGGTTCATGGCGCGCGCGCGGGTGCCACGCGAAGGGCAGGGGGCCGGGCTGGTCGAGGCGGCCCGCGGCGCGCTGGGTCACTGGCTGCGGATCGAGGGCGGCCGGCTGGCCGGATACCAGATCATCGCGCCGACGACCTGGAATTTCAGCCCCCGCGATGCGGGCGGGGTGCCGGGGCCGCTGGAGGCGGCGCTGGAAGGCGTGGCGGTGGAGGACGGCGTGGCGGCGCTGGCCGTGCAGCATGTGGTGCGCAGTTTCGATCCCTGCATGGTCTGCACGGTGCATTGAGGTCGGCACCGGGGGCTTTGCGCCCCCGGACCCCCGCAGGATATTTGGGGACAGATGAAAGACGCGGTTTCGATCAGGGTGCGGGGGCAGGTTCAGGGGGTGGGATTCCGGCCCTATGTCTGGCAGCTTGCCCGCGAACATGGTCTGCGCGGGCGGGTGCTGAACGATCCCGAGGGCGTGCTGATCGAGGCGGCGGGCGCGGCGCTGGAAGGATTCCTGGCCGATCTGCCGCGCCGCGCGCCCCCGCTGGCGCGAGTGGATGCGGTCGAGGTGTCGCCCCTGGCCGGGGCGTTGCCGGAAGCGTTCGAGATTGCGCCGTCGCGCGGGGCAGGCGCGGAAACCCGGATCACCCCCGATGCGGCGACCTGCGCCGATTGCGCGGCGGAAATCCGCGGAGAGGGCCGCCGCAAGGGCTATGCCTTCACCAATTGCACCCATTGCGGGCCGCGCTTCACCATTCTGAACGGCCTGCCCTATGACCGGGCCCGCACCACGATGGCGGGCTTTGCCCTGTGCCCGGACTGCGCGGCGGACTATGCCGATCCGCAAGACCGCAGGTTTCATGCGCAGCCGGTGGCCTGCCCGGCCTGCGGCCCCCGGTTGTGGCTGGAAGCCGGGGGGGCAGAGGTCGCTGGCGATCCGATTGCCGGGGCGGCGCTGCGGTTGCGGGCAGGGCAGGTGCTGGCGATCAAGGGGCTGGGCGGGTTTCATCTGGCCTGCGATGCCGCCGATACGGCGGCGGTGGCGCTGCTCAGGGCGCGCAAGCGGCGGGTGTCGAAGCCGCTTGCGGTGATGGGAGAGGAGGCGGCGCTGGCCGCCGTGGCGCAGCTGGACCCGGCGGCGCAGGCGCTGTTGCGCGATCCGGCGGCACCGGTGGTGCTGGTGCCGTCGCGCGGGGTGCTGCCCGATGGGGTGGCGCCGGGCATGGCGCAGCTGGGCGTGATGCTGCCCTATACGCCGCTGCATCATCTGCTGCTGGCGTCCTTTGGCGGTGTGCTGGTGATGACCTCGGGCAATCTCTCGGGCGAGCCGCAGGTGGTGGGCAATGACGAGGCGCGGGAGAAACTGGCGGGCTTTGCCGATGCGATGCTGCTGCATGACCGCGACATTGCCCGGCGGCTGGACGATTCCGTCGAACGCGCCAGTCCGCCGATGGTGCTGCGCCGGGCGCGGGGGCGGGTGCCGGGGACGTTGCCGCTGCCGCCGGGGTTCGGGGCAGCCCCTCAGGTACTGGGCTTGGGCGGGCAGATGAAGGGGGCGATCTGCCTTGTGAAGAACGGGCAGGCGCTGCTGGGGCACCACCTTGGCGATCTGGACGATGCGCTTTGCGCTGCCGAATTCGACAAGGCGGTGGCGGATTACACCGCGCTGTTCGACCATCGGGCGCAGCTTGTGGCGGTCGATGCCCATCCCGGCTATCGCGCCACGCAAAGGGGGCGGGCGATGGGGCTGCCGGTGGCAGAGGTGTTCCATCATCACGCCCATCTGGCCGCCTGTCTGGCCGAAAACCTTTGGCCGCTGAACGGCGGCAAGGTGGCCGGGATCGTGCTGGACGGCACCGGGCTGGGGCCGGATGGCACGATCTGGGGCGGCGAGCTGCTGTTGGGCGACTACCTGGGGTTCGAGCGGCGGGCATGGCTGCGCCCGGCCGCCCTGCCGGGCGGGGACAGGGCGGCGCGGCAGCCCTGGCGCAATGCGCTGGCGCGGCTGGATCAGGCGGGGCTGGCGGACTGGGCGGACCGGCTTTTCGACGAAAAGCCGTTGGCCCCGCTGCGGCAGGCCATGGCGCAGGGGATCAATGCGCCGGTCTCCTCCAGCGCCGGGCGGCTGTTCGATGCCTTTGCGGCGGTGCTGGGGATCTGCCCGGACGGGCAGGGATACGAGGGCGAGGCCGCGATGCGGCTGGAGGCGATGGCAACGGCGGGTGGCGTGCCCTTGCCCTTTGCGCGGGTCGACGGGGTGATCGACCCGGCGCCGGTCTGGGCGGTGGTTCGGGACGATCTGGCGCGGGGCGTCCCGGCGGCGCAACTGGCATGGCGGTTCCATGCCGGGCTGGCACTGGCCTTTGCCGGGGCGGCGAAGGCCCTGGTCGACAGCGGCGAAGCGCAGGCGCTGGCCCTGTCGGGCGGGTGTTTCCAGAATGCGCTGTTGCACGATCTGGTGCAGCGCGCCCTGGGTGATGTGCCGGTTCTGACGCATCGCGCCACGCCTGCCAATGACGGCGGGCTGGCGCTGGGGCAGGCGGTCATTGCGGCGGCGCGGGCGGTAAGCGGCTGACCATCCGCGTACCGGGGCGGCAAGTGCGCGACCGGCTTCTGCAACCGATGAAACGTGCAAGCATCTGTTTTTCGAAGAAAAACAGGGTGTCCTCATCTTTGATCGGTTTCCTTTGTCCGCGGCCGTCCTGGCTGTTTTCCTGCAAGCGGGAGCGATGCGCGTCCGGCGCATCCTGGGGATTCGGACAGGGAGGAGGGCCAGCAATGAGCCAGATCGAGACCTTCTATGAAGTGATGCGCAAGCAGGGGATCACCCGGCGCAGCTTCATGAAATATTGCGCGCTGACGGCATCGGCCCTTGGCCTTGGCCCCGCCTTCGTGCCGAAGATCGCGCATGCGATGGAGACCAAGCCCCGCACCCCGGTGATCTGGGTCAACGGGCTGGAATGCACCTGTTGCAGCGAAAGCTTCATCCGGGGCGCGCATCCTTTGGCCAAGGATGTGGTGCTGTCGATGATCAGCCTTGATTACTCGCACACCCTGATGGCGGCGGCGGGGCACCATGCCGAAGCCGCGCTGCAAGAGACGATCGACAAGTACAAGGGCAACTACATCCTTGCCGTCGAGGGCAACCCGCCGCTGAACGAGGACGGGATGTTCTGCATTGTCGGCGGCAAGCCCTTTGTCGAACAGCTGAAACATGCGGCCGAACATGCCAAGGCGGTGATCAGCTGGGGTGCCTGTGCCAGCTATGGCTGCGTGCAGGCCGCGGCACCGAACCCGACCCGCGCCACCCCGGTCCACAAGGTCATCACCAACAAGCCGATCATCAAGGTGCCGGGCTGCCCACCCATCGCCGAGGTGATGACCGGGGTGATCACCTACATGCTGACCTTCGACCGCCTGCCCGAGCTGGACCGGCAGGGCCGTCCGGCAATGTTCTACGGCCAGCGCATCCACGACAAATGCTATCGCCGCCCGCATTTCGACGCCGGCCAGTTCGTCGAAGCCTGGGATGATGACAATGCCCGGAAGGGCTATTGCCTCTACAAGATGGGCTGCAAGGGGCCGACCACCTACAACGCCTGTTCCACCGTGGGCTGGAACGAGGGCGTCAGCTTTCCGATCCAGTCGGGCCATGGTTGCATCGGCTGTTCCGAGGATGGTTTCTGGGATCAGGGCAGCTTCTATGACCGCCTGACCAACATCAAGCAATTCGGGATCGAGGCGAATGCCGATCAGGTCGGCATGGCGGCGGCCGGTGTCGTCGGCGGGGCGGTGGCGGTCCATGCCGCAGTCAGCGCGCTGAAGCGGGCGCAGAAGAAGACGCAAGAGAAAGTGGAGGGCTGAAGCCATGGGAGTGACGACGCCGAACGGCTTTACCCTAGATACCAGCGGTCAGCGCGTGGTGGTCGATCCAGTCTGCCGGATCGAAGGCCACATGCGCTGCGAAGTGAACGTCAACGACCAGAACATCATCACCAATGCCGTCAGCACCGGCACCATGTGGCGGGGGCTTGAGGTGATCCTGAAGGGTCGCGACCCGCGCGATGCCTGGGCCTTCACCGAACGGATCTGCGGTGTCTGCACCGGGACGCATGCGCTGACCTCGGTCCGCGCAGTCGAGGATGCCCTGGGCATCACCATCCCCTACAACGCCAATTCCATCCGCAACATCATGCAGCTGAACCTGGAAATGCACGACCATATCGTGCATTTCTATCATCTGCACGCGCTGGACTGGGTGAACCCGGTCAATGCGCTGAAGGCTGATCCCAAGGCCACCAGCGAATTGCAGCAGGCGGTCAGTCCCAGCCATCCCTTGTCCAGCCCTGGCTATTTCCGCGACGTGCAGAACCGGCTGAAGGCTTTTGTCGAAAGCGGGCAGCTGGGCATCTTCAGGAACGGCTACTGGGACAATCCGGCCTATCTGCTGCCGCCCGAGGCCGATCTGATGGCCACCACGCATTACCTGGAGGCGCTGGATCTGCAAAAAGAGATCGTCAAGATCCACACCATCTTTGGCGGCAAGAACCCGCATCCGAACTGGCTGGTCGGTGGCGTTCCCTGCCCGATCAACGTGCATTCCACCGGGGCCGTCGGTGCCATCAACATCGAGCGGCTGAACCTCGTCTCCTCGATCGTCGACAAATGCATCGAGTTCAACACCAACGTCTACATCCCCGACATCAAGGCGATCGGCGGGTTCTACCGCAACTGGCTGTTCGGGGGCGGACTGTCGGGAAAATCGGTGCTGGCCTATGGCGACATTCCCGAAAACGCCAATGATTTCAGCGCCGCCAACCTGCATCTGCCACGCGGAGCCATCATCAACGGCAATCTGAACGAAGTGCTGGATGTCGATCAGCGCGATCCCGAACAGGTGCAGGAATTCGTCGATCACAGCTGGTATGAATATCAGGGCGCCGAGCCGGGCAAGGGCCTGCACCCCTGGGATGGCGTCACTGCCCCGAAATACGAACTGGGGCCGAATGCCAAGGGCAGCCGCACCGCCATCGAGCAACTGGACGAAGGCGCGAAATACAGCTGGATCAAGGCGCCGCGCTGGAAGGGGCATGCGATGGAGGTGGGTCCGCTGGCGCGCTATGTCGTCGGTTATGCCAAGGGGCATGAGGATATCCGCAATCAGGTTGACGGCCTGTTGCGTGACATGAACCTGCCGTTCGACGCGCTGTTCTCGACCCTGGGCCGCACCGCCGCGCGGGCGCTGGAATCGGAATATTGCGGGCGGCTGCAAAAGCACTTCTTCGACAAGCTTGTCGCCAATATCAAGGCGGGCGACGAATCCACCGCCAATGTTGCGAAATGGGACCCCAAGACCTGGCCGAAAGAGGCCAAGGGCGTGGGCGCGACCGAGGCACCGCGCGGGGCGCTGGGCCACTGGATCAAGATCAAGGATGGCCGGATCGAGAATTACCAATGCGTCGTGCCGACCACCTGGAACGGTTCCCCGCGCGATGTTGCCGGAAATATAGGCGCTTTCGAGGCCAGCCTGATGGATACCAGGGTGGAACGGCCCGAAGAGCCGGTGGAAATCCTGCGCACCATTCACAGCTTTGATCCCTGTCTGGCATGTTCCACCCATGTCATGTCGCCCGAAGGTCAGGAACTGGCCAGGGTCAAGGTCCGCTGAAGGAGGAACCCAGATGAAAAAATTCGCACTCGCAACCGTTGCCGCCCTGATCGCCGGTCCCGCGCTGGCCCATACCGGGGTGGGCGACGCCAACGGCTTCCTTCACGGGCTGGAACATCCGGTCTTTGGCCCCGATCACCTGCTGGCCATGCTGGCGGTGGGTCTGTGGTCCGGCTTCGTGCTGCCGCATCGGTTCTGGATGGGGGCGGCCGCCTTCATGGGGGCGATGATTTTCGGCGCGGGCCTGTCGTGGTCGGGTGTCGGCTATCCGTATGTCGAAACCGTCATCGTCGGGTCGGTCGTGGTCTTCGGTCTGCTGACGCTGGTATCGCGCCGGGGGCAGCCGGAATGGGTGACGCTGGCCTCGCTGGCGGCGATTGCCGCCTTTGCCTCGGCCCATGGCCATGCCCATGCGACCGAGGCCGCGGGCAATGCCTTTGCCTATCTGGCGGGGTTCCTGATCTCGACCGCCGCGCTGCATCTGGCGGGCATCGCCATCGCCCGTGCGGTGGCGACGCGGCCGGTGGTGCAGCGGGCGATGGGGGCAGGGATCACGCTGTCCGGCCTCTGGCTGATGGCGGGGTGATGCCATGGCCAGCCCTTCGACCAACATCCCCGCCCATGACATCGCGCCCGAGGATCTGGGTACGATCAGCCGCCAGACTTCGGTTTACGTCTACGAGGCCCCGGTGCGCATCTGGCACTGGATCAATGCCGCCGCGATCCTTGTGCTTTGCATCAGCGGCTATTTCATCGGCTCGCCGCTGCCCTCGATGCAGATCGGCGAGGCGCATGAGCAGTTCGTGATGGGCTATATCCGCTTTGCCCATTTCGCCGCCGGATGGGTGCTGACCATCGGCTTTCTGGGCCGCATCTACTGGGCCTTCTTCGGCAACCACCATGCCCGGCAGTTGTTCGTGGTGCCGGTCTGGAGGGCAGCGTTCTGGAAAGAGGTGCTGTTCGAGATCCGCTGGTATCTGTTCCTGGCGAAAGAGCCGAAGAAATACGTCGGTCACAATCCCTTGGCGCAACTGGCGATGTTCTTCTTCATCACCCTTGGCGTCAGCTTCATGATCGTCACCGGCATGGCGCTTTATGCCGAAGGCGCGCAGGAGGGCAGCCTGACGCATGATCTCTTCGGCTGGGTCCATGGCCTGACATGGAACAGCCAGCGGCTGCACACGTTGCACCATCTGGGCATGTGGTGGATCGTGATCTTCATGATCGTTCATATCTATGTGGCGATCCGCGAAGACATCATGTCGCGCCAGTCCATCGTTTCCACGATGATCTCGGGCCACCGCACCTTCAAGGACGACCGCGAGGACTGATCTTTGCCAGCTATGCTAAAGGCCCGGTGCGCCCGTCGCGCCGGGCTTGTCTTTTGGCAGCGGCCAGGCCCGCTATTTTCCGGTGAACTTGAACGACAGGTTCTTGCCTTCGCCGGGCGGCGGGGCGGGGAAGGGGGCTGACCGGCGGATGTGGTCCACGGCGATCTGATCCAGTTCGGCGCTGCCCGAGCTTTGCCCGACCCGCACGCTGGCCAGGCCACCATCCTTGGCGATCGAGAACACCACCAGCACCGTGCCGCGATCCGAGGCGCGCTTTTTCTTGGTCCGGTTGATCTTCTTGATCACAGCCTTGTGGAAGGCGGCGGGCGACATCTCGGCCCCGCCCTTGGCCTTGGCGCTTTCCTTGGCGCCGGTCGCCCCGGCCGAGGCGGCCTTCTTCTCCTTGGCCTTTTCCTTCGGCTTGTCTTCGGTCTTTTCCTTGGGCTTCTCGGCCGCTTTCACCGGCTCTTTCTTCTTCTCAACCTTCTTCTCGGGCTTCTTTTCCGGCTTCGGTTCGGCCTTCGCCACCTTCGGTTCGGGCTTCGGCTCCGGTTCAGGCTCGGGTTCGGGCGGCGGGGGCGGCAGGCTCAGATCGGCCACGACCGGGGTTTCGGCCTCGGGCAGGTTCATCATCGGCATCTGCTGCGGCAGGTCGGGGGCGGTATCGGCCTCCAGCTCGGGCGGCGGCTCGGTCTCGGGCTCCGGTTCGGGCTGGTCCTCGATCTCCTGCACCACTTCGGGTGCGGGATCGGCCATGGCGGCAACATGCGGCGCGCTGGCGGGCATGACCGACAGGTCCAGCGCCATCATCACCGGTTCGGGCGGCGGCGTGACCGACAGGGCCAGCGCCGCAGCCCCTGACAGCAGGGCGGCCGAGGAAACGCTGGCCAGCGTCCAGCCCAGATTGCGCGAGGCGTTGCTCATGGTGCGCCCTCCAGCCCGACAAGGGCCACTTTGAGATAGCCCGCGTTGCGCAGGGCATCGAGAACCCCCATCAATGCGCCATAGTCGATGCTGCGGTCGGCCCGCAGGAAAACCGGGGTCTCGCGGTTGCCGCCGGTGCGCGCATCCAGCGCCGCGCCGACGGCGGTTGTCGCCAGCGGCGTTTCGTCCAGCAGCAGGTCACGCTCGGCGGTGAAGGTCAGCCACAGCGGGTCTTGCGGGCGGTCGGCGGCAGGGGCGGACGATCCGGGCAGGTTCACCGCCACATCGACGGTGGACAGCGGGGCCGCGACCATGAAGACGATCAGCAGCACCAGCATCACGTCGATGAAGGGCGTGACGTTGATCTCGCTCAGTTCATCGTCGTCATCGCCCAGCTGCATCGCCATGGCTCAGCCCCCCATCCGCGCATCCAGCGCCCGGCTGAACCGGCGCAGGACCTCGGTCGTTCCATCGGCCAGACCGTGCCGGAACGCGGCGATCCGCCGCATGCAGCGGTTGTAAAGCAGCACCGCGGGAATGGCCGCGACAAGGCCGATGCCGGTGGCCAGCAGCGCCTCGGCGATGCCGGGGGCAACGACGGCCAGATTGGTGGTCTTGGTCTCGGCAATGGCAAGAAAGCTGTTCATGATGCCGAAGACGGTGCCGAACAGCCCGACAAAGGGCGCGACGGCCCCGATCGAGGCCAGAAGTCCGGTGCCGCTGCGCAGTCGCTGCACGGCCCCGGCCTCAATCCGGGCCAGCGACAGATCCAGCCGCTCGCGGGCCGAGCTGCGCAGATCGGCCGTCAGCACGGGCGGCAGGGCGGCCAGTTCGTCATGCGCGGCGCGGGTGGTCAGGGCAAGCGGGGTATCGCCGGGCAGCGCAGGCACGCCATCGGCCCCGGCAAGGGCGCGGGCGTTGCGCCGCAGGCTGGCGAAGGCCATCTGGAATTCTACAGCCTTGAACAGAAAGATCGTCAGCACAGCAAAGATCGACGCCGCCAGCAGCGCCATGACCGCCTGCACAACCGGATGCGCCACCTTGACGATGCTGACCAGATCGGTCTCGACCGGGGCATGGGCCAGGGGCACTGCTGCCTCGGCGGGCGGGGGGGCTGCGGCCTCGTCCGTGGCTGGGGCAGATGCCGCAGGCGCATCGGCCGGGGCGGGTTCGGCTGCGGGCAGGGCAGGGGTCGCTTCGCTGCCGGTTTCCGGCTGGGCCAGCTCTGGCGCGCCTGGGGAAACCGCAGGCGGCGCACCGCCATCCTGCGCCAGTGCGGGGGCCGTCAGAGCGAAAGCCAGCAGAAGCGGAAGGGTCTTCAACATATCGTGCCTTTTCCGGTTCCTGGACCGGCCTTTACCGCGATTCTTCCCGCCCTTGCCGCGTCGTTTCCGGCAGTTCAGGTCAGAATGCGGCCAACTGTCATTGTGCCGTGTGAGGGGCTGGCCTGTGGCGCGAAACCGGGCTGGCTGGCGGAAGATTCTGACTTGCAGTGTCTGGAAAGGACACCTAAAAATGCCGAGTGTAATTGTCAAGTATCTGCCCCCGACGGCAGAACCGACATGGCCGCGCCCCAGCCCGTTTGCCAGAGATGCGCGTTTCCGAGCAATGACTGGAAGGACGCATGATGGCCAAACCGGGCCCAGACCAGATTCGCGCCTTGCGCGCCGAGAACACCAAGGCCCGTGCCCGCGATTTCGCCGGTATGAACGGCATCACCGAAGCCGATCTGGTGGCGGCCCATGTCGGCCATGGCACCACCGCCATCGTGGCCGATCCCGACCGGCTTTTGCCCTGGGCGGGGCGTCTGGGCGATGTGATGGCGCTGACCCGCAACGAACATTGCGTACATGAACGGCGCGGCGAATATCTGGATTATCGCGGCGGTGCCTTCGCCTCGATGGTGCTGGGGCCGGAGATCGACCTGCGCGTCTTTGCAAAGCACTGGGTCCATGCCTTTGCGGTTGAGGAACCGGGCGAGGATGGCCCGAAGCGCAGCCTTCAGGTCTTTGACGCGGCAGGCGATGCCGTTCACAAGATCTGGCTGAAGCCGCAATCGAACCATGCGCTCTGGGGCGATCTGGTCGCCAACATGCGGCTGCCGGAACAGGCGGCGGCGCTGGATCTGACCGACCGCCGCCCGGTCGAGGCGGCCAGGGCCGATCCGGCGGCGGCGGGTGCGCTGCGGGTCGCCTGGGACAGGATGACCGACACGCATCAGTTCCTGGGGCTGGTCAAGGATCAGGGGATGAACCGGCTGGGGGCCTATCGCGTTGCGGGGGCACCCTATGCCGAACGGCTGGACCCGGCAGCGATGACGGCGACGCTGGAACAGGCGGCGGCTGGCAGCATTCCGGTCATGATCTTCGTCGGTAATGCCGGCTGCATCCAGATCCATGGCGGCAAGGTCGAAAAGATCGTGCCGATGGGGCCGTGGATCAACGTGATGGACCCGCGCTTCAACCTGCATCTGCGTGCCGACCATCTGGCCGAGGTCTACCGCGTCTGGAAACCCACCCGCACCGGCGATGTCTTCAGCATCGAAGGCTTTGCCGCGGATGGCGAGTTGATCCTCCAGATCTTCGGCTATCGCAAGGACACCCCGGCCGAGCCGTGGAACACGCTTGTCGCCGGTCTGCCGCGTCTGGAAGAGGTGCCGGCATGATGCGCCGTTCGCTGGCTGCGCTGGCCCTGGCGCTTCTGCCTGTGGCCGCCGGGGCGCAAGAGGGGCAGCGGGTGATCTCGCTGGGCGGATCGGTCACGGAAATCGCCGTGGCGCTGGGGGCCGAAGACCGGCTGATCGCCCGCGACACCACGTCGAACTATCCCGCCAGCATCGAGGCACTGCCCGATGTCGGCTATATCCGCGCGCTGTCGCCGGAAAACGTGCTGGCGCTGGCGCCTGACCTGATCATCGCCGAAAGCGATGCCGGCCCGCCCGAGGCGGTGGAGGTGCTGAAAGCCTCGGGCATCCCCTTTCTGCTGATGCCCGAGGCGCATGGCCCCGACGGCATTCCCGCCAAGATTGAAGGCGTGGCCGAGGCCTTGGGCAAGGTCGAGGAAGGCAAGGTTCTGGCCGCGACCGTCAGCAAGGGGCTGGACGCGGCCAAGGCCCGCGCCGCCACCGTGAGCGAACCGAAGCGCGTCCTTTTCATCTTGTCGCTGACCGGCGGCCGGGTGATGGCGGGGGGCGAAGGGTCGTCGGCCGAAGGCATCATCCAGCTGTCAGGCGGGGTGAATGCGGGCACCGGATTTCAGGGCTACAAGCCGATGACGGACGAGGCGGTGATCGCCGCCGCGCCCGACGTGATCCTGATGATGGATCGTGAAGGCGACATGGCGATTGCCGATGCCGAGGCGCTGGACCACCCCGCATTGGCCGAAACGCCTGCGGGCAAGGCCGGAAAGGTGATCCGCATGGACGGGATGCTGATGCTGGGCTTCGGCCCGCGCACGCCCGAGGCGGCCGAGGCGCTTTACACCGCGATCTACGGCGCGGGCGACTGATGGTTGCCCTGTCGCCCGATCTTGCGCGGCCGGGCCTGCGGCCGGTCCCGGCCTTTCTGACGCTGGGGCTGATCCTGTTCGTGCTGGGGGCGTCGGTGCTGTCTCTGACCTCGGGCGCGGCGGGCCTGGGTCTGCGCGACATTCTTGCCGCCCCTTTCGGCGAGGGGCTGTCGCAGCGCGACGCGGTGGTTCTTTACGACATCCGTCTGCCGCGTCTTGCGATGGGGCTGGCGGTGGGGGCGGCGCTGGCGGTATCGGGGGTGCTGTTGCAGGGCCTGTTCCGCAACCCGCTGGCCGATCCCGGTATCGTCGGTATCGGCGCGGGGGCCGGTCTGGGCGCGGTGCTGGCCATCGTGCTGGGCGGGCTGTTGCCGCTGTGGCTGTCGGATTTCATCGGGATGCATCTGGTGCCCTTCGCCGCGTTTTTCGGCGGCTGGGCGGCGACGTTGCTGCTGTATCGCGTGGCCACGGCGGGCGGGCGCACCGATGTCGCCACCATGCTGCTGGCCGGGATCGCGCTTGCCGCGCTTGCCGGGGCCGTGACCGGCGTCATGGTCTATCTGGCCGATGATCGCCAGCTGCGCGACCTGACCTTCTGGGGCATGGGGTCGCTGGCCGGGGCGACCTGGACCAAGCTGGCCGCCGCGCTGCCGCTGATCGGGCTGGTGATGCTGATCGCCCCCACCCTGGCGCGCGGCCTGAATGCGCTGGCCCTGGGAGAGGCGCAGGCCGCCCATATGGGCCAGAACGTGCAATGGGTGAAACGGCTGACCATCTTCGGCGCGGCGGCCGCCACAGGAGCCTCGGTCGCCGTTTCCGGCGGCATCGGCTTTATCGGCATCGTGGTGCCGCATCTTCTGCGGCTGGCGATGGGGCCGGACCACCGCAGGCTGATCCCGCATTCGGCGCTGCTGGGGGCCGGGCTTCTGGTGCTGGCCGATCTGGTGTCGCGCACCATCGTTGCCCCTGCGGAATTGCCGATCGGGATCATCACCGCACTGCTGGGGTCTCCGGTCTTCCTGTGGATATTGCTGCGCCAGAAGGGTGCGCTTCGGGGCTGACATGCTGGAAATCGCCGATCTCAGCGCCAGCCTTGGCCGCCGCAAGGTGCTGCATGGCATCAGCCTGACCGCACGGCCCGGCGAGATGCTGGCGATCTGCGGGCCGAACGGGGCCGGGAAAAGCACCCTTCTGCGGGCGGCCTTGGGCGAAATCGCTTCGGAAGGGCGGATCGTGCTGAACGGGCGGGCAGTGGGGCAGGTGAAACCCGCCGAAATGGCGCGGCTGCGCGCGGTGCTGCCGCAGGATACCCAGGTGGCCTTTGCCTTCACCGTCGCCGAGATCGTCGCCATGGGGCAGGAGGCCGGGGATTTCGGGGCCGATCCGGGCCTGATCCAGCGAGCGCTGGCGGCGGTGGGCTTGCAGGATCATGCGGCCCGGTCGTTCCAGACCCTGTCGGGCGGCGAGCGGCAGCGCAGCCATCTGGCCCGCGCGCTGGCGCAGGTCTGGCAGCCCGTCGGCCCCGACGGCCCGCGCTGGCTGTTTCTGGACGAACCGGTCGCCAGCCTGGACCTGGGCCATCAGTTGCAGGTGATGCGGCTGGCGCGCGATTATGCCAACCGGGGTGGCGGCGTGGTGGCGGTGATGCACGACCTGAACCTGTCGGCGATGTTCGCCGACCGGATGGCCTTTGTGATCGATGGGCGGCTGGTGGCCGACGGCCCGCCGCATGAGGTGATGACGGCGGCATTGCTGGAGCAGGCCTATGGCTGCCGCGTGGCGCTGAACACCGCGCCCGACGACGGCCCATGGTTCGTGCCGCAAGCCTGCAAGGCGGTCTGACCGCCGGTTATTGTCCGGCTTCGGCGGCGGGTTGCATCAGGCTGCCGGGTGTGGCCTGAAACAGCTCTTTCGGGGCAAGGATCAGCACCATCACGGCGGCATAGGCCGCAAAGAACAGGATGGTGGCGGGCAGCGCCAGATTGCGTCGCGGGCGCAGGGTCTCGGTCATTTCGTGGTCTCCCTTCGGGCAGCGTTGGGGGGCGAAAGCGGGGCCGATGCGGATAGTCTAGCACTTCGGTGCGGGGCGGGCCGTCTAAACTTATGCGTGTGTCCGGGAAATATGCCCGATCATCCGCCGTATCGGCAGAATTTTGTCCCGATCGTGATGGTTTCTGCGCCTGCAAAGCGAATAATCTTGCGGCTGCAAAGCATGCCCGATTCATGGCCCCAAAACGAAACGGCCGGCCCGGATTTCTCCGGCCCGGCCATCTGCCCGTTCAGGACAGGGGATCAGTAGCAGACGTACCAGTATTCGCAGTAGCCATACCAGTCGCACCAGTATTCCCAATAGCAGGCGCCGCGCGACTTGGCTTCGGCCTCGTCGCGCAGGGCATCGGCCTTGGCCTTGATCAACTCGTCATCGGGGGCAAGGGCGACGGCTTCGTCCAGGATGGCCCCCAGATCCAGCGCGGCACCGGCGGTTTCGATGGTGGTTCCTTCGGCGACGGAGACCATCATCTGCACGCCCGCGATCATCGCCAGTGCGTCCTTGTGGGCGCGGCCATAGTTGATCATCGCATTGGCGGTGGTCAGGGTGCTTTTCGCCTCGGCCGTCGCCACGGGGTTCGCAGCGGCCGGAGCGTCCTGCGCCAGAACGGGAACAGCGGTGAAAACCGAGGCACTCAGCACGAGGGCGGCAAAAATACGTTTCATGTCATTCTCCCAAGAAATTGGTCCTGCATGACCCGTGCGCCGGTCAGATGACCTGTGGGCCTGATGCCTGCCCAACTTGCCCCAGCGTGTTGCGCCGGGCAAATGAATTTGGCCGTCATCCAGGCGCGCGGTGGGGAAAACCGGATGCGCCATGCCCGCCCTTCAACCGCCGCGCGAAGGGGGTGCGGGTCAGTCCCGTTTCCCGGCGAAGCGAACCTGCCAGTCGGCGCGTTCCTCATCGGTGATCTTGCGGAACAGGTTCTCGGGCACGCTGAAGCCATGGCCCGCAGGCAGCACACCCAGGGCGGCGGCGACATCCTCGGGCCAGCTCCAGTCGTCCGATCCCATCGCCTGCATCATCATGGCGCTGGCATCGGGGATGAAGGGCCGCGACAGCACTGCATATAGCCGGATCAGGTTCAGCGACAGCCGGATCATCGCCTGTGCGCGCTCGGGATCGGTCTTGACCACGGTCCAGGGTGCGGCGGATTGCAGGTATTCGTTGCCCGCGACCCAGATCGCCCGCAATTCGGCGGCGGCCTTGCGGATTTCCATCGCCTCCATGCACAGGGCGTAATCGCGGATGCGGGTGCCCAGTTCCTCGATCAGCCGGGCTTCCTGTTCACCATAGTCGCCCCCCGCCGGAACGGTGGTGCCGAATTTCGATGCGCAGAACTTGGTGACACGGCTGACAAGGTTGCCCAGCACATCCGCCAGGTCCTTGTTCACCGAAGCCTGGAAATTCTCCCAGGTGAATTCGCTGTCGCTGGATTCCGGGGCGTGCGACAACAGCCACCAGCGCCAGTAATCGGCGGGCAGGATCGACAGCGCCTGATCCATGAACACCCCCCGCCCGCGCGAGGTGGAGAACTGGCCGCCATCATAGTTCAGGTAATTGAAGGACTTGAGGTAATCGACCAGCTTCCACGGCTCGCCCGAGCCAAGGATGGTGACGGGAAAGGACAGGGTGTGGAAGGGCACGTTGTCCTTGCCCATGAACTGATAATAGGTCACGTCATCGGCGCCCTTGTCGGTGCGCCACCAGCGTTCCCAGTCGGCATCCTGCCTGCCGTTGGCATCGGCCCATTCGGCAGTGCAGGCGATATATTCGATGGGCGCATCGAACCAGACGTAAAAGACCTTGCCCTCCATCCCCGGCCAGGGCCGGTCGCCCTTCTGCACCGGAATGCCCCAGTCCAGATCGCGGGTGATGCCGCGATCCTGCAACCCATCGCCATCGTCCAGCCATTTCAGCGCGATCGAGGTGGTCAGGACCGGCCAGTCGGTCTTGGACTGGATCCAGCTGCGCAACTGGTCGCGCATCAGGGATTGCCGCAGGAACAGGTGCTTGGTCTTGCGCAGCTCCAGCTCATGCGAGCCGGAGATCACCGAATGCGGGTCGATCAGGTCGGTCGGGTCCAGCTGCTTGGTGCAGTTGTCGCACTGGTCGCCGCGCGCGCTGGTAAAGCCGCAGTTCGGGCAGGTGCCCTCGATATAGCGGTCGGGCAGGAAACGGCCGTCGGCCACCGAATACATCTGCTCGGTCTCGGCTTCGCGGATCAGGCCGGCCTTGTCCAGCTGCCCGGCGAAATGCTGAGTCAGCCGGTGGTTGCGCGCGCTGGACGAGCGGCCGAAATGGTCGAACGACAGCCGGAACCCTTCGGCCAGCCCTTTCTGCACCTCATACATCTCGGCGCAATAGTCGGCCACCGGCTTGCCCGCCTTGGCGGCGGCCAGTTCGGCCGGGGTGCCGTGTTCGTCGGTGGCGCAGATGAACATCACCTCATGGCCTCGCGCCCGGCAGTAGCGGGCAAACAGATCGGCCGGCAACTGGCTGCCGACCAGATTGCCCAGATGCTTGATCCCGTTGATATAGGGTATGGCCGAGGTGATGAGAATCCGTGCCATGCTTGCGCCTTTCGTCCCGTTCGGCGCGGGTTTAGCGCGCGGCAGCGCGAAGGGCCAGTGCCTTGCAGCGCGGCCTTGCACGGGTTCCGAACCGGACCGCCTCTTTCAGAACGGAAATATCCCAAGGGTACGCCCGATACGGGCGGGGGGCAGCGCCCCCCTTTCCGTCAGAGCGCGGTATAGCCGCCGTCGACCAGATGATAGCTGCCGGTGATGAAACTGGCCCTATCGGACAAGAGGAACAGCACCAGCGCCGAAACCTCGGCCGCGGTGCCCATCCGCCCGGCGGGATGCTTGGCGATCAGCCAGTCCCGCGTCGCCTGATCGAAACCCGACAGCAGCGGGGTGTCGATGAAAGCGGGGCCGACCGAATTCACCCTTATGCCTTGCGTGGCATATTCCTGTGCGGCACTTTTGGTCAGACCGACCACGGCATGTTTGGCCGCCACATAGGCGGGGGAATTGGCGAAGCCGACCGAGCCGAGGATCGAGGCCATGTTCACGATGGCCCCGCCACCGGATTGCAGCATGGCCGGGATGCCGAAGCGCAGGCCGTAGAACACCGCGTTCAGGTTGACGCCGATCACCTGATGCCAGCCTTCGACCGGATAGTCTCCGGTCGGGGCCGAAGGTCCGCCGATCCCGGCATTGTTCACCAGAAGATGCAGCCCGCCATGGGTCATGGCGGTTGCGACCTGCGCCTGAACCACCGCCGGATCGGCCACATCGCCCGCCACGGCGACAGCGTGGCCGCCCTTGGCCGCGATCCGGTCGGCCACCTTTTGCGCCACATCCTCTTTCAGATCGGCAACGATCACCGTTGCCCCTGCCTCGGCAAGATCCAGCGCGATTGCCTCTCCGATGCCGGAGCCTGCGCCCGTCACCAGCGCCGTCTTGCCGTCAAACCTGATCTGCATCCGAATCTCTCCTGCCGGTTGTGTCGCGCCCAGCCTATCAGCCGGGCAGGCCGGTGCGTATGACATGGCTCAACCCGGCCGCGCGGGCAGCGGCGGCTTGCGCACCGCCCCGGCCCGTATAGGCTGCCGGGGGAAAGGAATTCCGCGATGAAGATGATTCCGCTTGGGCGTTCGGGCCTGACCGTTTCGGAACTGTGCCTTGGCACGATGACCTGGGGCAGCCACAACACCGAGGCCGAGGGCCACGCACAGGCCGATCTGGCGCTGGATCGGGGTGTGACCTTCTGGGACACCGCCGAGATGTATCCGACCAATCCGGTGCTGGCCGAACGGGTGGGGCGCACCGAAGAGATCATCGGGTCATGGCTGGCCGACAGGGGCGGGCGGTCGCGGCTGGTGATCGCCACCAAGATCACCGGCAAGGGCCAGATCGTGCGGCCGGGCGAAAAGATCACCGGGCGGGCGATGCGGGCGGCGGTCGAAGGATCCTTGCGCCGGATGCGCACCGATTACATCGACCTGTATCAGCTGCACTGGCCGAACCGGGGCAGCTATCATTTCCGCCAGTCCTGGGATTATGCCCCGCACGGGGCGGATCGCGCGGCCGAGACCGCCCATATGGAAGACGTGCTGACCACGGCCAAAACCCTGATCGACGAGGGCAAGATCCGCGCCATCGGCCTGTCGAACGAAAGCGTCTGGGGGGCCGCGCGCTGGCTGCATCTGGCCGAAACGCTGGGCCTGCCGCGCATGGCAAGCGTGCAGAACGAATACAGCCTGCTCTGCCGCCAGTTCGATACCGACTGGGCCGAGTTTTCCATGATCGAGTCCATGCCGCTGCTGGCGTTTTCGCCTTTGGCGACCGGTCTTCTGTCGGGCAAATATGCCGGTGACGTGACGCCCGAAGGGACCCGGCGCAGCCATACCCCCGATCTGGGCGGCCGGATCACCGCGCGGGTCTTCCCGGCCGTTGCCGCCTATCTGGGCATCGCGGCGCGGCATGGGCTGGACCCCTGCCAGATGGCCATCGCCTTCTGCCGGTCGCGTCCCTTCAGCACCATCCCGATCATCGGGGCCACCTCACTGGATCAGCTGGAGGTGGATATCGGGGCAGCCGGGTTGACCCTGTCGCCCGAGGTGCAGGAAGAGATCCGCGCGGCGCATCGTGACCATCCGATGCCCTACTAGGACTTGCGGTATTGCCCGGTTCTTGCCACAACTCCTGCGCAGACAAGGTGGGTCCATGCGGGCAATCTGGCGGAATCTGATCGGTGTGGGCGTGGCGCTGGCGCTTTCGGCCTGTGTCGCGGCCGGGCGGGGCGGCAAATCCGCCGAACCGAACCCGATCACCGGGGCCGAGATCGAGGTGACGGCGCTGGACGCCCCGGCCCCGCAGATGACGGGGGCGCAGGACAAGCCTGCCGTGCCGGGAAAGCTGCCTGCGGCCGGATCGACACCGGCCGCAGCCCCCGCGGAAAAACCCGCAACCGGGCCGAAGCCGCGCCCCGAACCGGCCGGGACCGCTGCCGCGAAAGAGGGGGTCGCCGCGCCCGAAGCCGCCCCGCCTGTGCCCGAAGCCGAGAAATCCGCCGCCCAGATCGCCTGCGAAAGGAAGGGCGACCTCTGGGCCAAGGCCGGCAGTTCCGGCGCATCGGCCTGCGTCAAGCGCACAAGGGATGCCGGCAAGCACTGCAAGACCGGCAAGGACTGTCAGGGCGAATGCCTGGCCAGATCGAACACCTGTTCTCCCTACGCGCCGCTGTTCGGATGCAATGACATCCTGCAGGACAATGGGGTCAGGATGACGCTGTGTCTCGACTGATCCCTTTGCTGCTTCTGGCGCTGGCGGCCTGCGTGCAGGGCGGGCCTGCCACCATTGCCGCCTTTCGCCCCGCAACGGCACCGATCTGGTCTTCGGCCGCCTTCGACATGGCCCGGATTGAGGGGCGCTGGACCCAGGTGGCCACTTTTTCGGCGGGCGATGGTCCGGGATGCCGGGCGGGCGGGGCCGAGATTTCGCGCGGGGCGGGCGGAATACACATCGCAGCGCGGCTGTGCCTGAACGGCCGCGAGGTTACGGTTTCGGGACCCTTGCGCATGGCCGGGCCGGGCCGCATGGCGATGCCCGGCATGGCGGATTGGTGGGTGATCTGGGTCGACAGCGGCTATCGCACCCTGGCCATCGGCACACCGGAAGGCACCTTCGGCTTTGTGCTGGATCGCGGGAAGATCGGGCGGGACAGGCTGGTTGCGGCTGGTGAAGTCTTTGAATTCAACGGCTATTCCAAGGCACGGATGCTGCCGTTCTAATCCCTCCTTGTCGCATTTCATGCGCGCGTCGGGGGGCGAAGAGCGGTCGCAGACCCGCGATGAGCCATCGGCTAAAGCTGCAGTTTCAGCGCCCGCAGGTGGCGGGCCGCGTCGCGGGCCCCGACCTCGGCCTCGCGCACCAGCCAGTCGAAATGCTCGGTCATTGACTGCACCCGCGCGGCGTCACGAAAGGCGATGTAGCTGCGGCCCAGATAGACCACCGCCAGAAGCGGGCCAAAGACGGTGACGGGTGCGGAAAACACCCGCCGCGCGTCGAAGAGGCACAGGCGGAGCGAAGGGTAAAGCTGATCGCAGAGGCTGGCGATGCGGTCGATCTGTTCGGCGCGGATCTCGGCCGAGAGGCCGCGATAATAGCCGGTGGCGCTGGCGAAAGCGTCCATTTCGTGCAGCGGCAGGGCAATTTCGTAATCGGATCGCGCCCCGCGCATCCAGGCCAGCCGGTCCTCGAAGGCACCGATGGCCTGTTCGGCGCTGCGCCCCAGTTGCGGCGCATATTCCCAGTCCACCATCGCGCGGGTCTTCAACATATCGGGCAAAGTCGCCGGAACATGCCGTATCTTGTAGCCCGCAGCTTCGCGGTGCCAGGCAAAGATCGTTTCGTCGATCAGGGCGCGCGGGGCCTCGGTGATGGTCAGCGAGGTGGCGAGGAGGTCGGCCACCGGCTCGGGCCGGGGTGACAGGCCCAGCAGCCAGTCGGAAGACACGCCAAGGGCGGCGGCGCAATCGGCGGCCAGCTGGGCATTCGGCATCCGGGTGCTGGGCGAAAGCAGGGCCGAGAGGGTGGAGCGGTCCACCCCGCAGGCGCGGGCAAGGGCGGCCTGGGTCATGCCGCGCCGTGCCATCGCCTCGGCCAGGCGCAGGCGGAGCAGGGCGGCGCGATCGCGTTTGTCCATTGATTCCAGCATATGATGATTTTACACAACGAAAGTGACTTTATGCTGCGCATCTTCTGCGTTCCCGCCGGACATGCCAAGAGCTATGTTGATCAGGAAAACTGTTTCAGGTCATCATCTTGCGCGACAAGGCCCATGTTATCGAATGGCCGACCCTGCTGGTTCTGGCGGCAACCTACGGGCTTTGGGCGCTGGCGACGACGGTGGTCTGGGTCTGGTCGCCGGTTCTGGGGATCGTGCTGGCCGGGGTGGCGATTGCGCAGCAGTCCTCGTTGCAGCACGAGGCGCTGCATGGCCATCCGTTCCGCAACGCGCATCTGAATCATGCCCTGGTTTTTGTGCCTCTGGGCCTGATCTACCCCTATATCCGGTTCCGCGACACCCATCTGGCGCATCATCACGACCCGATCCTGACCGACCCCTATGACGACCCAGAATCCAACTATCAGGACCCGGCGGTCTGGGCGCGGATGGGGGGGGCGCTGCGGGCCGTGCTGCGGATGAACAATACCCTGCTGGGGCGGATGGTCCTGGGGCCGATCATCGGCGCATTCGTGTTCATTTCCAATGACTTGCGGGGAATTCTGCGGGGCGACAGGGGCATTGCGGCGGCCTGGGGGCTGCATGGTCTGGGGCTGGTCCTGCTGTCGGCCTGGTGGTGGGCGGGGCCGGGGCGGATGAGCCTGGGCAGCTATCTGCTGGCGGCCTGGATCGGCTCCGCGCTCCTGAAGATCCGCACCTATCTGGAACATCGCGCGCATGAGGCGTTCCGGGCCAGAACCGTGATCATCGAGGATCGCGGCCCGTTGGCTTTGCTGTTTCTGAACAACAACTTGCATGTCGTTCATCACATGCATCCGCAGGTGCCCTGGTATGATCTGCCCGCGCTTTACCGCCAGCACCGCGATCATTACCTGCGGCGCAACGACGGCTATGTCTACCGGTCCTACGGGCAGATCTTCCTGTCCTACTTCCTGCGGGCAAAGGATCCGGTGCCGCATCCGGTCTGGCCGGTGAAGAAGGACGGGTGACGGGGCGGTTGCCCTCTGAAAACGACAGGCGCAAAGGGTCTGGTTCACGTATGGCTGACGTATGGCTGACGTATGGCAAACGTCGGCACGTCGGGGACAGCGGATGGCCCGCCACAAGTGTCCGCCACAGGGGCAGTCAGTCGATGCGGCGGAAGGTCGGCACATCGCCGGAATTGTCGAAGAACGGCACACCCGGCTGGCTGCCGCCGGTCAGCAGGTTGGTCACTTCGGCCAGCACCACTTCGGTGATGAAGGGCAGATCAAGGGCGCGGGCTTCGGCCAGCCCGATCCAGTGCAGATGCGACAGTTCGTCCGAGGCGGCCGCGAAGGTTTCGGCATCGCCCGTGACATCGGCGGCATCGGCCAGAAAGAAGCGGGCGTCAAAGCGGCGGCTGCGGCCGGGCGGGGTGATGGCACGGAAGACAAAGCGCAGCGACGGACGGTCGGTGCGCAGTACCAACCCGGTTTCTTCGGCCAGTTCGCGCAAGGCCGCGGCGACCAGCGGGCCGGGCGGCGCCGACAGCGCCAGACGGCGGGCACAATCGGCCGACAGTGGCAAGGGCGCGGCCATGTCATCCCCGGCATCGACACCGCCGCCGGGAAAGACGTATTTCGACGGCATGAAGACTGCCCCGGCCCCACGCTGCCCCATCAGCACCTGACGGCCCCCTTGCGGCGCGGCGCGGGTCAGGATCACCGTTGCGGCGGCGCGGATCGGCAAAGCCACCATCCCGGTCAGCCTTCGGCAGGCTCGTGGCCGAAACCGTGCATCCGGCGCGACCATTGCAGCGCGACGAAGGCCCCCTTGATCCGGGGCAGAAGCCAGAGCGACAGCGCCACGCAGCCGATCGAGAAGGCCGTGGCGGCAATCCAGGGATCGGGCCGCAGCCTGGTGAAGACGATCAGCATGAGCGGGGCCATCAGATGCCCGACGATCAGGATCGTCACATAGGCGGGGCCATCGTCGGCGCGGTGATGGTGCAACTCCTGCTGGCAGACCGGGCAGGCATCATGCACCTTGAGAAAGCCGCGCATCAGCGGCCCGGCCCCGCAATTGGGGCATTTCCGCCGCCAGCCGCGCAACAGGGCGGGGCGCAGCGGGCGGTCATCCTCGGGTAGATCGGAGGAAAGACCGGGTGACAGATCCGGGGAAACGCTGTGCGACATGAAACCTGCTTTGGAACCGGGGGGCGGGCAAGGACCCGCATCGGCCCTACATAACCTGACTCTGAGGCAAACCAAAGGGGCGACGGGCCGCTGTGTCGGCATGTCGCAAGGGTCCGCGCGCCGGGGGGCCCTGGGGCGAACTGATTTTCGACGAAAATCAGGGAGCGGCGCGGGCGGCGGAATGTCCGGCGACGGAAATGCCCGGCCGGGGCGTATCTGGGACATCGGGGCGCGGGTCGCCCCATCCAAAGGACAGACCGAAGGAAATGACCATGACCAGGATTCTGATCTCTGCACTGGCGCTGGCCGGTGTTGCGGCGGCCGCGATCTCGACGGCGGCGCTGGCCGAGAAGGGGCCGAAGGGCGGCGAGGACGGCGCGCTGATGATGCAGCGCTTTGACGAGATCGACGCCGACAAGGATGGCAAGGTGACAGAAGCCGAGATTGCCGCCTTCAAGGCCGCGCGCTTTGCTGCGGCGGATGCGGACAAGAACGGCATGCTGTCGCCCGAGGAACTGACGGCGATGCAGGCGGCCCGGATGCAGGAGCGGATGGCCGCACATTCGACCCGGATGATCGAGCGGCTGGACGCCAATGGCGATGGCCAGCTTTCGGCCGAGGAACTGGCGGCGATGGGCGCGCGCAAGTCGCCGTTCGAGCGGGCCGATGCCGATGGCGATGGCGGCGTGTCGAAGGACGAGGTGCGAGCGGCGGTCGAGAAGGTGGGCAAGCGCGGCCATGGCCGCGACGGTGGCCACGACCGGGGCCGGGGCGGTCCTGACGGCTGGTGGTGGATGGACGCCAACTGACCGGGTTCGGGTGCGTGTCTCTGCACCCCTGTTTGGCCGCGCGGGGCTTTGCCTTGCGCGGCCGGTTCGGGATAGGTTGCCTTCAGGATGACCATGGCCTTTGACGCCCAGCCCGTGTTGACCGACGATGAGTTGCTGGCGCTTTATGCCGCGGGCGACCGGCAGGCTGCGCGGGCGCTGACCGACCGGCTGTTGCCGCGTGTGCTGGGCTATGCGGCGCGTTGCCTTGGCGGCGACCGGGCCGAGGCCGAGGATGTGGCGCAGGAAGCAATGCTGCGGCTGTGGCGAATGGCGCCCGGCTGGCGGACCGGAGAGGCGAAGGTGTCGACCTGGATCTATCGGGTTGTGACCAACCTTTGCATCGACCGGCGGCGCGGTGCGGCGCGGCGGGCGGTGCCGATGGGCGAGGATCTGCCCGATGCGGCGGATGATGCGCCGGGGGCCGAGGCGCGGATGATCGAGGCGGCCCGTGTGGCGGCGCTGGATGCTGCGCTGGGCGGCTTGCCGGATCGTCAGCGCGAGGCGGTGGTCTTGCGTCATATCGAGGGCTTGTCGAACCCCGAGATTGCCGAAATCCTGGGTATCGGGGTCGAGGCGGTGGAAAGTCTGACGGCACGGGGCAAGCGGGCGCTTGCGGCAGCGCTGTCGCCCCGGCGCGCGGCGCTGGGTTATGAGGAGGGCTGAGACATGGGCCATGACGACGATCTGGAGCTGATCTTCGCCTCGGCGCGGCGGGCGGCGGTGCCGTCGCAGGCGCTGGTGGCGCGGGTGCTGGCGGATGCCGATGCGGCACAGCCGGCGCCGGTGCGGGCCGCAACTGTGGCCCCGGCTGCGGTGGGGCAGGGGGTTTCCGGCGCGGGGCGGGGCTTGCTGGCCGCGCTGTTTGCACCGCTGGGCGGCGGGCCGGTGGCGGCGGGTCTGGCGCTGGCTGCCGTGGCGGGGGTGTTCATCGGCTATGCCGGGCCGGTGACGACGGACTGGCTGGCGGGGGCGGTGTCCTCTGACGCCGGGGTCGAGATGATGTCGGCAAGCGACCTCTTTCTGAGCGAGGGCTGAGTGATGACCGAAGCGGCAGGCAATGTGCCGGAAAAACGCCCCGGCCGGGGGGGGAAGATCGCACTGGCCCTGTCGCTGGCGCTGAACCTGGCGGCGGCGGGGGTGGTGGCGGGCGCGCTGCTGCGCGACGGGCCGCCGCACGGGGGCGGACGCGATTTCGGGCTGGGACCGCTGAGCGAGGCGCTGACGCGCGAGGACCGCAAGGCGCTGCGTGATGCCTTCGTGACGCGCCATCCCGATCTGCAGGCCGACCGGCGGGAAATGAAGGCGGATTTCGCCGCGCTGGCGGCGGCGCTGCGGGCCGATCCCTTTGACCCGGCGGCGCTGGATGCGGTGCTGGCAAGGATCGCCGCCCGCAATCAGGCACTGCTGGACACCGGGCGCGAACTGGTGGCCGAGCGGCTGAAGGCGATGAGCGCCGAAGACCGCGCCGCCTTTGCCGACCGGCTGGAGAAGCACAAGGGCCGCAAGGGGCCGCCGGAGGAGGAGCCTCCCGGCTGATCGGGATCAGGCGGCCGTCTGGCGGGCGAATGTCACCTGATTGCGTCCGGCCGACTTCGATTGCAGCAGGGCCTGATCGGCCTGATCGACCAGATGCGCCACATCTGCGACGGGCGCTGCCCCGGCCCGGCCAAGCGCCACCCCGATCGAGGCGGTGATGCGCAGGGACCGGCCCGAGGGCAGCGCAACCGGCTGGTCGGCGATGATCTGGCGCAGCCGGTCGGCGACGCCCTGCGCATCCGCGAACGAGGTCTGCGGCAGGGCGACCAGAAACTCCTCGCCGCCGATGCGGGCGAGAAGGTCGCTCATCCGCAGATTGTCGGACAGGCGGCGGGCCACCTCGGCCAGAACGCGGTCGCCGGCGGCATGGCCGAAACGGTCGTTCACCGATTTGAACCGGTCGAGATCCACCACCATCACCGCGAAATCGCTGCCCTCCTGCGCCGCCTGGGCGGCGATTCCGGCCAGCCGGGGCATGGCATAACGGCGGTTGTAGATGCCGGTCAGCGGGTCGATCATCGCCAGCTTCAGCCCGTCTTCCACCGTCGCGCGCATCAGGTCGGCCTGCCGCTTGCGCCGGATCAGGATGCGCAGCCGCAGCGCCAGTTCGCGCGCGCCGACGCTGCGCGGCACCACGTCATCGGCCCCAAGGTCAAAGGCCATCGGCGTCACGGCATCTTCGGCGGTTGGGGTGACGATGCAGATGGCGCAGTGGCGGGTGACGGGGCGGCTGTCGAGTTCGGACATCAGCCGCAGCCCGCCATTGTCGCCGTCCAGCCGCGCATCAATCACGAAGACATCGGGCACCGGGGCACCCTGACCGTTCTGCGGCGCTTGCAGCGACATGGCCTGATCGCGCGACATCGCCACCAGATTGTCACGCAGCACGCCGCGCAGGTCGTGTTTCCAGCGCAGCGCGGTTTCGGGCTGGTCGGCGACCAGCGCCACCGTTCCCCGGCCGTCGAAACCGGTGCCCTGTTCCGACAGGCCCCAGGTTGACTGCCCCCAGGCTGACTGGCCCCAGGTTGACTGATCCTGCAACGAATGCACCGGCATTCCCCAGGCCGAAGCGACAAACCCCTCTTCGCCCCGCGCCCGCAGAAGGTTGCGCACCCGCGCCAGCAGCACCTGATCGCAAAGCGGCTTTGTCATCACGTCGTCGGCCCCGGCCGAAAGGCCCTTCAGCCGGTCTTCGGGGTCGCGGCTCGCCGTAAGCGCGATCACCGGAATATGCCGGGTCGCCGGATCGGCGCGCAGGTCGCGCAGCACATCGGTTCCCGGCATGTCGGGCAGAACCAGGTCCAGCAGGATCAGATCGGGATGTTCTGTCCTGGCCATCGCAAGGCAGCCCTGCCCATCGGCCGCCAGAAGCGGCTCGTAATGCGCATCGCCCAGCTTGACCTTGTAGATGATGCGGTTCGTCGCCACGTCATCCGCGATGAGTATACGTCCATGCATCCTGTCACGCCATGTGCTGCACGAGTTACAAACCGCCCCCTGAAATGTCGCCGGGTGCCGTCTGTGTCAGAGTGAGGCCGAGAAAGTTAACAAATCCTTTCGGTTTTACCTTGTATGCTAACGTTTGCGTTAGGACTCTGACAGCAATCTGGCGATAACAGGCGGAAACGCGGGGATAACATGAAAAACAGGCAGGATTCCGCCGAAAGCCTGGCCTTGCAGGCCCTGGGCTGGCTGGCCGGGCAGGATGAGGTCTTTAACACTTTTCTGGCCCAGGCGGGTTCGGATGCCGCAGAACTCCGGGCCCGCGCGACCGAGCCGGAGGTTCTGGGATCGGTGCTGGATTTCCTCTTGTCGGACGAAGCGCTGCTGATGCGGTTCTGCGCCGAGGCCGGGTTGCAGCCCGACGCGCCGATGCGGGCGCGGGGGCTGTTGCCGGGCGGGGATGTGCCGCACTGGACCTGATGGACATTTGCCGCGCGCCGGGCGATGACTGGCGGGTCTGGGCGCAAGGGGGTGGGCATGATCCGGGGCATCGTCTTTGACAAGGACGGCACGCTGTTCGATTTCCGCGCCAGCTGGGGGCTGTGGGCCAAAGGCTTCATTGCCGGCCTTGCGCGCGACGACGGCCACGCCCGGCGGCTGGCCGATGCCATCGGCTATCTGCCCGAAACCAACGGCTTTGCCCCCGACAGCCCGGTGATCGCGGCGACGGCGGTGGATATTGCGGCGGCGCTCTTGCCGCATGTCGAGGGATACACCCAGGACAGCCTGACCGAGGCGATCGACACGGCGGCGGCCGGGGTGCCGATGTCCGAGGCGGTGCCGCTGGTGCCGCTGTTCACCGCCCTGCGCGGGCGGGGGCTGAAGCTGGGGATCGCCACCAATGACA
The DNA here is from genome assembly GCA_036745335.1 of Paracoccaceae bacterium. Taxonomy (GTDB): domain Bacteria; phylum Pseudomonadota; class Alphaproteobacteria; order Rhodobacterales; family Rhodobacteraceae; genus Pseudogemmobacter. The sequence goes on from DAIOGH010000016.1 coordinate 77,281, forward strand.
GCGAAGTGCCCGCGCGGGCACATCTGGAGCGGCACGGCCTGACCGGGCTGGTCGATTTCATCGCAGGCTGGGATTCGGGCCATGGGGCAAAGCCCGCGCCCGGCATGTGTCTGGCCTTTGCGGCCACGACCGGACTGGATCCGGCGCAGGTGCTGATGGTCGGCGACAGCCTGCATGATCTGGACGCAGGCCGCGCGGCGGGGATGCGGCCGGTGGCGGTGCTGACCGGCATCGCGCGCGAAGGCGACCTTGCCCCGCATGCCGAGGTGGTGCTGCCCGATATCGGGGCGCTTCCGGCCTGGCTGGATGACCAATCGGCCTGAGATTCCGGGGCTTCTGACAAAAACGACATTATCTGTCGCGCGTGTGTTTCGCATTCCTCTGCGCCTTCGTCATCTTGGGCGAAAGGAACGGAGTGACGCCGATGAGCGAAGAGCAACGCAGCAGCCGCAAGCGTGCAGGCGGACGGGCCGGGATGAAGACCCGCGCCGGAACCGCCGCCATCGACCAGATGCCCTGGCGCATCCCGGTCAACCCCGACCGCCCGACCGAGCCGCTGGACGCCGATGGCGTGCAGCGCATCCACAAGGGCGCGATGCGCATCCTGTCGGACATCGGCATCGAATTCCTGAACCCCGAGGCGGTGGAGCATCTGCGCCGGGCCGGGTGCATCGTCACCGGCACCAATGTCAAGATGGACGAGGATTTCGTGATGGAGATGGTGCGCCGCGCGCCGTCGCAATTCACCATCACGCCGCGCAACCCTGCCCGCGAGATCGTGCTGGGCGGCAAGCACATGGTCTTCGTCAACGTCTCAAGCCCGCCAAACGCCTGGGACATGGAGCGCGGCAAGCGCACCGGCGATTTCGAGACCTTCAAGGAATTCATCAAGCTGACGCAGTATTTCAACTGCATCCATGTCGCGGGCGGCTATCCGGTGGAGCCGGTGGACATCCATCCTTCGGTCCGGCATCTGGATTGCCTTTATGAAAAGCTGGTGCTGACCGACAAGGTCTGCCACGCCTATTCTCTGGGCACCGAGCGGGTCGAGGATGTGATGGAGATGGTCCGCATCGCGGGCGGACTGTCGGAAGAGGAATTCCGGGCGAAGCCGCGGATGTACACCAACATCAACTCGGTCAGCCCCCTGAAACATGACTGGCCGATGCTGGACGGCGCGATGCGGCTGGCGAAACGCGGACAGCCGGTGGTGGTGACGCCCTTCACGCTGGCCGGGGCTATGGCACCGGTGACGATGTCGGGCGCGGTCACGCTGTCGATTGCCGAGGCTTTGGCGGCGG
>DAIOGH010000017.1:0-77829 GCA_036745335.1 Paracoccaceae bacterium
TCCGCACCATCATGTCCAGCGCGCCGGTGAACAGGATCACCAGGCCCTGCACCACGATCCGCATCTCGATCGGGATCTTGGTCCACAGCCCCAGTTCGGCCCCGCCCTGGAACAGGAACCCGAAGAGAAGCGCCGCCAGCACAACGCCCAGGGGGTGATTGCGCCCCATCAGCGCCACCGCGATGCCGATGAACCCGGCCCCCGAGGCAGAGTTGCCCAGCAGCCGCTCGGCCTCGCCCATCACGTTGTTGATCGCCATCAGGCCGGCAAGCCCGCCCGAGATCAGCATGACCACCATGATGATGAAGGTGGGGTTGATCCCGGCATAGCGCGCGCCCGCCTCGGATTTGCCGAAGGCGCGGATCTGGTAGCCAAGCCTGGTGTGCCACAGCAGCACCCAGACCAGAACCGCCATGCCAAGCGCGATGAACAGGGTGATGTTGGCGGGCACCGCCTTGGTGAAGACCAGATTGATCAGCGGAATGTCGTTCAGCGCCGGAAGGTTGGTCACTTCGGGAAAGGTGGCCGAGGCGGGGTCGGCCTGTCCGGTCGGCTTCAACTGGTTGACCAGCAGATATTGCAGCAGGCTGGCGGCGATATAATTGAACATGATCGTGGTGATCACGATATGGCTGCCGCGTTTGGCCTGCATCCAGGCCGGAATCGCCGCCCAAAGCGCCCCGAAGGCCGCCGCCGACAGGCCCGCCCCGATCAGCGCGAGCGACCAGTGTGGCCAGGGCACGAACAGGCAGGCCAGCGCGACGCCCAGGCCCCCCAGTTGCGCCTGCCCTTCGCCGCCGATGTTGAACATCGAGGCGTGAAAGGCAACGCAGACCGCCAGCCCGGTGAACATGAAGCTGGTGGCATAGTAAAGCGTATAGCCCCAGCCATAGGCATTCATCACCGATCCCTGCACCATGACGGTGATTGCCTCCCACGGGTCCTGCCCGATGGCCAGGATCACCAGCGCGGAAATGACAAAGGCCAGGAACAGCGAGACAAGCGGGACAAGGGCCACATCGGCCCAGCGCGGCAAACGGTCCATCAGGCGGCCTCTCCCTTTCCGGTCATCCCGGCCATCATCAGGCCCAGCTCGCGTTCGTCGGTCTTGTCGGGGTCGCGGAAGCCCATGATCTGCCCGTCGAACATCACCGCGATGCGGTCGCTGAGCGACATGATCTCGTCCAGTTCGACAGAGACCAGCAATACCGCCTTGCCGGCATCGCGCAGCGCGATCAGCTGCTTGTGGATGAATTCGATGGCCCCGATGTCCACCCCGCGCGTGGGCTGGCCCACCAGCAGAAGGTCGGGGTCCTGTTCGAATTCGCGGGCGACGACGATCTTCTGCTGGTTCCCGCCCGAGAAATTCTTGGCCTCCAACGCCGGGATCGGCGGGCGCACGTCGAAGGTCTCCATCTTCGTCGCGGTATCGGCCCGCAGCGCCTGATTGTCCATCAGCAGGCGGTTCTTTTGGTATTTCGGATCGTTGAAATAGCCGAAGGCCACGTTTTCCCAGGCGGTGAAATCCAGGATCAGCCCGTGGTGATGGCGGTCTTCCGGTACATGGGCGATGCCGACCGCACGGCGGCTTTGTCCGTCGGCCCCCTTGCCCGACAGGGGCAGCGTCTGGCCTTTCAGCGTGGCGGAGCCTGTGGCGCGGATCATGCCGCCCAAAGCCTCCATCAGCTGCGACTGGCCGTTGCCCGCCACGCCCGCGATGCCCAGGATCTCGCCCTTGCGGATGTCGAAGCTGACGCCCTTCAGCCGCTCGACCCCGTGTTCGTCGCGGACGCGCAGGTCCTGCACGCTCAGCACCACCTCTCCGGGGCTGGCCGGGGCCTTTTCCACCTCCAGCAGCACCTTGCGGCCGACCATCAGTTCCGCCAGCTGTTCGGGGCTGGTTTCGGCGGTTTTCACCGTGTCCACCATGGTGCCGCGCCGCATCACGCTGACATTGTCGGTCGCTTCCATGATCTCGCGCAGCTTGTGGGTGATCAGGATGATGGTTTTCCCCTGCGCCTTCAGCCCCTTGAGGATGCGGAACAGGTGATCCGCCTCGGCCGGGGTCAGCACGCCCGTCGGTTCGTCCAGGATCAGGATGTCGGCCTGACGGTACAGCGCCTTCAGGATTTCCACCCGCTGCTGATGGCCGACCGACAGGTCTTCGATCATCGCATCTGGGTCCACGTCCATTTCATATTCGCGCGACAGCTCGGCCAGCGTCTTGCGGGCCTTGGCCAGGCTGGCGTTCAGCATCGGGCCATCCTCGACCCCCAGGATGACGTTTTCCAGCACGGTGAAATTCTGCACCAGCTTGAAATGCTGGAACACCATGCCGATGCCGGCACGGATGGCGCTCTGGCTGTCGGGGATGGCGGTGGGTTTGCCGTTGATCAGGATCTGCCCGGCATCGGCGCGGTAAAAGCCGTAAAGGATGCTCATCAGCGTGGACTTGCCCGCGCCGTTTTCGCCGATGATGCCGTGGATGGTGCCGCGCGGCACGGCGATGTTGATGTCACGGTTGGCCTGAACCGGGCCGAAGGCCTTGGAAATGCCCTTCAGCTCGATGGCATAAAGTCCATCCGCCGCGTTTTCCACCATGTGTTACCCCCTGTCCCTGCACGCCCGGCCGCCACTTTTGACGCGGCTTCGCGGGGCCTTGCAAAAGTGCCGCGCCAGAGGACCGGCGCGGCACAATCGTCATCCCGGTTGCGGGATCAGAACGTCGCGGCCGGGCAGGTGTCGTCCGACATGTAGTCATGCACGACGATCTCGCCCGACTTGATCTTGGCGGCGGCTTCGTCCACGGCGGCCTGCATTTCCGGCGTCACCAGCGCGGCGTTGTTTTCATCCATCGCATAGCCGACGCCGTCATTGGCCAGACCCATCACGTTGATGCCGGGCTTCAGATCGGTGCCTTCGGTAAAGGCTTCATAGACCGCGTTGTCCACGCGCTTCATCATCGAGGTCAGGACCGAGCCGGGATGCAGGTGGTTCTGGTTGCTGTCGACGCCGATCGACAGGATGCCCTCATCCGCGGCGGCTTGCAGCACGCCCACGCCGGTGCCGCCCGCTGCGGCATAGATCACATCCGCGCCCTGGCCCTTTTGCGCCTTGGCCAGTTCCGCGCCCTTCACCGGATCGTTCCAGGCGGCGGGGGTGTCGCCGGTCATGTTCAGCACGATCTTGGCATCGGGGTTCACAGCCTTGACGCCCTGGGCATAGCCGCAGCCGAATTTGCGGATCAGCGGAATGTCCATGCCGCCGATGAAGCCGACCGTGCCAGTCTTCGACGCCAGCGCCGCCATCATGCCGACCAGATACGACCCTTCATGTTCGTTGAAGACCACCGATTTCACGTTGGGCTGATCGACCACCATGTCGATGATGGCGAATTTGGTGTCGGGGAAATCCGGGGCCACCTTGGCCAGCACGTCGCCAAAGGCAAAGCCGGTCATCACGACGGGGTTCGACCCGGCCTCGGCCAGACGGCGCAGCGCCTGTTCGCGCTGGGCTTCGTCCTGCATCTCCAGCTCCTTGTAGGTGCCGCCGGTTTCCTTGGCCCAGCGTTCGGCACCGTTGAAGGCGGCTTCGTTGAAGCTCTTGTCGAACTTGCCGCCCAGGTCATAGATCATGGCGGGTTCGGCCAGCGCGGCACCTGCCATCAGGGCCAGGGTGGCGGTCGCGCCCGCAAGGGATTTCATCAGGGTCATGGATAGCTCTCCCGGTTGACAATGCACATGGCCGCCCTGTCCGCCGGGACGGGCCCGGTCGCGGGCGGATCATGGGCCAGATTAGCGGGGAAGGCCCCCGCGGGGTCAAGTCGGATTCGCGTGATCGGCAAGGGTTTCCTGACTCTTTGGTCAGGAAACGCGCCGATCCCCCTCTTCAAGGTCGCGCGCCATCACGATGGCATCGATGCGGGCCCCTTCCGGCGTGGCGTAATAGCCCCTGCGGCGGCCCGCCACAGCGAATCCCGCTGATTCGTAAAGTGCGATGGCGGCAGGGTTTTCCGCGCTGACCTCCAGAAAGGCACGGGTCGCGCCGCGCAGCCGCGCCTGATAGAGAAACCGCGCCACCAGCCGGGCCCCCAACCCGCGCCTGCGGGCTTCGGGGCTGACGGCCAGCGTCAGCAACTCCGCCTCGCCCGCCACGGCGCGGCCCAACAGGAACCCGGCATCGCCCTCGACCAGCAGGAAAGCCAGCGGATCGGCGATGAATGTGGCGAAATCGGCCTCGGACCACGGCGGCGGGCTGCGAAAGCACAGCCGGTGCAGCGTGGCCAGATCGGCGGGCGTCATGTCAGGATCACCGGCGGCGGATCGGACGGCGGGGCGGCATCGGCCCCCTTCAGGTAGAAGGGGGCTGGGGCCGGGCCGGTGCTGCGGCGCGCCGCGATCCGGGCGATGCTTTCGGCAACCGGCAGGGCAGGGGGCAGGGCATCGGGCCCCGCCGCGCTGCCGGTGACGGGCCCGGCAAAGGGCGGCAGGTCCTCGCGCCGCAGCAGCCGCGCCGCACCGTCAGGCAGATCCTGGGCATAGACCAGACCCTGCCGCGCATCCTCGATCACCCGCAGCAGGCGGGGCAGGCCCTGTGCCAGCGCCTCCAGCCGTGTGACGCCCAGCGCGGGTATGCCCAGCGCCAGCGCCAGTCCGCGCGCGGTGGCCACCGAAATCCGCACTCCGGTGAAATTGCCCGGCCCCACCCCGACGGCAATCCGCCGCAGGTCGCGCCAGCCGATGCCGGCTTCGGCCAGCACCTCCTCCAGCATCGGCACCAGCCGTTCGGCCTGGCCCTTCTGCATCGGCTCGTCCCGCCCGATCACCCGGCCATCGGGCAAAAGCAAAGCGGCGGCGCAATGCGCCGCCGATGTGTCGAAGGCCAGAAGCGGCAGATTAGGCGGCAACAGGCCGAACCTCGGTCACTTCGGGAATGTAGTGGCGCAGGAGATTCTCGATCCCCATCTTCAGCGTCAGGGTCGAGGACGGGCAACCGGCGCAGGCGCCCTGCATGTGCAGATAGACCACGCCGCGGTCAAAGCCGTGAAAGGTGATGTCGCCACCGTCCTGCGCCACCGCCGGGCGGACGCGGGTATCCAGCAATTCCTTGATCTGGCGAACGATGTCGCCATCCTCGCCGGAATGTTCGGCATGGCCGCCGCCCTGGGCCTCGCCTTCGATCACGGCGGCACCGGATTGGTAATGCTCCATGATCGCGCCCAGGATGGCGGGCTTGATATGCTGCCATTCCACGTCATCGGCCTTGGTCACGGTCACGAAATCGGTGCCGAAGAACACGCCGGTCACGCCGCTTGCCGCAAAGATGCGCCGGGCCAGCGGCGATTTCGCGGCCGCTTCGGCATTCGGAAAATCGGCGGTGCCAAGCTCCAGCACGGTCTGGCCGGGCAGGAATTTCAGCGTGGCGGGGTTCGGGGTGGATTCCGTCTGGATGAACATGGGCTTTCTCCGACCAATGTCCTCGGATATGCGCCCGACCCCGCCCGCTGTCAAGGCAAGGGGGCAGGGCAGGGGGGCAAGCAGGCCAGTGCGGCGTGGCCCGTTCTCAGGCGCGGTCGGATCCGAAATAGGCATACATCTGTTCCAGTGCCGTCAGCGACCGCAACGGCACATCGCGCAAAAGCGCGCGTTCGGCGGCGTGATAGGCAACGGCGGGGCTGGATTTGGCCGGTTTTGCTTGGCGAGACATGGGACTGATCCTGTTCAGGTCGTCCTCCCCTGTCCCTGACATAGCATTTTCTGCGCCGCGGCGAAAGCCGTCAGCCTTGCAGCGGCGGAATGTCGGCTACCCGGAAATCAGCACACCCAGCAGATAGACCAGGTTGATCCCCACCGCGCAGGCCACCGCCAGCGATCCCAGATCCTTGGCATCCCTGGCGAATTCCGACCAGCCCGGCGACAGGTGATCGACCACCACCTCCAGCGCGGTGTTCAGCGCCTCGACCGCGATCAGCAGCAGCACCAGCGCCGCCATCCCCAGCACCTGCGCGCAGGACGCCCCCCAGAGCGCCAGCCCCGCCAGCGCCACGGCGCCAAAGGCCAGCTCTTTCCAGAACGCGCTTTCCCGCGCCAGCCGCCGCAGACCGGCGGCGGAATGGCCCGTGGCGGCGATCAGATGCGCCAGCCCGCCCTTGCGGGCCGGTCTTTCCGGCGGGGTCTCAGTCATGCCAGACCACGGGCAAGCTTACGCGCAGCGTCACGGGGCAAGCTCACTGATAGCAATACAGCGGCACCACGGCATTGGCCACGCCGTCATGCACGCCGCCCGACACATCGCCGCCGCCGGTGCCATCGCCCTGCGGCCGGGTGATCCGGTTCTGTGCCAGGAAGGTCAGCAGCGGCCCGGACGGCACGGCAAAGTTCATGTTCTGCGGCAGGCTGCCGGTTTCCTCCAGCATCGCCATGTCATCGACGCGGCTGACCACCACGCCGATCACCGCGCCCTTCTTGTTCAGCAGCGGCCCGCCGGAATTGCCGGGCTGCACCGGGGCGGTGATCATCACCCGGTTCGACGACCCGTCGATCCCGCGCAGCGCGCTGACATTGCCGCTGGTGACGGTCAGCCCCTGATCCAGGCTGGTGTAATAGGGATAGCCGACGGCCGTCACCGTCTCGCCCAGTTTCGGCACCTCCAGCGCCGACAGCTTCAGCCAGGCCCCGGCATCGGTCGCCCCGCTCAGGACGGCAAGGTCCAGCGTGGAATCGCTGGCCATGATGTCCAGCGGCGTGCCGTCGATCATGGCCATGGCCCCGCAGCCCTCGATCACATGGGCGGCCGTCACCAGAATGGTCGGCGCGATGTAGAAGCCCGTCCCCGATCCTTTCAGTGTGCCCGTCACCTTGGGCCGGTCGGGCGTGGGTTCGGGTCCGGTGGGCGTGCCGGCCGGCGGCGCGGTGGCACCGCCGGTTCCGGGGGCCAGCACCGGGGCCGGGCCCGGATTGCCGACGCCGATCACCCCGCCACCGGGAGAGGGCGTCGGGGCGGCACCAGGGTCGGGCTTGGGGGTGATCGGGCCGGGATCGGGCAGGGCGGGCGTCCCGGTCGGCGGCGTGCCCAGCGGCGGCTTGGCCGTGCCCGGATCATTGCCCGCGATCACCGTGCCACCCGGATCGGGCTGCGGTTCGGGCATGGGTTCGGGTTCCGGTTCCGGGGCCACGGCCACGCCGGGCGGCTGCGGGCGGCGCACCTGATCCTTTGGCCCGCTTTCGCCCGAGGCGGCCGAGGGCGCCGAGGCATTCGCCCCGCCGTTGATCACCTGGTCGATCACCCCGCCATCCGTCCACATCAGCGAAGCCGGGCTGCCGCCCAGCGTCATCGAGGCGGCCATCAGGTTCAGATGATAGAAATATTCGGGCCAGACCACGATCGATATCGTCGACCAGCTGCCGTTGTAGAAATCCGACCGGGCATAGGCGGTCATCTTGTCTTCCAGCGTGACCGAAGTGATCGCCACCTGATTGTCGGAATACTGATAGGGGTCCGAACCGGGGATCGCCTGACTCAGGAACCAGTCGTGGATTTCCTTCATCCCGCGCTGGTCGGTGAAGCGGACCATCACCGAAAAGCCGCTGTCATCCGACAGGAATTCCACCGCATCCTTGTTGTCCACATCCTTCAGCAGCTCGAACGGATGCAGATAGGATGTGTTGGTGGTTTCCGAATAGAACAGCTGCCAGCCATTCTTCACCCGCTCATCCTCAAGCGCCATGATCAGCCGGGTCAGGTGCCGATACAGCGGGCGCGCGGCCTTTTCCTCGCGCTGGACCCAGGCGTCCAGCGCAGCTTGGGCATCCTTGTTCCAGACCCCGTCGGTATAGCCGTAGTAATCGCCCGACCAGGCCAGCGCGGCCTGAAGCGTCGCAATGTCCTCGCGGCTCATCGGGGCGGGATCGAAGGGCTGGTCCAGCCAGTTCTGCGCTTCGGCCCGCAGCGGCGACAGCAGGACAGAGAGGGTGATCAGCAGGGCGGAAAAGAGGGCGCGCATTGCGGCGGTCTCCGGAAAATCAGGCTTGGGCAAATCGGGCTGGGCCACCTGGTCATGCTGCATCGCTTCGCAGCGTTTGAAAAGGGAAGTTTCCGTGAGATGGGGTCGGGAATGCCTGCGGGGCAGGGGAAAGGGGCGGCCTGCAAAAAACAAGAATCGAATGAATCAAATAAAATCAATGTGTTGTAGTCCAGCTCGTCTGCATTGTCACTGTCGTGCCATGGCTGGACGGCGGGGCAGGCGCGGCGCTATGGGTGTTTCAAAAGGGCCGAGAGAGGGGGGCGCGGGATGAGAACCATCGGCATTCTGGGGGGCATGTCTGCGGCCTCGACCCAGATCTATTACCGCGAGTTGTGCAGGCTGATGCGCCTGCGGCTTGGCGGGCTGCATTCGCCGCAACTGCTGATCCGGTCGCTGGATTTTGCCCCGATCGCGGAATTGCAGGCGGCGGGCGACTGGGACGGGGCCGGGCGCGTCCTGAATGCCGCGGCACTGGCCTTGCAGGCCGGGGGCGCTGACGTGCTGATCCTGGCCACCAATACCATGCACAAGCTGGCCGGACCGATGATGGAGGGGGTTTCGATCCCGCTGATCCATATCGCCGATGCGACGGCTGCGGCAATCCGGGCCGCGGGCCTGTCCTCGCCGGGCCTGATGGCGACGGCCTTCACCATGGAGCAGACCTTCTACCGCGACCGTCTGGCGGCGGCGGGGCTGGCGACGCTGATCCCCGATGCAGCCGACCGGGCCGGGGTCCATCGGATCATCTATGAAGAACTGTGCCGGGACATCGTGACCGAAGACAGCCGCGCGGCCTTTGTCGGCATCGCGCGGCGGCTGATGGCGCGCGGGGCCGACAGCCTGATCCTGGGCTGCACCGAAGTGGGGATGCTGCTGGATCAGGGCAATGTCGCGGTGCCGGTGTTCGACACCACGCTGATCCATTGCGCCGCCGCCCTGGACTGGGCGCTGGCGGGATAGAACTGTGCCTGAATCCGCCGGGGATGCCCTCCGCACAAGGGGACGAAGGGCGGCCCTCAGGTGATCTTTTCCAGCTTTTCCTTGGACATGTCGCCCGGAACGATGGTGATCGGCACCGGCAGGCTGCCCGAATTCCGGCTCATCGCCGTGACCAGCGGACCGGGGCCGCTTTTCTCGGTTCCCGCACCAAGGACAAGCACACCGATTTCCGGGTCATCGTTCACCTGCGCCAGAATCTCGGCCACCGGATCGCCTTCGCGGATCACCAGCTCGGGGTTCACCCCCTGCTTGTCGCGCATCCACTTGGCGAACACCTCGAAATGCGCCTCGATCCGCTCGCGCGCCTCGGCGCGCATCAGATCGGCCACGCCCATCCAGTGCTGATATTCCTCGGGCGGGATGATCGACAGCACGCTGACCCCGCCCCCGGTATGGGCCGCGCGCAACGCGGCATAGCGCATGGCGTTCAGGCATTCGCGGCTGTCGTCCAGCACGACAAGAAATTTCCGCATGGCGGTCTCCTTCCGGCGCGGATCATGGCCCGACCGGCACGGGGAAGGCAAGCCTTACGCCGCGCGGGCCGTCGCCTTTGCCTCGGCCTCGGAAGACCGGCGCCAGAACAGGACCGAGCGCGACAGGTTCAGGACCATCAGCGCGGCCCAAAGGCCGTGATTGCCGAAACCGGGCAGCAGGATCAGCAGCGCCGCCGCATAGATCAGCGTGCAGAGGACCGTCACCTGCCGCATGGTGCGGGTCAGCGTGGCCCCGATGAAGACCCCGTCCCATGTCCAGGCGGCGGATCCGATCAGCGGGGCGGCGACGATCCACCACAGGTAAAGCCGCGCCTCGGCCCGCACCTCGGCCGAGGTGGCCATCAGGTCGATCAGCAGCGCTCCGGTGGCGGCGAAGACCAGCGCCAGCACCGCCGCCCCGACGAAGCCCCAGATCAGCGCCAGCCCTGTGGCCCTCCGCACGGCACGGGGCGCACGGGCCCCGATGGCCTGACCGACCAGCGTTTCGGCGGCAAAGGCAAAGCCGTCCAGCGCATAGGCGGTGACTTCCAGGAATTGCAGCAGCACCTGATTTGCGGCCAGCGTCACATCGCCCTGCCGCGCGCCAAGAAAGATGAAGCTGGTGAAACACAGTTGCAGCAGCACCGACCGGATCATGATGTCGCGGTTCACATCCAGCATCAGGCGCAGCGCCGCCGTATCCGGCAGCCGGGCGCGGGCGGCGGCGAAGGCCGGGCCAAAGGCCGGTCGGCACAGCCAGAGGCCAAGCGCCAGCCCGGTCCATTCCGCGATCAGCGAGGCAAAGGCGACACCGGCCACCCCCCAGCCCAGGCCAAGCACGAACCACAGGTCCAGCGCCATGTTCAGCCCGTTGATCCACAATTGCACGGCCACCATCCCGCGCGGCCGCTCGGTCGCCAGAAGCCAGCCGGTGATGGCATAAAGCGCGATCGTTGCCGGGGCTCCCCAGATACGGATCGACAGATAGGTGATGCCAAGGGTTTCGACCGCCTCGCTGGCCGGGGCGATGCGAAAGGCGGCCCAGAGGATCGGCCCCTGCAATGCCACCAGTGCCAGCCCGGCCAGTGCGGCGACGATCAGCGCGCGCAGAAGGACAGCCGAGGATTCGGCGGCATCGCCCGCACCGTGCGCCTGCGCCGCAATACCCGATGTGCCCATGCGCAGAAAGCCGAACAGCCAGTAGATCGTGGCCAGCACGACGGCACCAAGACCGACCGCGCCGATCGGGGCCGCCTCGCCCATCTGGCCGATGACGCCGGTATCCACCGCGCCGATCAGCGGCACCGTCGCGTTCGACAGGATGATCGGCCCGGCGATCCGCCACAGCCTGGAATGCGTCATCGCGCCAGGATCGGCAGCGGGCCGGGTCATCGGGACACGATTTTTCGACGAAAAATCGCCCCGGAATTCGCACGAATTCCGGCACCCGGCATCAGCGGCTGCCTTCGGGCATCAGGAAATGACCGATGCCCTGCGCGAAAAGCCGGCTGCGGTCGTCCTGCCAGGCCTCGACATGGACGCTTGCATAGCGGCGGCCGGACCGGACGATCCGCGCCTCGGCGAAACTGTCGCGCGACAGGCCGGGGCGCAGATAATCCACGGTCAGATCGATGGTCTTCGGCAGAACCGGGGCTTCGGACGGCGTGTCTTCGGGCAGACCCGACCAGACCAGACCCAGGATCGCCGTCGCCTCGAGAAAGGCAGAAGTGACGCCGCCGTGCAGCGCCGGGATGCCCGGATTGCCGATCAGCATTGGCGAAAATGGCAGGATCGCGGTCAGCCGGTCGCCGGTGGCCTGAAACCGCAGCCCGAGGAAGGCCAGATAGGGGATGCCTGCCGCCAGCCTGTTGAGCCAGACCTCCCGTGCGCCGGTCATCCGCCCCGCTCCACGGTAAAGGCGCCGGTGGCCATGGCGACGGGGCGGGTTTCGTCATCATCCGTCGCCACCACACGGATGAAGGCCACCGAACGGGTGACATGATGGCATTCCGCCCGCGCCCGGATCGGCTGTCCGGGCGTTGCGGGGCGCATGTAGTCGATCCGCAGGTCAAGCGTGGCGGTCGAACGCGGATTGGCCGGATGGCACATCACCGACGCCCCCGAGGCGGTATCCATCAGCGTCGACACCGCCCCGCCCGCAATGACCCCGGTCGCCGGATCGCCGACCAGCCGCGCATCATAGGGCATCAGGATCACCGCCCGCCCGTCGCCGATATGTTCCAGCACCAGCCCCAGCGCCTGCGCATGGGGCAGGGCGGCGATGAACTGATGCGCGAATGCGTGCTGGGCTTCGGCCAAGGGGGCTCCTGTCTGGCGGATCGGTCTTGTGCTTTCTGGCCTCTGGCAGAGAGGCGCGCAAGGCCCCGGATCGCGCAACTGCGACGACGTTGCCCCGCCCGACGCGTCAAATGAGTTGAGATTGCGTCCCGGCGGGCATAGCCTTTCCGTCAGGGCGCGACAGGACGGTCGGCCGGGATGGGGGAGAAGGTGAGCGAGCGGCTGAGCTTCAAGGAAATGTGCGCGAAGTTCGACGTGACGCCGCGCACCCTGCGGTATTATGAGTATATCGAGCTGCTGTCGCCCGACAAGGAAGGCCGCGCCCGCTTTTACAATGCGCGCGAGATGGCGCGGATGAAGCTGATCCTGCGCGGCCGCCGCTTCGGCTTTTCGCTGGAAGAGATCCGGCAATGGTTGCAGGTCTATGGCAGGAAGGGCGAGCGTCAGCAGATGCAGCAATGGCTGACGCTGGCCGACAGGCAATTGCTGGAACTGGAACGGCAAAGGGCCGAGCTGGACGTGACCATCGCCGATCTCAAGGCGCTGCGGGCCACGGCCGCCGAGGAAATGGATCGCCTGGGCTGATGGTCCTGGCGTGGCCGAGTTTTCGACGAAAACTCGTGTCTTTCGGATTTTCGACGAAAATCCGCCCGCGCCCCGCGCGTTCCCCCGCGTCGCGCCCAGCAGTGACGTGACGTTACGCTTACCTTAACGTCAAGCGCGCTAGTATCCGGTCCAGACCGCTCCCATCTGCCCCGCAGTTGCAAGGGGTGCAGAAGAGACAGCCATGACCGACCATGACCACATGACAATCCGCGAGATGTGCGATGCGTTCGAGGTGACGCCCCGGACCCTGCGCTTTTACGAAGCGAAGGAACTGCTGACCCCGGTGCGCGCCGGAACGCGCCGCCTGTACACCCGGCGCGACCGCGCCCGGCTGAAGCTGATCCTGCGCGGCAAGCGGTTCGGCTTCAGTCTGGAAGACATCCGCCAGACGCTGGACCTCTACGATCGCAGCAGCGGCAATGCCACGCAGCTTCTGCGCACCTGGCAGCTGGCGCAGGACCGCCTTGCCGCGATGGAGGCGCAGCGGGCCGAGCTGGACGAAGCGATTGCCGAACTGAAGACCGAGATCGAGGCCAGCGCCCCGCTGATCCAGGGCTTGCGCAAAGCCGCCGAATGACACCGGGGCGCGGTTTCGTGCCTGACAAAACCACCCGAGGGAGAGACAGACCATGCCCAGCTACACCGCCCCTGTCGCCGACATGCAGTTCCTGCTGCAGGATGTGCTGAAGGTCCCTGCCAGCGATCTGCCGGGCTATGCCGATCTGGACGCGGCCTTCACCTCGGCCGTGCTGGAAGAGGCGGGCAAGGTGGCGGCCGAGGTGCTGGCCCCGCTGAACGCCGTGGGCGACCGTGAAGGTTGCCGCCTGGACAATGGCGTCGTGCGCACGCCGGCCGGTTTCAAGGCGGCCTTCGAGGCGATGAAACAGGGCGGCTGGACCGCGCTCGACTGCGATCCGGCCTATGGCGGCCAGGGCCTGCCCTATCTGATGGGCTCGGCGGTGGGCGAGATCTTCGTCTCGGCCAACATGGCCTTCAACATGTACCAGGGCCTGACCCACGGCGCCTATTCGGCGATCCACGCCCATGGCACCGATGATCAGAAGGCGAAATACCTGCCGAAGATGGTCTCCTGCGACTGGACCGGCACCATGAACCTGACCGAGCCGCATTGCGGCACCGACCTTGGCCTGATGCGGACGAAGGCCGAACCGCAGGCGGATGGCAGCTACAGGATCACCGGGCAGAAGATCTTCATCTCGGCGGGCGAGCATGACCTGGCTGAGAACATCATCCATCTGGTGCTGGCCAAGGCCCCCGGCGGCGGCGAGGGGACCAAGGGCATTTCCCTCTTCATCGTGCCGAAATTCCTGGTGAAGGACGATGGTTCCCTGGGCGACCGCAACGCCCTTGCCGTCGGCAAGATCGAAGAGAAGATGGGCATCCACGGCAATGCCACCTGCGTGATGAACTACGACGGGGCGACCGGCTGGCTGTTGGGCGACCTGCACAAGGGCATGCGCGCCATGTTCACAATGATGAACGAGGCGCGTCTGGGCGTGGGCCTGCAGGGCTATGCCGTGGCCGAGGCCGCCTATCAGAACGCCGTGGCCTATGCGAAGGACCGACTGCAGGGCCGCGCGGTGACGGGGGCCGAAAACCTCAAGGGCCCCGCCGATCCGCTGATCGTTCATCCCGACATCCGCCGCAGCCTGATGGAGCAGAAAAGCTTTGTCGAAGGCGCGCGCGCCCTGACCTTCTGGGGCGCCAGCCTGATCGACGCGGCGCACAACGGCGATGCGGCTGCCGACGGGCTGATCGGCCTTCTGACCCCGGTGATCAAGGGCTTCCAGACCGACTATGGCTTCCAGATGGCGGTGCAGGCGCAGCAGGTCTTCGGTGGCCATGGCTATATCGAGGAGACCGGCATGAGCCAGTTCGTCCGCGACGCCCGCATCGCCCAGATCTACGAAGGCGCCAATGGCGTGCAGGCGCTGGATCTGGTGGGGCGCAAGCTGGCGGCGGATGGCGGCAAGCATGTGATGGCCTTCTTCGAGATGGTGAAGGCCGAGTGCAAGGCGCATGACGGCGATGACCGGATGAAGGCCTTTGTCGAACCGCTGAAGGCGGCGTCAAAGCAGATGCAGGCCGCCGGCATGTTCTTCATGCAGAACGGCATGAAGACCCCGAATGCCGCGTTGGCTGGATCCTACGATTTCATGCATCTGATGGGCCATGTCTGCCTTGGCCTGATGTGGACGCGGATGGCGAAGGCGGCGCTGACGGCGCTGGACGAAGGCCGCGGCGACAAGGAGTTCCTTGAGGCCAAGGTAGCGACCGGCCGCTTCTACATGGCCCGCCAGCTGCCACTGTGCGCCAGCCATCTGGCGCGGATCGAAAGCGGGGCCGATCCGGTGATGGCATTGACGGCCGAGGCGTTCTAGGCTGCGGCCACCCCAGGCGCGAAAATCCCTGAAGAAAGGATTTTCGCCCCGCCGCACCGGAGCCGCCATGCCCAAACGCTTTCGCCTGACCCGCCGCTTCCCCGTCGCCATGACCGAGGACGCCTATCGCAGGCTGAAACGCTTCGCCGCCGAGGCGGGGCTGGACGAGGGCGAGGCGCTGTCCTTCCTGTTCGAGAATTTCGACTCCGTGACCGACAGGGACAATCTCACGCACCGGATGCGCCTGTTCAACGCCGAGTTGGAGGATCGCAAGGGCTGATGGGCATGCGGGGCGGAAGCAAAGGAATGGGTATTTGTGCAAAGATGAAGACATCTGGCGGCGCGTCCCGGCCCGGCGGCGCAAGGCCGATTGACGCTGTCGTACTCGCGGACCGGGACGTTTCGTCGACGGGCTCCTGGCCGTCTTCACCTTTGACGGTCATCGGCTCCCCAGCCTGTACCGCACGTCTTCAGTGGCAGGGATTGGTTAAGAAAACGTTCTTCATCTTTGGAAAAATACCCCACGGGGGTGCGGGGGTGTGAAACCCCCGCCCTCTGCGGCAGGTCTGGGAGGGCCGTATCCGTGACAGCGCAACTCTATTGCTTCGGCGAATCCGGCAATGCCTACAAATGTGCGCTGGCGCTGGAGCTGACCGGAACGCCCTGGCAGCCGGTCTTCGTCGATTTCTTCAAGGGCGAGGCGCGCAGCCCCGCATTCCGCCGGATCAACGCGATGGGCGAGGTTCCGGTTCTGGTCGACGGGCCCGAGGTGCTGACGCAGTCGGGCCTTGTCCTGCATCATATTGCCCGGAAGACCGGCCGGCTTGGCGGCACGACCGAGGCCGAGGGGAAGGACATCTGGCGCTGGATCCTGTGGGACAATCACAAGCTGTCCACCCAGGTCGGCACCTGCCGGTTCCTGATGAACTTCCTGCCCGCCGACAAGCGGCCCGACGGCGTGGTGCCCTTCCTGCAAGGGCGGCTGAAGGCGGCGTATCAGGTGCTGGAGGCCCATCTTCAGGGCCGTGACTGGATCGTGGGGCCGGGGGTGACGATTGCCGACCTGTCCTGCTGTTCCTATCTCTACTATCCCGAGCCCTTCGGTTTCACCCGCGCCGACTGGCCCAATATCGACCGCTGGCTGACCCGGATCGCCGCGCTGCCGGGCTGGCAGCATCCTTATGAGATGATGCAGCGCGCCTTTCCGGGCCCGTGACGCAGCGAAAGCATTGCGCGACCGGGCTGGCAGGGACCACAAACAGCAAGAACGGCCCCGGACCCTGCGGTCCAAGGGCCATCCGATCCGACGGAGGAATGACATGACCGAAGCCTTCATCTATGACGCCTGCCGCACGCCGCGGGGCAAGGGCCGGGCCGATGGCGCGCTGCATGAGGTGACGTCGGTTGCCCTGTCGGCCGGCATCCTGAACGCGGTCAAGGACCGCAACGGCCTGTCGGGCCATGCGGTCGAGGATGTGATCTGGGGCAATGTTACCCAGGTCGGCGAACAGGGCGGCTGTCTGGCGCGTTCGGCCGTCCTCCTGTCCGATCTGGACGAACGGATTCCGGGGCTGGCGATCAACCGCTTCTGCGCCAGCGGGATGGAGGCGGTGAACCTGGCCGCCAATCAGGTGAAGGGCGGGGCAGGGCAGGCTTATATCGCCGGCGGGGTCGAGATGATGGGCCGCGTCGCCATGGGCAGCGACGGGGCGGCGATTGCCGTCGATCCGACGCTGGCGATGAAGACCTATTTCGTGCCGCAGGGCATTTCCGCCGACATCATCGCCACCGAATACGGCTTTACCCGTCAGGAGGCCGATGCGCTGGCGGTGGAAAGCCAGGCCCGTGCGGCGGCGGCCTGGGCCGACAACCGGTTTGCCAATTCCATCGTTCCGGTCAGGGACCGCAACGGCCTGACGATCCTGGACCGCGACGAATACATGCGCCCCGGCACCGACATGGCGGCGCTGGCCCGGCTGGACCCCAGCTTCAAGGCGATGGGCGAGGTGATGCCCGGCTTCGACAAGGTGGCGATGATGAAATATCCCCATCTTGAACGGATCGAACATATCCACCACGCCGGGAACTCCTCCGGCATCGTCGACGGCGCGGCCGCCGTGCTGATCGGAAATGCGGAATTCGGCAAGGCCCATGGCCTGAAACCCCGCGCCCGCATCCGGGCCACTGCCAAGATCGGTACGGATCCGACAATCATGCTGACCGGCCCGGTCCCCGTGACCGAGAAGATCCTGAAGGACAGCGGCATGTCCATTTCGGACATCGACCTGTTCGAGGTGAACGAGGCTTTCGCCTCTGTCGTGCTGCGGTTCATGCAGAGGTTCGACGTGGATGCGGCCAAGGTGAACGTCAACGGCGGCTCCATCGCCATGGGGCACCCCTTGGGGGCCACCGGCGCGATCATCATCGGCACCCTGCTGGATGAGTTGGAGCGGACCGGAAAGGGCACCGGCCTTGCCACGCTCTGCATCGCCTCGGGCATGGGGGCGGCGACCATCATCGAGAGGGTGTGATGCCGAAGCTGAACCCGGAAGACGCGCCGCTGCGCAGCGGCACGATCTATCCCGAACCCTATGCCCAGGCGGTCAGGGGGCGCACGTCGCGGCGGCTTGGCGATCTGGCCGGGCTGACGCAGTTCGGCGTCAATCTGGTGATGCTGGAGCCGGGGGCGAATGCCAGCCTGCGGCACTGGCATCTGGCCGAGGATGAATTTGCCGTTGTAATCTCGGGCCAGTTGGTTCTGGTCGAGGATGAGGGCGACATCCCCATGGCTCCGGGCGATTTCGCCGGGTGGAAGGCGGGGGTGCCGAACGGCCATCGGTTTGAAAACCGCTCCGACGCGCCGGCCAGCTTTCTGGTGGTGGGCACCAGGGCTGCGAAGGAGGTGGCGACCTATTCCGATGTGGATTTCCGCATCGAGCTGGAACAGGGCAAGCCGCCGCATTTCACCTATCGCGACGGCAGCGACTGGACGGGGCCGCGATGATCGTCGACCCCGCCCTTGCGCCGGTGAACACCCGCGATGACGGGGTCACGACGCTGCATCTGTCGGATGCGGGCGGGCTGACGCAATTCGGCTGCTATATTGAGACCATGCCCCCCGGCACCTGTTCCAGCCACCGGCACTGGCATTCGCATGAGGACGAGTTTCTTTACCTCCTGTCGGGCAAGGTCGCGCTGCAAGACGATGACGGGGTGCATAATCTGGCCCCCGGCGATGCGGTCTGCTGGCGGCATGGCGAACCGAACGGCCACCACCTGACCAACCCCGGCCCCGATCCGGCGCGCTACATCATCCTTGGGTCAAGGGTCGCGGGCGACGTCTGCACCTATCCCGACCGGGCCGAGCGGCTGGTGAACAGCGCGGCCCGCTGGCAGATCCTGCGCGCCGATGGCTCGGTCCGGTGCGAGGGCGACCTTCCGCCCGCATTGCTGAACCTGCGGCCGCGCTGGGGCCGTGCCTTCGACGGCATCCCGGCTCCGCGCGTGTTGCGGGCGGGCAGCGTCCCGGCCGAGGTCTGCGGCAACAATTACCCCGCGCAATGGTCCGATCTGGGCCGGGCCGAGGATATCGCGCTGTCCGACGCGGGCGGGCTGACGCAATTCGGCGCCTTCATCGAAATCCTGCATCCCGGCGCGCAAACCTCGCTGCGGCACTGGCATGCGGAAGAGGATGAATTCCTTTTCGTCCTGTCCGGTCAGGTCACGCTGCTGGAAAACGACGGCCCGCAACAGATCGGCCCCGGCACCGCCGTGGCTTGGCCCGCGGGCGTGGCCAATGCCCATTGCCTGCGCAATGACGGCGGCACCCCCGCGCATCTTTTCATCGTCGGCAGCCGCTTTGCCGAGGATGACTGCCACTACCCCGACATCGACCTTCACTATTCGCGCCGCAACGGCCTGCGCACCTTCGCCCGGAAGGATGGCACGGCCTGGCCCGGCTGGCCCAAGGAGACCAACAGATGACCGATTTCACCAGTGTTACCGATGCCGATGGCGTGGCCACGATCACCTGGGATGTGGCGGCAAAGTCGATGAACGTGATGTCCACCGCCGGATTCCAGCTGCTGTCGGATCTGGTCGATCAGGCGCTGGCCGATCCGGGGGTGAAGGGCATCATCCTCACCTCCGGCAAGAAGGATTTCGCCGGCGGGATGGATCTGAACGTCATCGCAACCATGCGGGCGGGCGGCGCCGAAGCCATCTTTGACGGCGTGATGCAGATGCACCGGGTGCTGCGCAAGATCGAACTTGCGGGGATGGATCCGAAGACCAGGAAGGGCGGCAAACCCATCGTCGCGGCGCTGCCCGGCACCGCGCTGGGCATCGGGCTGGAACTGCCGCTGTCCTGCCACCGCATCATCGCCGCCGACAACCCGAAGGCCAAGATCGGCCTGCCGGAAATCATGGTCGGCATCTTCCCCGGCGCGGGCGGCACCACCCGGCTGGTGCGCAAGATGGGCGCGATGATGGCGGCCCCCTTCCTGCTGGAGGGCAAGCTGTCAGACCCCAAATCCGCCAAGGCAGCCGGGCTGATTGATGAGGTCGTGCCCGCTGAAGACCTGCTGAAACGCGCGAAGGACTGGGTGCTGTCGGCCCAGCCCGCCGATCTGGTGAAACCCTGGGATGACAAGGGTTACAAGATGCCGGGCGGCGCGCCTTATCACCCGGCGGGCTTCATGACCTTCGTCGGTGCCAACGCCATGGTGCTGGGCAAGACGCAGGGCGTCTATCCGGCGGCAAAGGCGCTGCTCGCCGCGGTCTACGAAGGCGCGCTGGTGCCCTTCGATCAGGCGCTGAAGATCGAGGCGCGGCATTTCACCTCTGTCCTGCTCAACCCTTCGTCCTCGGCGATGATCCGCAGCCTCTTCATCAACAAGGAGGCGCTGGAGAAAGGCGCGAACCGCCCGAAGGTCTCCGACCAGTCGGTGAAGAAGCTGGGCGTTCTGGGCGCGGGCATGATGGGGGCGGGCATCGCCTATGTCGCGGCGCAGGCCGGCATCGACGTGGTGCTGATCGACAGCACGCAAGAGGCCGCCGACCGGGGCCGCAAACATTCCGAAGACCTGCTGGACAAGGGCATGAAGCGCGGCAAGGTCACGGCTGACAAGAAGGCCGAAGTGCTGGCCCGCATCGCCGCCACCACCGATTACGCCGCGCTGAACGGCGTCGACCTGATCGTCGAGGCGGTGTTCGAGGATCCGAAGGTCAAGGCCGAGGTCACGAAGAAGGCCGAAGCCGCCGCCACCGGCGTGATCTATGCCACCAACACCTCGACCCTGCCGATCACGGCGCTGGCCGGGGCTTCCTCGGCCCCCGACAAGTTCATCGGCATCCACTTCTTCAGCCCGGTCGACAAGATGATGCTGGTCGAGATCATCAAGGGCGAGAAAACCGGCGATGTGGCCGTGGCCAAGGCGCTGGATTTCGTCCGCGCCATCCGCAAGACGCCGATCGTGGTCAACGACGCCCGGTTCTTCTACGCCAACCGCTGCATCATCCCCTATATCAACGAAGGCATCCGCATGGTGGCCGAAGGGGTGGAACCGGCGCTGGTGGAAAATGCGGCCAAGCTGGTGGGCATGCCGCTGGGGCCGTTGCAGCTGGTCGATGAAACCTCGATCGACCTTGGGGTCAAGATCGCCAAGGCGACCAGGGCGGCGATGGGCGCGGATTACCCCGATGGCGCCGTGGATGAGGTGATCTTCTGGATGGCCGATCAGGGCCGTCTGGGCCGCAAGTCGAATTCCGGCTTCTACGCCTATTCCGACAAGGGCGAACGGCTGGGGCTGTGGGACGGGCTGGCGGAGAAATATCCTGAAGACAAGATGCAGCCCAGCCTTGCGGACGTGCAGCACCGTCTGCTGTTCGCGCAGGTGCTGGAGGCGGTGCGCGCGCTTGAGGAAGGCGTGCTGACCGACATCCGCGAAGGTGATGTGGGGGCGATCCTGGGCTGGGGCTTCGCGCCGTGGTCGGGCGGGCCGTTCTCCTGGCTCGACATCATCGGCGCGCAGCGCGCGGTCGAGATCTGCCGCAGCCTGACCGCCCAGTTCGGTCCCCGCTTCCACGCACCGAAACTGCTGCTCGACATGGCGCAGAAGGGCGAAACCTTCTACGGCCGCTTTGGCGCGCAGAAGGCGGCGGCGTAGGGGGCACATTGCCATTCGATGCAAGGCCCCGGCCTCGCGTTGCAACCGGGACCAATGTGGGTTTTGAACCCATTGCGGACGCTCCGAATGATACTCCGGCCGGGTTGACAGCCGCATCAGCGGCCCCGGCCAGCGCCCGACCGCCCCCGGTCGGGCGTCGGCCTTTTGTTGCGCGGAGCGACCGCGCCGTCCCGCAAAATGCAAGGCTGCCAAGCTGCGGGATCGGCTTTGCCTGACGGGCGGGCGGTCTGTGCGTGTGATCGGGACAAAGGGCTTGCCGGGCAGGCCGCTCACTTCGGCTTTCGGCGCAACTGGCCCGGAGGGTGGCCATAGGCGCGGCGAAAGGCGCGGCTCAGGGTGGCGGGGCTGGTGAAGCCGGTGCGCAAGGCGACTTCGGACAGCGGATGCCGCGTTTCGGCCAGCATCCGGCGGGCGGCGGTCAGCCGCAGCGTCAGTGCATGGGCCCCCGGCGTGGTGCCGAAGGCGGCGCGGAACAGGGTCTCCATCCGGCGCGGCGACAGTCCCACCGCCGCCGCTGTCTCGGCCACGCTTTCGGGGGCATCAAGCCGCGCCTCCATCCGGGCCGAGGCGCGGGCGACGCGGGGATCTATCGCGGGATCGGTGCCGGGCCGGGCCAGTTGCGGCTCATGCCCCGGCCGGACCGTGGTCAGGAAGGACAGTGCCACCTGCCGCGCCAGCCCCGCGCCATGCCGGGCACGAATGAGGTGCAGCATGAAATCCTGCGCCGGGGCCGCACCGCCGATCGTGGCGCGGTTGCGGTCGATCACATAGCGGTCGGGCACCACGTCGATCTCCGGGTGGCGGGCGGCCAGATCCTCCTGATCCTCCCAATGCACCGTCGCGCGGTAGCCGTCCAAGAGCCCGGCCCGCGCCAGCACCCAAGGGGCGGCGTCGATGCCGCCGACAAGGGCAAAGCGCGGCGCGATGCGGCGCAGGTCGCGGATCAGTGGCCGCGTCGCCACCTCGTCCAGCCGATAGCCCGCGATGACGATCAGCGCCTCGGCCCCCACGGCGGCCTGCAAGGGCCCGGAGGAGGGCAGCGACAGCCCGCAGGTCAGCGGTGCGGGCGCCCCGTCGGGGGTGACGATGCGCCAGCGGAACGCCTCATGCCCCAGCTGGCGGTTGGCGTTGCGCAGCGGGTCCAGCGCCGAGGCGACTTCGAGGATCGACGCCTGCGGCAGCACCAGAAGGGCGATGGTCAGCGCCGCGCGCGAGGGCGTGAAGATTGCGTTTTCCGTCATGGAACTTGCGTAATATGCAAGGCATCGCTTGCCAAGGGGTCTATGCTGGCCGCCAAAGGGGAGGATTCCATGCCGCTGACCATGAACCGCGAGGTTTTCATCACCGCAGCCATCACCGGATCGGGCGGCACGCAGGACCGCAGCCCGCATGTGCCGCGCAGCCCGAAGCAGATCGCCGACAGCGCGATTGCGGCGGCCAAGGCAGGCGCGGCGGTGGTGCATTGCCATGTGCGCGACCCCGAGACCGGCAAACCCAGCCGCAAGCTGGAATATTACCGCGAGGTGACGGAACGCATCCGCGATTCCGACACCGATGTCGTCCTGAACCTGACCGCCGGGATGGGCGGCGACCTGATGTTCGACGGCACCGAAAACATGGGCCGCATGGCCGCGCATTCCGACATGGCGGGTGCGGCGGAACGGGTGGCGCATGTGGTCGAATGCCGGCCCGAGATCTGCACGCTCGATTGCGGCACGATGAACTTCAACGAAGCCGATTATGTGATGGTCAACACCCCCGGCATGCTGCGCGACATGGCAAAACGGATGGTGGCCAGCGGCACAAGGATCGAGATCGAGGCCTTCGACACCGGGCATCTGTGGCTGGCCAAGGCGCTGGCGGATGAAGGCATCATCCCCGATCCGGTGCTGGTGCAGCTGTGCATGGGCGTGCCATGGGGCGCGCCGGACGATCTGAACACCTTCATGGCCATGGTGAACAATGTGCCGAAGCATTGGCACTGGTCGGCCTTCGCGCTGGGCCGCCACCAGATGCCCTATGTCGCGGCGGCGGTGCTGGGCGGCGGCAATGTGCGGGTCGGGCTGGAGGACAACCTGTGGCTGGACAAGGGCGTGCTGGCGACCAACGCGCAACTGGTCGAGCGCGCGGCAGGGATCATCGAGAACCTTGGCGCGCGGGTGATCACGCCTGCCGAGGTGCGCGCCCGGCTGAAACTGGAGAAGCGGGCGCCGGTGGCGAAGTGAGCAAGTCCCCGGCGGGCCGCCCCTGATGGGCCGCGACGCTCCGCGGGGGGTATTTGGACAAAGATGAAGATCGGCAGAGAGGGGCGGGCGATGGCGCGCAAGGCGGCAATCATCGGGGGCGGGGTTATCGGCGGCGGCTGGGCGGCGCGGTTCCTGCTCAATGGCTGGGATGTGGGGGTCTTCGATCCCGACCCGGAGGCCGAGCGCAAGATTGCGGCAGTGATGGCCAATGCCCGGCTGGCCTTGCCTGCGCTGTCGGATGTGCCGATGCCGCCCGAGGGCAAGCTGACCTTTCACGGCACCATCGGCGAGGCGGTGGACGGCGCGGAATATGTGCAGGAATCCGTCAGCGAACGGATCGAGCTGAAGCACAAGGTCTATGCCCAGTTGCAGCAGGCCAATCCGGGCGTGCTGATCGGCTCCTCCACCTCCGGCTTCAAGGCCAGCGACCTGCAAAAGGGCAGCCCGGCGCCGGAAAACATCATCGTCGCGCATCCGTTCAACCCGGTCTATCTGCTGCCGTTGTCCGAGGTTTCGGGATCGGACAAGAACACACCGGAAACCGTTGAAAAGACGGTGCAGATCATGAAGGACATCGGGATGTTCCCGCTGGTGATCCGGCATGAGATTGACGCCTTCATCGGCAACCGCTTCCTTGAGGCGGTCTGGCGTGAAGCCCTGTGGATGCTGAAAGACGGCATCGCCACCACCGAGGAAATCGACGAGGCGATCCGCATGGGCTTTGGCCTGCGCTGGGGCCAGATGGGCCTGTTCGAGACCTATCGCATCGCGGGCGGCGAGGCCGGGATGCGGCACTTCATGGCGCAATTCGGCCCGGCGCTGAAATGGCCCTGGACCAAGTTGATGGATGTGCCCGAGTTCAACGACGAGCTGGTCGAGCTGGTCTCAAGCCAGTCGGACGCGCAATCCGGCATGTATGGCATCCGGGAACTGGAACGCATCCGCGACCAGAACCTTGTCGGCTTCCTTCGGGCGCTGAAAGACCGCAACTGGGGCGCGGGCAAGGTGCTGCGCGAACATGACGAGCGCCGCGCGGCGGCTTTCCATGCCAGCCTCGACACCGGGCCGAAGGCGGCGCCGCTGGTGATGGCGCAGATGCAGGTCCTGCCCGGCTGGATCGACTACAACGGCCACATGACCGAAAGCCGCTATTACTTTGCCAATTCCGAGACGATCGACAATTTCCTTCGGCTGATCGGGGCCGGGATGGATTATGTCGCGGCGGGGCATTCCTACTATTCCGCCGAAACCCATATCCGCCATCTGGGCGAGGCCAAGCTGGGCGACCGGCTGACCGGCGAACTGCAGATCCTCTCGGCGGATGAAAAGCGGTTCCGGTCCTTCGTGCGGATCATGAAGGGCGACGATTGCGTTGCCACCATCGAGCAGCTTTGCCTGCATGTGGACATGGGCGCGGGCAAGTCTGCCCCCGCCGCGCCAGAGGTCTGGGCCAAGCTGAAGGCGATTGCCGAGGCCCATGCCGGACTGCCGCTGCCGGAAGGTGCGGGCCGGGCGGTCGGGCAGAAGAAGGAGTAAGGGGTCATGGATTTCGGGCTGAGCGAAGAACAGCAGATGATCGTCGACACGACGCGGGCCTTTGTCGAGGCAGAGCTTTATCCGCATGAGACAGAGGTCGAACGGACCGGCGTGCTGCGCGAGGATCTGCGGCAGGAATTGCAGGCCAAGGCCATTGCGGCCGGGCTTTACGCTGCCAACATGCCCACCGAGGTGGGCGGGGCGGGGCTGGATACGCTGACCTGGCTTTTGTACGAAAAGGAACTCGGCAAGGCCAATTACGCGCTGCACTGGACCTGCGTCTGCCGTCCGTCGAACATCCTTCTGGCCTGCGAGGGCGACCAGCGCGACCGTTACCTTTTCCCCGCGGTGCGCGGCGAACGCCACGATTGCCAGGCGATGACCGAGCCAGGGGCCGGGTCCGACCTGCGCGGGATGAAGGCCTTCGCGCGAGCCGACGGCGATGATTTCGTTCTGAACGGCACCAAGCATTTCATCAGCCACGCCGATGTCGCCGATTTCGCCATCGTCTGGGTTGCCACCGGCGAGGAAGACACCCCGCGCGGCAAGAAGAAGCTGATCACGGCCTTCCTGGTCGACAAGGGGACGCCCGGCTTCACCGTGCGCGAGGGCTATCGCAACGTCTCGCACCGCGGCTACAACAATTGCGTGCTGGAATTCGACGATTGCCGCCTGCCGCGTGCCCAGATCCTCGGCGAGGTTCACAAGGGCTTCGAGGTGGCCGGAAAATGGCTGGGCGCGACCCGGCTGCAGGTCGCCTCGACCAGCCTTGGCCGGGCGGAACGGGCGCTGGGGCTGGCGCTGGCCTATGCGGCCGAAAGGAAGCAGTTCGGCCAGCTGATCGGCAAGTTCCAGGGGATCAGCTTCAAGCTGGCCGACATGGCGATGGAGCTGAAGGCGGCGGAACTGCTGACCCGCGAGGCGGCCTGGAAATACGATCAGGGCACAGTGACCGAGGCCGACATGTCGATGGCCAAGCTGAAGGCGACCGAAGTGCTGGCCCATATCGCCGATGAGGCGATCCAGATCCATGGCGGCATGGGGCTGATGGACGAACTGCCGCTGGAACGGATCTGGCGCGATGCACGGGTGGAGCGGATCTGGGAAGGCACCTCGGAAATCCAGCGCCACATCATCAGCCGCGAGCTTCTGCGGCCGCTGGGCGCGTGACGATGGCACCCGGCCCGGTGATCGCGATCACCTATTGCACGCAGTGCAACTGGATGCTGCGCGCCGCCTGGCTGGCGCAGGAACTGCTGACGACCTTCGGGCAGGATCTCGGCTCGGTCACGCTGATCCCCGGCACGGGCGGGATATTCGTGATCACGCTGGATGGTGCGACGGTCTGGGAGCGCAAGGCCGATGGCGGCTTTCCCGAGGCGAAAGTGCTGAAGCAAAGGGTGCGGGATGCGGTCTGGCCCGAGCGCGATCTGGGGCATGCGGACCGGACGGCGCCCGAGGGGTAAGGGTGCGTCTGGTGGAAACGCCGGGGGGCTGTCTGCCCCCCGGACCCCCCGAGGATATTTAGAGACAGAAAATGAGCAAGTCGGACCTTCAGTTTAATCGCGCGTTAACCGGAATCGGCAAAACTAACTGCACGGTACAGGCGGGGACGCCGATGACCGTGGCAGGAAATGGCACCTCGTGCCGGGCTCCGGGGCGAGGTGCTTTCATTTTCTGCCTTCAAATATCCTCGGGGGGGCCGGGGGGCGAAGCGCCCCCGGTCGTTGCCAAAATGCGCAGAGGCCGCACATGACGCGCCTCGATCGCCTGCTTCGTCCGCGCCACATTGCCGTTCTGGGCGCCGGCTGGGCGCAGAATGTCATCGACCAATGCCGCAAGATGGGCTTTGCCGGGCCGGTCTGGCCGGTGCATCCGACGAAACCGGAAATCGGCGGGCTGAAGGCCTATGCGTCGCTGGCCGATCTGCCCGAGCCGCCGGATGCCACCTTCATCGGCGTCAACCGCTTTGCCACCATCGAGGTGGTCGATGAGTTGCGGCGGATGGGCGCAGGGGGGGCGATCTGCTTTGCCTCCGGCTGGACCGAGGCGGGCGAGGCCGGGTTGCAGGACAGGCTGGTCGCCGCGGCGGGCGAGATGCCGATCCTTGGCCCCAATTGCTATGGCGTGATCAACTATCTGGACGGTGCGCTTCTGTGGCCCGACCAGCATGGCGGCATCCGCGTGGACAAGGGCGTGGCGCTGGTCAGCCAGTCCTCGAACATCGTCATCAACCTCGGCATGCAGGCGCGCGGCCTTCCGGTGGCCTATGTCGCCTGTCTGGGCAATGCCGCCGTTGTCGGGCTGGCGGAACTGACCGGCGCCCTGCTGGACGATCCGCGCGTCACCGCCGTCGGGCTGTACATCGAGGGGATCGACGATGCCCCCGCCTTTGCCGAGCTGGCCGAAAAGGCCCGCGCCATGGGTAAGGGGGTGGTGGCGATCAAGTCCGGCAAGACCGAACTTTCGCGCACCGCCGCCGCCAGCCATACCGCGTCGCTGGCGGGGGGTGGTGCGGCCTCTTCCGCCTTCCTGCGCCAGATCGGGGTGGCCGAGGTCAACACGCCCAGCGAACTGATCGAAACGCTGAAGATCTTCCACGTCCATGGGCCCCAGATCGGCACCCGCATCTGCTCGCTCTCCTGTTCGGGGGGCGAGGCCGGGCTGGTGGCCGATCTTGCCGCGCCCTTCGGCATCGA
Organism: Paracoccaceae bacterium; assembly: GCA_036745335.1. GTDB lineage: Bacteria > Pseudomonadota > Alphaproteobacteria > Rhodobacterales > Rhodobacteraceae > Pseudogemmobacter. The sequence goes on from DAIOGH010000017.1 coordinate 27,471, forward strand.
CTTTCCGCCGGTGCCGCAGGCCACGCATGACCGGCTGTTCGCAGTGCTGGGGGAAATTCCCACCATCTCCAACCCGTTGGATTACCACACCTTCATCTGGGGCGACGGGCCGAAGACGACCGAGGTCTTTACCGCCATGCTCGATGCCTATGACGCCGGCATCTACATCATCGACACGCCGCGCACCGACCGGTGCAGCGATGCCTGGTATCAGCCCGCGTTGGATGCCATCGTCGCGGCGCAGCAGGCTACTGGCAAGATCGCCTTCCCCGTCGCCTCGATGGTGGAAAACTTCGGTGAAGGCCGGGTGGGCAAGATGCTGGATCAGGGTGTCTGTGCCCTCCTCGGGCTGGAAACCGCGCTTGCAGCCATCCGCGCCGCGCAGACCCCGGCCGGAACGCCGGGCTGGCGACCGGCCAGGGCGCTGCCGCCGCGCGACGCGGCGATGCTGAGCGAGGCCGAAGGCAAGGCGCTGCTGTCCGCCGCAGGTGTCGCGGTGCCGAAAGCCGTCACCGCCGCGCGGCTGGCCGATCTCGACCTCAGCGGCCTGACGGCGCCCTTCGCGCTGAAGGGCCTTGGCTTTGCCCACAAGACCGAGGCCGGGGCGGTGCGGCTGGGCCTGAATTCGCTGGACGGCCAGGCCGAGATGCCGGGTGCCACCGGCTATCTGGCCGAGGAAATGGTGACGGGCGCGGTGGCGGAAATCCTTCTCGGCCTGCGGCGTGACCCGGTCTATGGCGCCACCCTGACCCTTGGCATGGGCGGCGTCACTGCCGAGGTTCTGGCCGATACCGTCACGCTGGTCCTGCCCGCCACCGAAGCGCAGGTGCTGGAGGCGGCACAGCGCCTGCGCCTCTGGCCGCTGCTGAATGGCTATCGCGGCCGGCCAGGGGCCGACATGGCCGCCGTCGCCCGCATCGCGGTGCAGCTGGGCGCGCGGATGCTGGCCGATGACACGCTGGAAGAAATCGAAATCAACCCCATCCTCGTCCGGGCCGAAGGGGCCGTGGCGGTGGATGCGCTGATCAGGAAGGTCTGACATGCCCATGGAAATGCGAACCGAAGGTCCGGTGAAAACCCGCCGCGAAGGGGCCATCCTCGAAGTCACGCTCGACTCTGGCAAGGCCAATGCGATCAGCCTGAAGACCAGCCGTGTCATGGGCCTGGTCTTCCGCGACTTCCGCGATGACGACAGCCTGCGGGTCTGCATCGTCCGCGCCTCGGGCGAGAAATTCTTCTGCCCCGGTTGGGATCTGAAGGCCGCGGCCGAAGGCGATGCTGTCGACGGCGATTACGGCGTCGGCGGCTTCGGCGGCCTTCAGGAACTGCCGAACCTGAACAAGCCCGTCATCATGGCGGTGCAGGGCATCTGCTGCGGCGGCGGTCTGGAACTGGCGCTGTCGGGCGACATCATCCTCTGTTCCACCAATGCCACCTTTGCCCTGCCCGAAATCCGCTCGGGCACCGTGGCCGATGCCGCCAGCATCAAGCTGCCGAAACGCATCCCCTATCATGTCGCGATGGACCTCTTGCTGACCGGGCGCTGGTTCGACGCGGAAGAGGCGTTCCGCTGGGGGCTGGTCAAGGAAATCTGCCAGCCCGAGACCCTGATGGACAAGGCCTGGGACCTTGCCCGCCTGTTGGAATCGGGGCCCCCGCTGGTCTATGCCGCGATCAAGGAAGTGGTGCGCGAGGCCGAAAACATGCGCTTCCAGGACGCGCTGAACCGCATCACCAAACGGCTGCTGCCGACGGTGGACCGGCTGTATTCCTCCGAAGACCAGCTGGAAGGCGCCCGCGCCTTCGCCGAAAAGCGCGATCCGGTCTGGAAGGGGAAATAGACCGGCGGCGACAGCCAAAGGCACTCGGCCTGCCCTTGTCCGGGTTGATCCGCGCCGGTCCCGGCGGGATTTCCTTGCCGACTGCGACATTTTCCGTCGCATTCCGGCGTGGCCCGCCCGGCTTTCCCGGCTATCCCTGCCCTGTACCTTTCCCTTCCCGAAATATCCCACGGGGGTCCGGGGGTGTGAAACCCCCGGACGACAGCCATGAAGCGGACCATGGAAGACCCAGATTACATCATCGTCGGCGCGGGTTCGGCCGGTTGTGCCCTGGCCAACCGGCTGACCGAAAACGGCAAATACCGGGTGACGGTGATCGAGGCAGGCGGAACCGACCGACGGTTCTTCGTCCAGATGCCGCTCGGCTATGGCAAGCTGTTCTACAACCCCGCCGTCAACTGGATGTATGCCGCCGAACCCGACCCCGGCCTCAACGGCCAGCGCGACCATATTCCGCGCGGGCGCATCCTCGGTGGCTCGTCCTCGATCAACGCGATGGTCTGGATCCGCGGCCACCGCGCCGATTACGACGAATGGGGCGCGGAAAATCCCGGCTGGGGCTGGGACGAGGTGCTGAGCGCCTACAAACAGATCGAGAACAACGAGGCCGGCGGCAACGCATGGCGCGGCAGCGGCGGGCCCCTCTTCATCAGCCGCAATCGCAAGGGCCTGCATTGGTTGGTCGAAGACTACATCGCCGCCTGCGGCGAGGCCGGGCTGTCCTATAACGACGATTTCAACGGAGCCGAGCAGGAAGGCGCCGGAACCTATCAGATGACGATCAGAGGCCGCCGCCGCAACTCGGCCGCGCGGGCCTTCCTGCGCCCGGCGATGCGGCGGCAGAATCTGGCGGTGATCACCGGCGCGCAGGTCACGCGGGTGATCCTGGACGGCACCCGCGCCACCGGGGTGGAATACCTTCAGGACGGCCAGCGCCGGACGCTGCGCGCCAGCGCCGAGGTCATCCTCTGCGGCGGCGCGATCAACACGCCGCAACTCCTGCAACTGTCCGGCATCGGGCCGGGCGGGCTGCTGCAGGGCATGGGCATCCCGGTTGTCGCGGACAACGTCAATGTCGGCAGCCACATGTCGGACCATCACGGCATCAACTACACCTGGAAGATGAAGGTGCCGACCTACAACAACATCCTGCGGCCCTGGTTCGGCAAGGCGCTGATGGGGTTGTGGTATCTGGCCCTTGGCGGCGGGCCGCTGGCAAAGTCGATCAACCACGGCGGCGGCTTCTTCCGCACCCGGCCGGACTTCGACCGCCCGAACATGCAGCTTTACTTCCAGGCCTTCTCGACCCTGCTGCCGAAGGCGGGCGAACGCCCGCTGCTGACCCCCGATCCATTTCCAGGCCTGTCGCTGGGCCTGTCGAACTGCCGCCCCACATCGCGCGGGCATGTGCGGATCAAGAGCCCCGATCCGCTGGCGCATCCCGAGATCGTCGCCAATGCCTATGCGACGCCCGAGGATGTCGAGGAGATGCTGCTGGCGGTGAAATTTCTGCGCAAGGTTGCCGCCCAGCCCAGCTTTGCCCGCTGGGTCGAGGAGGAACTCCGCCCCGGCCCGCAGGTGCAGAGCGACGAGGCCCTGATCGACGATTTCCGCCAACGCTCCGGCACGGTCTATCACCCGTCCTGCACCGCCCGCATGGGGCGCGATCCCACGACATCGGTGATCGACGCCCGGCTGCGGGTGCATGGCCTGCAGGGCCTGCGGGTGGCCGACGCCGCCAGCTTCCCCAACCTGATCGCCGGCAACACCAATGCGCCCGCGATTCTGGTCGGCTGGAAGGCGGGCGAGATCCTGTTGCAGGATGCCAGATAGGGCATGCCGCCTCGGGGGGCATCGAGCCCCCGCTCGGCGGCGTTGCCACGGACCAGATCTTGCCGGTCTTGTGCGACGACCGGCGGATGCCTCCGGCGGGGATATTTCAGGAAGGGAAAGTCAGGATCGCTTTCCCTTCTGCAAATATCCTCAGGGGGTATGCCATCGGGTTCGCCATCGGTTCGAGAAACCGATGGCATGGGGGCAGAATGCCCCCATCGGCCGACATCGGCCCACAAGCGCTGCCGTCGGCCCGACCCAGGAACAATGCGGCGGCAGCCGCTCTGCCGGATTGCCGCTATTCCCCGCGCGGAAAGCGTTTCGACTCTTCCAGCACGTTCAGATCCATGTGGTTGCGCATGTAGCGCTCTGAGGCTGCGCGCAGCGGCTGGTAGTCCCAGGGGTAATAGCTGCCGTTGCGCAGCGCCTCATAGACCACCCAGCGCCGCGCCTGGCTTTGCCGGACTTCGGCGTCATAGGCGGCCAGATCCCAGCGCGCATCGGCGATCTTGCGGAAATGCGCCAGTACCTCGGCGGCGCGCGGATCGGCGGCCAGGTTCACCGCTTCGTCAGGATCGTTGCCCAGATCGAACAGCTGTTCGGGATCGGCCAGGCAGCGGGTGTATTTCCACGCCCCCTGCCGCAGCGCCACCAGCGGCGTGATCGAGCCTTCGGCGGCATATTCCATCGCCACCGGGCTTTGCCGCGCCGTCCCCTTTGCCAGCGGCAGCAACGATTCTCCGTCGGTCCAGGGCATCACCTCGGCCATCGACACCCCGGCCAGATCGCAGAGCGTCGGCGTCAGGTCGATGGTCGAGACCGGATCCTGCACCAGCCCCGGCTCCAGCCCCGGTGCTGCGATCATCAGCGGCACGCGGGCCGAGCCTTCGAAAAAGTTCATCTTGAACCACAATCCCTTGCGGCCCAGCATCTCGCCATGGTCCGAGACGAAGACCACGATCGCCTCTTGCCGGGTCGCCTCCAGCGCCGCCAGGATCTCGCCGATCTTGTCGTCGACATAGGAGATATTGGCGAAATAACCCTGGCGCGAGCGGCGGATATCATCCGGCGTCACCTCAAGCCCGCGCCAGTCGCAGGCATCCATCAGCCGCTGCGAATGCGGGTCCATGTCGTCATAGGCCAGCGCGGGCGGCGGCTCCAGTTCCGGCGCACCTTCGTAAAGGTCCCAGTATCTGCGCCGCGCGACAAAGGGATCATGCGGATGGGTGAAGCTGGCGGTCAGGCACCAGGGGCGCGCATCCAGCCCGCGCGACAGGTCATAGATCTTCTGCACCGTCTGAAAGGCCACGTCGTCGTCATATTCCAGCTGGTTGGTGATCTCGGCCACGCCCGCGCCCGTCACCGATCCCATGTTGTGATACCACCAGTCGATCCGCTCGCCCGGCTTGCGGTAATCCGGGGTCCAGCCGAAATCGGCCGGGTAGATGTCGGTCGTCAGCCGCTGTTCGAATCCGTGCAACTGGTCCGGCCCGACGAAATGCATCTTGCCCGACAGCGCGGTCTGGTATCCCGCCCGGCGCAGGTGATGGGCAAAGGTGGGGATGTCGCTGGTGAACTCGGCCGCATTGTCATAGACCCGCGTGCGGCGCGGCAATTGCCCCGACATGAACGAGGCCCGCGCCGGGGCGCAGAGCGGCGAGGCGGTATAGCTGTTCTGGAACCGCACCGAACGCGCCGCCAGCCGGCGCAGGTTCGGCACCTTCAGGAACCCGGCCGGGCCATCGGGGAACAGGGTTCCGGTCAGCTGGTCCACCATCAGGATCAGGATGTTCGGGCGGGTCATCATATGCTCCGGCTCTTGCACGACGGCGCAAGACTAGCTGCGCCACGCCCGCCCGATAGCACGGAACGGACGGGTCAGCGCAAGGAAACGAAGCGGCCCCGGTTGCGGCACAGGGCCAGCGGGCACATCATCTTTGCCGGTCTTCCGCTTTCCCTTCGGCAAATACCCTGCGGGGAGTGCGACCATGGTTTGCGCCATTGGTTCAGGCAACCAATGGTCGCGGGAGGGGTGCAAAACCCCTCCGGCGGCCGGCCATGACATGCAGCGTAGGGTGTGTTGACCCTCAGCCCGGCAGACGCCACAGCCGCACGGGGGATTTCGGGCCGCGGGTGATCACGCCCCGCGCCTCAAGATCCAGCTGCACGCATTTCATCCACCACCCGGCCTTTTCGCCGCCGGGAAACAGGCCGGGGTCCAGATGCGCCAGCAGGGCCTTCTGCGCCTCGGCCGGGGTCAGTCCGGGGGCGGCATCGGGCAGGACAGCCATCAGGGCGCTGCGCATCGCCATGTATTTCGCGCGGTCGACGCGGGTGACATGATGCGGCGAGGTGACGTTCAGCACCTCGATCTTTTCAGCCTCAGGCATCGACCTCTCCTTCCGTGGCGATCTTCGGGGCGCGAAAGCCCATGGCGATCCAGGCGGTCAGCAGCGCCCAGATGAAGCCGGGCGACTGGCTGCGGGCATTGGGGATGTCGCCCGGCAGGTTGTCGCGGTCGGGACGGTCGCCGGTCATGGTGCGCAGCGTCGCTTTCGGCGCGGTGCCGGCGGGCCAGAGCGCGGCATACAGGCTGATCCAGTGGCCGCCGGAAAACTCCAGCCCCAGCGGCGTGTTGCAGCAGGGCGCCAGCAGGCGGCGGGTCTTCGCATCGGACGACAGGCGAAAGCTGCGCGGCGGCGCGGTTGTGTCGAACATCACCCTGTCCTTGCGATACAGCACGAAGGGCGTGGCCCCCAGATCATCGGTGATCCGCGGCGCGCCTGGCAGGGCCTCCAGCCGGGCGGCGGCCCTGGCGCAGCTGTCGCAGCAGCAGTCGGCCGCCAGGATCGGCGGGCCGGAAAGCGTTAGGTGGCTCTGGCCGCAGCGGCAGGAAAGCGATGTCATGCGCAACCATTGTGTCAGGGACCGGAGCGGGAAGTCTGCCAGAGCAGGTGATTTTGTCCAGCCGGGACGCGGCAGGGGCGCATGTCGGAAATGTGGTGCCAGGTGTCGCTTCCGGCTTGAATTATACAAGCGGATAATATCCTATGGCGGCAGGGGGATTGCCAGTGACCATACGCGAAGACTTCCCGCATGCCATCGTCGAGCATGAGGACATGGGCATCCCGTTGCCCGACGGGCTGCGGCTTTCGGCGCGGGTCTGGATGCCGGTGGATGCGGCCGCGAACCCGGTTCCGGCGGTGCTGGAATACATCCCCTACCGCAAGCGCGACGGCACCCTGCCGCGCGACGAGATGATGCATCCCTATGTCGCGGGGCATGGCTATGCCTGCGTTCGGGTCGACATGCGCGGCAACGGCGACAGCGAAGGGCTGATGCTGGACGAATACAGCCAGCAGGAGATGGACGATGCCGTTGCCGTGATCGGCTGGCTGGCGGCCCAGCCCTGGTGCAACGGCAATGTCGGGATGATGGGCAAGAGCTGGGGCGGCTTCAACTGCCTGCAGGCGGCCTTCAATGGTCCGCCCGCGCTGAAGGCGGTGATCTCGGTCTGTTCGACCGCAGACCGTTTCGCCGATGACATCCATTTCAAGGGCGGCTGCCTGCTGGGCGAGAATTTCGGCTGGGGGGCGGTGATGCTGTCCTATTCCAGCCGGCCGCCCGATCCCCTGTTGCGCGAGGACTGGCGCGAGGACTGGCTGCGGCGGCTGCGGGCACAGCCCTGGATGGCGCCGGTCTGGGCCGGGCATCAGGCCCGCGACGGCTATTGGGCGCATGGCTCGGTCTGCGAGGACTGGGCCCGCAACACCGTGCCGGCGATGGTCTGGGGCGGCTGGGCCGACAATTACATGAACACCGTCGCCGCGATGGCCGAACATGCGCCCGGCAAGGTCTGCGGCGTGGTCGGGCCCTGGGTGCATCAATATCCGCATACCGCCGTGCCGGGGCCGCGCATCGGTTTCCTGCAGATGGCGATCCGCTGGTGGGACCGCTGGCTGAAGGGGGTCGGGAACGCGGCCGAAGAGGACCCGGCCTATCGCGCCTATGTCCTGCATTCCGCGCCGCCCGACGCCAGCGCCCGGCACCGGCCGGGGCATTGGGTGCAGGAGGCGGCCTGGCCCTCGCCGCGCGTCGCGCCGATGGTTCTGCATCTGGCAGCGCCGGAAGCGGGGGTTTCACACCCCCCAGTCCATTGGTCTCTCGGACCAATGGCGATACCAATGGACTACCCCGTGGGGTATTTGGGCAAAGATGAAAAGGCAGCGGGGTTTGCCCTGCCGGTTTCGACTCCGCAGCATCTGGGCATGGCGGCGGGCGAATATTTCCCGATGGGGTTGAATGCCGAAATGCCGGGCGATCAGGCGGCGGATGACGCGCTGTCCCTGTGTTTCGACGGCGCGGCGCTGGAGGCGGATCTGCAACTGCTGGGGGCGGCAGAGTTGCGGCTGACGCTGTCCTCCGATCAGCCGCTGGGTTTTGTGGTGGCGCGGCTGTGCGATGTGGCACCGGACGGCACTTCGGTGCGGATTGCGCATGGGATGCTGAACCTGTGCCACCGCGACGGCATGGCGGATCCGCAGCCGATGGTGCCGGGGCAGGCGGTCGGGCTGGCGTTCCGGCTGGATCAGATGGGTTATCGTCTGGCGGCAGGGCACCGGCTGCGGCTGGCGCTGTCGACGACCTACTGGCCCTTTGTCTGGCCTTCGCCGCAGGCCGCGACGCTGACCGTCACCGGCGGCAGTCTGACCCTGCCGGTTCATCAGGGTGCCGATGCGGCGGAATGGACCCCGCCGCCCGCAGAACATGCGAAACCCTGGGCGCATCGGGTGATCCGTCCGGGCCGGACCCGGCGCCTTGTCGAAGAGGACCTGATCACCGGCACCCGCGCGCTGGTGGTCGAGGATGACCTGGGCGATGCCGAGAACCTGACCCATGGCCTGATCACCGGCGAGACGATGAGCGAGCGCTGGGAGGTGCATCCCGACGATCCGCTGTCGGCGCGCGCGGTGCATCGCTGGGAGCAGCGGCTGTCGCGCGGGGCCTGGGCGGTGCGCACCGAGGCGCAGGCCGAGATGACCGCCACCGCCACCCATCTGCGGATGCGGGCCCGGCTGACCGCATGGGAGGGCAGCGCCAAGGTGTTCGAACGTTTGTGGGATGACGAGGTGGAGCGGCGCTTCACATGAGAGACTGCCGCGCGGCTGACATGAAAAAAGGTTTGCCCCGCGCGGGGCTTCGCGGTTTATTGATTCACAAGTCAACAAAAGAATCCCCCAGGAAAACTCTGGGACTGCAACAGGGAGAACGGACATGACGGATGCAAGCCAGCGGCTTGACCAGCTGATCGACAATGTGCGCCGCGGGCGGATGACCCGGCGCGAATTCGTGGGCCGCTCGACGGCCCTGGGCGTTTCGGCCGGTCTGGCCGGGGCGCTGTACGGCAAGGTTGCCGGGGCGCAGGAAGCCAAGAAGGGCGGCAAGATCAGCGCCGGCCTCGCGGGTGGCCAGTCGACCGACAGCCTCGATCCGGCGCTGGCCGCATCCGAGGTGCCATTCCAGGTCAACATGACCTGGGGCGAGATGCTGGTGGATGTGAACCCCGACGGGTCGCTGGATCACCGGATCGCCGAGGAAATCTCGTCCAGCCCCGATGCGACGGAATGGAAATTCAAGATCCGCGCCGGGGTGGAATATCACAACGGCGGCACCGTCACGGCCGATGACGTGGTGGCGACGCTGAAGCGCCATACCGACGAAAAGGCCCAGTCGGGCGCGCTGGGCATCGTCCAGGGCATCGCCGAGATGAAGGCCGAAGGCGACATGGTCACGCTGAAGCTGGCCGCGGGCAACGCCGACCTGCCCTATCTGATGGGCGATTATCACCTGATCATCCAGCCGGGCGGCGGCGTGGACGCGCCCGCTGCGGGCAACGGGGCCGGGCCCTACAAGGTGACGGCCAACGAGCCGGGCGTGCGTTACACCTTCACCAAGCATGCCAACTATTTCGACAGCAGCATCGGCCATGCCGATGAGGTGGAATTCCTGGTCATCAACGACAACACCGCCCGCACCGCGGCGCTGCAATCGGGCCAGGTCCACATGATCAATCGGGTCGATCCCAAGATCGTGGAACTGCTGAAGGGTGTGCCCGGCGTGACGATCAAGCATGTCGCCGGCCGTGGCCACTATGTCTTCATCATGCATGTCGACAAGGCCCCGTTCGACAACAATGACGTGCGGATGGCGCTGAAACATGCGGTCAACCGGCAGGAACTGGTCGACAAGATCCTGGGCGGGCTGGGCAGCCGCGGCAACGACTTCCCGATCAACGCCGCCTATCCCCTGTTCGACAACAGCATCGAGCAGCGCGAATACGATGCCGCCAAGGCCAAGGAATATTACGACAAATCCGGCCATGACGGCAGCCCGATCATCCTGCGCACGGCCCCCGGTGCCTTCCCCGGTGCTGTGGATGCGGCCAACCTCTTTGCCGCATCGGCCAATGCCGCCGGCATCCCGCTCAGCGTCAAGCTGGAGCCGGATGACGGCTACTGGTCGAACGTCTGGAACGTCGAGCCGTTCTGCGCCTCGTATTGGGGTGGCCGTCCGGTGCAGGACCAGATGTATTCCACCGCCTATCTGTCCACCGCCGACTGGAACGACACCAAGTTCAAGAACGCCAAGTTCGACGAACTCTTGATCGCGGCGCGGGGCGAACTGGACGAGGCCAAGCGCAAGGGCATGTATTCCGAAATGGCCCATATCCTGCGCGACGAAGGCGGCCTGATCCTGCCGATGTTCAACGATTTCGTCTCGGGCGTCAGCGAAAAGATCCAGGGCTGGGTCGACGACCCGAACGGAGAGCTGATGAACGGCCGCGCCCAGGTCCGTTGCTGGCTGGCCTGAGGCTGCGCCGGTGCATCCCATCGTGAAACTTCTGGTCCAGCGCATTGCGCTGGGCCTGCTTCTCCTCCTGGCCGTCTCGGCGGTGATCTTTCTGGGGGTCGAGGCGCTGCCGGGCGATACCGCCCAGGCGATCCTTGGTCAGCAGGCCACACCCGAGGCGCTGGCCAACCTGCGCGAGAAGCTGGGCCTGAACGAGCCCGCCCTGACACGATATTTCACCTGGCTCGGCGGTGTTCTGACCGGCGATCTTGGCACGGCGCTGACCAACGGGGCCGACATTGCCACCTCGATCGGCCAACGGCTGGGCAACACGCTGTTCCTTGCCGGCTGCGCGGCCGCCATCTCGGTGCCGCTGGCCATCCTTCTGGGTCTTGTCGCCGCCCGCTATGCCGGGCGCTGGCCGGACAAGCTGATCTCTGGCATCACGCTGACGACGATTTCCCTGCCGGAATTCGTGGCGGCCTATTTCGTCATCTACTTCCTGACCCAGCTGATCCCGATCTTCCAGCCGGTTGCCATGGTGTTTCCGGGAATGGGCTTCTGGGCCAAACTGCATGCCGTGGCCCTGCCGGTCATCGTGCTGGTGCTGGTCGTTCTGGCCCATATGATGCGGATGACCCGCGCGGCGATCCTGAACGTCATGCAATCGGCCTATGTCGAAACGGCCGAGCTGAAGGGCCTGTCGCCGATGACGATCATCTGGCGCCACGCCTTTCCGAATGCCGTCGCCCCTGTCGTCAGCGTCGTCATGCTGAACCTGGCCTATCTGGTGGTTGGCGTCGTCGTGGTCGAGGTGGTGTTCGGCTACAACGCCCTTGGGCAGTATCTGGTGGACCATGTGACCAAGCGCGATCTGCCGGTGGTGCAGGCGGTGGGGCTGATCTTCGCCGCCGTCTACATCTTCCTGAACATGCTGGCCGACATCATCGGCATCCTGGCAAATCCGCGTCTGAGGCACCCGAAATGAGGATACCTGTTTCCGCCCTCATCGGCCTCGTCCTGACCGGAGGCTTCCTGTTCGTCGCCATCTTCGCCAAATGGCTGGCCCCCTATCCGATCGACCTTGCCGTCGGCGGGGTCTGGGAAGGGCCGTCGGCGCAATACTGGCTGGGAACCGACACCATCGGCCGCGATATCCTGTCGCGGCTGATCTATGGCGCGCAGGTCACGATCTTCGTGGCGCTGGCCTCCTCGGTGCTGGCCTTTTCGCTGGGGGCCTTCCTCGGCTTCTTCGCGGCGGTTCAGGGCGGCTGGATCGACCAGACCCTGTCACGCGGCGTCGATCTGATGATGGCCATTCCGTCGCTGATCGTGGCGCTGGTGCTTCTGTCGGTGCTGCCGCTGAACCTGACCGTGTTGATCCTGGTGATCGGGGTGCTGGACAGCACCCGCGTCTTCCGCCTGAGCCGCGCCGTCGCCGCCGATATCGCGGTGATGGATTACGTCGAGGCCGCCAAGCTGCGGGGTGAGCGGGGCAACTGGGTGATCTTCCGCGAAATCCTGCCCAATGCCATGTCGCCGCTGGTCGCCGAATTCGGCCTGCGCTTCATCTTCGCGGTCCTGTTCATCTCGACCCTGTCGTTCCTGGGCCTTGGCGTGCAGCCGCCGCTGGCCGACTGGGGGGGCATGGTCAAGGAAAACAAGGACGGGCTGATCTACGGGAAATCCGCCGCTCTGCTGCCCTCGGCGGCCATCGCCGCGCTGGCGATCAGCGTCAACCTGGTGGCGGACTGGATCCTGACCCGCACCTCCAGCCTGAAAGGAGGCCGCGGTGGCTGACGATCTGCTTCTGGACATCAAGGGCCTGGTGATCGAGGCCACCTCTTACCCGCCGGGCGAACCGCCGAAGGACGTGACGCTGGTGCATGGCGTCGACGTCCGGTTGCAGCGCGGCCGCGTGCTGGGGCTGATCGGCGAATCCGGGGCGGGCAAATCCACCATCGGCCTGTCGGCCATGTCCTATGGCCGGGGCGGGGTGCGTCTGACGGCCGGGTCGATCCGCCTGAACGGGCGTGACATCCGCATCGCCGGGCCGCGCGATCTGCGCAGCCTGCGCGGCAAGGAAGTGACCTATGTGTCGCAATCCGCCGCCGCGAGTTTCAATCCGGCGAAAAGGCTGATGGAGCAGGTGATCGAAACCTCGCTGTCGCATGGCATCATGTCCAAGGCCGAGGCCGAGAAACGCGCCGTTGTGCTGTTTCGCAAGCTGGGCCTGCCCAGCCCCGAAACCATCGGCAACCGCTATCCGCATCAGGTGTCGGGCGGGCAGTTGCAGCGGGTGATGACGGCCATGGCGCTGTGCCCGAAACCCGATCTGGTGATCTTCGACGAACCCACCACCGCGCTGGACGTGACGACGCAGATCGACGTGCTGGCCGCGATCAAGGAAGCGATCCGCGACACCCATGTTGCCGCGCTGTATATCACCCATGACCTTGCCGTGGTGGCGCAGGTCGCGGATGAGATCATGGTGCTGCGGCATGGCCGCATGGTGGAACTGGGCAGCACCGACCAGATCATCAACCGGCCCCAGCAGGATTACACCAAGGCGCTGGTGTCCGTGCGGTCGCTGGACCATGCCGAAAAGGCCCCGGCCCCGCCGGTCCTGTCGGTGCAGAACGTCACCGCCCGCTATCGCGGCACCAATTTCGACGTGCTGAAGAATGTTTCGGTCGACCTGCCGCCGGGTCAGACCCTGGCGGTTGTGGGCGAATCCGGTTCGGGAAAATCCACGCTGGCCCGCGCCATCACCGGCCTTCTGCCGCCCACCGGCGGACGCATCACCTTTGCCGGGCGCACGCTGTCGAACGACATGAAGGGCCGCAGCAGGGATGATCTGCGCGAAATCCAGATGATCTACCAGATGGCCGATACGGCGATGAACCCGCGTCAGACCGTGGGCACCATCATCGGCCGCCCGCTGGAGTTCTATTTCGGCCTGAGGGGGGCGGAAAAGGAAAAGCGGCTGCAAGAGCTGCTGGATCAGATCGAGATGGGCAAGGGCTTTGCCGACCGCTACCCCGCCGAATTGTCGGGCGGGCAGAAGCAGCGCGTCTGCATCGCACGCGCGCTGGCCGCGAAGCCCAAGCTGATCATCTGCGACGAGGTGACATCGGCGCTGGATCCGCTGGTGGCCGATGGCATCCTGAAGCTGCTGCTGAACCTTCAGGCCGAGGCCCATGTGGCCTATCTCTTCATCACCCATGACCTTGCGACCGTGCGGGCGATTTCCGACAAGATCGCCGTGATGTTCAAGGGCGCGGTGGTGCGCTACGGCCAGAAAAGCGATGTGCTGGCACCGCCCTTCGACGATTACACCGATCTTCTGTTGTCCTCGGTCCCCGAGATGGAACTGGGCTGGCTGGAGCGGGTGATCGCGCATCGCAAGATGGAAAGCGCAGGGAACTGAAAGCCGATCTCTTCACAGATAGCTGGCCGGAGCCTTCTTTGGCTCCGGCTTCCCGATGTATGGCTGTCAGCCATACGTAAACCATACGTAAGCCATACGTGGACCAGACATGACAAAACTGCTGCTGATCATTCTCGATGGGGTGCCTTACCGCAACTGGCGTCGCCTGTTCGGCAATCTTGAAGGCTGGGTCGAACAGGGGCAGGCGCGGGTGCGCCGGATGCGGGCCACGCTGCCCTCGACCTCGGCCTGCTGCTATGCCTCGATCCACACCGGCCTGCCACCGCAGGTGCATGGAATCTGGGACAATGCGGGCATCCATCGTCTTGATTTCCCTGACGTTTTTTCCGAACTGTCGCGGGCGGGCAAGATCACCGGCGCGGTGACGCATTCCTATTGGTCCGAGTTTTTCAACCGCTCGCCCTTCGATGTGGTGCGCGACATCGAATATGACGAACCGGGCGGCCCGATCACCCATGGCCGGTTCCATACGATGCAGGGCTATGGTCATGACAACCAGATGACCCCGGCGGATCATGATCTGTTCGGCACGCTGACGCGGCTTTGTGAATACAAATCAATTGATTACGGAATTTTGCACACCTGCACGCTGGACAGCATGGGGCACCGGTTCTTCCATGATTGCGCCGAGATGGACCACGCCTGTTTCGTGATGGACGCCCAGCTTGCCCCGTTCATCCACCGCTGGCGCAAGACGGGATATGAGGTGATCGTCACAGCCGACCATGGCCAGGATGCCCGCGGCCATCATGGCGGCACGGGCGAGGATCAGCGTGACTTCGCCTTCTATTACTTCGGCGATTCCGAACTGCCGCCACAAGATGTTGTGCTGGACCAGCTGGCACTGGCCCCCTCGATCCTGACGCGGATGGGGGTTCCGGTGCCCGCGACGATGACGAAAGCTAGTTTCTTCTCCTGACGCTCCTCGTGCGACTTCGTCTCCTCGTCGCGGGCGAAGAGGGACGAAGTCACCGATGAGCGTCAGCTGGCGTAATCCGGGGCCTCGGCATCCAGCAGCGCCTTGATTTCCCGCAGGAAATTCTCGGCATAGCCGGGATAGTCCTCCCATTCCCGCGCGGTCTTTTCGGCCACCTCATCCGGCAGCACCCGCAAGGGCCGCCCGGTCTGCAGAGCGCGGATATAGGTCTCGGCCGCACGCTCGAAATAGTAAAGCCGGTTGAACGCCTCGGCCACCGTCCGCCCGATCACCAGCACGCCATGGTTGCCCATGATCATCGTGCCGGTCTTCGGATCGGCCAGCATCGCCGCGCATCGCGCGCCCTCATCGCCAAAGGCCATGCCGCCATACTGCTCGTCCACAACGTAACGCCCAAAGAACATTGCGGTATTCTGGTCGATCGGCGGCAGGCGGCTGTCGGCCAGGCTGGCCAGAACCGTGGCATGCACCGAATGCACATGCATCAGGCAGCGCGCATGCGGGCAGGCGCGGTGGATGCTGCCATGCAGGCCCCAGGCCGTGGGGTCGGGGGCATCGGGCCGGTCCATCGTCGCGGGATCATTGGCATCCAGTTCCAGCAGCGACGATGCGGTGATCCTGCCGAAATGCCGCCCGTTCGGGTTGATCAGGAACCGCGTCCCTTCTGGGTTCACCGCCAGCGAGAAATGATTCGATACCGCCTCATGCATGTTCTCGCGCACGGTCCAGCGGAAGGCGGCGGCCAGGTCCACCCGTTCGGCCCAGTTGGTCAGGTTCGCGTGTTTCATCGGCTGTCTCCAAAGGGCCAATTGCCATCGGCAAAGGCAGTAATGGTGGCGGTGATCAGGGCAAAGCTGTCGGCGGCGCGGGGCACGGTGGCGCGGGCGCGCAGATAACCGTGGACAAGGCCGGTGGCGGTGACGGCATGGGCGCGGCCACCGGCGGCACGGATCGCGGTGGTATAAGCGGGGGCATCATCATGCAGCGGATCGCATTCCGCCCCGATGGCAAGCGTCATCGGCAGGCCGGAAAAATCCTTGTCCTGCAAGGGGGATACGGTTGCATCGCCCGGTGGCGGTGCTGTTCCGCCATGCCGGATGCCGGCATAGAACTCCAGATCGGCCGCCGTCAGCATCGGCGCATGCGCATGTGTGACATAGCTGCCCTTTTGGCGATTGCCGCCCAACCCCGGATAGATCAGCACCTGCCCCAGAATGCGCGGATCGCGCAGGGCATGGGCTGTTGCCGCCGCAAGATTTCCACCCGCCGAATCCCCCACCAGAACCAGCGGGCCGGATGTGGCACGGACAACGGCGCAGGCGTCATCGAAGGCGGCAGGGTGACGATGCTCGGGCGACAGCCGGTAATCGACCGAGATCACGGTCAACCCGGTGGTGCTGCGGATTTCGGCGCAGATGTCGTCATGGCTGTGCAGCCCGCCCACCATAAAACCGCCGCCGTGCAGATAGATCACGCTGGCCGGACCGGCCCCAGGATAGGCCCGGCAGGGCACGCCGCCGATGACCCGGTCTTCGGCGATGACGCCGGGGGGATAGCCGCGAAAGAAGGCGCGGCACATCCGGTCATAGATCTGCCGCTGGTCGGCGATGCTCAGGCTGGCGGTGTCGGGCGGATAGGCGGCGTCGGTCGCGCGGATGAAGGCCCAGGTCGGGGCGTCGATAATCTTGTGGTAATCCGGCGGTGTCATTCTGGTCCTGCGGGAAAGCGCAAGGTCAGTCTGCGCGCAATTCCGGCCGGGGGCAACTGCGTCGGATTTATGGCGAGTTTGCCGAAAGATTCCCGGAAAACTGCATATTTATACCCCAGGTGCCAGGCAGAATGCATGCATCCGGGGCAAGGGGCCAAGGGGGCATACCATGCAGGTTTCACATGATTTCGACACATCGACCGCCCTTCCGGTGGGCTGGGGCGTCAGGGTCATGCTGCTGACGGCGGATACCGACACGCCGCTTGTGGAACGCATTGCCGGGCTTGGTGGTCTGATTGATCAGGAAACCGAGGTTTACGCCGCTCTTGCCGGGTTGATCGACGATCCGATGGGCTATGGCCTTTTCGTGATGGACTGCGACGGTCTGGGCGGGATCGAGGCCGGCCGGCATGCTGCCATGACACTGGCCGCCGTCAAAAGCCGGGTTCCGGTGATTCTGATCTGCAAGGACCATGCGGCCCAGGTCTTTCCGCAGGAGCGCGATGTTCCGGTCTGCCTGCGTGCGCCGCTGTCTTCGGTATCGCTGCGGGTTGGGTTCGAACATGCGCTGCGCGACCGGCTGATGTGGCGCGCGGCCTGAATTCGGGTGCAGAAATGCGAAAGGGCGGGTCTGCTGACCCGCCCTTTGCTTTTCGGAATGTCGCGTCCGGCACTCAGGCCAGAGCGAGATTCGTCGCCGATTCCCGGCCATCACGCCCGGCTTCGATGTCGAACGTGACCGGCTGGCCGTCTTTCAGCGACCGCAGACCGGCGCGCTCCAGCGCGGTGATGTGGACGAACACGTCCTTCTTGCCGCCTTCCGGGGCGATGAAACCATAACCCTTGGTCTCGTTGAACCACTTCACGGTGCCCTTGGCCATCGTGAGATCTCCTAATCCAGTATTCCGCCCGCGGAAGTGCGGCGGCTTGGCGCAGTCAGCTTGGGTCGAGGCTGTGGCCGATGGTCGGAGACAGGTCGAGAGATAACGTCGCGGCTGGCTATATGCCGTCTTTCGCCCCGGAAATCAAGCGCGGGGGAAATCAGACGCGGGCAGGCGCGCTTTGCGGGATCAGCGACCAGACGAGGCCAAGGCAGGTGGCCGCGATGCCGACGGCGGTCCAGAGCAGAAAGGCCATGAGAAAGCTGCTGCCCAGCGCAAGGGCGACCAAAGCGACGACAAGGCCAAGAAAGCCCGCAGCGATGGTAAGGATGGCAGCCATTGGGTTCTCCCGTTCCGATACTGTCATCTGGCCGCAGGATTCGGGCCGAAATGCGGCGGGGGTGGGGAAAGGTGGGGGCGGTGTCACCGGGGCGACGGCGATCCTGCGGCCAGGTTTGCCGGGCCCCGATTGCCGACGGAAACTGTCCCGGCCGCAAGGGTGCGGCCGGGGCGGGTTCAGAACACGTCGAGGAAGTAGAGGATGATGATGATGGGGATCGGGATGCCGATCAGCCAGGCGAGAATGCCCTTCATGGAATGCTCCTGATGCAGTTTCAGCAAGGCAACGCAGAAGCGGGGAGGGGGTTCCATCTGGCCTGACGGCTGTTGGGAAGTGAGGCTTTTGTCGTCGCGTGAAAAATGCGTGAAGCAGATATTCCAAACGCCAGTGTCGTTGACAGAAAAATCGGAAGAGCGAAGATTTTCCAGAACAGGACCAATTTCAGCTTGGAGAGAAATTATGGAAGCAGCATGGAGTTGGCTTAGAGATGTTATCGGAATGCAGGTAGAGGTTGATTATTCGATCCTGATGCTTTTTACGGTCATACCAGTCGTCATCGCCTTTCTGCTTTTGGTGTTGCAGCAGATTTTCTATGGGTCGCGCGCCAGAGGGCGCAAGGCGAATCTGGATAATCTGGAAGCGCTGCTTTCGGGAGATGAGGAGGTCGATATCGGTTCAATCGATCTGGATGCCTTGTCACGCCTGGATGATTTGAAAGACCTTCAGACACGCTATCAAAGGCAGGTCAGCCGAAACTCATCTGCCTTCAACCTGCTGATATTCTCGCAATATGTTGTGGGTGCCGTGCTGGCTACATCGTTGCTCAGCGGAAATGAATGGACAAAAGCCAAAGAGCTTCTTGGTCTGGTCGTCCTGATTTCAACCGCAATACATCAACGCTTCAGGCCAGATTTGCTTGCCACCCAAGCCAAGTCACGTCTCAGCCGATGTAAAAAGCTGATTCTGGCTACCGAAGATGGCATTCTGGTGGTGCAGGGCCGGGTGCAGAAAGGCTCGCATATCCTTTACCTGAGATCCAAGGCATCGGCGGGAATGGCCGAACTGGAAGAGATGGAGCGGGTAGGTCTTGAAGTTGTCTTTGGAGAGGCAATAAAGCCGCCAGTGGTGCCCGACACTTCTGTTCCAAAAGCCAAAATGCCGGAAGCACCTGTTCCCGACACTCCGGCAAATGGCGCAAATAACCCGGATGATGCCCTGTCACCTGACAACAACATCAGGAATGCAGAGCCGGCACCTGCCGGGGCCTGAAACGGTGGGGCAAGCTAGCCCGCCCCGACTTGTGCTTATCGGCTGAACCGCTTGTATTTCACCCGCTTCGGTTCGATCGAATCCGGGCCGAGGCGGCGGACCTTGTCTTCTTCATAGGCTTCGAAGTTGCCCTCGAACCATTCGACATGGGCGTCACCCTCAAAGGCAAGGATATGGGTGCAGAGCCGGTCGAGGAAGAAGCGGTCGTGGCTGATGATGATGGCGCAGCCGGCGAAATCCTCAATGGCGGCCTCCAGCGCCTGAAGCGTTTCCACGTCCAGATCGTTGGTCGGTTCGTCGAGAAGCAGCACATTGCCGCCCGAGCGCAAGAGTTTCGCCATGTGAACGCGGTTGCGTTCGCCCCCCGACAACAACCCGACTTTCTTCTGCTGGTCGGTGCCCTTGAAGTTGAAGGCCCCGGCATAGACGCGGGAGTTCATTTCCAGATCGCCCAGATGGATGATCTCGGACCCGCCCGAGATTTCCTCCCAGGCGGTCTTGTTCGGGTCCAGCGCGTCGCGCGACTGATCGACATAGGACAGTTGCACCGTGGGGCCCATGGTGATCGTGCCCTCATCCGGTTTCTCGGCACCGGTGATCATGCGGAACAGGGTGGATTTGCCCGCCCCGTTCGGCCCGATCACCCCGACGATGGCACCGGGCGGGATGGTGAAGGACAGATCCTCGATCAACAGCTTGTCGCCCATTGCCTTTTTCAGGCCCTCGACCTCGATCACCTTCGAGCCGAGGCGTTCGCCGTTCGGGATGATGATCTGCGCGGTCGAGGCACGTTCCAGCACGGTCTGGCCGGCCATCTCGTTATAGCGGGCGATCCGGGCCTTGCCCTTGGCCTGCCGGGCCTTGGCACCGGACCGGATCCATTCCAGTTCCTTCTCCAGAGCCTTCTGCTTGGACTTGTCCTCGCGCGCCTCTTGCGCCATCCGCTTGGCCTTCTGGTCCAGCCAGGCGGAATAGTTGCCCTCGTAGGGAATGCCGCGGCCGCGGTCCAGTTCCAGGATCCAGCCGGTGATGTCATCCAGGAAATAGCGGTCGTGGGTGACGATCAGGATGGTGCCCTTGTAGTCGATCAGGTGCTTTTGCAGCCAGGCGATCGATTCCGCGTCCAGGTGGTTGGTCGGTTCGTCCAGAAGCAGCATATCGGGCTTTTCAAGCAGCAGCTTGCACAGCGCGACCCGGCGGCGTTCGCCACCCGACAGGGTTTCGACATCGGCATCATCGGGCGGGCAGCGCAGTGCATCCATGGCGACGCCGACGGTTGCTTCCAGTTCCCACAGGTTTTCGGCGTCGATCTGGTCCTGCAACTGGGCCATCTCTTCGGCGGTCTCGTCCGAATAGTTCATCGCCAGTTCGTTGTAGCGCTCCAGCACGGCGGTCTGGCGGGCCACGCCCAGCATCACATTGCCCTTCACGTCCAGCGTGGGGTCAAGCTGCGGTTCCTGCGCCAGATAACCGACCTTGGCGCCCTTGGCGGCCCAGGCCTCGCCTTTGAAATCGGTGTCGATCCCGGCCATGATCTTCAACAGCGTGGATTTCCCCGCGCCGTTGACGCCGACGACGCCGATCTTCACCCCCGGAAGAAAGTTCAGATGGATGTTCTCAAAGCACTTCTTGCCGCCCGGATAGGTCTTGGAGACACCTTCCATGTGGTAGACGTATTGATAGCTGGCCATCGGGATGCTCCATGTCGCGGGTTGCTGCCCATGTAGCGGCAGAGGCGGCGGGCTGCAATGTCTAGAGCGCGGCGAAAGCGGCGCGAAGACGGGCACCACGGGCGGGGGCGACCTGTTCGACCCAGGCGATCTGGCCGGAGAGGCGGGCAAGAAAGACCGGATCGGCTCGGCGCCGGTCTTCGGGGCGGCGCAGGTGATGAAGCGTGGCCTTCAGCCGATCGAAGGCGGCGCGCGGGATGTTGACCTGGTCGTTGACGGTCAGGCCGGGATCGGGGGCGACGGGACCGGGGAAGGCGCGGATCAGGCCCTTGGCCAGGGTGGAGGCGGCGCGCAGGAAGGTCTGTGGCAGGCGCAGGCGCAGATGGGCAGTCAGCGCCCCGGCCGTCCAGACCTGCTGCGAGAGGGATGCGGCCAGCGCGGCCAACGGATGTTCAGGCTGCATGGCAACACCGCAGGGACACCGGGCCAACCTCACCTGTCCTGCATGACCCGATCTGGGTGAAGCCCAGTGCCGGTCATGCGTCGAATGTGCAGCGTTCCGATAGAGGGACGGGGAAGCCCCGCCCGGCCGGTTTTCCCGAAGGAGCCGACATCTTGGCCCGGTGCCCTGCTTGCAAGCCATTGTAACGGCGCGCGGCTTGGGGTCAACATCGGGCCGGGGCGACGGAGGACGGGATGAGGGCGGGATTTCCGCAGGCGCGGCGCGGCATGGTGATCGGGCTTCTGGGCGGGTCGTTCGATCCCGCGCATGAAGGCCATGTCCATATCACGCGCGAGGCGCTGAAGCGGATCGGGCTGGACCGGGTCTGGTGGCTGGTCAGCCCCGGCAATCCCCTGAAGGCGCGCCAGCCCGCGCCGATGGCGCAGCGGCTGGCCCATGCGAGCGCGATGCTGCGCGGTGACCCGCGCGTGGTGGTCACGGATATCGAAGCCCGGCTGGGCACGCGGTTCACGGCGGATACCATTGCCGCGCTGCGCAAGCTTTATCCCGGCGTCACCTTCGTCTGGCTGATGGGGGCGGACAATCTGGCGCAGTTCCATCGCTGGGACCGCTGGCGGCAGATCATGGCGATGGTGCCGGTGGGGGTGCTGGCGCGGCCGGGATCGGGCTTGCGGGCGCGGCTGTCGGTGGCGGCGCAGGTGTTCCGGGGCAACCGGGTCGGGCGCGGAGAAAATCTGGCACGGCGGCGGGGGCCGGCCTGGGTTTTCGTCAACCTGCCGATGAACGACGCCTCATCCAGCGAGATCCGGGCGCGGGGCGGCTGGCGGCGGCAGGGCTGATGCCAGATCCGCAGCGGCGTGCCCCGGCCCGGCCTGCGCCTCCGGCGGGGATATTTCCAGAAGGGAAAGCAGGCAGCGGGCGGGCTTGACATCCGGGTGCCGCCACGGGCTATGTGACGGGGATGGTTCCCGGACCAAGCTTCGCGCGGTCAGGGTGAAAAGGGAATACGGTGAGGTTCAGGCATCAGCCGCCAAACCCGTGACTGCCCCCGCAACTGTAAGCGGTGAGCGACCCCCGAAGCCACTGCGCCCCCGATGGGCGCGGGAAGGCGGGGCGAGCCAGGACCCGCGAGTCAGGAGACCTGCCATCGACGCAACCAACCACCGGGCGGGGTGTCCCGGAAAGGAGTGTTCGATGGACGATTCATCGCATCGGCCGATGGCCATGCCCTTTGGCTCTGTGGTTTGGGCCGCGCCGCACCGGGTTCTGGTCCGCACGCCGGATCTTGTGCCACTGCGCAAGCTGAGAAAGGCATTTGGCGGCGCGGGCTGTCCGCCCCGGTGGGGTGAGGGGGCTTTGGCGCGGAACCCGGCGGCGATCATCCACATTGCCGAAGGGGTGCTGCAATGACCGGGGCGGGTTTGCCGGCGGTGCAGCTGGACCGGGTGTGCTGGGGGCCCTGCGGGGATGAGGGCATCCTGTCGGGGATCAGTTTTTCGGTGCCGCAGGGGCAGGTCATGGCGATCTGCGGCGCGGAAGGTGCAGGGAAATCCGCGCTTTTGCGGCTGATCTTGCGGCAACAGGCCCCGCGCCAGGGCACGGTGCGGCTGATGGGGCGCGACATCTGGCTGATGGACGGGTCCGAGGTGGCGCGCGGCCTTGCGGCGGTGGTGCAGGACCAGCCCAGGGATTTTGCGCTGACGGTTCGGCAGGTCGTGGCGCTGGGGCGGTTGCCGCACCGGCGGCGCTGGGGGACGGGACTGTCGACGCCGGACGAAGAGGATGCCCGCGTGGTCGGCGCCGCTTTGAGGCGGCTGGATCTGACCGCGATGGCCGAGCGCCCCTTCGGCGCGCTGTCGGGTGCCGCGCGGCAACGGGTGATGGTGGCGCGCGCCTTGGCGCAGGAGCCGCGCGTGATCGTGCTGGACGGGTCGGCCAATCCTTTGGGCATCCGCCGTCAGCTTGACCTGCTGGCGCGGCTGAAGGGGTCGGGCGTGACCGTGATCGCCGCGCTGCACGCGCGGACCCTTGCCGCCGGTCTTGCCGACCGGGTGCTTGTGCTGTCCGGGAGGCGTATCCTGTCGGATGCCCCGCCGGGGGCGGCGCTGACCAGGACCTCGCTGCCCTCGGTTGAAGATCCGGTCCGTTCCACGACAGGACTGCGCTTGCGGCGCTGATTGCGGGTCGGGCGTCTTGAGCGTGTCCGACAAAAGCGGACTCCGGTTCTGGCGAAAGAGGCGCGATCACGAAGAAGCTAGAGTCTGTCCGGCGCTTTTATCAGCGCCGGACAGACTCTAGCGCGCCAGCGCCAGAAGGCCAGGCACGTCCAGATGCGTCTCGACATGATCGGCCAGCGCGTCGAGCGTGGCGTCGACAGTGGCGGTGTGCGACCGGCCCGATGCGGCGATGCCAAGGCCGCCGAGATAGGCCGCCCGGAAGGCATCTGCGGCGAAGAGCCCGTGCAGATAGCTGCCCGTGACCCGGCCATCGGCGCTGACTGCGCCTTCGCCCCGGTCGCCGATTTCGGCGAAGGGCCGGGCGCAATCGGGGCCGTGGGTGCGGCCGATGTGAATCTCATAACCGTCGACCGTCAGCCCGCTGGCGGCATGGCGGGCCTGCACCCGCGCAAGCCTTTTGTCGGGCGTCATCAGAGTGTCCACCTCAAGCAGCCCCAGACCCGGTGTCTCGCCCGCCGGACCTTCGATCCCGTCGGGGTCGCGCACCACCCGGCCCAGCATCTGATAGCCGCCGCAGATGCCCAGCACATGCCCGCCCCGCCGCAGATGGGCGGCAAGGTCGATGTCCCATCCCTGCGCCCGCAGAAAGGCCAGATCGTCGCGCGTCGATTTCGATCCCGGCAGAATCACCAGCCGGGCATCGCCCGGAACCGCCTGTCCCGGCGCGACCATGACCAGATTTACCCCCGGTTCGGCCTTCAGCGGATCGAGATCGTCGAAATTGGCGATGCGCGACAGGGTAAGGCAGGCAATCGTCACGCCGTCACCGCGCGGGGCAGAGGCAATGTCCAGCGCATCTTCGGCCGGAAGCAGATGGGCCTGCGGAAACCACGGCACCACACCAAAGCCGCGCCAGCCGGTGCGCGCTTCGATCAGGCGATGGCCGTCGTCGAACAGCCGCAGATCGCCCCGGAACTTGTTGATCAGGAACCCGGCCACCATGGCGGCATCGGCCGGATCCAGCACCGCCTGCGTGCCGACGATCTGTGCGATGACCCCGCCCCGGTCGATGTCGCCCGCCAGCACCACCGGCACATCTGCCGCGCGGGCAAAGCCCATGTTGGCAATATCGCCCGCGCGCAGGTTGATTTCCGCCGGACTGCCGGCGCCTTCGATGATCACCAGATCATATGCGGCGCGAAGGCGGCCGAAGCTTTCCAGCACCGCCGCCATCAGGCGCGGCTTCAGCGCCGGAAAATCCCGCGCCCCTGTGCTGGTCCGCCGCTGCCCCTGCACGATCACCTGTGCCCCGGTTTCGCTTTCGGGTTTCAGCAGCACCGGATTCATGTCCGTGACCGGCTCCAGCCCCGAGGCCAGCGCCTGCAAGGCCTGCGCGCGTCCGATCTCGCCGCCGTCTGCGGTGACGGCGGCATTGTTCGACATGTTCTGCGGCTTGAACGGGGCCACGCGCAGCCCGCGCCGCCGCGCTGCCCGGCACAGGCCCGCCACCAGAAGGGACTTGCCGACGTTCGACCCGCAGCCCTGCAGCATCAGCGCCGTCACCGCACGGTTTCCCCTGTCATCGGGGCATGACTGCAATGGTTTTCAGCGGGATCGGGCATGCTGTCTCCTATGACGTCGGCCCTGCAGAGGGCCCTTGTCTCTTGCGCCAGTGTCGGGCTGGTCGATGCCTGCGCAAGGATGTCGGTGCCCGTTCTAGGACAGGCCGAACGGGAAGGCGACAGGTTTGCGGCCATGTGGAAAGGGGGCGGAGACGCAGCCGAAGCCGCGATCCGTGACCGGAACGCCTTGCCATGCCGCCGGCCGCAGGGTCGGAGCGATGAATCCTGCCGATGGGCTGGCTCTGGTCTCTCACCCTGGCGTGACTGGTGCAGCCTGTGCCCTTTCCGGTATGAAGGGCGAAGACGGTTGGACAGGAGTGCGGGCGTGATTCACCGGCGGCAAGTTCTGGCGGGGTTGATGGCGGGGCTGGCCTCCACCTCGGCCATGGCCGAGGTGATGGACCGCTCGCCCCGGCCGGTGGCGCGGCCAAAGGCGGGCGCGGCCGTGGCGGCGTCTGGATCGGCCGGGCCGGGTGTGCAGGCTTTGGTCGATGCGGCAAAGCTGGGCGGAACCGTTGCCTTCGTGGTCGCCGATGCCGCCACGGGGGCCGTTCTGGAAGAACGGGACGCCGGAGTTTCCTTGCCCCCGGC
Source organism: Paracoccaceae bacterium (assembly GCA_036745335.1). Classification (GTDB taxonomy): domain Bacteria; phylum Pseudomonadota; class Alphaproteobacteria; order Rhodobacterales; family Rhodobacteraceae; genus Pseudogemmobacter. Next base: position 53,103 of record DAIOGH010000017.1, read on the forward strand.
CTCGGTCGCCAAGGCGATCACCGCGCTTTATGCGCTGGAAAAGCTGGGGCCGGGGCACCGCTTTGCGACGCGGGTGCTGGCGACGGGGCCGGTTTCAGGCGGTGTGGTGCAGGGCGATCTGGTGCTGGCGGGGGGCGGCGATCCGACCCTGCAGACCGACCAGCTGGGCGATCTGGTGGCGCGGCTGGCCAAGGGCGGGCTGAAGCGGGTGACGGGGCGGTTCCTGGTCTGGGAGGGCGCCTTGCCGCGCCTGTCCAACATTGCCGAAGATCAGCCGGTGCACGTCGGATATGACCCGGCGATCTCGGGCCTGAACCTGAATTTCAACCGGGTCCATTTCGAATGGAAAAAGGCCGGGGGTGACTGGCAGGTCGGCATGGATGCGCGGGGCGAACGCTTCGTGCCCGCCGTGTCGGGCATCACCGGGCGGGTGGCGAAGCGGGAAAGCCCGCTCTTCACCTATGACCAGTCGCCGGGGCATGAGGACTGGACCGTCGCCAGCGCCGCCCTGGGCAAGGGGGGCAGCCGCTGGTTGCCGGTGCGCCAGCCGGGGGGGTATGTGGCCGAGGTGTTCCGGGCGCTGGCGCGGGCACAGGGCATCGACCTGCCGAAGGGCGAGACCGTCGCGGCCCTGCCCGGCGGCACCGAGATCGGCCGGGTGGAAAGCGAGCCGCTGCCGGTCGTGCTGCGCGACATGCTGAAGTTTTCCACCAATATCACCGCGGAATGCTGCGGGCTGTCCTCCAGCCGGGCGGCGACGCTGGCGGCCTCGGGGCGGGCGATGTCCGATTGGGCGGCGGGGCGGCTGGGGATTGCGGGGCGGTTCGGCGATCATTCCGGCCTGGGCGGGGCGTCGCGGATCACGGCGGCGGATATGGTCAAGGCGCTGCTGGCGGCGCATCGCGGCGGCATGGGGCTGAAGCCGATCCTGCGCGATGTCGGCATGAAGGACGACAAGGGCAAGGTGATCGAGGGGCATCCGGTCAAGGTGCTGGCCAAATCGGGGACGCTGAACTTCGTGTCGGGCCTTGCCGGGCATATCGTGCCACCCTCGAATTCCGCAAACGGCGGGCGCGAAATGATTTTCGCCATCTTCACCGGCGATCCGGCGCGGCGGGATGCGGTGCCCGTGGCGCAGCGCGAAGACCCTGAGGGGGTATCGGGCTGGACCAAACGGTCGCGGCGGTTGCAAGGCCAACTGATCAGCCGCTGGGCCGGGCTTTACGCCTGAGGCCCGCCGCGGGGACGGCAATCGACGGGAAAAGACAACAGGGCGGCCACCGGCGGGGGCGGAGCGTCCGGTCCATTCATTTCAAGAGGTTATGCGGAAGACGGCTGTCTTCCTTTCGTCTTCCCTGCGTCTTGCTTCCGTCTTCCGGCCGGAGGGGACGGGAGCGTTAACCATGGCAAGGGAAGGGGGGTGTTGGAGTCGGGGGCGGGGAGGGTGTCCGGGGGAGTGTCCACGGTGGACGGATGGAAGTAAGGGGTTGATTTTGCTGGGGAAGGGGTGTGGGCGGTAAGGTTTGTTAAGGGAGTTCACGAATGACAGCTCTGCGCGCCATCAAACGAGATTGCGGCCTTCTTGTTTAAGTGATCCCCCTCTTATCGGCCTTGGCTACCAAGCGCTTGCGCACGTTCTTGATAGGTTCTGCAACTGGCAACTCCTCTGGCGGCGGAGAGCCGCTGTCAATCATGGTTTTCCGAACCTTCTCAGCGACTTGCTTGTTTTTTCGGATCGCGGCCGCCTCACCCTTAATTCCTTCAGATCGCATGGTCTCAGCAGCAAGGTTCATCTGGAAGTCGTTCGCGGAGAGTTCCAGTGCTCCCATCCGATCAAAGGGATTGTCTTTCTCTCCAAGGCCCTTGCTGCGCATCACATCCCGACGTGAAGCTCCATATAGGCCTTGATATCGCGCATCATGGAAGACGCCGAGTTTGGGAGACGGAACGCCAGCGTTGTGTGCCGCTCTACTAACGGCCTTGAACGAATCCGTGACTTTTTCGCGCAGTTCCAAGCGCTTCTCGTCGGGCCCGATCTCGTCTTCGACTTCCTTCGCTCGCGTCGTCACAGCGAAGTAGGCCTGCGCGGCCGCAATCTCCACCTTGGCAGGATCGCCGTTCATTGCGATGAGATAGCATGCAGCACGAGACAAGAAGAAGTCTGCTGCTCGACGTTGGGCGGACTTCCCCACTCCCATCATGGTGGTGGTCTCAACGATATGATGTGACGGAGATACCCCGGCAGACTGAAGGGAAGTCGCAGCCCGCTCAACTACACCAGCGAAGTTTCTCCAATCATCATAGCCAAGAAGCTCTTGTATTTCGCGCGCGAACCAAAAGTCAGTTCCTCTAGAGCTAGTGCGTTTGGCACCCTCAAGTCGCGACATAGTGGATTGATATTCAAGGCTGGGCGGGATTTCGTCCATGTGATGTGAACTCACTTGCAGTGTATGTGAATGATACTGTACACATGTCACATACGGGAGTCCATCATGTCAGAACGTAAGATCATCGAAGGGCAGCTATCCAAGAAAATTACTGAAATTCAGGCGCTTGAAGAAAAAGTCAAGTCTGCTCGCGTGTATGTTAGAGCGCTCGAAGACATTCTTAAGGAGTTGGACAAAAGTGCCACGGCGACCCCGGGAAGTGTGGAGAGTGACGTTTCCATGCGTCGAGGTAGTTCAGTCGATCAGGCGCGCGCGGTCATTCTTGAGCGCGGAGCGCCCATCCATATTGACGACCTGCTGGAGGCACTTGGGAGAGAAGTAACCAGGGAAACAAAGGCCTCTTTGACAGGTTCACTTGCTGCGTATGTGCGGCGGGAAGAGGTATTCACGCGACCGGCTCCGAGCACATTCGGGCTCATTGAGTTAGGGCATTTTGAGATTGCCGACGAACCGAACGAGCCGCCTGGAGCGTTCGGGGGAGGGCAAGAGGACGACGAAATCCCATTCTAGCGGCCTTCTAGACGTCTCGTGACACCCGACGCACTTCCGCAACTTGGCCCGGAATCAAGGGCGAAGCCCGCCGGGCCGCGCCCTCCCTCCCCCCGGGAGGGCGCTTTGCGGCGGCAGTCATCCGAACTGCGGTGGGAGGATTGGCACCATAAAGTGCTTCGCTCGACCGTTGCGGCGCCCGCCCGAGGGAGGGCGCGGCCCTGCGTCGGGAGGGGCGGTTGGGGGGTAAGCCATGAATGCGCAGCCTACGGGCGTCGGGGTGAACCCCGACCTACGGGTTGCGCTTGTGGATGGGGAGGCCCCGGAGCAAGTCTGAGGCGGGCAATCATGGGCTCACACCCCCATATGCCGCACCCTTGCGCCCCACTCGATCGCGGCGGCGTGCAATCGGTCGATCTTCAGTTCCTCCCGCACCTCTTCCAGCATCCGCAACTCGACCTGCGAATGCCTTCCGTCCGAGGTGACGACATCGCAGGCCAGGGCATAGGCGGTCTCGTAGAGACGTTCGGGCAGGGCCTCGCGGATCAGGCCGAAGAGGGCATCCAACCCGTCTTCCTCCTCAAACAGATCGAAGACGGTGCGGCTGACGCGGCGGATGCGGTCGGGGTCGTAGGTGGCGAAGGCCGGCATGTGGTTGACCATGCGGCTGATCGCCACCAGCTCGGCCGTGCGCATGTTCTGGTCCGAGGCGGAACAGGCGACCATGACGGCCACAAGGGCATCTTGCGGGGACATGGCGGATTCGGGCATTGCAGGCTCCTCATGGGCGTGTCGGGGCCGGAGATTATTGACGAGGGGCCGGGGGGGCAATAGAGGACGGGCGGTCCGGGGCGGCCCCGGCGTTTCAGGAGAGATGGCATGACGGCCCTGCGCGATGCTGCGATGAACTCGAAGGCCTGGCCCTTTGAAGAGGCCCGCGCGGTGCTGAAACGCTATGGCGGCAAGGACCCGGCCAAGGGCTATGTGCTGTTCGAGACGGGCTATGGCCCGTCGGGGTTGCCGCATATCGGTACCTTCGGGGAAGTGGCGCGGACGACGATGATCCGGCGGGCGTTCGAGATCATCAGCGACATCCCGACGCGGCTGATCTGCTTTTCCGACGACGTGGACGGGATGCGGAAGGTGCCGGAGAACGTGCCGCAGCAGGAGATGCTGCGTCAGCACATGCAGAAGCCGCTGACCTCGGTCCCCGATCCCTATGGGGAATACGAGAGTTTCGGCCACCACAACAACGCGATGCTGCGGCGGTTCCTGGATACGTTCGGGTTTGAATACGAGTTCATAAGCGCGACGGAGTTCTACAAGTCGGGCCGGTTCGACGCGACGCTGCGGCTGTGTGCCGAGCGGTATGATGCGATCATGGCGATCATGCTGGCGTCCTTGCGCGAGGAGCGGCAGCAGACCTATTCGTGCTTCCTGCCGATCCACCCCGAGACGGGGCGGGTGTTGTATGTCCCGATGAAGGAGGTGAACGCCAAGGATGGCACGATCACCTTCGACGATGACACGGGCCGGGAGTGGACGCTGCCGGTCACGGGCGGGCATGTGAAGCTGCAGTGGAAGCCGGATTTCGGGGCGCGCTGGGCGGCGCTGGATGTGGACTTCGAGATGTACGGCAAGGACCACAGCACCAACACTCCGATCTATGACGGGATCTGCGAGGTGCTGGGGGGGCGGAAGCCGAACCACATGACCTATGAGCTGTTCCTGGACGATCAGGGGCAGAAGATTTCGAAGTCGAAGGGCAACGGGCTGACCATCGACGAATGGCTGACCTATGCGGCGACGGAATCCCTCAGCTACTTCATGTACCAGAAGCCGAAGACGGCGAAGCGGATGCATTTCGACGTGATCCCGCGGGCGGTGGACGAGTATCACCAGCAGCTGCGGGCCTTCCCCGATCAGACGGTTGAGCAGCAGGTCAGCAATCCGGTCTGGCACATCCATGGCGGCAAACCGCCGGAATCGAAGATGGTGGTGCCGTTCGGAATGCTGTTGAACCTGGCCTCGGTCGCCGGGGCAAAGGATGCCAAGGGGTTGTGGGGGTTCATCAAGCGCTATGCGCCCGAGGCATCGCCCGAGGCCAACCCCGATCTGGACGCGGCGGCGGGCTTTGCGGTGCGCTATTTCGCCGACCGGATCGCGCCAAGCCGTGTCTTCCGCCTGCCGACCGACAAGGAGCGGGCGGCGATGGAGGATCTGGTGGCGCGGCTGCGGGTCTGGGACGGCGGGCTGGACGACGAGGCGCTGCAGTCGATGGTCTTTGCCGTGGGCAAGGACCACGGGTTCGAGCCGCTGCGCGACTGGTTCAAGGCGCTCTACGAGGTGCTGCTGGGGGCCAGCGACGGGCCGCGCTTTGGCGGGTTCATCGCGCTCTACGGGGTCGAGGAAACCGTCGCCCTGATGGAAAGGGCGCTGGCGGGCGGGCTGGTACAGTCGTGATTTGACGAAAGCCGGGCATGGCCTATCCTGCAGGATCATCCCCTGAAGGAAAGGCCGTGCCATGCGCTTTCTCTTCGCCTGCCTCATGGTCCTGGGCCTGTGGGCACCCGCCACGGCGCAGGAGGCGCCGATCGAGGACACGATCCGCAGCCAGATCGACGCCTTTCTGGCCGACGATTTCGTCACCGCCTTCACCTTTGCCAGCCCGAACATCCAGGGAATCTTCGGCACGCCCGAGAATTTCGGCCAGATGGTGCGGCAGGGCTATCCGATGGTGCATCGCCCGTCTGGCGTACAGATGGGGGAATTGCGCGATGTGGCCGGGGCGCTGTGGCAGCGGGTGTTCGTGACCGACGCCGCAGGGCGCGGGCATGTGCTGGATTATCAGATGGTCGAGACCGCGGATGGCTGGAAGATCAACGCCGTCGAGGTGCTGAGGGCCGACGGGATCGGCGTCTGACTGTCGGCTCCGGCGCAATGGCCAGCCGGGGTGGCATTGGCGGGCGCGGTACAGGTTGCGCTGGCCGAGGCTATGCCGATGCCAGGCCCTGTGCGGTGGGTGCCGTCTGAACCGCCACCCGCCATCACCATCGGGACGTCTGGCGCGGCCCGTTGCGGGGGGTGGCCCCGGCCCGGACGCAGGGCTGAGATGCGGTTAACCCTTCGTTGATACTTCCCTTGCCCCACAAGGCGCGCATGGTCCGGGATGACCCGGCCCCTTGCCCGCCCCGGCTTTTGGAACGAGGCAAGGGAAAACGACATGAACAAGGCGATCACCGAAGGACTGGTCCTGATGCCTCCGGCCTTTGCGGCGGGGCTGAACCTGTGGTCCAGTGCCAATGGCAGGCCGGGGGATGCTTCGTATCAGGGGGCGGCGAATGCCGCGCTTGTCACCAATGATCAGGATTTCGGCGGCTGTCTGGAACTGCAAAAGACGGCGACGACGCAGAAGCTGCGCTGCTTCACGCCCACCCCGCTGCGCCCGGACATGTATCTGCGGATCACCGTCAGGGTAAAGGCGGTGTCGGGCAACCTGCCGTCGGTGCGGATTGCGGCCTGGGTCGGGGATGTCACCGAGACCATCGTCAGTGGCGTTCCGCAGGTCGGGCCTGCGCTGGCGCTGACGCAATATGGCGAAATCGTTACCGTCGAGGCCATCGTGGGGGCGGGCAACCGCAGTGGCGTAACGATGGCCTGGGGCCGGACGGCGGTCTTTGCCCATGTCGGGCTGGACCTGACAGGCGCGAACGGCGGCGTGGTGCGGATCGAGGATGTGGCGGTAGAGGATGTGACATCCGTTTTCATCCGCGACATGATGGATATGGTGGATGTGCGCGATTACGGCGCGATCGGCGATGGCACCGCCAATGACGTGGCGGCGTTCAATGCGGCGGATGCGGCGGCGGAGGGGCGGACGATCCTGGTGTCGTCAGGCACCTATAACCTGCCGGGCAATGTCACCATCAATTCTCCGATCCGGTTTCAGGGCACGGTGGTGCAGCCGGCTGCGAACCGTCTGATCCTGACGCGCAATTTCGATCTGGAAACCTATTCACGGGCCTTCGGCAGCGATCTGGAAGGGTTCCGCCGTGCGCTGAAGGCGCTGTTCTATTTCAGCGACCATGTGACCTTCGACATGTCGGGCCGCCGGGTGGATCTGACCGAGCCGCTGGATGTCGCGGCGCTGGCGGGGCTGACCTCGTTTGCGAACCGCCGGGTGCTGCGCAACGGATCGCTGAACGCGGTGACATCGACGGCCTGGACCAGCGAGACGGTCACGTCGGTGGGAACCTATTCGGTCGGCAGTTCCACGACACTGACCGGGGTGGCCAATGTGGCCAATATCCCCGTCGGCGCATTGGTGCAGGCGACGGGTGTGGGGCGCGAGGTCTATGTGACGGCCAGGAACGTGGGGGCGGGCACGATCACGCTGTCGCAGCCGCTTTACGGTGCGGCGGGGACCCGGACCTATACCTTCACCCGGTTCAGGTATCTGCTGGATTTCAGTGGCTTCTCTTCGCTGTCGCGGTTCGAGATCCAGGAGGTCGAGTTCAACTGCCTGGGCCTGTGTTCGGGTGCGATGATGCCGCTGGCGGGGTCGGTCTTCCGCTATGACAATTGCACCTTCAACCGGCCGAAGGACCGGGGCATCACCTCGGCCGGATCGGGCTGTCAGGGGATGTGGGTCGACGCCTGCCAGTTCCTGTCGAACGAACAGGCGCTGAATGCGCAGGACCGCAGCACGATCGCGGTGAACGTGCAGGCCAATGACGTGAAGTTCCGCAACAACCGGATCGTGCGGTTCCGGCATTTCGCGGTAATGAACGGCACCAGCCACATGATCTACAACAACCATTTTTTCCAGGGCGACGATGCCCCGGCAGGGGTGCGCCTGGCGGGACTGGTGTTCACGCAAACCAATGTGGCCACGGTCGTGACCGGAAATTACATCGACAACTGCTTTATCGAATGGGGCAACGAACATGACCCGCAACCGGCCTTCGACAACGAGTTTTCGTTCGGCGGGCTGAATGTGGTGAACAACATCTTCATTGCCTCGGATGTCAGCAGCGCCTTCCGCTGGCTGGTGGTGAAGCCCTATGGGTCGGGGCATTTCTTCAACGGCTTCAGCCTGGTGAACAACACCTTCCGGGTGTTCAATGCCACGGTCGAGCGGGTGGAGAAGGTGGATACTTCGTTCGCGGATCTGGATTTCAGCCGGTCGCGCAATGTGCGGGTCGAGGGAAATACCTTCAACCAGGTGGTGCAGACGATCCAGAATCCGATCGTGGTCAGCCATGTGCAGAACACGGCAGCCGAGACCTGGGTGGTGGATGCCGCTGCCTATATCCCCTTTGGCGGGCGCATCCGCATGGTAGAAAGTGTGGTGCCGGAAGGCGCGATCACCACGGCGGCCAATGCGGCCCGCCATGTGCTGCCCTATGCGCAGGTGGGGCAGGGCACTGGCGGCATGATGGCGCATCTGCGCTGGGGCGAGGCGGTGAAGGGCAAGGTGACGGCCATTCTGCGGATGGATGTGCCGGTCTGATCCATCGCAATCCGGCGAAGGGGGCGGTCCTGCGGGGCCGCCCCCTGTCATTTGCGGGGCATTGCCATGGGGCCCGATTTTCGGCGAAAATCGGCGCGCTTACCCGGCCTCAGCCCTTCAGGTCCTCGGCCGTCAGCCGGAAGGCACGCGCGAAGCCGCCGTTCAGCAGGCCCGATTGCGGCACCAGCCGGACGAAGGAGAAATCGGGAAGGTCGATGTAGATCGTCGCCTTCGGGTTGCGTTCCAGCCAGCGGGCGCGCAGGGCGGCGCGGTCGGGGGCATCGGCGGACACGAATTCGGCCCGTGCCCGCACCATCAGGCGCGGATGTGTCATCGGGTCGCCCTTGGCACCCACCTCGCCCACCATCAGCGCGCAATCGGCGCTTTCGCTCAGTGCGCGGTAATGCGGGGCCAGTTTCGAGATCAGCGTCATCGGCCCGGCCTCGGGATCGCGGGCAAAGGCGATGCGGCTGATGCCGGGGGTGCCGGTCTCGGGGTCGGTCCAGGCCAGGGCGGCATGGCCGGTCTCCAAGAGCGCCAGCGCCTCGGCGCGCGAGGCGGCATCGGACTCGGCGACTGGATCGCGGCGGGCGGGGGCTTCGGCTGACATGGGATGTTCCGTTGGTGATTGACAGCGGGCTGGCTGGGGCGTCATCTGGCGGCATTCAAGCCCCGACCGGCCAGCGATTACTGGCGCTTTCCCTTGCTGGACAAGAAGATGACCCAGACAGCGCAGGGCCGCAATGGCCTGACCGAGTTTTTGCCCAAGATCGTCACGGTCTGGAACGAGGGTTATGATCTGCCCGCCCTGCGCGCCGATGCGCTGGCCGGGCTGACGGTGGCCATCGTGGCGCTGCCCTTGTCGATGGCCATCGCCATTGCCAGCGGAGTGGGGCCGGAGCGCGGGCTTTTCACCGCCATCGTCGGCGGGTTTCTGGTCTCGGCGCTGGGGGGAAGCCGCTATCAGATCGGTGGCCCGGCGGGGGCCTTCATCGTGCTGGTTTCGGCCTGCGTGATGGCGACGGGGGTGCAGGGGCTGATCACGGCAACCTTCCTGTCGGGGCTGATGCTGATGCTGGCGGGGGCGCTGCGGCTGGGCACCTATATCCGGTTCATCCCCTATCCGGTGACGGTCGGGTTTACCGCAGGCATCGGGGTGATCATCTTCGCCAGCCAGATCAAGGAGTTGTTCGGCCTGACGCTTCCCGGTGCCGAACCGGCCGAAATCCTGCACAAGCTGGCGGCCCTGTGGGCCGCCCGTGGCACGGTCACACCGGCGGCTTTTGGGATCGCGGCATTGGCCATCGCGGTGATCCTGGGGCTGCGGCGCTGGCGGCCGGGCTGGCCGGGGATGCTGATCGCCGTGGTGTTGACGGCAGGTGCGACGGCGGTGTTTGGCCTGCCGGTCGAGACCATTGCCAGCCGGTTCGGCGCGCTGCCGAACCTGCTGCCGATGCCCGAATTGCCCGACCTGTCGCGCGCGGCGCTGATGCAGGCGGCCCCCTGGGCGGTGTCCTTTGCGCTGCTGGGGGCCATCGAATCCCTGCTGTCGGCGGTGGTGGCCGATGGCATGTCGGGCGCGCGGCACCGGTCGAACGCCGAATTGCTGGGGCAGGGCGTGGCCAATATGGGCAGCGCGCTGTTCGGCGGCTTCTGCGTCACCGGCACCATCGCGCGGACGGCGACGAATGTGCGGGCCGGGTCGCGCGGGCCGGTGTCGGGCATGCTGCACGCGCTGTTCCTGCTGGTGGTGCTGGCGGTGGCGGCCCCGCTGGCGGGCTATATCCCGCTGGCGGCGCTGGCCGGGGTGCTGGCGGTGGTCAGCTGGGGCATGATCGAGAAGGAAGAATTGTGGGTGCTGGTGCGCGGGTCGCGGGGCGACGCGCTGATCGTGCTGACAACGTTTCTGCTGGTGGTGTTCCGCGACCTGACCGAAGGCATCGTCGTGGGGTTCGCGCTGGCCGGGCTGGTCTTTATCAAGCGGATGTCGGACGGGGCCGAGCTGGAGAATGCCACACCCGCCGAAGGGTTCGAGCAGCGCGACGACCTGCTGGTCTACCGGCTGCACGGGCCGTTCTTCTTCGGCTCGGCCGCGCAGGTGGGCGGTATCCTTGACCGCATCGCCGACCGCCCACGCCGTTTCGTGATCGACTTCAGCGACGTGCCGATGATCGACAGTTCGGGGGCGCGCAGCTTCGAGGTGCTGGCGCGGAAGTTGCAGCGCAAGGGCGGGCAACTGTGCATCCTGAGCGCGCCGCCGCAGGTGCGCCGGGTGTTGCTGTCACAGGGACTGCGCGAGCCGCAGGTGCGCTATCTGACCGATCTGGACGGGCTGGAGGGCGATTGACCTGGTCAGGCGGCCAGCCCGGATCAGAGATTTTCCGCCTGCGGAAAGCCCAGGACGTGATAGCCGCCGTCGACATGGATCACTTCGCCCGTGGTGCAGGCGCCGTAATCGGAACAGAGCCAGACGGCCGTGCCGCCGATCGCCTCAAGCGTGGCATTGGTGCGCAGGGGGGCGTTGTCCTCGGTGTGGCGGAAGGTGGCGCGTGCGCCGCCGATGGCGGCCCCGGCCAGAGTCTTCATCGGGCCGGGCGAGATGGCGTTGACGCGGATCTTCTGCGGACCCAGGTCGTTGGCCAGATAGCGGGTCGCCGATTCCAGCGCTGCCTTGGCCACGCCCATCACGTTGTAATTCGGCGAAACCCGGTTCGATCCCTGGAAGGTCAGGGTGATCAGGCTGCCGCCGTCGGGCATCAGGCTTTCCGCGCGGCGGGCGATCTCGATGAAGCTGTAGCAGGAGATGCCAAGCGAATTCAGGAAGTTGGCCTTTGACGTGTTGACGAAACGCCCGGTCAGTTCATTCTTGTCGGAAAAGGCGATGGCGTGGATGACGAAATCCAGCCTGCCCCAGCGATCCTTCAGCGCGGCGAAACAGGCATCAAGGCTGGCCTCGTCGGTGACATCGACATCCAGCAGCAGATCCGAGCCGACCGAGGCCGCCAGCGGCTGAACCCGCTTGCCGAACGCCTCGCCCTGATAGGAAAACGCCAGCTCCGCCCCTTCGGCGGCCAGCGCCGAGGCGATGCCCCAGGCGATCGACCGGTCATTGGCCACGCCCATCACAAGGCCGCGCTTGCCTGCCATCAGCTGTGCCATTGCTGTCTCCTGAATACGATTTTTCGACGAAAAATCGGGTCACTGATTGAAACTGTTCAGCCCTGATAGCGGGACATCACCAGCGTGGCATTGGTGCCGCCGAAGCCGAAGGAATTCGACAGGACCGAGTCGAGCGCGACGCCTTCACGCAGGGTGGTCACGATCTCGGACGGGTCCAGCGCCGGGTCCAGCGTGGTGACATTGGCCGAGGCGGCGATGAAATCGCCCTGCATCATCAGCAGCGAATAGATCGCCTCATGCACGCCGGTCGCGCCCAGCGAATGCCCGGTCAGCGACTTGGTCGAGGCAACGGGCGGGGTGCTGCCCTTGCCAAAGACGCGGCGGATCGCCTCCATCTCGGTCACGTCGCCGACGGCGGTCGAGGTGCCGTGGCTGTTGATATAGTCGATGCGGCGCCCGGCGGGCAGGGTCGACAGCGCCAGCCGCATCGACCGTTCGCCGCCCTCGCCACTGGGGGCAACCATGTCATAACCGTCCGACGTGGCGCCGTAGCCGGTGACTTCGCCATAGATTTTCGCGCCGCGCGCAAGGGCGTGGTTCAGCTCTTCCAGCACCACGACCCCGCCGCCGCCGGCGATGACAAAGCCGTCGCGGGTGGCATCATAGGTGCGGCTGGCCGTTTCGGGGGCGTCGTTGTATTTCGACGACATCGCGCCCATGGCGTCGAACAGGCAGGACAGCGTCCAGTCCAATTCCTCGCCGCCGCCGGCGAAGACTACGTCCTGCTTGCCCATCTGGATCAGTTCCGTGCCGTTGCCGATGCAATGGGCGGAGGTCGAGCAGGCCGAGGTGATCGAATAGTTCACGCCCTTGATCCTGAACGGCGTCGCAAGGCAGGCCGAGACGGTGGAGGACATGCCCTTTGTCACGCCGAACGGCCCGATCCGTTTGGGGCTGCCGGTGTCGCGCACGGCATTGTGCGCCTTGAAGAACGATTTCGTCGACGGCCCGCCCGAGCCGACGATGATCCCGGTGCGGTCGTTCGACACTTCGGCGTCGCTCAGGCCGGAATCCGCGATGGCCTGGCGCATGGCGATGAAGGTATAGGCCGCGCCATCGCCCATGAAGCGCAGGTCGCGCTTGTCGATCAGATCTTCGACGTTCAGCTTGACGGTGCCGTGGACCTGGCTGCGGAACCCGTGTTCGGCATAGTCGGGCGCAAAGACGATGCCGGATTTCCCTGCGCGGAGGGAGGCTTCGACCTCGGCGGCATCGTTGCCGATGGACGAGACGATGCCGATCCCGGTGATGACGACGCGACGCATGAGGCCCCCTGTGAAAAGCTGAAACCTGTTTAGGGCAGAGGGGGAGGGGGGGCAAGCAGGTTGGGGGGAGGGCGCGCGGTTGCAGAGACTCTCCCTGCCCGGAATCAAGGGCGAAGCCCGCCGGGCAGCGCCCGACCGCCCCCTCGGGCGGGCGCTTTGGCGGCGTCCACCTGTAGATCCACCCGCAGGAGAGATGGCGCCATAAAGCGCATCGAGCAGGCGTTGCGGCGCCCACCCGGCGGCCGTGCGCTGCCCTCTGTTGCGATCGGGGGATCAGCTCTCGCTGAGCGCGACCTTCATGTCCTTGACCAGATAGATCGTCTCGCCATCCGCCTCGACCCGCCCGTCGGCGACGCCCATGGTCAGGCGGCGGGTTTGCAGCGCCTTGGTGAAGTCGACGTAATAGGTCAGCCGCTTGCGGTCGGGGCGGACCATGCCGGTCAGCTTGACCTCGCCCACGCCAAGCGCATAGCCGCGCCCCTGCCAGCCGCGCCAGCCCAGGTTGAAGCCGGTCAGCTGCCACAACCCGTCAAGCCCAAGGCAGCCGGGCATGATCGGGTTGCCGGGAAAGTGGCAGTCGAAGAACCACAGGTCGGGGGTGATGTCGAATTCGGCGACGACATGGCCCTTGCCGTGTTCGCCCCGGTCATCCGAGATGTCGGTGATCCGGTCCATCATCAGCATGGGCGGGGCGGGAAGCTGGGCGTTGCCGGGGCCGAACAACTCGCCCCGCGAACATTTCAGCAGGTCGTCCTTGTCGAATGTCGTCGGAAAACCACCCATCAGCCCCGCATCCCCCTTGCGCAAGATTGTTGCAATCCCGTGTAACAGAGGGTCCGAAGGCCGCGCAAGGGCAGGGGCAGGCGGGCCGCCCTGGGGAATCCGATTGATTCGGGCTGGCTGTGGCCTATATATGACAGCAGCAATGCAGGGCAGGACATGACCCAACTGGCCGAAAATCGCAGCGTTGAAACCCGCAGTGCCGACTGGCTGGCGCATGGGGGCCTTCGCCCCACGCGGCAGCGCCTGGCGCTGGCCGGTCTGCTGGTGGGCGATGGCGAGGATCGTCATGTCACCGCCGAGGGCCTGTTCGCGGCCGCCAGTGCGGCGGGCGAAAAGGTCAGCCTGGCCACGGTCTACAACACCCTTCGCGCCTTTTGCGAAGCCGGGCTGATGAATGAGGTCGTCGTGGACGGGTCGAAAAGCTATTTCGACACCCGGATGGACGATCACCCGCATTTCTACTGGGAAGACAGCGCCACGCTGACCGATGCGCCGAAGGAAGACCTGAAGATCACCGGCCTGCCCGCCGCCCCCGAGGGCACCGAGATCGCCCGCGTCGACGTGGTGATCCGCCTGCGCCGCGGCTGAGCGCGGCATCCGCAGGCGGGCCTTTCCTGACACGAGGGTGTCATGGCTGACAGCGCAGGTGGCAGGATTTTCGTCGGCATCGGCGGCTGGACCTTCGAGCCATGGCGCGGCACCTTCTACCCCGCCGACCTGCCGCAGAAGCGCGAGCTGGAACATGCCAGCCGTCGGCTGACCTCGATCGAGATCAATGGCACCTATTACGGATCGCAGAAGCCCGAGAGCTTTCGCAAATGGTATGACGAGACGCCCGAAGGTTTCGTCTTTGCCGCCAAGGGGCCGCGCTTTGCCACCAACCGCCGGGTGCTGGCCGAGGCGGGCGAGAGCATCGGGCGGTTCCTTGACAGCGGTCTGACGGAACTGGGCGACAGGCTGGGGCCGATCAACTGGCAATTCATGGCGACGAAAAAGTTCGACCCCGAAGATTTCGCGGCCTTCCTGACGCTGCTGCCCGCCACGCATCGGGGCCACAGGTTGCGCCATGCGGTCGAGGTGCGGCATGACAGTTTCCGCTGCCCGGAGTTCATCGCCATGGCCCGCGCGCATGGCGTGGCGGTGGTGATCGCGGCCGATGGGAGCTTTCCCCAGATCGCCGATCCGACCGCGCCCTTCGTCTATGCGCGGATCATGGGCACGGCCGGGCAAGAGCCGCCGGGCTACAGCGCCGCGGCGCTGGACCTTTGGGCGGAACGCGCGCGGATCTGGGCGCGCGGCGGCTGCCCCGAGGGGCTGGATTATGTCGGCGTACCCGCCGAAGGCGCGCCCCGCGATGTCTATCTTTATGTGATCAGCGGGCACAAGCTGGTCAACCCGCAGGCGGCGATGGCGCTGATCGACCGGCTGCGCTGACCTCTGCCTAGAACCACTGCCCCGGTTCCATCAGCCCCAGGTCCATCAGCTGCTGGCTGTGCCAGTCGAAGGGCACCGAATTGTGCCAGCGGAAATTCTGGATGTCGAAGCGGCTGCCGGGGTTGCTGCGCAGCGCCTTTGCGGTGCGGAACGAACAGACCGCCGCCGTCAGGTTGTTGTGCCACGGGCAGGCGAAGGTGTTCATTTCTTCGTCGCTGAAGGTGAAGTCGGGCCGCAGCCGCAGCCCTTTTCTGGCCTTGAACAGCGAAATCCGGTCGATCTTGCGCCGCGCCCAGGGGATATGCTCCTCGAACCGCCAGCGCAGGCCGCCGAAGAAATCCAGCTGGCGGTCCTTCGGGGCCCAGTTCTTCACCTCGTCCTTGCGGGCCAGCGCGTAATAGCCCGACCGATCCAGATGGGCATCCTCCAGCGAGACGGCATTGCCATGGCGGTCCAGATCGCCGGCATAAAGGTCGACCACATACGTCAGCATGGCGTCGCGCCGTTCCTCGGCGTGAAAGGCCAGAAGATCGCGGACGTTGCGGCTCTCGCAGAAGGGGAAGAACAGGTATTCGGCGTTGTAGCAGTAATAGATCCAACTGCCCTGTGCGGCATCGTTGATGCGGTTCACCGCTTCGGGCAGGGCATCGTCGGAATAGACATCATGCACCACATGATGCACCTGGGCGGCGATTTCGGCGGGCAGAACCATGGTGTCGGGCGCAAGCAGGATCACCGTGCGGAAGCCGGTCATCAGGTTGTGCCGCAGCGTGCTGTCGATCTCGACCTCGTCTTCGGCCATGACGATGGCGACGGGCCCCTTGGCGAGGGTGCCGGACGCCTTGTCAAGAAATATGCCCAGATCGTTGTAAACCATTGCCTTTTCCTGGCCGCCCGAGGCGCGTTGATCGGGAGGGGACCGATTGGGCGCAGAATCGGTCAAGTCGGCGTGCAAGGCAAGGGGGCTGATGCCCCGCATGGCGTTGCCGCTGCGGGCCGGGCCGTGTAAAAGCCGCCGCAGGAGGCCCCGATGGCGGAACCGAAAAAGCTGTTCGTCAAGACCTATGGCTGTCAGATGAACGTCTATGACAGCGAACGCATGGCCGAGGCCATGGGCGGGCAGGGCTATGTCCAGACCGAGGTGCTGGAAGAGGCCGATCTGGTGTTGCTGAACACCTGCCATATCCGCGAAAAGGCCAGCGAGAAGCTGTATTCCGATCTGGGGCGGCTGAAGCCGCTGAAACAGGCGAAACCCGATCTGAAGGTCGGTGTCGCGGGATGCGTGGCGCAGGCCGAAGGGGCCGAAATCCTGCGCCGGATGCCGCTGGTCGATCTGGTGGTCGGGCCGCAGGCCTATCACCGCCTGCCGCAGATGGTGCAGGCCGGCGGGCAGGTGGTGGACACCGATTTCCCGCCCGAGGACAAGTTCGAACACCTGCCCCAGCGCAAGGGCTATCGCGGCCCGACCGCCTTTCTGACCGTGCAGGAAGGCTGCGACAAGTTCTGTGCCTTTTGCGTGGTGCCCTATACCCGCGGGGCAGAGGTCAGCCGCCCCGCCGGCCGGCTGCTGGCCGAGGCGCGCGATCTTGTGGCGCGCGGGGTGCGCGAGATCACGCTTCTGGGCCAGAACGTCAACGCCTGGCATGGCGAAACGGAAGGCAGGGTCTGGGGCCTGGGCGATCTGATCCGGGCGCTGGCGGCGGTCGAGGGGCTGGACCGTATCCGCTATACCACCAGCCACCCCAACGACATGGCCGAGGATCTGATTGCCGCCCATGCCGAGGTGCCGCAGCTGATGCCCTATCTGCATCTGCCGGTGCAGTCGGGCAGCGACCGCATCCTGAAGGCCATGAACCGCAAGCACACGGCCGACCATTATCTGCGGCTGGTCGAGCGGATCCGCGCCGCGCGGCCCGACATCCTGCTGACATCGGATTTCATCGTGGGATTTCCCGGCGAGACCGACCGTGATTTCGACGACACGATGGCGCTGATTCGGGCGGTGGGTTATGGCGCGGCCTTCAGCTTCAAATACTCGGCCCGGCCCGGAACCCCGGCCGCCGAAAAGGCCCCTGTCGCCGACGATGTGGCCGATGCGCGATTGCAGGCGCTTCAGTCGCTGATCACCGAACAACAGCGCGCGGCGCAGGCGGCGATGGTCGGGCGCGAGGTTGCGGTGCTTTACGAAAAGCCGGGCCGCCTGCCGGGGCAGATGGTGGGAAAGTCGCAGCATCTGATGGCCGTGCATGTGACGGATGCCGGGGGAAAGGTGGGCGATCTGGTGCGTGCGACCGTCACGGCTTCGGCCCCCAACTCTCTGGCCGCAGCCAGGATTCCCGGATCGCAGGGCTGAGGAAACCGGGTCGGGGGTCTGTTTCCGGGGTAGAAACCTGTTTACATCATGTTGTAGCGGCATCGAAACTGACCGCCATATAGATGGGCTTCCGCCAGAATCCGCTTTACTTGACGGCGCGCCGACGGCAATTCTGCGGCAGCTGTCAATGAATGGTAAGGGGGGCTCTGGCTGTGAAGGAATTTTCACGCGCAGTGCGGGTAATGATTGGGGGTCTGGCTGTTGCCATCGGCCTTGCGGGGGCCGCCCAGGCGGAAACGGTGGACCGGACAGTTGTTACCGGCAAGATCGAATGGGGCGTCTGGATCGACGATGACGGCTGCATGCATTGGTGGGCTGACGGGGGCCTTGAGGGCTATATGGTGCCCCGGCGCGACCCGAAGACCGGCAAGCCGGTCTGCCTGAAGAAGAATACCTGTCTGGTCGAGAACACCGATCAGCTGTTCGCCACCGACAGCGCCAAGCTGACCGCCAAGGGCCGCGACCGCCTGCGCCGGTTCTTCTCGGAGGCGGGGGCTTTCGGCTATGCGATCTATGGCCATACCGACAGCCGCGCCTCGGGCGAATACAACATGGATCTGTCCCAGCGCCGCGCCAAGGCCGTCGGCGATGTGGCCCGGTCGGTCGGTGCCTCGGTCGAACGCCAGTTGGGCTTTGGCGAAAGCAGGCCGGTCGCCTCGAACAAGACGGCGGCCGGAATGGCCAAGAACCGTCGCGTCGAAATCGTCTGCTACCGGTGGTAAGGAGTTCAACCATGCTGAATATCACCGGGATGGTGAAGATCCCTGCCGCGCTGATGGCTGTGCTGGCGCTGACCGGCTGTATCGAAAGCCGCGAGGGCGCCACGAAATACAAGGGGCCGGATTCGGTGCTGGCGACCGGGCTGGACAAGGGGCGTGACGAAGGCGTGCTGAGGAATGGCGTTGCCGCCATCGCCTATGACCCGGACGGCTGCCAGAACTGGATCATCGACGACGGTCTGGAAGGCTATTCGACCCCGCGCTACGATCCGGTTTCGGGCCTGCCGGTCTGCAACGACAAATACCCGCCCGGCACGGTGCTGGGCGCTTATGAGACCGCGGATGCGGGCATCAAGGACGGCATTTCCGGCCCCGGCATAAAGACGGTGATCGTCGGGAAATGTCCGGCGGGCGGCACGGCTGCGGATGGTGCCTGCCTTAAGGACTGAGCCGCCGCGATGGACGAACCGGACGGGGCCGCAGGGATGCTGCGACCCCGTTGCATTGCGACTCGTGCCCGGCCTTCCCATATCTTCTGCAGGACCTGCCGCAGATCAGGGCTGATCCGGCCAATCTTGCCGATGTGCCACAAAATGTCACAATCCTTGCGTCTTCGGTCGCAACATATGGGGGTGCTTGCGAAAATCCTTGCCACGGCGCAGGGGCTGTCGCAGGCTTGATCTACAGGCCCTCTGCATGAAGGAGATCCTTTTTGGGCATCAGCGCGCTGACCCCCCCGACCAAGCCCGAGGATATGGTGGAAACGGTCCTCGAATTTCCCGACAATCGGCTGTTGATCGACCTCTGCGGTGAATTCGACCGCAATCTGGCGCAGGTCGAACATCAGATGGGGGTGCATATCCTGCGGCGCGGCAACCGCCTGGCGGTGATCGGGGACAAGGGCGCGCGCGACGAGGCGGCGGCGGTGTTGCGATCGCTTTATGCCCGGCTTGAGGCAGGGCGCGGCGTGACGGCGGGCGATATCGACGGGGCGATGCGGATGGCGCGCCCGGCGGCCGCCTCGCCCGAGGGCGAGCAGATCGAACTGTTCAATCCGGGCATGGAACTGCGCACCCGCAAGAAGCCGATCGAGCCGCGGACCGAGGCACAGAAGGCCTATGTCGCCAATCTGTTCCAGAACGAGCTGGGCTTCGGCATCGGCCCGGCGGGAACGGGCAAGACCTATCTTGCCGTTGCCGTGGGGGTGACGATGTTCATCTCGGGCGCGGTGGAGAAGATCATCCTCAGCCGCCCGGCGGTGGAGGCGGGCGAAAGGCTGGGCTTTCTGCCGGGCGACATGAAGGAGAAGGTCGATCCCTACATGCAGCCGCTTTATGACGCGCTGAACGATTTCCTGCCCGCCAAGCAGGTGGAAAAGCTGATGCAGGAGAAACGGATCGAGATCGCGCCGCTGGCCTTCATGCGCGGGCGGACGCTGTCCAATGCCTTTGTCGTGCTGGACGAGGCGCAGAACGCCACCACGATGCAGATGAAGATGTTCCTGACCCGTCTGGGCGAGGGCAGTCGCATGGTGATCACCGGCGACCGCACCCAGGTCGACCTGCCGCGCGGCGTGGCGTCGGGGCTGGCCGATGCCGAGCGCATCCTGAAGGGCGTGAAGGGCGTGACCTTCAATTATTTCACCGCGAAGGATGTGGTGCGTCACCCGCTGGTCGCCCGGATCATCGAAGCCTATGAGGCGGAAGAAACGCCGGGGGCATGACGGGCGTTTCCGCAGGGCTGCCGTGGCGGCCGCCGGGGGTTTCACACCCCCGGACCCCCGTGGGGTATTTGGGCAAAGATGAAGACGACGATGGGCTTTGCCGGGTTCATCGCGCTGGAAACATTGCGTTTGCGGCGGATGATCTTGCCAGCGGGGGCGGGTCCGGCTAGGTCGGCGACATGGGCGATCTGGTTGAAACCGTCATTGAGGACAGCCGCTGGCAGGACTTTGGCCTGACGGCGCTGGCCGAGGCTGCGGCGCGGGCGGCGCTGGCCGGTCTGGGACTGGCAACGACAGGGTTCCAGATCGGCCTTCTGGCCTGTGACGACGCCCGGATTGCGGTGCTGAACGCCGATTTCCGGGGCAAGCCGCAGCCGACAAATGTTCTCAGTTGGCCCTCCGAAGAGCGTGGGGCAGAGTTTGTCGGCGAAGACCCGGAGCGGCCGCTGGCCGGGACGGCGGATGAGCCTTTCGAGCTGGGGGACATCGCCCTCGCCTGGGAAACCTGTGCCCGCGAGGCGGCCGAACAGGGCAAGTCGATGGAGGCGCATGTGACGCATCTTGTCGTCCATGCCGTGCTGCATCTTCTGGGCCATGATCATGTCGAGGACGAGGATGCCGCGCTGATGGAGGGGCATGAGGTGCGGATACTTGCGTCCATGGGGCTTCCTGACCCATATTGACCGGGCACCCGCAGGACGGGTGCGTTCAGGACAAAGGACCGATGGGCAGTAGCACCGACGGGTCGACCTCTGCGCAGGGTGCGCTTCAGGATCCGGCCGAAGACGAACGATCCGAAGCCGCCGGGCGCGGCTTCTTTGGGCGGCTCATGTCCGCCTTTACCCCCTCGGCCGAGACGGATGCCGCGCAAGGCGCGGCTGCGGTGCCTGCCGCCAGCCCCGGTCTGGGCGTGCTGCGACGGATGCGTGTGGATGATGTGGCCATTCCCAAGGCCGAGATCACCGCCGTGCCGCTGGACATCGGCAAGGACGAACTGGTCGAGGTGTTCCGCGAACATGGCTTCAGCCGGGTGCCGGTCTACAAGGGCACGCTGGATCATCCGCAGGGCCTTGTGCTGCTGAAGGACCTTGCGCTGACCCATGGTTTCGGCGCGAACGGGCGGTTCAGCCTGAAGCGGCTTCTGCGCCCGATCCTTTATGCGCCGCCGTCGATGCCGACCGGCGTCCTGCTGCAAAAGATGCAGAAGGAGCGGGTGCATATGGCGCTGGTGATCGACGAATATGGCGGGGTCGACGGGCTTGTCACCATCGAGGACCTGATCGAGACCGTGATCGGCGAGATCGAGGATGAACATGACGAGGCCGAATCCGCCCTGTGGCGCGAGGAAAGGCCGGGCGTGATCCTGGCGCAATCCACGGCGCCCCTGGAAGAGATCGAATCCGCGCTGGGACTAAAGCTGCGGTCGGGCGAAGAGGATGAGGATATCGACACCCTCGGCGGGCTGGTCTTCCTGCGCACCGGCCGGGTTCCGGCGCGGGGCGAGGTGGTCGAGCATGAAAGCGGCGCGCTGATCGAAGTGGTTGACGCCGATCCGCGGCGGATCAAGCGGTTGCGCATCCGGCTGCCGACGCGGGACGGGGCGGCGGAACCGGCCGTTGCCGTGGACGGCTGAATGACGACATCGGCCAGCAGGAGGCTGCGGTCGCTCTGGCCGGGACGGCGCGGTGCCGGGCTGGCCTTCGCACTGGGGGCGGTTGTGGCCCTGGGGCAGGTGCCATTCGGGTTGCAGGTTCTGGCGTTGCCCGCGCTGTGTGTGCTGCTGTCTTTCTGGCAGCACGAGGCTTCGGCGGCGCGGGTGTTCGGGCTGGCGCTTTTTGCCGGGGCCGGGCATTTCGCGCTGGCGCTGAACTGGATCGTGCAGCCGTTTTTCGTCGATCCCTGGCGGCATGGCTGGATGGCCCCCTTTGCGCTGGTGCTGATCGCATTCGGGCTGGGGCTGTTCTGGGCGGTGGCGGCGGGTCTGGCGGCGCGGACGACCCGGCCCGTCGGCGGCGCGCGGCTGGCCGCGCTGGTGGCGGCGCTGGCCCTGGCCGATCTGGTGCGCGGCCATGTCCTGACCGGGTTTCCCTGGGCGCTGTTCGGCCATATCCCGCTGGATACCCCGGCCGAGCAGATGGGTGCGCTGATCGGCGGCTATGGCATGGGGCTGGTCGTCCTGATGCTGGCCGCACTGCCGCTGGCCTGGCCACGGGTGGGAACGGGGACGGCCGTGCTGGCCATTGCGGCGGTCCTGTTCTGGGGCCATCAACGGCAGGGGGCCGAGGCTGGCCCGCCCCCCGGCGGCGTGGTGCGGCTGGTGCAGCCCGCCATCGCCCAAAGCCTGAAATGGGACCGCGACGAGGCGCGCAGCAATTTCGACACGCTTTTGGCGCTGACGGTTTCGGGCCCTGACGCGCTGATGCCGCCCCCCGATCTGGCGATCTGGCCCGAAACCGCGGTGCCCTATCTACTGACCGAAGGCGAAGGGGCTGCCGTGGCGATGGGCGCGGCGAAATTCCCGCTGGCTGCGGGTTATCAGCGGGTCGAGAACGGCAGTGATCGCGCCTGGAACAGCATCGCGCTGTTCGGCCCCGGCGGCAGCATCGGCCAGACCTATGACAAGATCCACCTTGTGCCCTTTGGCGAATATGTGCCGTTGGGCGATCTGGCCTTTCGTCTGTTCGGCCTGCGCGCCTTTGCGGCCCAGCAGGGCGCGGGCTATTCGCCCGGTGAGGAGGCGCGGCTGATGGATTTCGGCCCCGCGCTTGGCAAGGCTCGGCCGCTGATCTGCTATGAGGCGATCTTTCCCGAAGAGATCGGCACCGCCGAACGGCCGGGCTGGCTGTTGCAGATCACCAATGACGCCTGGTTCGGCACCTTGACCGGCCCCTGGCAGCATTTCGCGCAGGCCCGGCTGCGCGCCATCGAACAGGGGCTGCCGCTGGTGAGGGTGGCGAATACCGGGGTCAGCGCGGTGATCACGGCGACCGGGCAGGTGGCAGCCGATCTGTCGGGCAGCCCGGCGCTGCTGGGCATGGGGCGGCGCGGGGTGATCGACGCGGCGCTGCCGGGGGCCCTGCCGCCGCCGCCCTATGCCCGGATGGGGGATCTGCCGCTGCTGGTCTTGTTGCTGGCCGGACTCGCCCTGGCGCTGGTCCTTGGGCGGCGGCGCGACGCCCCTTGAAACTTGGCGGGCAACCGCGTAGGGCGACGACAGTTCATACCGTCACAACGGCTTCCTGGCGTGGCGGTTTACCCTAACGGAGCGCTTTCCCATGACCCGCAAGTCCTATGTCTTCACCTCCGAATCCGTGTCGGAGGGGCATCCCGACAAATTGTGCGACCGCGTGTCCGACGCCGTGCTGGATGCCTTTCTGACCGAAGAGCCGAATGCCCGCGTCGCCTGCGAGACCTTTGCCACCACCAACCGCGTCGTCGTGGGGGGCGAGGTCGGCCTGTCGTCCAAGGAAAAGACCAAGGCGATGATGGAGCGGATCGACGGCATCGTCCGCGATTGCGTCCGCGACATCGGCTATGAGCAGAAGAAGTTCCACTGGGAAAAGATCAAGGTTCACAACTATCTGCACGAACAATCCGCGCATATCGCGCAAGGCGTGGACCGCGACGGGGCAGGTGATCAGGGCATCATGTTCGGCTATGCCTGCCGCGAGACGCCCGAGCTGATGCCCGCGCCGATCCTTTATGCCCATGCCATCCTGCGCCGTCTGGCCGAGGTGCGCAAATCGGGGCAGGAGCCGACGCTTGGCCCGGATGCCAAGTCGCAGCTTTCCCTGCGCTATGAGGACGGCAAGCCGGTCGAAGTGACCTCGATCGTGCTGTCGACCCAGCATACGTCCAAACGGCAGACCTCGAAGGTGATCCGCGGCATCGTGGAGCCCTATATCCGCGAAATCCTGCCGCAGGGCTGGATCACCAGGAAGACCGAATGGCATGTGAACCCGACCGGCACCTTCGTGATCGGGGGACCCGATGGCGACGCGGGCCTGACGGGGCGCAAGATCATCGTCGATACCTATGGCGGGGCGGCCCCGCATGGCGGCGGTGCGTTTTCGGGCAAGGACCCGACCAAGGTGGACCGGTCGGCCGCCTATGCCGCGCGCTATCTGGCCAAGAACATCGTTGCCGCCGGTCTGGCCGACCGCTGCACCCTGCAGGTCAGCTATGCCATCGGCGTGGCCCGGCCGCTGTCGATCTATGTCAACACCCATGGCACCGGCACAGTGGACGAGGCCGCGATCGAAAAGGCCGTGATGGAGTGCATGGACCTGACGCCGCGCGGCATCCGCACCCATCTGGGCCTGACGAAGCCGGTCTATCAACGCACCGCCGCCTATGGCCATTTCGGCCGCGAGGCGACTGCGGATGGCGGTTTCTCGTGGGAGAGGACCGATCTGGTCGAGGCGCTGAAGAAGGCGGTCTGAGACCGGGGCTGCGGGCCTGGGTGGCATCGAGCCACCCAAGCCCGCCTTGCCAGGGAAGGTTGCAGCGGCGGCACCGGATGGGTGCCGCCGTTTGTCTTGGGCCGGGACCCGCCCCGCGCGTGCGGATGAGCCCGATCCCGTCGGGAAGCCTCGCGCCCCTGGCAGGCCCTGGAGGGGTTTTGCACCCCTCCAGCCCACCCCGCAGGATATTTGGCGAAGAGAAAGAACGTGGGAAGGGCGGATCTGGAGCGTGTGCGACAAAAGTGGACTCTGGTTCTGGCGAAAGACGCGCGACCACGAAGAAGCTAGAGCATGATGACGCTACACGGAACCGTATCCTGAGTTTCGGATGTAGTTTT
>DAIOGH010000018.1:0-77796 GCA_036745335.1 Paracoccaceae bacterium
AAATCCCAACCCAAGGGAATCCCCCCCGATTCACTCAAGCATCATCCCGCTCTAAGCGGCAGGCGTCCTATCGTTATCCAGCCCTACGCGCCGTCGCAGGGGACTGGCCCGTATCCGCCCCCGCCGGTGCCGCAGATCGAAAAACCGAAAGATGAGGGATAGGCGGGTCACGAATGCGTTATCGCTTCCCGGCCTGCGGCGGGTAGAAAGGTGCCGATTTTTTGCTGTAGTAGTTCTGTAGTAGGATTTTGCGCCTTGAGAATTTAGCAGCAAAATCAACAACTTACAAGGATAAGTGGCAGCCCGTAGGGGAGTCGAACCCCTCTTCCCAGGTTGAAAACCTGGTGTCCTAACCGATAGACGAACGGGCCACGCTGTCGGTGGGCGGTGTCTAATCGGGGCTGCCGGGATGCGCAAGAGGAAAAGTGCAGGGGCCGCGCATCAGGCCGGGGCGGCGTCGTCCAGGCGCAGTTGCACACGGCTGCGCCCGCCCCAGCTGTTCACCTCCAGCTTGCCCGCAAGGTGGAACGGACGGGTGCCAGTCGTCTCCAGCGCCGCGCCAAGGGGGCTGTCGAAGGCACCGAAGGCCACGGCCTCGATCGGCTGGCCGCCGGGATTGCGGATCGACAGCCGCAGATGCGATTCGCCGATGCGACGGGCGGTCAGCGTCACTTCGGGCAGGACGAATCGCGGGGCCGGGGCCGAGGCGCCGAACGGCCCGGCCTGTTCGATCTGTTCGGCCAGCGCAAGCGTCACCGCCTGCGGCATCAGCAGGCCATCGACGCGCAGATCCTGCGGGCCTTGCGCGCCCGATCCCTGCCGCGCCAGAAGATCGGACAGCCGTTCCATCGCCTCGGGCAGCTGATCCTGCGCCACGGTCAGCCCGGCCGCCATGCGGTGCCCGCCGCCCTTGATCAGCAATCCTTCGGCCGCGACCCGCTGGACCGACGCCCCCAGGTCGATGCCCGCGACCGACCGGCCCGAGCCCTTGCCGATCCCGCCTTCCAGCCCGATCACCACGGCGGGGCGGCCCGATGCCTCTTTCAGCCGGGCGGCGACGATGCCGACCACACCGGGATGCCAGCCTTCCCCCGCCGCCCAGACCAGGGGCGCATCAAGACCCCGCGCCTCGGCCTGGGCCAGGGCCTCTTCGCGCACGCGGTCGGTGATTTCACGGCGCTCGGTGTTCAACTGGTCCAGCCGTTCGGCCAGCATCGCGGCTTCGCGATCGTCGTCGGTGGCCAGCAGACGCGCGCCCAGATCGGCCTGGCCGATGCGCCCCCCGGCGTTGACGCGCGGGCCCAGCAGGAACCCCAGCGCATAGGTGGTGGGGCCGCTGTCCATCCGGGCAACATCGGCCAGCGCCCGCAGGCCGGGCCGTTCGCGCCGCGCCATCACCTTCAACCCCTGCCGCACCAGCGCCCGGTTCACCCCGGTCAGCGGGGCCACATCGGCCACGGTGGCCAGCGCCACCAGATCCAGCAAAGCCATCAGGTCAGGCGTGTGCCGGCCTTGCAGCCGCAACTGGCGGTTCGTCTCGACCAGCATCAGGAATACGACCGAGGCCGCGCAGAGATGGGCAAGACTGCCATCCTCGTCCTGCCGGTTCGGATTGACGACGGCATGGGCGGCGGGCAGCGTTTCGGTCGCAAGGTGGTGGTCGAGGATGATTACATCGGCGGGCGCGGCGGCGGCCACGGGATCATGCGAAAGCGTGCCGCAATCGACGCAGACGATCAGGGAATGCTTGGCCGCAAGCCCTTGCATCGCCGGGATATTCGGCCCGTAGCCTTCGTCGATCCTGTCGGGGATGTAAAGCGTGGCCTGCTGCCCCATCGCGCGCAGCCAGGTGATCAGCAACGCGGCCGAGGCCCCGCCGTCCACGTCGTAATCGGCGAAGATCGCAATCCTTTCCCGGCCCGTGACCGCCGCCAGGAACCGGGTGGCGGCCGTTTCCATGTCGCGCAAGGATCGCGGGTCAGGCAGCAGGTCTTTCAATGTCGGGGCCAGAAAGGCGCTGGCCCCGGCCGGGGAAACGCCGCGGGCGGCAAGGATGCGGCAAAGCGGCAGGGGCAGCCGGGTGTCCTGGGCGATGGCCTCGGCCAGCCGGTCCCGGCCGGGATCGGGGCCCACCCAGCGGCGGCCGGTCAGCGAGGCTTCGACGGAAAGGAAGGCGGGCTGCATGGTTCAAGGGGTGACAGACTGGCCTTTGCGCCGCAAGAGGAGAGATCATCCGGGACAGCGGGTGACGGGGCTGCTATGGCTGTTGCGATCCCGCAGGAAGGGCCACATGACGATCACACATGAAGACGAGCTGGACGGGCTGAGGCACATCGGCCGCATCGTGGCCAACACGATGCAGGCCATGGCGCGTGCGATGGAGCCGGGGATGACCACCGCCGATCTGGATGGCATCGGCCGCGCCCTGCTGGAGCGGGAGGGGGCGGTATCGGCCCCGCAAGCGACCTATGATTTTCCCGGCACCACCTGCATCAGCGTCAACGAGGAAATCGCCCACGGCATTCCGGGGCCGCGTCCGCTGGCAGCAGGGGATCTGGTGAACATCGACGTCTCGGCCAGCAAGGACGGCTATTTTGCTGACACGGGGGCCAGTTTCCGGCTGGGGCGGGTGACTCCGGCGGTGGAGAGGCTGTGTCGCGATGGCAGGCAGGCGATGCAGATCGGGATCGCGCAGGTGGGGCATGACAGAGCGATCTCGGGCATCGGAGCCGCCATCGGACGGTTCGCCCGGACGCGGGGCTATACGCTGATCCGCAACCTTGCCAGCCATGGCGTCGGCCGTGCGCTGCATGAGTATCCCGAAGAGGTGGCGACATGGCCCACCCGTGGCGACCGTCGCCGCATGCATCGCGGCATGGTGCTGACGGTGGAACCCTTCCTGTCGCGCGGCGGGCATTGGGCGGCACAGGGCAAGGACGGCTGGACGCTCTACGCCCGGCCCGCCGCCCCGGCGGTGCAGTATGAACATACCGTCGTGGCAACCGATCGCGGGGCGATCATCGTCACCTTGCCGGGCTAGAAGTCAGCGCGCGGCAAGGGGGGCGGCATCGCGTCCGGCGACAGAATCCCCGGTGGTTCGGTCTACCGCAGCGGGCTGCGATAGCTCATGCGGCGGACAGAGCCGGTCTTGGACCGCATCAGCAGGGTTTCGGTGGTGATCCAGCCCGGTTCACGCCTGATCCCGGCCAGAAGCGAGCCGTTGGTGACGCCGGTCGCGGCAAAGATCACATCGCTGCGCACCAGATCGTCACGGGTATAGACGCGGTCGAAATTGGTGATCCCGGCCTTCCTGGCCCGGTCACGCTCGTCCTCGTTGCGGAAGATGAGCTTGCCGAAGAACTGGCCGCCCATGCATTTCAGCGCCGCTGCCGCCAGCACGCCTTCGGGGGCACCGCCCGAACCCATATACATGTCGATCCCCGTCACCTCGGGTTCGGCGCAATGCATCACGCCGGCCACATCGCCATCGGTGATCAGCCGGATCGACGCCCCGGTCGAACGGATTTCGGCGATCATTTCCTCATGCCGGGGGCGTTCCAGCACGCAGACGGTGATGTTCTCGGTCGACACCCCCTTGGCGGCGGCCAGGGCCGAGACGCGCTCGGACGGGGACATGTTCATCGTCACGGTGCCGGTCTTGTAGCCGGGGCCGATGGCCAGCTTTTCCATATAGACATCGGGGGCGTGCAGAAGGCTGCCGCGCGGGGCCATGGCGATCACGGTCAGGGCGTTCGGCATATCCTTGGCGGTCAGCGTGGTGCCTTCCAGGGGGTCAAGCGCGATGTCGACGGCGGGGCCGTTGCCGGTGCCCACCTCTTCGCCGATGTAAAGCATCGGGGCCTCGTCCCGTTCGCCCTCGCCGATGACGACGACGCCCTTGATGTCCAAAAGGTTCAGCTGGTCGCGCATCGCATTGACGGCGGCCTGATCGGCGGCCTTTTCATCGCCGCGTCCGACAAGGCGGGCCGATGCCAGCGCCGCCGCCTCGGAGACACGGGCAAGGCCCAGACTGATGAGGCGGTCCTGGAATTCCTTGGCGTCGGCCATGATCTCTTCCTTCGTGCTGACGTTTGTCCGTGCTTTAGCCGGGCCGGGGCAGGGGCTGCAAGCGTGGTGACGCTAACGTCCACCAGAGGGCCTGCGACTTTTCGACGAAAAGTCGGCCCGTGCCGGGAAGAAACGACTTTTCGACGAAAAGTCGGGCCTTCACACCTCTTCGATACGGATCGCCACCGGAGAGCCGACCAGCACGCCGGTCGCGGCAAAGCGCGTCATGGCATGGGCCACATCATCCGGCGCGGCCTTGTGGGTGACGATCAGCACCGGGGCATTGGCCCCCTGATGGCCATATTGCCGCATCTGGTCGATCGACACCCCGGCATCGCCCAGGCAGGTGGCGATCTTGGCCAGCGCGCCGGGTTTGTCGACCAGAGTCATCCGCAGGTAATAGGGCGCGGGCGTTGCGGCGCGCGCGGGCTGGGCTGCCGTCAGGGCCGTTGCCGGAATGCCGAAGGTGGGCAGGCGGAAGCCGCGGGCAAGGTCGATCACATCACCCATCACGGCGCTGGCGGTGGGCCCCATCCCGGCCCCCGGCCCGCGCAGCACGATCTGGCCGACGCTGTCGCCTTCCAGCACCACCATGTTGGTGCCGCCCTGCAACTGGCCCAGCGGGCTGTCGGCGGGCACAAGGCAGGGTGTCATCCGCTGTTCCAGCCCGCGCCCGGTCATCTGCGCCACGCCCAGAAGCTTGATGCGGTAGCCCATGTCCTCGGCCAGCCGGATGTCGTCGATCGAGACATTGCCGATCCCCTCCAGTTCCACCGCATCAAAGGCGACGCGGGTGCCGAAGGCGATGGAGGCCAGAAGCGACAATTTGTGCCCGGCGTCGATGCCGCCGACATCAAGATTGGGGTCGGCCTCCAGATAGCCCAGCTGGCGGGCCTCGTCGAAGACGGTTTCATAGGGCAGGTTTTCGGCCTGCATCCGGGTCAGGATGTAGTTGCAGCTGCCGTTCATGACACCCATCACCCGCTTCATGCGGTTGCCGGCCAGTCCCTCGGTCAGCGCCTTGATGACCGGGATGCCCCCGGCGACGGCGGCCTCGAAGCGGATGACGCGTCCGGCGGCTTCGGCGGCTTCGGCCAGCGCCTGACCGGAATGTGCCAGCAGCGCCTTGTTGGCTGTCACCACATCCTTGCCTGCGGCCAGCGCGGCCTCGGTCGCGGCCTTGGCCGCCCCTTCGTGGCCGCCCATCACCTCGACAAACACATCCACATCGTCGCGGCGGGCCAGCGCGACGGGATCGCTTTCCCAGGCATAGCCGGAAAGATCGGCATCGCGGTTCTTCGTGCGGTCGCGGGCGGAAACGGCGGTGATCACCACCTCGCGCCCCGCGCGGGCCGCGATCAGCCGGGCTTCGGTCTGGAGGATCCTGACCACCCCGATGCCGACCGTGCCAAGACCGGCGAGACCAAGGCGAAGCGGGGCAGCGGACATGGAGGGACCTTTCGGAAACGGCGTTCGGCAAAGCTGTTAGCGGTTCGGCGCGCGGCGCGCAATGCGGGCCGGGGGCGGGCAGGGGGGCGGGCGGTTCAGGCGCGGCCCGCAGAGATCGCGGCCGCCAGGCGGGCGCGGGTGGCCGGGTCCATAACCGGGCCGCGCATCAGGGCGGCGCGCGCGCGCAGCCGTGCGGCACGGGCCGTCAGGCTGGCGGCGCGGGATTCGGCAACGGCGGGGGCATTGGCCTCTGCCAGAAGCTGATCCAGCGGCAGAAGGGCCGGGGCCGCAGCACCTGCGGCCTGGGGGAATTCGGCGAAATCCGGCAGCGGGGCACAGGCGGTCAGGCAAGCGGACAGCAGCAGGGCCACGGGGGCCGCAAGCGGGGAAAGTCGGGGTTTCATCTGCCTCGGTCGGCTCCGCTGGTTCGGCCAGTCGGGGCAGGATAGACGCCCGCGCCGCCGGGCGAAAGACCCGGCAGCGCGACGGGTCAGGAGGTGATGACGGCGGGGCAGCTCAGGCCGGTGTAGCAGACCTGGCGGTCATAGCGGGGCCGGGTCACGATGAAATTGTCGAAGGTATGGGCCGGGATGCCCACTTCGAAGCCGGGGGTATAGCTGACCTCGGTTTCGACGATCACCACCGAATGCTGATTGGCGGTGATCGGCAGGCGCGCGCGGAACGCCGTCTGGTTCACATTGGTATTTGTCAGCTGCGGCATCCGGTTGCCCGGCGAGCGCGAGAACAGCACGGTATAGCGGTTTGTCGTTTCGTTGTATTTGGCCGAAGTGATCCGCACCCGGATGGCGGGCGAGTTGCCGACGAAATATTCCATCACCGTCTGCGTGCCATTGACGAAGGTCGCGTCAATGTTGCTTTGCCGCGAGATCAGGTCCGAGATCGAGTAGCTGGCCTTCTGCGCCTGGTTGATCATGCGGAACGCATCCCAGTAGATGAACAGCGCCATGAAGGTCCAGACCAGCAGGGGCAGCATGATCAGGAATTCGGTCATCACAAGACCGTCTTCCTGCTTGCCGAAATGGCGGATCTGGCGTGCGAGGGATTTCATGCTCGATTTCCTCAACTTTTTCGTTTTCTCAGCGTGGCTCGTTCACGAACAGGGACGAGGCGGTCATCTGATAGCCCCCCCTGGCATCGGCCCGCATGTGCAGCCCGATCCCGGTCGACGGGAAGATCGGGTCCTGAACCGCGCAGATCCGCACGATCATGAATTCGTTGGAGCCGCCCGGAATGATCTGCGTCATCGGCTGCACCTCTTCGCCGCGGTCGACGCAGGTCGTGGGCGCGTTGGGCATCGAGAAGCTGGTGGTCGAGACGGGTTGCATCTCGACCTTCAGGATGTTTTCGCAATCGGCAAGGATCGGCGTCGCATCGCAGATCATGTCGCGCAGGTCGTCATGATCCAGCGAGGCGACCCGGCCCAGCCGGACATCGCGGATCACCATGTCAAGCCCGCGTTCCATCATCACATGCTTGGCCATGTAGAAGCCGGCTTCGACCGAGGCCATGAAGATGGTGATCACGATCGGCACCACGATGACGAATTCGATCGTGGCGGTGCCATCCTCGGCGCGGGCGCGCCGGAACAGCCGGGCAAGGGCGCGGCGGATCATTGGGTCAGCCTCAGTTGCGACAGGTTCGAAGCGATGAGGGCAAAGGCCGTGCCGATGTCCAACCCGTCCACATCGAAGAAATAGGTCTGCGAGGGCTGTGAGGCACAACCACGGATCGCATTCGCGCCATTGGTGGGCGCTTCAAAGGCGATGCCATAGATCAGCACGCCCTGGGCCTTGGCGGTTTCGCAGACCAGATCAAGCCGGCTGTCCATGGTCGAGACTTCGGTATAGGTCCGGAACGCATTGACCCAGTTGGTCATCGAGGTGCTGGTGCTGATCCCAAGCCCGCCGCTGGAGACGCTGGTGCCTTCGGCGCGCGCGAACAGCTGCCATGCCACCCAATTGGTGCGCGCCTTTTCCCAGACCTGCTGCCAGGTCAGGTTCTGCACGTTGCTGTATGTGTCGCTGGGCGAATAGCACAGGCTGTTCGACGGGGTGGAGCCGTTCCACGGCCGGGCATGCCAGGCATTCAGATGCGGCACATAGAAGGGACGGCAACGCTCGGTGCTGGTGCGGCTTGCCCCCAGCCGGTAGGGGTGGAAGCTGGACATATAGCCGTTGCTGCCGTTCTGCCAGATGCGCGATGCACCGGTGCGATAGGCGTCGCCGTGGCGTTCCTGGGTGAAGTTCTCGCCATCCGTCATCAGCACGATGACCTTCAGCGTCTCGCGGTCGCCATAGTTGGCGGGACGGCTGGAGAAATAGGTCGGCACCTGTCCCGATACCGCCATTTCGCCGATGATGGAGCGGGCGCTGGGGTCGATCAGGGCCGCGCCCCATTTCAGGCCAAGGTCGATCGAGGTCGCGCCCACGGCGATGAGGCCGTTGATCTGCGCCTTCAACTGGGTACGGTTGTTGCGATGGACGGTGACGAACGTGGCCGCGTTGGGCTGGCACCACATGTTCGAGAACAGACCGGCACCATCGACCGTGGGGCCGGTGATCGCCACATAGCTGCTGCCCTGGGTCGTGCTGGACCAGCTGTCGACATGCGGGGTCTGCGGCAGCGGGGTGCTGCGCGACAGGCTGGTGGACCCGTAGGTCGAGGTCGGCAGGTCAAGGCAGTAGGAATTTGCCCGCCCATGCGCATTGGTGACATTGTATTTCGAGAACAGCGTCGGACCCAGGTTCACCTGGCCATTGTAGGGCACGATCGAGATCGAGATCTTGTTCTCGGTATCGTTGTCCAGAACGGTGTCGATGAATTCGTTGGCCGCCGTCTTCAGGTTGTTGATCTTGTTATTCGAGGCCATGGACCCCGAGATGTCCAGCACAAGCGCGATTTCCACGTTGGTCACGCGCTGTTCGGCTTCGGAGGTGTTCAGCGCCTGAAGATAGGGCACGTTCATCATCGACATGAAATAGTTGCCGGATTTCACCGTGGCCTTGGCCGTCACCGTGCGCGAGTTCATCGCCTCGACGACGGTGATGTCATCCAGTTCTTCGCTCAGCCCCGAAACCTCGAAATAGCTGTTCACCACGTCTTCGGGGTCCAGCGTGTTTTCAAGGCTGGCGGCGGCCAGCGTCGCGCGGTCCATGGTCTGTTGCAGGGCGACGCGCCGCGTCTCGAAGCGCATCAGATCGACGGCGACGCCGCCGACAAGCAGCATCAGGAAAAAGAAGATGAGGATCTGCGGCGCCATCACGCCGCTTTCGTCCCGAAGGAAGCCCGAGACCTGCCTTTGAAGGCCCGATTTCTTGGTCGGACGGTCCATCATGTCGATTGCCCTTTTCAATGTCACACGTCCCTGCCGCAGCGGACAGGGTTTCCCGCAGACAGAAAGCGGGTCGGATCGGGCGGAATTGTGGCAGGCTGCGGTCTGACGTCAGACATTCCTGCGGCATGGAAACGGTATTCGGGAAAGGGCTGGATTGTCTGCTGGTCTGGGACGGCGGATTGCAATCCCTGATTGAGTTTGCACGCATGGGTTGTTTGCACTCGGGGTGCAAGGTCAGCCGGAGTGATTCGGGCGGCCAGTCTGGTGGGACTGGGTTAAGAAATGCCTGCTTCCCGCGGGCATTTCCGGCATTTCTTTAGGTGTCTTTCCCATGCCGCTACAGATAGACTGCGGCGACGTGCCGCGACCGGGGCGACCCCCGCGCGTGGTGCATGGGAGGAGACAGAAGATGAATATTGCCGGTGAACCGAGTTTCCGCGACTCCGTGGATCTGATGTTCAACAGGGCGGTCCGGCTGATGGATCTCAGCCCCGGACTGGAAGAGAAAATCCGGGTCTGCAATTCGACCTATACGGTGCGCTTCGGCGTGCGGCTGCGCGGCAAGATCGAGACCTTCACCGGCTATCGGTCGGTCCATTCGGAGCATATGGAGCCGGTCAAGGGCGGCATCCGCTATGCCCTGTCGGTGAACCAGAACGAGGTCGAGGCGCTGGCGGCGCTGATGACCTACAAATGCGCGCTGGTGGAAACGCCGTTCGGGGGGTCGAAAGGCGGGCTTTGCGTCGATCCGCGCCAGTGGGAAGAGCATGAGCTGGAACTGATCACCCGCCGCTTCGCCTATGAGCTGATCAAACGCGACCTGATCCATCCGGCGCAGAACGTGCCGGCCCCCGACATGGGCACGGGCGAGCGCGAGATGGCCTGGATCGCCGACCAATATGCCCGGATGAACACCACCGACATCAACGCCAAGGCCTGCGTCACTGGCAAGCCGCCCCATGCCGGCGGCATCCGGGGCCGGGTCGAGGCAACGGGCCGTGGCGTGCAATACGCGCTGCGCGAATTCTTCCGCCACAAGGATGACGTGGCCAAGGCCGGGCTGAAGGGCGGGCTGGAGGGCAAGCGCGTCATCGTGCAGGGCCTGGGCAATGTCGGCTATCATGCCGCGAAATTCCTGTCGGAAGAGGACGGCTGCAAGATCGTTGCGGTGATCGAGCGCGACGGGGCCATCGTGAACGACAACGGTGTAGACATCGAAGACCTGCGGCAATGGCTGACCGGCCATCAGGGGCTGACGGCGGGCTATCCCGGCGGCACCCATGTGGCCGAAGGCGCGGCGGTGCTGGAGGAACCTTGCGACATCCTGATCCCAGCGGCGATGGAAGGCGTGATCCATATGGGCAATGCCGACCGCATCAAGGCCCGGCTGATCATCGAGGCGGCGAACGGCCCCGTGACCTTTGGCGCGGATGAAATCCTGCGCAAGAAGGGTGCCGTGATCATCCCCGACATGTATGCCAATGCGGGCGGGGTGACGGTCAGCTATTTCGAATGGGTCAAGAACCTGTCGCACATCCGCTTTGGCCGCATGCAGCGCCGGGCCGAAGAGGCCCGCAGCCGCCTTCTGGTCGAGGAACTGGAGCGGCTGTCGTCGGACAAGGGTCTGGGCTGGACGCTGGCCGACGACTTCAAGGACCGCTTCCTGCGCGGCGATGACGAACTGGCGCTGGTGCGCTCGGGTCTCGATGACACCATGCGCTCGGCCTATCAGGCGATGCGCGAGGTCTGGCACAGCCGCAACGATGTCGAGGATCTGCGGGTGGCGGCCTATCTGGTGTCGATCGGCCGCGTGGCGCAGAGCTATCGCTCGAAGGGGCTTTAGGGCCAAGGGCGACATTGCCTGTCGCGGCCGGGACAGGAATTCGCGCGCAGGTCTTGAATAACCCTTGCTGTCCCGGTTTGATGGCCGGGACGGCAACCAAGGTGCGCCCATGCGATATTCCGGCTTCAAGGTCTTTACCGAAGGGCTGTTCGGCAACAAGGGGTGGAAGCCCGCCTGGCGCGATCCGGCGCCCAAGGCCGAATATGACGCCATCATCATCGGCGGCGGCGGGCATGGGCTGTCGACCGCCTATTATCTGGCCAGAAACCATGGGCTGACCAATGTGGCCGTTTTGGAGAAGGGCTATCTTGGCGGCGGCAACGTCGGGCGCAACACCACCATCGTGCGGGCGAACTACTTCCTGCCGGGCAACAGTGAATTCTATTCGCATTCGCTGAAGCTGTGGGAGGGGCTGGAGGCCGATCTCAACTACAACGTGATGCATTCGCAGCGCGGGCTGATCAACCTGTTCCACAGCGACGGCCAGCGCGATGCCTTCGTGCGGCGCGGCAATGCGATGATCAACCAGGGCGATGATGCGATCCTGCTGGACCGTGACGGCGTGCGCGAACATCTGCCCTATCTGGATTTCGAACAGACCCGCTTCCCGATCTACGGCGGGCTTCTGCATCCGCGCGGGGGCAGCGCCCGGCATGATGCTGTGGCCTGGGGCTATGCCCGCGGGGCGGACCGGCGCGGGGTGGACCTGATCCAGAACTGCGAAGTGACCGGGATCGACATTGAAAACGGCAAGGTGCGCGGCGTGCAGACGACGCGCGGCGCGATCCGGGCCGGGAAGGTGGGGATCGTGGTGGCCGGCCGGTCGTCTCAGGTCGCCGCCATGGCCGGGATGCGGCTGCCGATCGAATCCCACATCCTGCAAGCCTTCGTGACCGAAGGGCTGAAGCCGGTGATCAACCATGTCGTCAGCTTCGGCATGGGGCATTTCTATATCAGCCAGTCCGACAAGGGCGGCCTCGTGTTCGGCGGCGATCTGGATTTCTACGCCAGCTATGCCGCGCGGGGGAACCTGCCGATGGTGGAACATGTGATGGAGGCCGGCATGACCCTGATGCCGATGATCGGCCGGGCCAAGGTGCTGCGGTCATGGGGCGGGATCATGGACATGTCGCCCGACGGCAGCCCGATCATCGACAAGACCCATATCGAGGGGCTGTATCTGGATTGCGGCTGGAACTACGGCGGGTTCAAGGCGGTGCCTGCATCGGGCTGGTGCATGGCGCATCTGATGGCTACCGACACGCCGCATGAGGTTGCCAAGCGCTTCCGTCTTGACCGTTTTGCCACCGGGCATCTTCTGGACGAAGAAGGCACCGGCAGCCAGCACAACCTGCACTAGGGGGGACACGATGCGCATCCTTGCCGGTCTTGTCGCCCTTGCCCTTGCCGCCCCAGCCATGGCGCAGGATCTGCCGCAGGGCTGCTATTCCCGTGACTATTCGTCGGACCATCTGAAGCAGAACCCGGCCCAGAATGTCGCCTCGTTGCGGCTGAACTTCCTGCGCGCCACGGAAGAAACCGGCGGCGCCCCGGTGATGGAGGTGATGGTGCGCTTGGCCGATCAGGGCCGTGCGCGGGCCGAGGGCATGGGCGGCATGATGCTGACCCAGACCGCCTATTGCTTCAATGAGGGCAAGGGCTGGATCTGCGGTGTCGAATGCGACGGCGGGATCATGGAAATCGGCCGGATGTCGGGCGATACGCTGGACGTGAAGACCAGCAATTTCTGGGTCGGCAATACCGACGAATGCGGCGGGGCCTTCGATCTGGCCGAGGACCGCGGGACCACCACCTATCGCGTGAAGAAGGCGGCCGCTTCGGCCTGCCTTGGAGGCTGACGACATGCGCCTGAAATGCCCCCTGTGCGGCGACCGTGACCGGCGGGAGTTTTATTACTACGGCTCGGACGATTATCTGGCGCGGCCTGCTGCGGATGCCCCGGCGGCGGCCTGGGACGACCATCTGCACAACCGCGACAACCCGGCGGGGATCACCCGCGACCTGTGGTATCACGAGCAGGGCTGCGCCCAGTGGCTGCGGGTCACACGCAACACGGTGACGCATGAGATTTCGGCTGTCGAGCTGGTCGCGGGGAGGGCCGCGGAATGAGGATCGACGGCAAGGGCATCATCGACCGCACGCGGCCGGTCAGCTTTCGCTTCGACGGGCGGGAATATGGTGGCTACAAGGGCGACACGCTGGCCTCGGCGCTGCTGGCCAATGACGTGCGGCTGGTCGGGCGTAGCTTCAAGTATCACCGCCCGCGCGGCGTTTTGACCGCCGGGTCGGAAGAGCCGAACGCGCTGGTCGAGGTGATCGGCAAGACCAACCAGACCCCGAATGTGCGGGCAACCGTGCAGGAGGTTTTCGACGGGCTTGAGGCGCGCAGCCAGAACCGGCTGGGGTCCCTGCGCTTCGATCTGATGGCGGTGAACGATCTTGTCTCGCCCTTCCTCTCCGCCGGGTTCTATTACAAGACCTTCATGTGGCCGCGCGCCTTCTGGGAGGGGCTGTATGAACCCGCGATCCGCCGGGCGGCGGGCTTGGGCAGCCTGTCGGGCAAGCATGACGAGGGCGCCTATGAAAAGGCATTCGCCTTCTGCGACATTCTGGTGATCGGGGCCGGTCCGACGGGGCTGATGGCGGCGCTGGTCGCCGCGCGCGCGGGCGCGGATGTGATCCTGGCCGACGAAGGCACGCATCTGGGCGGGCGGCTTCTGTGCGACGCGGGCCATATCGGCGGAGAGCCCGCGGCGATCTGGGTGGCGGGCGTCGAGGCCGAGTTGCGCAGCCTGCCGAACGTGCGGATCATGACCCGGACCACGGTGACGGGCGCCTATGACAACGGCACCTTCGGCGCGCTGGAACGGGTGGGGCTGCACCGGCCCGCACGGCCGAACCTGCCGCGCGAATGCTTCTGGCGGATCGTGGCGGGGCGGACGGTGCTTGCCGCAGGCGCGCTGGAACGTCCCATCGCCTTTCCGATGAACGACCGGCCGGGGATCATGATGGCGGGCGCGGTGCGCAGCTATCTGAACCGCTTCGGCGTGGTGCCGGGGAAACGGGCGACGCTGTTTGCCAATACCGATGCCGCCCGCGCCACCGCGCGGCAGCTGATGGCGGCGGGCGTGCAGGTGGCGGCGATCATCGACCCGCGACCCGATGCCAGCTCGGTCGAGGATTGTCCGGTGCATGTGGGGGCCGAGGTGGTGGATACCGCTGGCCGCCACGGGCTGACGTCGATCACAGTCAGGAAAGGCGACGAGGAATTCCGCATCGAGACCGACTGTCTGGCGATGTCGGGCGGCTGGAACCCGACGCTGCACCTGACCTGCCACATGAACGGCCGCCCGCGGTGGAGCGAGGATCTGGCCGCCTTCGTCCCGTCTGAAGGGGCGGTGCCCGGACTTGTGGCGGCGGGGGCGGCGAATGGCTCCATGTCCACCCATGGCGCGCTGGCGGCGGGCAAGGCGGCGGCCGAAGCGGCGCTGAAGGCGCTGGACCGCAAGGCATCGGATGTGGCGGTGCCCGCGGCCGAGGATGCGCCCTATGCGGTGACGGCAACCTGGGCTGTGGCAGGCAAAGGCCGGGCCTGGCTGGACTTTGCCAATGACGTGACGGTCAAGGATGTGAAGCTGGCGGCGCAGGAGAATTACGCCTCGGTCGAGCATATGAAACGCTACACCACGCAAGGCATGGCGCCGGATCAGGGCAAGAATTCCAACGTCGCCGCGCTGGCGGTGCTGGCCGATGCCACCGGGCGCGGCATCCCCGAAACCGGGACCACCACCTTCCGGCCGCCTTATGTGCCGGTGTCCATCGCGGCCATGGGGGCGGGCGGGCGTGGCAACGGCTTTGCGCCGCAACGCTTCCTGACCAGCGATCAGGCCAGCCGCGACCGGGGCGCGCCGATGATCGAGGCGGGGCTGTGGTATCGGCCGTCGTATTTCCCCAAACCGGGCGAGACGACCTGGCGCGAGTCCTGCGACCGTGAAGTCATGATGGTGCGGCAGGCGGTGGGCGTGGCCGATGTGTCGACGCTGGGCAAGATCGACATTCAGGGCAGGGATGCCGGGCGGTTCCTGGATTTCGTCTATACCAACACCTTCAGCACCCTGCCGGTGGGCCGGGTGCGTTATGGGCTGATGCTGCGCGAGGACGGGCTGGTGCTGGACGATGGCACCACGGCACGGCTGGGGGACAGCCACTACCTGATGACCACCACCACCGCCGCTGCGGGTCTGGTGATGCGGCATCTCGATTTCGTGCATCAGGCGTTTTGCGCCGATTGGCAGGTGCGGTTCATCAGCGTCACCGAAAGCTGGGCGCAATTCGCCGTGGCGGGCCCGCAGGCGCGGGCGCTGCTGGCGGGCTATCTGGGCCAGCCGGTCGATCTGCCCTTCATGGGGGTGATGCCTTTGGACATCGGCGGGGTGCAGGGGCGGCTGTTCCGCATCTCGTTCAGCGGCGAGGAAGGCTATGAGATCGCCGTCCCTACCCGCTATGGCGAGGCCCTGTTCCGCGATCTGCTGGCGCGGGCCGAAACCATCGGCGGCGGTGCCTATGGGATGGAGGCGCTGAATGTGCTGCGGATCGAGAAGGGATTCATCACCCATGCCGAGATTCACGGCCGCACGACGGCCTTTGACATCGGCATGGAAAAGATGGTCAGCGCGAAGAAGGATTGCATCGGCAAGGCGTCAGCGGCCCGTCCCGGCATGATCGGACCGGAGCGCGAGCAGCTGGTGGGCCTGCGGGCCGAGGCCGCGATCAGTGCCGGGGCGCATCTCTTCAAGCCGGGCGAGACGGTCGAGCGGGTGAACGATCAGGGCTATGTCACCAGCGTGTGCTGGTCGCCGACGATGAATGCCTGGCTGGGGATGGCTTTCCTGCAGAACGGCCGCGCCCGGCATGGCGAAAGGGTCCGGCTGGTCGATCATCTGCGCGGGCTGGATGTGATCTGCGAGGTCTGCGATCCGGTCTTCCATGACCCCGAGGGAGGGAAGTTGCGTGCCTGAGCTGATTGCGAAACCCGCACTGGATGCGGCCCCGGTGTCGCATGGCGATGCCAGTCTGGCGCTGCTGGACCCTGGCCCGATCACCTCGGTCGCGCTGTTCCCCGATGGGGCGAAGGCGGCGGCCAGGGGGTTGAAGGCGCTGGGGCTGACCTTCCCCGAGCCGGGAACATGGATGGCCAAGGGTGCGGCACGGATCATCTGGACCGGCCGCGATCAGGCCTTTGTCACCGGCGTGGCCCTGCCCGCGCTTGAGGGGGCCGCCGTCACCGATCAAAGCGACGGCTGGTCCGGTTTCGCCCTGTCCGGGCCGGGGGCCGAGGCGGTTCTGGCGCGGCTGGTGGCGCTGGACCTGCGGGCGGCGGTCTTCCCCGTGGGCCGCGCCGCGCGGGCGGCGCTGAACCACATGTCGCTGATCCTGCTGCGGGTCGGGCCCGATGCGTTCGAGCTTTACACCTTCCGGTCAATGGCGCGCAGCGCCTGGACCGAACTGACCGAAGCGATGGAAAAGCTGAAGGCGCGCGGGGCCGGGGCAGCCAAGGTATAGCGCATCCCGGCCGATACCGCATCTTGTATCCGCCGCATCGCCACCCGGCAGATTCCAGCCGGGTGTTGCAATTGTCACTGGCGCGTGACCCTTGGGGTGTTTACACACTTCCTGAAGCATAGTTTCAGGAAAGCTGAAAAATGGCACCCGATGGTCAGATCGTCGCCCCCAATTGTTATGACGCCGAATCCATCCCCGACGCCGCAAGGGCCGAGATTGACCGGCTGCTGATGTCGGGCGATCTGTTCCGCTATACCGCGCCTGCCGATGCGCCGGTGGCGCTGCTGGAAACGGAATTCGCGGCACTTCTGGGCGCGCGCTATGCGCTGGCGGTGTCGTCCTGCTCGGCGGCGCTGTTCCTGTCGCTGAAGGCGCTGGACCTGCCGAAAGGGGCGAAAGTTCTGATCCCGGCCTTCACCTTTGCGGCAGTGCCGTCCTCGGTCGTCCATGCCGATTGCGTGCCGGTTCTGGTGGAAGTGGGGGCGAACTACCGCGTCGACATGGCGGATTT
The DNA here is from genome assembly GCA_036745335.1 of Paracoccaceae bacterium. Taxonomy (GTDB): domain Bacteria; phylum Pseudomonadota; class Alphaproteobacteria; order Rhodobacterales; family Rhodobacteraceae; genus Pseudogemmobacter. The sequence continues at coordinate 16,810 of DAIOGH010000018.1, forward strand.
CGCGGCCAAGCTGCCGGAGGCGCAGGCGGTGATGATCAGCCACATGCGCGGCCATACCAGCGACATGGATGCGATCATGGCGCTGGCCGATGCCGCCGGTGTTCCGGTGATCGAGGATGCGGCGCATTCGCTGGGCACGGTCTGGGCCGGGCGCACCATCGGCACCATCGGCAAGGTCGGCTGTTTCAGCTTTCAGTCCTACAAGCTGGTGAATGCGGGCGAAGGCGGGATCATGGTCACGGACGACCCCGAGATTGCCGCCCGCGCCATCATCATGTCGGGCGCATATGAGGAAAACTGGAAGAAACATCCGGGGCTTAGCAATTCCTGCGCGCATTGGCAGAACAAGCTGCCGCTGTATAACCTGCGGATGCAGAACCTGTCGGCGGCGGTGATCCGGCCGCAATTGCCGCTGGTGGCGGAACGGGTGGCCAAGGGGCGGGCGGGGCATGACCGGGTGGCGGATCAGCTGAACGGCTCGCCCTGGCTGACGGTGCCTGCGGCGCTGGGGCCGGAAGAGCGGGCGCCCGATTCGATCCAGTTCAATCTTGCGGGCGACTGGTCCGATGACGAGGCGCGGGCCTTCCAGAATGCTGCGCGCGCGCGCGGCATCTCGGTGCAGGTGTTCGGGCTGAGCGAGGGCAATGCACGGGCGTTCTGGAACTGGCAGTTCCTGGGCGATCTGCCGGACCTGCCGCAGACCCGCGCCATGCTGATGCGGGCCTGCGACGTGCGGCTGCCGACCCGGCTGACGGCGGCCGAGCTGGATTACATCGCGCAGGCGATTCTGGCGGCGGCGGCGGATGTGAAGGGGTGAGGCCGCTCCTCGGTCACGTCGTGCCTCGTCGTGACGACAAGCCGAAGGCGCAGGAGGAACTGTCAGAGTACGGTCAGGCTTTGCCCCAGAAAGGGCAGGGCGGCGCGCATCGGGCCGACAACCTCGGTCTGGATAAGCCCTTTCAGATGCTGTGAAATCTGCCCCGGCACCCCGCGCAGCGGCCCGGCACGGGCCGAAAGCGACAAGGTGCGGTCCAGGGGCGCGAAGGGAAGGGGGCTGACCTCGACCTCGGCGCGGAATCGGCGGGCCTGATGCAGGGCGAGCGGAGTCAGGATGGCCCAGCCCGCCCCGGCGGCGACCATGGCCAGAATGGCGTGATAGCTGTCCAGCTCGAACCGGGCTGCGGGTTGCAGGCCAAGCTGCGCCAGATGGGCGGCGATCTGGCGGCCCATCAGATGCCGCGCGGTATAGCGGATCAGCGGCAGGTCGTCGGCCGACCGGCCGCGCGGGGTGACGGCCAGGAAGGGTTCGCGCAGGATCGGATGCACCTCGCGCCAGTCGCCATCGGCATCGGGCGTGTCGGCGGTGACGACGATGTCCAGCGCGCGGGTTTCCAGCAGGTCCAGCAGCCGGTGCGACGGGCCGGTTTCCAGAAGAAAGCGGCAGCCCTTCAGATCCCCGGCCAGAGCCGACAGCAGGCGTGGCGTCACGTCGGCCTCGAAATCCTCAATCATTCCAAGGCGTAACGTTGTCAGTCCGGCCAAGTCGGCCATGGCCAGTTCGGCCCGCGCCTCATCTGCGGCATTGAGGATGGTCTGGGCGTGACGGCGGAACATGGTGCCGGCCGGGGTGACGGCCATCGGGCGGGTGCTGCGGTCAAGCAGGGCCGAGCCGAGCGCGGATTCAAGCCCGGTCAGCTGTTGGGATACCGCCGACGGGCTGACGCCAAGACGCCGCGCTGCAGCAGAAATCGCCCCTTCTTCTGCGGCTGCAAGAAAGACCTCGATCCCCCAAAGCGTGACCCGGCCTTCGGCTTCGGCCATGGATCAGAGCTTTGACAGCTTTGACTGCAATTCGGCCAGCTGCTTCTTGATCTCGGCCAGATCGTCACCCTTGCCGGAGGTATCGTCATCCGGGGCCGGGCCGGACGACCCGGTCCAGCCGGGCATGCCGCCCATCATGGATTTCAGGAAGGCTTCCTGCTGCTTGCGCATCGCCTCGAACCCCGGCACGGCGGCCATGGGATTGGGGAAATGCGCCATGTTTTCCATCATCTTGGACTGGCTGTTGCGCAGCATCTCGAACGAGGCGGCCAGGAATTGCGGCATGACGGCCTGCATCCCGGTGGCATAGCTGCGCACCAGATCGGTCAGCACATCGACGGGCAGGACATTCTCGCCCTTCGATTCATGCTCGGCCACGATCTGCAACAGATACTGGCGGGTCAGGTCGTCGCCGGTCTTCAGATCGACGATCTGCACCTCGCGGCCTTGATGGATGAAACCGGCGATGTCTTCCAGCGTGACGTAATCCGAGGTTTCGGTGTTGTAGAGCCTGCGGCTGGCATAACGCTTGATCAGTAGCGGCTTTGCTGTGTCGGCCATGCCATCCCTCCCCAGGGTTATGCGCTTGCAGAGAAGTTTAGGGGCGGTGCGGCACAAAAAGCAAGGGCGGGCCTTGTAGGGCCCGCCCGAGATGTTCCACCGGCAGGGAGGTGCCGGGAACACATTGATCCCGAAGGATTACTTGGCAGCTGCAGCGGCTTTCTTGGCCACGGCCTGCACGTCAGCGGTTGCCTTTTTCACGGCGGCGGTCGCGTCTTCCGAAGCTTCCTTGCCAGCGGCCAGCATCAGCTCGACGGTTTCCATCTGCACTTTCTTGGCGACTTCGGCGAAAGCGGCCAGGTTTTCGGCAGCCATTTCGGCAGCGGCCGAAGCGAAATCCGTCACCGATTTGGTGTAGTCGGCCGGATCGGCCTTGGCTTTGGACACGTCGGACAGTTTGGCGATCGAATCCTTGGCCCATTTCGAGGTGATCTCGGTGGACTTTTCAGCGGCTTCCAGCGCGACCTTGGCGAATTTCTCGCCGAAAGCGGCCTGGGTCTTGAAGGCGTTCTGGAAGGCCGAAGCATCGACCGGGAATTGGGCCAGAGCGTCCTGGAAGGCTTTGGTGAAGTCGGGGGTCTTGGTCATTTCAACATCTCCTGGTTCCGGGTGTGATCTGCCCGTTTCATGAGCAGAGATATACATGCTGCGGTGCAGCAATTCAAGTCCGTTTCTGCAATGCAGCAATATCAGGAGTGCATAACTATACTGTGACACTCGCCTTTTGGGTGAGTGACGCCAGGGCAGCCGGAAGGGCTTGAGAACGCTGCATTTACCGGGGAATGCAACGGTTTTCGGAAAGTATGCTTCACGTATGGCTTACGTATGGCTGATGTATGGCTGACGTGCGTAGGCTGGGGTGCGGCCCGCTGTTAACCTTTTGCAGGCGCGAAGGGACGAATCGTCAAGGATCAGGCCGGGCGGGACAAGGCGAGGCACTGCCTCGCCCCCGCCCGAGTGGGAACGGCGCGTCACGACCATCAACAACACAAGACCGGATAGGTCAGCGCCCGCCCCGGCGGGTGGAACACCCGCCCTGCGGGGGGCGGGCGTTGACCGTGGCCTTGGGGGCCACGGTCGCATTGTGGCAAGGGTGAGCCGTGGCGACGGCGATGGCCGCCGCCAAGGGAGCCGGGCGGCTTGGCCCGCCGGATCAGACCTGCGGCGTGGCGGTGACATAGGTGCCGGGGGCGGGGGCCAGCACCTCGGCCCCGTCGCCGGGCACACGGGCCTTGACCATCGGCCCCGAGCGTTCGGCCAGCCATTTCCCCCAGCGCGGCCACCAGCTGCCCGCGGTCTTGGTCGCCCCGGCCAGCCAGTCCTCGGGTGCGCCCGCAACGGGACCGGCATTGGTGTAATGACCGTATTTGCCCTTGGACGGCGGGTTGATGATTCCGGCGATATGGCCCGATTCCGACAGGATGAAGGTCTTGTCCGCCGATCCCATCTGCTTGATCGAGTTGAAGCTGCCCTTCCAGTGCGCGATGTGGTCGGTTTCGCAGGCGATGGCGCAGACCGGCAGTTTCACGTCCTGCAGGCTGACCGGCTTGCCGAAGACCGGAAACTCGCCGCGCGCGAAACCGTCCTGCTGGCACAGGCCGCGCAGATATTCGATCGCCATCTTCGCGGGCAGGTTGGTGCTGTCGCCGTTCCAGTAGAGCAGGTCGAAGGCGGGCGGCGCCTCGCCCAGCATGTAGCTTTTGATCGCGGGGGTGTAGATCAGGTCGTTCGAGCGCAGGAAGGAAAAGGTGCGCGACATGAAGAAGGACGACAGGATGCCGTCCTGCGCGGTCTGGCGTTCGATGCCGTCGACGAAATCATCGGCCAGGAAGACGCCCACTTCGCCGGGGTCCGAGAAATCGGCCAGCGTGGTGAAGAATGTGGCGGATTTGACGGTTTCATCCCCCGCCCTTTGCAGATGCGCCAGCGTCAGGCCCAGCGTGGTGCCCGCGATACAATAGCCGACGGCATTGATCTGCTTCTCGCCGGTGATGCGCCGCACCTCGGCCATGGCGCGCAGATAGCCGTCGCGGATGTAGTCATCCATGCCAACCCCGGCATAGCTGGCATCTGGATTGACCCAGGAGACGACGAACAGGGTAAAGCCCTGGTCGACGATCCATTTGATCAGGCTGTTCTGGGCCTTGAGGTCCATGATGTAGAACTTGTTGATCCAGGGCGGAAAGATCAGCAGCGGGGTCTTGTGGACCTTGGGCGTGGTCGGTTCATACTGGATCAGCTCCAGCATGCGGTTGCGGTAGACAACGGCGCCGGGGGTGGTGGCGATGTTGCCGCCGACGGTGAAGGCCTGCTTGTCGGCCAGCGTGACCAGCAGGTCGCCCTGGTTGCCCTCGATGTCGCGGACGAGGTTCTCAAGCCCCTGCACAAGGGATTCGCCGTCGGTGGCCACGGCCTTTTCCAGCGCATCGGGGTTGGTGCCCAGAAAATTGGTGGGGGCGAAGAGATCGACGATCTGGCGGGTGAAATATTCCACCCGGCGGCGGTCTTCGGGGGCCAGCGTCTCCATGTCGCCGACGGCGGTGGCGATGGCGTCCGAGTTCAGCAGGTATTGCTGTTTCAGGTAGTTGAAGAACGGATGGCTGTCCCAGAGCGGATTGGCAAAGCGGCGGTCCTTCGGGCCGGGGTCGGCGGGGGCCTTGAATTCGCCCTTGGCCAGCACCTGCTGCGCCTCGACATAATGTTTCAGCGTCTTGCCCCAGTAGCCGATCTGATGTTCCAGCACCTTGGCCGGGTTCTGCATCATCTCGGCCAGATAGGCGGCGGCGGCCTTCATGTAGACGTCCGACGAGGGGCCGGCGAGGGCGGGATCGGCCTGGCGGCGATGCGTCAATGCCGCAGCGAGACGTTTTGACAACTCTTCGACGCGGGCGAGATTGGCATTTAGTCTCTCTTGCCTCAGGCTCGGATCGTCGGATTCAGTTGCCATGTTAATCGTTCCCCCCTATCTTCGCTGCTGTGCAGCATCGAACGCCGACCTGGGGGGGACGGCACGAGTGCCGGGGAGCCCGCCCAAGGAGACGTCATGAAGTATATGGCCACCTATGATCTGATGGAAAGTGCGCGCAACACGAATGAGTGGTTGGGCGCGTCCGCCAGGGCCTTTGCCAGCTATCCCTTGTTCGCCATGTCGATGAACCCGTTGTTGCCGATGATGGCAGCCTGGGGCGAAGTGACGGAACGCAGTTTTTCCCGCATGGTGGCCAAGCCGGACTGGGGCATCCGGTCGATCGCCGGGCCGGATGGCACCGATCATCTGGTGGATGAGAGGGTGCTGGTCGAAAAGCCCTTCGGCAACCTGGTGCAGTTCTTCGTCCGTCGTCGTCCGCCGATGGCACGGCGCATCCTCTTGGTGGCACCGATGTCGGGGCATTACGCCACGCTTCTGCGCTCGACCGTGGCCAGCCTGTTGCCCGATGCCGATGTTTTCGTGACCGACTGGCACAATGCCCGCGACATTCCGGTCAGCGCGGGCAAGTTCGATGTCGAGGATTACACGCTCTATCTGGTGGAGTTCATGCGGGCGCTGGGGCCGGACACCCATGTGATCGCCATCTGCCAGCCCGCGCCGCTGACCCTGGCCGCGACGGCCTATCTGGCGGGCGAGGATCCGGCCGCGCAGCCGCGCAGCCTGACGCTGATCGGCGGGCCGATCGACCCGGATGCCGCCGCGACCGAAGTGACGGATTTCGGCCGCCGGGTGACGATGGGTCAGCTGGAGCATCTGGCGATCCAGCGCGTCGGCTTCAAATACAAGGGCGCGGGCCGGCTGGTCTATCCGGGGCTGATGCAGCTGGCCGGCTTCATGTCGATGAATGCCGAACGGCATTCCAAGGCGTTCAGCGAACAGATCCTGCGCGTGGCGCGGGGCGAGGCGGGCGACCACGACGCCCACAACCGGTTCTATGACGAATATCTGGCCGTGATGGACATGACGGCGGAATTCTACCTGTCGACGGTGGAGCGTATCTTCAAGAACCGCGAAATCGCGCTGAACGAATTCACGGTGGCGGGCCGCAAGGTGGATATCGGGGCCATCACGCAAGTGGCGGTGAAGACGGTCGAGGGCGAGAAGGACGACATTTCCGCCCCCGGCCAATGCGTCGCCGCGCTGAAGCTGTGTACCGGCCTGCCCGAAGAGAAGAAGGCCAGCCATCTGGAGCCGGGGGCGGGGCATTACGGCATCTTCGCGGGCAAAAGCTGGCGGCTGAACATCCGGCCCCTGGTGCTGGATTTCATCGACGCGAATTCCGGCGCGCCGAAACCGGCGAAACGGGGGCCGGTGCGGCTGGCGGCGGCGAAGTAGAAGCGAGTTTTCGTCGAAAACTCGGGGTTTGCATAAGGCTGGGGGTTTCGATTTTTCGACGAAAAATCGGGTCACTTCAGCAGCATCGGCCCGGCCAGAAAGCTGCGCAGCGCCTCGGTCACGGCTTCGGGCTGTTCCAGCTGCGGCATGTGGCCGGCAGAGTCGATGGGCTGCAACCGGCCGAAGGGCATCAGTCCGGCCAGGAATTCCTGCCGGCGCAGGGGAAGCAGGCCGTCCTGCGCCCCGGCGATGATCAGCGCCGGGATGCGCACCTTGCGAAGGGTCTTCTGCTGGTCGGGGCGGCGTTGCAGGGCGCGGGTGTGCTGGACATAGGCGTCCAGCCCCAGTCCGGCGGCCATGTCCTGCACCAGCGCCAGAACATCGTCGGCCCAGTCGGTTTCGGCCAGCGCGGCAGGCGGATATTCCGCCGCCACAGCTTCGGCCAGCCTCCCGGCGCGGGCGGTGACGAGGCGGGTTTCGCGGGTGGCGGCGGTGACGGGCGGTTCGCCCAGGGGATCGGTGGACACAAGGGCGATCCGCGTCACCGCATCGGGCAGGCGGCGCAGGATGTCCATCGCCACATGACCGCCGAGACCATGGCCCAAGAGCGCGAACCGGCGCGGCAGGTCGCGGATGGCATTCAGGCTCATCTGTTCGACGGTATCGCCCTGAAGCCGGGGCAGCACGATCTGGCGATCGGCCCCCAGATGCACTATCTGCGGCAGGAAGGCGCGGGCATCCATCAGGAAGCCGGGCAGGATCACCAGCGGTTCGGTCATCTCAGCACCTCCTCGACCGAAGCGGCGATCAGGGCCAGCATGTCGGGGGTGGAAAAGCGGTGGTTGGCGTCCCGGACCAGGGTCAGCCGGATGTCGGGGCCGGTGGCGTGGGTCAGAAGGTTGACGGCGACCTGCGGCAGCACGTCCACATCGGCGGTGCCCTGCAAGAGCCGGGTGGGGAAGGGCAGGGCCAGCGGCGCAGTCATCACGCGCTGGTTGGCGCCATCCTCGAAGAGGCGCGCCGTGAAGACATAGGGATTGTCGGCATAGCCCGAATCCATGGTGGTCCGGCCGGTATCGCGCACCTCGGCGCGCTGGGCTTCGGTCAGTTCGGCATCCCAGGTGATCACGGTGAAATCCGGCGCGGCGGCGATGGTGACAAGGCCGGCGATCCGCTCGGGCATCTCGCGCGCCAGAAGAAGCGCGATCCAGCCGCCCATGGAGGAGCCGACAAGGACCTGAGGCCCCGAGGTCAGCGCCAGAAACACCGCGCGGGCATCGTCGCGCCAGTCGCCGATGCAGCCTGCCTCGAACTCGCCGTCCGAAACGCCATGGCCGGAATAGTCGAATCGCAGGAAGGCGCGGCCTTGCGCCCGCGCCCAGTCTTCCAGAAAGCGGGCCTTCGATCCTTCCATGTCGGATTTGAAGCCGCCGAGGAAGACCACGCCGGGGCCGGTGCCGGGCGTGCGGTTGTAGGCGAGGCGGCGGCCCTGCGGGGAGGTAAGGTATTCGGTCATGACGGCTCCTTGCGGCGCCGCGACCCTAGCCCGCGTCGATGGAATGCGCCAGCACGCGGCTGATCTGGTTCAGTGTCAGGCCGGATTCCGCGCGCCAGGCGTTGAAGGCGGCCTGGATCGCCTTTTGCGCCCTGGCCGAGGTGGCGGGGCCGGAGATCACGCCTTCGGCTTGCAGGCGGGCGGTGACATCGGCGGACAGCAGGAAGGTTTCCTTGCCCATGAAGCGCAGCATGTAGGGCCCGGTCGAACCGCCGAGCCGGCTGAATTGCGTGTTCAGCCATTGGAAAAGGCCGGTGAGGTCTTCGACAGGCCAGTCGGCGATGCGGCGGCCAAGGCCAGGATGCGCGCGCAGCACGGCGGCATTGTCGCGGATGGCGGCGATCTTGGCCCCCGAACGGATGACGCGCGGGTCGGACAGGAGGGCATCGAAGGCGTCGCCTTCGATCATCGAGACGGCACCGGGGTCGAAGCCGTGGAATGCCTGTTCGATGCCGGGCCATTTGGCATCGACGACCTTCCAGCTGATTCCGGCCTGAAAGATGCCCTTTGCCATCTGGGCCAGCCAGCGGTCATCGGGGATGGCGGCCAGATCGGCGGCGGATTTCGGTGCGGTGGCCCCGGCGAGGATGGCCTGAAGGCTGCCCTTGCGGGCAGCGGCGATGGCGGCGATGTCGGCGAAGCTGCGCATGGGGGCAGGCTAGCAGGGCGGGCGTGGGCTGTCACGGCGCTCCTCGGGGTCTTCGCCCCTTGTCGCGGGGGCGGGGAGTCGCGGGGGCGAGGACAAGCCGGAGGCGCCGGACGAGCGGGCGTTGACTTCGCCGGGGCGGCGGCGCAGAAGGGCGCTACATAACCCGCAACCGGGCGTCTCGTGGGCGCCAAACCGACGAGGATCAGGCTGATGGCCCAAGACTCCGCACAAATTTCCCTGACTTTTCCCGATGGCAATATCCGCAGATACGACGCGGGGGTGACGGCTGCCGAAGTGGCGCAGTCGATTGCACCCAGTCTTGCCAAGGCGGCGATCTCGGCGCAGCTGAACGGCAAGCACTGGGATCTGCAATGGCCGATCACCACCGATGCCACGCTGTCGATCAACACGATGAAGGATGACGGCCCGGCGCTGGAGCTGATCCGGCATGATTGCGCGCATATCATGGCCCGCGCCGTGCAGGAGATCTGGCCCGATGTGAAGGTGACGATCGGCCCGGTGCGCGACCATGGCTGGTTCTACGATTTCGACCGGGCCGAGCCGTTCACCCCCGAGGATCTGGGGGCGATCGAGGCGCGGATGAAGCAGATCATCAACGCCCGCGACCCGGTGAAGACCGAAGTCTGGGACCGCGACCGGGCGCGCCGGTATTATGAAGAGCGTGGCGAGCCCTTCAAGCTGGAGCTGATCGACCGGATTCCGCAAGGCGAAGACCTGCGGATGTACTGGCACGGGCCCTGGCAGGATCTGTGCCGGGGGCCGCATTTCCAGCACACCGGGCAGGTGCCGGCGGACGGGTTCAAGCTGACGCATGTCGCCGGGGCCTATTGGCTGGGCGATTCGTCGCGGCCGCAGTTGCAGCGCATCTATGGGCTGGCCTTCCGCAACCGCGACGACCTGAAGGCCCACATGCACATGCTGGAAGAGGCGGCCAAGCGCGACCACCGCAAGCTGGGCCGCGAGATGGGCCTTTTCCACATGCAGGAGGAAGCGCCCGGCCAGGTGTTCTGGCACCCGAACGGCTGGACGATCTACACGACCTTGCAGGATTACATGCGTCGCCGCCAGCGCGCGGATGGCTATGTCGAGGTGAACACGCCGCAGGTGGTGAACCGCAAGCTGTGGGAAGCCTCGGGGCATTGGGAGAATTACCGCGAGAACATGTTCATCGTCGAGGTCGACGAAGAGGGCGCGCGGGAAAAGGTGATCAACGCGCTGAAGCCGATGAACTGCCCCTGCCATGTGCAGATCTTCAACCAGGGCATCAAGAGCTACCGCGACCTGCCGATGCGGATCGCGGAATTCGGGTCCTGTGCGCGCTATGAGCCTTCGGGCGCGCTGCATGGCATCATGCGGGTGCGTGGCTTCACGCAGGACGATGCGCATATCTTCTGCACGCTGGATCAGATCGAGGCCGAGAGCCAGAAGTTCATCGAATTCCTGGCGATGATCTATGCCCAGCTGGGCTTTGACACATGGCGGATCAAGCTGTCGACCCGGCCGGAAAAGCGCGTGGGCAGCGATGAAATCTGGGACCGGATGGAGGCGGCCTTGGCCAATGCGGTCACGGCGGCCGGGCATGCCTACGAGATTTTCCCCGGCGAGGGGGCGTTTTACGCGCCGAAGCTGGAGTTCGTGCTGACCGATGCCATCGGCCGCGACTGGCAATGCGGCACGCTGCAACTGGACCCCAACCTGCCCGAACGGCTGGATGCCGCCTATATCGGCGAGGATGGGGCGCGGCACCGGCCCTTCATGCTGCACCGCGCGGTGCTGGGGTCGTTCGAGCGGTTCATCGGCATCCTGATCGAGAACCATGCCGGCAAGTTGCCGTTCTGGCTGGCGCCGCGGCAGGTGGTGGTGGCCTCGATCGTGTCGGATGCCGATCCCTTCGTGGAAGAGGTGGTGACGGCGCTGACCCTTGCGGGCGTGCGGGCCGAGGCCGACATGCGCAACGAGAAGATCAACTACAAGGTGCGCGAGCATTCGGTCGGCAAGGTGCCGGTGATTCTGGCGATCGGGCTGAAGGAGGTCGAGGAGCGCACGGTTTCGGTGCGTCGTCTGGGCGAGACGCGGGTCGAGACGATGACGCTGGAGGCGGCATTGGCCGAGTTCGGCCGGGCCGCACTGCCGCCCGATCTGGCCTGATCCCTGCGGCTGGCGGCCGGGGAGGTTTCACACCTCCCCGGACCCCTCCGGGGGTATTTGGGCAAAGATGAAGACGCATCACAGAGACCGGACTTTGTGCGGCTTGCCGCCCGCGCGGCGGCGGTGTCGCGTTGCGGCTTGATTTTATGCAGCTTGGTGGCATCATCGGCGCGTGACCACAGACGTTCTGACTGCGCCTCTCTGAAAGAAGGCCCTGAAAGACCTGGCGGCTACGCCCTTTCGGCAATGGTGCCGCGGGGGGATCAGAAGGGGAGAGACGGAATGCCGACAGGCACCGTGAAATGGTTCAACTCGACCAAGGGCTATGGCTTCATCGCGCCGGATGATGGCGGCAAGGACGTGTTCGTCCATATCTCGGCGGTGGAACGCGCCGGGCTGAAGGGGCTGAACGACAACCAGAAGATCGGCTACGAATTGCAGTCGGGCCGCGACGGCAAGCAATCGGCCGGCGATCTGCGGCTGCTTTAGGCCGTCAGTTCCGCCTCGGCGGCGGCATCCCAGCCGAGGTGCCAGCGGTCCGCCTTGATGACGGGCCGCTTCATCACGGTCGGCTGGGCCTTGATCTGGGCCTCGGGCTCTGACGCTTTCAGAAAGTCGCTGAACGCGCGGTAGGTGGTGGACTGGGTGTTCACCGCCCTTGAGCCGAATTCGGTGACGATGGCAGCGATTTCCATATCGGTCAGAGGATTGGCGCGGATGTCGCGGAAGGTTACGTCCTTGCCGGCGGCCTGAAGGGTCTTCAGCGCGCGCTTGCAGGTGTCGCAGGTGGGGATGCCGTAGAGGATCATGACCGGTCCTTTGCTGGTGCCCGGAGCGGGCAGATTTTCGATCTGTTATATTTCAACAGGTTATACTGTCGATTTAACCCTTTGTTAGCAGGTTCGGCGGTGCCCGCAAAGGATTACCCCGGTTGCTCGTGCAAGTGCAGAGCAGAGCAGAGAATACCTCATCCCACGATCCATGACGGGGATGACTGGGATATTCGGCCTATGGCGCGGACGGGATGTTCGGGAGGAACACGCGGGCGGCGATTTCCGGCTGGCAGCGGGATGAGGGGCTGGCGGTGACGGGGTATCTGGCGGCGGATCAGGTGCGGGAGTTGCGGGTGCAGACGGGGGGGGAGGGGGCAATAGTGCTATCCGGTTCACCGAACCGTCATCCCCGCGAAAGCGGGACCCAGATTTGCCAAGGGTGCGCGTTAGAAACTGTGGGTCCCCGCGTTCGCGGGATGACAGGGTAGAGGTGGTCAGCCTCGGCGCGCGATGGCCAAGGGTTGCGCAAAGCTCGCCACGTTAGGTTGCCTTTAGTGCGACCAAATAGTTTGAGAAGGCGCTACACGAAACAAGCATATATCTTGCATCAGCTTGACTTAAGTTGCTTTCGCTCAAGAGTGCGTGGCGAATTCCCTCAGCATCAGATGTATAGGCGTATAGCTTCTCGAAGCCGTCTCTAAGGGCTGGGTGGACCACAAGCTTGTCCACTGCCTTCCTCAACGGCACTGAAATTCCGCCAACTTTCTTTGCCTCTGTTACGAAGGCGACTGCGGCTTCGACAGCTGAAATGGATTCCTTTATGCTATTTCGGTAGTCTGGTGTAGGGCGTTGGCTGTATAATTCGGCGGCACGTTTAATGTGCTGGCGAATAGCCGAAGGGAGGTCTTTGGACATTGCGTCCTCAACCGACTGAAGCTCATTCTCATCAGTTATCTTGACAAGCGTCTTTCCTGCGAACCGAAACGCACCACGTTCTCGCTCAAAGACTCTATTGCAGAAGGCAGCGAATTCCTCACCGCCACCATTGTACCTATAGTGTTCAATGTCGCATGCAGCTAGAAATTCAATAAAGTCATATACTTGAAAAAAGCTAGCTCCAAAAAAGAACTTTCTAATTTGCGAGACCGCCGATATTGCATTGGCGTCTCTTGTATCAATGGGCTTTCTAAAGAAATCAAACCAGATCCGGTTCGTTAATACATGGAAATGATCCGCCAGATACTCTTGACGCCCGATAATATCATATTTGGCGTTACTTTGAAAGAAGGTCAAACTCACTGCATCCCAAAGGCCATTCCTCAAAGCCTCAGGCATATCATCTTCGTTGAGATCTAGATTAGGCTTAACATAGCCGAAACGCTGTGAAAAATTGCTCACCCCCAAACCCCCTCAAACTCCCGCCATTCCCCCTTGGACATGCCGGAGTCGTCCTGGCTCACCGTCTCACCCGCCAGTCGGCGTTTCAACACCGCAATCGCCTTGGCCGACAGGGTGACGCCTCCCATCCGGTAATCCTCGAACGCCGCGAAGGCCAGGGGGACCCAATCCTTCACCGTGGCCGCAATGGCCTCGGCGTAGACGCGGATTTCGTATTGGGCGTGGGGGTCGGCGCGCAGGCGCAGGAAATGGAAGAGGTTGTGCAGGTCGGTCTTCCAGTACCATTGGGTATAGATGTTCATCGGCAGGTTCATCCGCGCCAGTTCGCGGGCAAGGCCCTGCTGGCCGTCCTGGCTGAGCATTTCCTCGTAATGGTCATACATCCGGGCTGCGTCGGATTTCAGCATGGCAAGGACGCGGGCGGATTCCTCGCCCGACAGCACCTCGCCGCGGCCCTGGTTGTTGACGGTGCTTTGGGCGGCCAGCTGGGCGGGTTCGGGGATGTAGAACTCGCGGTCCAAGATCGAGTAGCGGGCCGAGTATTCGTTGACGTTGGCGGTGCGGTGGCGGATCCACTGGCGGGCGACGAAGACCGGCAGCTTCACATGCAGCTTCACTTCGCACATCTCGAACGGGGTGGAATGCCAGTGCCGCATCAGGTAGCGGATCAGCCCTTCGTCGTTCTGGACGTGTTTCGTCCCGGCCCCGTAGCTGACCCGTGCTGCCTGCACGATGGCGGAATCGTCGCCCATGTAGTCGATCACCCGGATGAAGCCGTGGTCCAGCACCGGATGCGCGCGGTAGAGATGGGTCTCCATCCCCTCGCTGACCGCGCGCAGGGTGGGGCGCGGCGTGGCGCGGGCGGCTTCGATTTCGGCCAGCTGGTCGGGGGTAAGCGGCATGGGCGCTGCCTTTCGCGGAAGGTTGAGTCGGGCTGGACTATATCTGGTGGTGACGGGTGGGGGAACCGCGACATGAAGCGTGATGCGGCGCGGCAACGCGCGCCCTTCGCGGTGCCGCATGACGGTTTCCGCTTTGACACGCCGGGCCATTGAAGGCAGTCTGGCAAAAAATGAACGAACCTGGGGGCAGTGCCATGTTTTCTCGTGTTTTGCCGATCCTGATTGCCGCGGGCCTGTTGACGGGCTGTGGCGGCAACCCGTTTCAGGACGATCCGGGGTCGGACGGCGGGGCGGCCGATACGGCCACCGGCTCGGTCTATGGCGGAGCGATGAATTCCGATCTGGTCATGAACAGCATGGTTTACGATCCGGCAACGGATGAAATCGTGGTGAACAACATCCCCTTCGACGGCGCGACGGCGGCGAACGGTCAGGCGACCTATGCGCGGACCGGGTCGCTTCCGGGTGGCTTCGGGCGCTATGAAAACACTGCGGGTGCCGATCAGTATTATGCGGTCTTCCGGCGGTCGGCGAGTGGCGCGGTTGAAGGCGGAGCCTTCGCGACCGCCGGTTATGTCAGCTTTGGCTATGGCGGTGCGGCGGCAAAACGGGTTGCCGGCAACGTCACCCTGCCGAGTTCCGGCGAATACACATTTACCGGAGAATATGCTGCGGTGCGGGTGTTTGACAGCGCCTCGGGGATCAACCTGCCGCAATATGTGACCGGCACGGCCGAGATCGACGTCGATTTCGGCGATTTCGACGGGATTGGCGCGATCATCGGCACGGTGACCGGGCGGCAGGTCTATGATGTCAACGGCGCGCCTCTCGGGGTGATGCAGGATTATATTTCGCTTGCCCTGGGCGACGTGGACCGGACAGACGGTACCATTGACGGTGGCGGTGCCTCGATTCGTACCCTGGTCGGGGCGACCGAGACGGCCAGCGGCGACTGGTCCGGCGTCTTCGGAGGCGTGAACGGCACCGAAATCGCGGGGATCGTCGTGGTGGAAGGGACTGCCAATGACGTTGGCGGCAGCGGCCAGATGCGGGAAACGGGCGTCATCATCGCCCTGCGCTGATGGCGGGCGTGCGGGGCTGTGTAGCCGGTATCAGGCACAACATCAGACTGGGGCTGGTGTTTCTGCTGGTCGGGTGTCTGACGGGCTTGGCCGTTGAACCATCCAGGGCTGAAACGCGGCTTTCGGTCGAGGACGGGCGGCAACTGGCCGTCGTGCTGGTGCAGGCCGGTCATGTGACGGCCGCGCGCGAGGCCGCGCTGGCGCTGCTCAGCCGCGATCCCGAGGATCAGGTGGCGCTTCTGGTCCTGGCGCGGGCCGCGCGCGATCTGGGGCTGTATCCCGAGGCGATTGATGCGGCGCGGCGGGCGCACAGGCTGGCGGAAAAGGGCAGTCTGCACCGGTTTGGTGCGTCGCTGGCTATGGCACAGGCGCTGGCATCATCCGGGCAGCGCGGGCGGGCGCAGTTCTGGTTGCGCCGCGCCGTGGACGAAGCTCCTGACGCGGCTGCAAGGGCCTCGGCGCTGCGCGATTTCAACTATGTCCGCTGGCGCAATCCCCTGAGCATCCGGTTGCAGTTCAATGCCTTCCCCTCGTCGAACGTGAACGGGGGGCCCACGTCGAACACGGTCGTGATCGGCGGGATCGAGTTCATCAACCCTGCGGCGGTCCCGCTGTCGGGGCTGGGCTTCTCGACCGGAGCCGCCGTCAGCTATCGCTGGGCCATGGGAGAGGATGTGCTGAGCTTTGGCCTGTCGGTGGATGCGACGACCTATCGGTTGTCGGACCGGGCGAAGGCGCTGGTGCCGACGGCCCGCTCGTCGGATTATGCGACCAGTCAGGTTGCGCTGTCCTTCGGCTGGCTGCGTCCACGCGAAGACGGTGTTCTGTCCGTCACCACGGCCTTTGGCCGGGACTGGCGGGCTGATGCCGCGCTGGCCGATTGGGCACGGCTCGGGATACGTCGGACCCGTGATTTCAAGGCGGTCGGCAAGCTTGATTTCAGCGCGGACCTGGTCACGCGGCGGCGGCTGGATCTGGCGATCCGGTCTTCGGACGAGCTGGGTCTGGGCGTCGGCTGGACCTGGACGCTGGCAAACGGGGATTCCCTGCGACTGGGTGTCGATGTGCTTCGGGTCTGGTCGGAGTCTGCGACGATGGCGCGGAAATCAGGCAAGGTGGTGGTGAACTGGCAAAAGGCAGAGCCTGTGCTGGGAATGCAGATATCGGCCTTCGGCAGTCTTGAAAAAGTGACCTATGACAAGCCGTTGGCCCTGCTGGGCGTTCAGGAGGACCTGAGGGTCGAACTGGGGGTGACGGCATTGTTGGAAGAGCAGGGTTTTCTGGGCTTTGCGCCTGAAGTCGGCGTGGTCCTGTCACGCACCGACTCGAACATATCGCTGATGACGACGGAAGCGGCCGAACTGCGGCTGGGCATCCGCTCACTTTACTGACGGGGATTGACGATGACGATACGCTATCTGCACACCATGGTCCGGGTGAAGGATCTTGAGGCTTCGCTGGCTTTCTACCGGCTTCTGGGGCTGGAGGAGACCCGGCGCTATGACAATGAGGGCGGGCGGTTCACGCTGGTGTTCCTGGCACCGCCCGGCCAGCCGGAATGCCCGGTGGAATTGACCTACAACTGGGATGGCGATGACGGCCTGCCCGGCGACAGCCGCCATTTCGGCCATCTGGCCTATGAGGTGGACGACATCCATGCCACCTGCGCGCATTTGCAGGCCAATGGGGTGGTGATCAACCGCCCGCCGCGCGACGGGCGGATGGCCTTCGTGCGCAGCCCCGACAATGTGAGCATCGAGCTGTTGCAGCGGGGCGCGGCCCTGGCCCCGGCCGAACCCTGGGTGTCGATGCCGAATGTCGGCCATTGGTGAGGGCCCCCTCGTCGTTCGCCTTCGGCTTCTCCTCGGGCGAAGAGCGTCGAAGACCGCGATGAGTGGGTGCGTCAGAAGGACCAGAGGCTGAAGAGATCGGGGCCGAGGGTGCGGGTTTCGGTCAGGGTCGGTCTTGGTGCGTCTTTCAGCGCGGCAAGGCCGAGGGGGCCGAGGGCCGGGATGCCGTCGGCACCGATCAGGCAGCCGGCGCTGTAAAGCGCAAGGTCGTCGACAAGGGTTTCGGCGACAAGCCGGGCGGCAAGCGTGCCGCCGCCTTCGCAGAGGATGCGGGTCAGCCCTTCCTCCGCAAGGCGGCGGAAGGCGGCTTGCAGGTCGAGATGGCCCGCGCTTTCCGCACAGTCGATCAGCCGTGCGCCGGTTCCGGCCCAGTCCTTGCGGGCACCGGCGGGGGCGCCGGACCCGTGCAGCAGCCAGACCGGATGGTCGCGGGCGGTCCGGCCCAGTCTGCTGGCCGGGTTGTGGCTCAGGCGGCTGTCGATCACGATCCGCAGCGGCTGGCGACTGGCACCAAGGTCGCGGACGGTCAGGTCGGGATCGTCGGCGCGGGCGGTGCCGGAACCGACCAGCACCGCATCATGCGTCATCCGCAGCATGTGGACATGGGCGCGGGCCTGCGGGCCGGTGATCCAGCGCGATTCGCCGCTGGCGGTGGCGATGCGGCCATCCAGCGTGGCGGCGAGTTTCAGGGTGACATGCGGCAGGCCCTGCGTGACCCGTTTCAGGAAGCCTGCGGTGATGCGGCGGGCCTGCGGGGCCAGGATATCTTCGGTGACGGCAACCCCGGCGGCGCGCAGCATGGCATGGCCGCGCCCGGCAACGCGCGGGTCGGGGTCGGTCAGGGCGGTGACGGTGCGGGCAATCCCCGCCTCGATCAGTGCTGCGGCGCAGGGCGGGGTCTGGCCGTGATGGGCACAGGGTTCCAGGGTGACATAGGCAGTGGCCCCACGGGCTGCCGTGCCCGCCTGGGCCAGCGCCATCCGTTCGGCATGGGGGCGGCCGCCGGGCTGCGTGGTGCCGCGGCCAAGGATCAGCCCGTCCTTGACGATGACGCAGCCGACAGAAGGGTTGGGCCAGGTCGACCCGATGCCCCGCGCCGCAAGGCGCAGGGCATGGGACATGTGGTCTTCGTCGCTCACTCTTCCGGCTTGTCGCCGGGGCGCAGTTCGCTGACGAAGCGGTCGAAATCGTCGGCGGCCTGGAAGTTCTTGTAAACGCTGGCAAAGCGCACATAGGCAACGGTGTCGATCCGGGCCAGCGATTCCATCACAATCTCGCCGATCTGTTTCGACGGGATGTCGGTTTCGCCCAGCGATTCCAGCCGCCGCACGATGCCGCTGATCATCTGGTCGATGCGTTCGGGGTCGATCGGCCGTTTCTGCATCGCGATGCGGATCGAGCGTTCCAGCTTGTCGCGGTCGAAATCCTCGCGCTTGCCGCTGGATTTGATCACCACGAGGTCACGCAACTGCACCCGTTCATAGGTGGTGAAACGGCCACCGCAGGCCGGGCAGAAGCGCCGGCGCCGGATGGAGACGTGATCTTCGGCGGGACGCGAGTCCTTCACCTGGGTGTCGATATTGCCGCAGAATGGGCAGCGCATTCGCTCCCTCCTTGCTTGTTGTCGTTGGCCTGCCTCAAGCCCAGGTGTCCCCCTGGGTCTTTCCTGCCGACTATAGGGGGATGCGGCGGATATGGGCCAGCGCGAAGTATCGGCCGCAGCATCTGGGGGGACGGGTGTTGCGGCGGAGACTCATACTGCCGGACAGGGACGGTGCGAAAGGCAGCGGAAGCGTCATATCCATGTTACGCTTCGATGCATCATGGCCCGCCGACTCGCCCTGTTGCCGCTGCTCATGCCGCTGCCCGCCGCAGCGCAGTCGCCGATTGCCGAGGTGATCTGCGCCCCGCGGGCCGAGATCGTGGCGCGGCTGGAGCAGGCACAGGGCGCGCATCTGGCCGGAACCGGACTGCGCGACCGCGAGACGGTGCTGGAAATCTGGGCCGATCCGGCGGGTGACTGGACGCTGGTGCAATCCTACGCCAACGGGCAGGCCTGCATCCTGGCGATGGGGCAGGTCTGGGAGACAGTTCCGCCGCCGCCGTCCTGACCGACCGGTGACAAGGGGGCGGCGCGCCGGGTTTGGAGCCCGAGGTCAGGGCTGTGCCAGCGACCAGACGGCATCGGGGCCGGGGAAGGGATCGGCCAGAACCCGCTTTCGCTCGGCAAGGTCGATGAGATGTGCCAGCGCGTTGCGACGTGCTGCGGGAAGAAGGGCCGGGGAGAGGTCGCGGTAGACCTGATCCGTCACCTCGGTCAGACCGGCGGGATTGCGGTCCAGAACATGCAGGATCTGCGCCTCGCGCCCCTTGCGATGCGCCGTCAGTTCGGCCAGCCGCGCATGCGGGGCCGTGACCGGATCGCCATGGCTGGGCAGAAGCAGCCGCCAGTCGCCCGCCGCCAGCCGCGCCAGCGAGGCCATATAGGCCCCCATGTCGCCATCGGGCGGCGAGACGAGGCTGGGGGCCCAGCCCATCACATGATCGCCGCTGAACAGCACATCCTGCCAGGCGAAGCAGAGATGCCCGCCCAGGTGGCCGGGGGTATGCACCGCCCGCAGCGCCCAGTCGGGGCCGGAGATCGACGCCCCGTCGGCAAGCCTGCGGTCGGGGGTGAAGGCGTGATCCAGACCCTCGCCGCCGCTGTGCAGGCCAAGGGCCACCAGCCGCTGCATCCCGGCGCTGCGGCCCTCGGCCGCGCCGCCATGGGCCATCACCGGGGCCCCGGTCGCCCGCGCAAGGGCAGGGGCAAGGGCCGAATGATCCAGATGCGCATGGGTGACAAGGATGGCCGAGATGGTTTCGCCGGGGTCCAGCGCGGCAAGGATGGCCTGAAGATGGCTGTCCGACAGCGGGCCGGGGTCGATCACTGCCACCTGGCCGGTGCCGATGATGTCGGTCCAGGTGCCCGGCCCGGTCATCGGCGAAGGGTTGGGGGCCAGCACCCGGCGCAGACGGCCGGGAAGGGGAAGGGCGGGCTTTCCAATCGGCTCGGTCATGGCTAGCCTTTGCCCATGGTCCTGAAACGCTTTCTTCCGCGCGGTCTTTACGGACGCGCCGCGCTGATCCTGATCCTGCCCATCGTCACCATTCAGCTGGTGGTGTCCATGGCTTTCATCCAGCGCCATTATGAAGGGGTCACGCGGCAGATGACGCAAGGGGTGGCGCTTGAGCTGGCGCTGCTCTTGCAGGAGATCGACGCCGCGCCGACGGCGGCCGAGGGGCTGGCGCGCGCGCAGGCGCTGGCAGGGCCGTTGCAGATCGAACTGACGATGCCGCCGGGGCCCCTGGCCCCGCTTGCCGACAGCGCCGGTCTTTTCGACGTGTCGGGCAAGGCGACGATCAGCACGTTGCACGATGCGCTGCCGACGCTGATCGCCGCCGATGTGACCGATCCCGACCGGATCGCGCGCCTGCGCTTTGACAGCCGGCATGGGCCCTTGCAGGCCGATCTGACGCGCCGCCGGATGGGGGCATCGAATCCGCATCAGCTTCTGGTGCTGATGATCTTCACCTCGGTGCTGATGACGGTGATCGCCTTTGTCTTCCTGCGCAACCAGCTGCGCCCGATCACCCGTCTGGCCGAGGCGGCGGAAGCCTTCGGCAAGGGCCAGCGCGTGGCCTATCGTCCGCGCGGGGCGATCGAGGTGCGGGCGGCGGGGGCGGCGTTTCTGGACATGCGGGCACGGATCGAACGCCAGATCGAACAGCGCACCCTGCTGTTGTCGGGCGTCAGCCACGATCTGCGCACGCCGCTGACCCGGCTGCGGCTGGGCCTGTCGCTGTTGCCCGAGGATGAGGAGACCCTCGCCCTTGGCAAGGATGTGGCGCAGATGGAACGGATGGTCGACGAATTCCTGGCCTTCGCCCGTGGCGATGCGATGGAAGAGATGGATGAGGTCGATCCGCGCGCCCTTGTGGCCACGGTTGTCGAGGATGCCGCCCGGATGGGCGGTGCGGTCCGGCTGCTGGAGACCGAAAGCCTGCCCGCGCGGATACGGATGCGGCCGCATGCGGTGGCGCGGGCGGTGGAAAACCTGATCGGCAATGCGCTGCGCTATGGCAGCCGTGCCGAGGTCAGGCTGCATGCGACCGACCGTTCGCTGCGCATTCTGGTCGAGGATGACGGCCCTGGCATCCCTTCGGATCGCCGGGACGAGGCGCTGCGTCCCTTTACCCGGCTGGAAGCCGAGCGCGACCCGAACCGGGGCGGCGGGGTGGGGCTGGGCCTGTCCATCGCCGCAGATGTGGCGCGCAACCATGGCGGCGGATTGTATCTGGGCGAGAGCGATGCCCTTGGCGGGCTGAAGGCCGAACTGGTTCTGGCGCGGTAAGACCTGCGGGCATCCGGCTGTCGGCCGCCGGGGGTTTCACACCCCCGGACCCCCGTGGGATATTTGCCGAAGGGAAAGGGGCGAGGGTGCCGTCCTGCGGGGGCCGGTGGAGCTGCCCTTGCAGCCCCCGCAACGCGACACTAAGATTCTGGAAACTCTCCGCCGATAACCCTGAGCGCGAAAGATGAGGCAGGCCCAAGATGCGTGATCCGATCGACACCTATATGAACACCCTCGTCCCGATGGTCGTGGAACAGACCAGCCGGGGCGAACGCGCCTATGACATCTACTCGCGCCTGTTGAAGGAGCGGATCATCTTCCTTGCCGGTCCGGTGCATGACGGCATGTCATCGCTGATCTGCGCGCAGCTGCTGTTTCTTGAGGCGGAAAATCCGTCCAAGGAAATCTCGATGTATATCAACAGCCCCGGCGGTGTCGTCACCTCGGGTCTGTCGATCTATGACACCATGCAATACATCAAGCCCAAGGTCAGCACGCTGGTGATCGGGCAGGCGGCGTCGATGGGGTCGCTGCTTCTGACCGCAGGCGAAAAGGGCATGCGGTTCAGCCTGCCCAACAGCCGCGTGATGGTTCACCAGCCGTCGGGCGGCTATCAGGGCCAGGCGACTGACATCATGATCCACGCGCAGGAGACCCAGAAGCTGAAGGACCGGCTGAACGGCATCTATGTCAAGCATACCGGCCAGACGATGGAAAACGTGGTGGCGGCGCTGGAGCGCGACAATTTCATGTCGGCCGAGGATGCCAGGGACTGGGGCCTGATCGATGAGATCCTGGCCGATCGCGGCAAGATGGACGACGCCGCGAAGTAAGGTTCTGCCCCCGGCGACCGTGGGCCGGCGGGGGCGTTTTCGCATTGTGGCGGTTCGGGCCTTGGCCTAGACTTGACCGAAGGGCGCGCGCCGGAACCGGCGGGCAGGACAAAGGGAAACGGATGGCGACGAACTCGGGCAGCGACAGCAAGAACACGCTTTACTGTTCTTTCTGCGGCAAGAGCCAGCATGAGGTCCGCAAGCTGATCGCGGGGCCGACCGTGTTCATCTGCGATGAATGCGTCGAGCTGTGCATGGACATCATCCGCGAGGAGACCAAGACCTCGGGTCTGAAATCCAGTGACGGGGTGCCGACCCCACGCGAAATCTGCAAGGTGCTGGACGATTACGTCATCGGCCAGATGCATGCCAAGCGGGTACTGTCGGTGGCGGTCCACAACCACTACAAGCGGCTGAACCATTCGTCGAAGCAGGATATCGAACTGGCCAAGTCGAACATCCTGCTGATCGGGCCGACCGGCACCGGCAAGACGCTGCTGGCGCAGACGCTGGCGCGGATTCTGGACGTGCCCTTCACCATGGCCGATGCGACGACGCTGACCGAGGCCGGCTACGTGGGCGAGGATGTGGAGAACATCATCCTCAAGCTGTTGCAGGCCAGCGAATACAATGTCGAACGGGCGCAGCGCGGCATCGTCTATATCGACGAGGTCGACAAGATCACCCGCAAGTCGGACAACCCCTCGATCACCCGCGATGTCAGCGGCGAAGGGGTGCAGCAGGCGCTTCTGAAGATCATGGAGGGCACGGTGGCCTCCGTGCCGCCACAGGGCGGGCGCAAGCATCCGCAGCAGGAATTCCTGCAGGTGGATACGACGAACATCCTCTTCATCTGCGGCGGGGCTTTTGCGGGCCTTGAAAAGATCATCGCGCAGCGCGGCAAGGGATCTGGCATCGGCTTCGGGGCCTCGGTCAAGGGGCCGGATGAACGTGGCGTGGGCGAGCTGTTCCGCGAGCTGGAACCGGAAGACCTGCTGAAGTTCGGGCTGATCCCTGAGTTCGTCGGCCGTCTGCCGGTCATCGCCACGCTGGAGGATCTGGACGAAGCCGCGCTGGTGACAATCCTGACCGAACCGAAGAATGCGCTGGTCAAGCAATACCAGCGCCTATTCGAGATCGAGGGCGTCAAGCTGGTCTTCACCCCCGACGCCCTGACCGCCATCGCCAAGCGGGCGATCAAGCGCAAGACCGGCGCGCGCGGGTTGCGGTCGATCATGGAAGACATCCTTCTGGATACGATGTTCGAACTGCCGGGCATGGGCAATGTGTCCGAAGTGGTGGTGAACGAGGAATCGGTGAATGCCGGGGCCAAGCCGCTGCTGGTCCACACCGAGCCGAAGAAGAAGGAACCCGCCGCGGCCGGCTGATCCGCCGCGACGATCCTGGCGCCGCTCCGCAACGGGCGGCGTTTCACATGCGAGGCCCGGATGAGCATCCGCCGCATCACCACCGGATCGACCTGGGAGCCGAAGATCGGCTATGCTCGCGCCGTTGTCGCCGATGGATGGGTCTTCGTCTCGGGCACCACCGGAACCGACCATGCCACCGGGATCATTCCCGAAAGCGTCACCGAGCAATGCACCCTGGCCCTGCGCATCATCGGGGCCGCCCTGAACGAGGCAGGGGCAAGTTTTGCCGATGTCGTGCGTGTCCATTACATCCTGCCCGACCGCGCCGAGTTCGAACCCTGCTGGCCGATCCTGTCGGCCACTTTCGGCGCCCATCCCCCCGCCGCCACGATGATCGAGGCCGGCCTGATCGACGCGCGGCACCGGATCGAGATCGAGGTGACCGCCCGTCTGCCCGTCTGATCCGTTGCAGGATTGCGCGCCTTGACAGGCGCAGGTTTGATGTCTCGGCTCTGGCGCAAGCGCCAACCGCCTCGGGTCTGCTCCGCAGGGGATATTTGCAGAAGGGAAAGCCGGAAGGCGGTCTGCTCTTTCCCTTCTGGAAATATCCTGGGGGGTGCGGGGGGCCAGCGCCCCGTCCGGCATCTGCAAGAAGGTGCTGCCGCTGCCTTCGCCCACTGGACCTTGGCGGCGCAATCGGCCATATCTCTGGCAACGCAACGGAGGCCCGCCGCATGTATTTCCTCAAGCGCCTGCTGACCTGGTGGAACAGCCAGACCCTTGGCACCCAGCTGTTCACCGCCCGCAAGGGACGCAGGGTGGGCGAGGATGATCAGGGCAATGTCTACTATCAGACCGCAGACGGCAGCCGTCGCTGGGTGATCTTCAAGGGTGAGATGGAAGCCAGCCGGGTGCCGCCCGACTGGCATGGCTGGCTGCATCACACCTGGGACGCACCGCCGACCCAGGCACCGCTGGCCCACAAGGGTTGGGAGCAGCCGCATCACGAGAACCTGACCGGCACTGCGCTGGCCTATGCGCCGCCGGGGTCGATCCGCCGCCCGCAACCTGCCGCGCGGCAGGATTACGAGGCCTGGGCCCCCGAGTGATGGCCGGAACGCGTGCTGAAATCGCCGCCGGGGCGGCCGTTCTGGCCGTTGCCGCGGGCTTTGCCTTTTATGCGGCGCAAGGTGCGGGCCTGACCGCAGGGCGCGGGCAGAGCTATCCGTTGACGGCCAGTTTCCGGGCGGTCGACGGCATTTCAACAGGGTCCGATGTGCGACTGGCGGGGCTGAAGGTCGGCACCATCACCGCGCTGACGCTGAACCCGCAGACCTTCATGGCCGATGCCGTGATCGACATCCGTCAGGACATCCTGTTGCCGCAGGATTCGGCGATTCTGATTTCCTCGGAAGGTCTGCTGGGCGGCAATTTCGTCGAGATCATTCCCGGCGGGGCGCTTGAGAATCTGGCACCTGGGGATGAGATCGAGGATACCCAAGGGTCGGTCTCGCTGGTGTCGCTGCTGATGAAATTCGTCGGTGGAGACAAGGCTGACGACAAGGCCGGGGATGAGGCCGCCGCGCCATGAAGCAGCTGGCGCTGATTTTGATCCTGGTTGCCGGTCCTGCGGTTGCGCAGGGCTATGACGAGGCACCGGGCGGCGTGTTGCGCTGGCTGGACAAGCTGACCGGGCAGACCGGCGACATGGAATTGTCGCGCGGGCAATCCGCGTCGAACGGGCGGCTGACCATCCAGCTGGACGGCTGCCGCTATCCGGCCGACAACCCGGCGGGCGATGCGCAGGCGCATCTGACCGTGATGGATGCCACCCGGTCCGAGCCGGTCTTTTCGGGCTGGATGCTGGCTTCCAGCCCCGCGCTGTCGGCGATGGATCACCCGCGCTACGATGTCTGGGTGCTGCGCTGTGTGGTGCCGGGCTATCAGCCGCCCGAAGTGCCCGAGACGCCGGACAGCACCGACGAGACCGAGGGGCAGTAGCCCGGCGGATCGAAGCATGCGGGCAGGGCGATGGCTGCGGCCAGCCTGCGGTGATATTCGGTGCGCGGGATTTCCACGGCCCCAAGGCTGGCCAGATGCGGGGTCAGGAACTGGGTGTCGAAGAGGCGAAAACCGCCTGCGCGCAGACGGTGGATCAGGAAGGCCAGCGCGGCTTTCGATCCGCCGGAGCGGGCCGAGAACATCGATTCCCCGAAGAAGGCGGCCCCCAGGGTAACGCCATAGACCCCGCCTGCAAGCTGGCCGTCCGACCAGACTTCTGTGCTGTGGGCATGGCCCGCGCGGTGAAGCGCCAGATAGGCGCTGCGGATCGGGGTGCTGATCCAGGTCTCTTCCCGCGCGGCGCAGGCGTCAACGACAGCCTCGAAGGCTGTGTTGGTTCGAATAGTGAAATTCCAGCGCCTGATAAGCCGGGACAAACTGCGTGAGATGTGGAAATTGTCCAAGGGGAAAATACCCCTGTGGTGCGGATCCACCCAATGCACCTTGTCGTCGGTGCGGGATCCCGCCATCGGAAAGATGCCCGCAGCATAGGCGCGCAGCAGCAGGTCTGGATCAAGCGCGGACGGCATCGGCCTATGGGACATCAGCAAAATCCTTTGAAGGATTTTGACAAATTTCTTCGAAGAAATTTGCCGGCGGCGCGGGCGGGGCCGCGCCGCCCGACGCTCAACCGAACTGGGCGGCCAGCCACTTTTCCAGCCAGTGAATCGAATAATCCCCGGCGCGGATGTCCTTCTCGGCAAGAAGGGCGCGGAACAGCGGCACGGTCGTATCGACCCCATCGACGATCAGCTCTCCCAGCGCGCGGGACAGGCGGGCCAGTGCCTCGTCGCGGTCGCGGCCATGGACGATCAGCTTGCCGATCAGCGAATCGTAATAGGGCGGAATGCGATAGCCATCGTAAAGCGCCGAATCCATCCGCACACCCAGCCCGCCCGGCGCGTGATACTGCGTCACCTTGCCGGGGCAGGGCGCGAAATTCGGCAGCCTTTCGGCGTTGATCCGCACTTCGATGGCATGGCCATGCACCTTGAGATCCTTTTGCGCAAAGGACATCGGCAGGCCGGCGGCCACGCGAATCTGTTCCCGCACCAGATCGACATCGAAGATGTATTCGGTGACGGGATGTTCCACCTGCAAGCGGGTGTTCATCTCGATGAAGTAGAATTCGCCGTCCTCGAACAGGAATTCGATGGTGCCCGCGCCGATATAGTTGATCTTCGCCACCGCATCGGCGCAGATCCTGCCGATGTTGTCGCGCATCTCGGGCGTGATCACCGGGCCGGGGGCCTCTTCGAAGACCTTTTGATGACGGCGCTGCAACGAACAGTCGCGTTCGCCCAGATGAACGGCCTTGCCCTTGCCGTCGCCGAAGACCTGGATCTCGATATGGCGCGGGCGCTGGAGGTATTTCTCCATATAGACTTCGTCATTGCCGAAGGCGGCCTTGGCCTCGCTGCGGGCGGTGCGGAAGGCCACTTCCAGCTCGGGCTCGTATTTCGCCACCTTCATGCCGCGCCCGCCGCCACCGGCGGTGGCCTTGATGATCACCGGATAGCCGATCTGGGTCGCCACGGTTCTTGCGGTCTCGAAATCCGGCACACCGCCGTCAGAGCCGGGAACCACCGGAATTCCAAGGGATTTCGCGGTTTCCTTGGCGGTGATCTTGTCGCCCATGATGCGGATGTGTTCCGCCGAAGGGCCGATGAAGGTGATGCCGTGATCTTCCAGCGCCTGCGCGAAGGCGGCGTTTTCGGAAAGGAAGCCATAGCCCGGATGCACGGCCTGGGCACCGGTGATCTCGCAGGCCGAGATGATGGCGGCCTTTGACAGATAACTTTCCGAGGAGGGCGCGGGGCCGATGCAGATCGATTCATCGGCCATGCGCACATGCATCGCATCGGAATCGGCGGTGGAATGCACCGCGACCGAGGCGATCCCCATCTCGCGGGCGGCGCGGATGACGCGCAGGGCAATCTCTCCGCGGTTGGCGATCAGGATTTTCTCGAACATCCCTGCGCCCTTATTCGATGATCATCAACGGTGCGCCGTATTCGATCGGCGTGCCGTCATCGACAAGGATGCGCTTGACGACACCGGCCCTGGGCGCCGGGATGTGGTTCATCGTCTTCATTGCCTCGATGATCAGCACGGTCTGGCCTTCGGTCACGCTGGCACCGATGGTCACGAAGGGCGCGGCCCCCGGTTCGGCGGCCAGATAGGCGGTGCCCACCATGGGCGAGGTCACGGCACCGGGGTGCTGGCTGGGGTCTTCGGCCGCGGCCGGGGCTGCGGCGGCAGCGGGTGCGGGTGCGGCTGCCTGGGCCGGGGCTGCCGGGGCGGCGGCATGGACCGGGGCCGCGGCGGCCTGCACCACCACCGCCTGTTTCACCACGCGCACTTCAAGGCTGTCATCCTCGCCGTATTCGCGTTTGACCGACAGTTCCGTCAGCTCGTTCTTGTTCAGCAACTCGGCCAGGGCCGAAATAAAGGCGACGTCTGCGTCGGTCGAATGTTTGCTCATGCCGTCCTCTGGGGCTTATCTTGCCGGGTCTTGCGGCTGCCTGCTTATAGGACAGCGCGCAAAGCGTGAAAAGCGCCGTTTCCTTGGGCGCAGAATCTGTCGTGCTGCGCGGATGGGCCGAAACTTTCTGTCCGGTCAAAATTTACCGTTTGATAAAAAATCAGACCTGTGAGACGATTCGTCCAAAGCAAGACCCCCAATGACGTTCCCAGGGAGGGGATAGCCAATGCCGAACACCCAGCTGACGCCTGGCATCGTGCCGGGGCGTCTGTCGACCGACAGCCTTGCCCGCAACTTTTCCGACCACACCCCGGCGCTGGACGGGCATGAGGCGCGGGTCGCTGCCGACCGCTGCTATTTCTGCCACGATGCGCCCTGCATGACGGCCTGTCCGACCACGATCGACATTCCGCTGTTCATCCGGCAGATCGCCACCGGCACGCCCGAAGCGGCGGCGACGACAATCTGGAGCCAGAACATCCTGGGTGGCATCTGCGCCCGTGTCTGCCCGACCGAGACGCTGTGCGAAGAGGTCTGCGTGCGGGAAACCGCCGAGGGCAAGCCGGTCGAGATCGGCCGCCTGCAACGCTTTGCCACCGATACGGCGATGGCCAAGGGGTTGCATCCGTTCGTCCGGTCTTCCTCCACCGGCAGGCGGGTGGCCGTGGTGGGCGCAGGTCCGGCCGGTCTGGCCTGCGCCCATCGCCTTGCCCTGAAGGGGCATGAGGTGACGGTGTTCGAAAAGCGGGCCAAGGCGGGCGGGCTGAACGAATATGGCATCGCCAGTTACAAGGCCACCGGCGGCTTTGCCGCGCGCGAGGTGGACTGGCTGTTGCAGATCGGCGGCATCACGGTGAAGACCGGGGTGGAACTGGGCCGCGACATCCAGCTGGACGACCTGCGCCGTGATTATGACGCGGTGTTCCTGGGCGTCGGCCTGCAGGGGGTGAATGCGCTGCGGGCCGAAGGCGAAGACAAGGCCGGCGTCCGCAACGCGGTGGATTTCATTGCCGAGCTGCGCCAGGCGACCGATCTGGGGGCGCTGCCCGTGGGCCGCGATGTGGTGGTGATCGGCGGCGGCATGACGGCGGTGGATGCCGCCGTGCAATCCAAGCTGCTGGGCGCGGAAAACGTCACCATCGTCTATCGGCGCGGGCAGGAGAAGATGGCGGCCTCGGGCGATGAACAGGATCATGCCGTGCAATCCGGCGTGCGGATCATCCACAATGCCGCACCGGTGCGGTTGATCGGCAACGGCCGGGTCGAGGCGGTGGAATTCGCCTATACCGAAGACCGGCCCGAGGGGCTGCAAACCCTGTCCGAGACCTTTACCCTGCGCGCCGATCAGGTGTTCAAGGCCATCGGCCAGATCCTGACAGGCGCGCCCGAGGGCACCGATGTTCAGGGCGGCAAGATCGCCGGGACCCCGGCGAAGGTCTGGGCGGGCGGC
Source organism: Paracoccaceae bacterium (assembly GCA_036745335.1). Taxonomy (GTDB): domain Bacteria; phylum Pseudomonadota; class Alphaproteobacteria; order Rhodobacterales; family Rhodobacteraceae; genus Pseudogemmobacter. Next base: position 46,487 of record DAIOGH010000018.1, read on the forward strand.
GATTGCGCGGCGGGGGGCGAGGATCTGACCGTCACCGCCGTCGCCGAGGGCCGCGATGCCGCCGAGGCGATTCACGCCCATCTGACCTCGGCCTGAGGGTAGGGCGCGCGATGGCCGCGATTTCGCCTTGCTCTCAACAGCGTCCCGCGCCACAGGGGGCGGGGGCTTGGGAACGGCATGGACGCGATAGCACAGGGCTTCATCGGCTGGATCGAGCGGTATCAGGATTGGCTGCCGCTGATCATGCTGGTCTTTGCTGCCGCCGAGACCACGGCCTTCCTGTCGATCGTGGTGCCGTCGACGGCCGTTCTGGTGGCCGTGGGTGCGATGGCGGCCACCGGCGCGGTGCCGTTCTGGCCACTCTGGGCCGGGGCCGCGGCGGGCGCGCTGATCGGATCGACCTTCAGCTATTGGCTGGGCCGGCGCTATGGCCGCAGCGTGTTGCAGATGCGCCCGCTGTCCCGGCATCCCGAGATGGTGGAAAAGGCCCGCGCGGCCTTTGTGAAATACGGCCCCGCCACGGTGCTGATCGGGCATTATCTGACCGTCCTGCGCCCGGTGGTGTTCCTGCTGGCGGGCATGACCGGAATGCGGCTGCGCCGCTTCATGTTGTGGAACATCCTCGGCTGCGCCTCATGGGCCTTTCTGATCCCGAAACTTGGCCAGTTCGGTGGCGACATCCTTGGCTGGCTCTGGTCGGTCTTCGCCTGATCCGTCGCGCCCTGCGGCGCGATTCCTGCCTGACGTCCCCTCTCCCAGCTTGTCGCAAGGAGGCCCATGATGGCTGACCTCACCTCGAATTTCATCGGTATCAAGTCGCCCAACCCGTTCTGGCTGGCCTCGGCCCCGCCGACGGACAAGGAATACAACGTCGTGCGGGCCTTTCAGGCCGGATGGGGCGGCGTGGTGTGGAAGACCCTGGGGTCCGAAGGGCCGCCGGTGGTGAACGTCTCGGGGCCCCGCTATGGCGCGGTCTGGGGGGCGGACCGGCGCCTGCTGGGCCTGAACAACATCGAGCTGATCACCGACCGCCCGCTGGAGGTGAACCTGCAAGAGATCAAGTCGGTCAAGCGGGCCTGGAAGGACCGCGCGCTGATCATCAGCCTGATGGTGCCCTGCGACGAGGACAGCTGGCGCGACATCCTGAAGCGGATCGAGGATACCGGGGCCGACGGGGTGGAGCTGAACTTCGGCTGCCCGCATGGCATGGCGGAACGCGGCATGGGGTCGGCCGTCGGGCAGGTGCCGGAATATATCGAGATGGTCACGCGCTGGGTGAAGAAACACAGCCGGATGCCCTGCATCGTCAAGCTGACGCCCAACATCACCGATGTCAGGAAACCGGCCGAGGCGGCGAAACGCGGCGGGGCGGATGCGGTCAGCCTGATCAACACCATCAACTCGATCACCTCGGTGAACCTTGATGATTTCGCGCCCGAGCCGATGATCGACGGCAAGGGCACCCATGGCGGCTATTGCGGCCCGGCGGTGAAACCGATCGCGCTGAACATGGTGGCCGAGATTGCGCGCAGCGCCGAAACGCGCGGCCTGCCGATCAGCGGCATCGGCGGGGTGACGACATGGCGCGACGCGGCGGAATTCCTCAGCCTCGGGGCCGGAAACGTGCAGGTCTGCACGGCGGCGATGACCTATGGCTTCAAGGTGGTGCAGGAGATGATCACCGGCCTGTCGCAATATCTGGATGACAAGGGCATGGATCTGTCGGATCTGGTGGGCCGCGCCACGCCGAATGTGACCGATTGGCAGTATCTGAACCTGAACTATGTGACCAAGGCGCATATCAACCAGGACGATTGCATCAAATGCGGCCGCTGCTATGCCGCCTGCGAGGATACCAGCCATCAGGCCATCGCCATGGGGCCGGGCCGCGTCTTCACCGTGAAGGATGACGAATGCGTGGCCTGCAACCTGTGCGTCAACGTCTGCCCGGTGGACAATTGCATCACCATGGTGCCGATGGCCAAGGGCGCGCTGGACCCGCGCACCGGCCGCAAGGTGGCCGATTATGCCAACTGGACGACGCATCCCAACAACCCCAGCGTCAAGACCGCGGCGGAATAGGGCCTGAGGGACCCGATGATGTCGAAGGGCTGCCCGGTCGGGGCAGCCCTTTGCCTTGCATAGGGCCCGGACCCCGGCGGATCAGGGCACCGGATCGTTCAGCGGATTCAGCCCGGCCACCAGCGAGGCCATGGCATAGGCGCGCTGCGCGGCCATGGCCCGTGCCTTGGCGCTTTCCACGGCAAAGCTGCGTTCCTCGACCGGGTAGCCCTGGGCAGCATCGCTGTGCCCCTTGCCGGTGGCTGGTGCCACCGCCCGTTCGGTCTGTGGCGCTGCGGCGAATTCTGCGCGCGCGCCGTTGATGGCAGCCGAGCTGCCCAAGTCCAAGCCGGCCGATGGCAGCGGCGAAGTTCCCAACGTCTGCACCGACGACCGGACGGATGAGACAGGTCCCATGTCCGTCACCCCAGTCTGGGTGCCCCCACAGCCGCGATCATAGCGCAGTCCCGCCACAGTTTCCGCAGCAAAGCCCGAAGGATTAGAGACGAATTGCGGGCGTTCCCTGGAGCGTGTCCGACAAAAGTGGACTCCGGTTTGGCGAAAGACGCGCGACCACGAAGCCTCTAGGGGGCCAGCAGGCGGCGGAACAGGATGTCCAGATGCCGCCGCGCCTCGGCATAGGGATCGTGGCCGGGGCCCAGCACCATGCGGACCTGCGCGTCGAAATCGGCGTAATGCTGGGTCAGCGCCCAGATCGAGAACATAAGATGCACCGGATCGACGCGCGCGATGCGGCCCTGATCCATCCAGCGCGTCAGGACGGCGGCCTTTTCTTCCACCAGATTGCGCAGATCGGTCTGGATCACCCCGGCCAGACGCGGGGCTCCCTGGATGATCTCGCCCGCAAAAAGGCGGCTTTCGCGCGGATAGTCGCGCGCCAGATCCAGCTTGCGCTGGACATAGGCCAGCACCTCGGCCACCGGCTCTCCTTCCGGGTTCATGGCTTTCAGCGGATCAAGCCAGGTGTCCAGAAGCCCGGTCAGCAGGGCATTGTGGACGGCCTCTTTCGACGGAAAGTAATACAGCAGGTTGGGTTTCGACAGCCCGGCCACATCGGCAATCATGTCCAGCGTCGCGCCGCGATAGCCATGGGCCGAAAACACCCCAAGCGCGGCATCAAGGATGGTCTCGCGGTTCTTCTGCTGGATGCGGCTGCGCTGGGGCGTCATGGATGGGCTGGATCGGTCTGGTTCTTTCCGGGATGCCCATCCTTCACGCAATGCTGCCCGGTTTCAAGGCTCTGGACGCCGGGCGGCGTCACTTCCTGCGGGTCTGTCGCCGCAGCAGGCGCTGACGCTCAACCGGGCGCAGCTGATAAAGCGCCAGTTTCTCGCGCAGGCGCTGCGCCACGCTGAAGGCGATGGAATCCAGCTCTTGCGGCGTCAGCATCGCCAGTGCGCCCTGACTGCGCGACAGAAAGGCCGTCGCATCGACCACGCGCCCGACCAGCGCATTGATCAGGCTGTCGCGCGACCGCACCGGATGCAGCACCCGGCCCGGCGGCACATTCAGGCTCACCTCGTCCAGCAGCCGGTCGGGACTGGGCACGATGGCGGTGCCATCGAACCAGCCGGGGGCGTGGTCTTCAAGACTGGCAAGCGTGAAGCCCGGCAGGTCATTGGCCGTGGTATAGCTGAACAGCTCGTCATTGGGGTAGAACCGGGCGCTTGTCGCCTCGCGGCCCTTCTCCTGCCGTGTCAGGAACAGCCGGTCGATCAGGCGTCCCGACATCCGGGTCAGGGCGAAAGTGGCCCGCAGCAGCGCCTTGCCCTCCAGCGTGCGGGCAAACCGCATCCGTTCGTGAAAGGGGGCGATGTCGCTGCCCATCAGATCGGCGGTAACAGCCTCGAAGGCGGCGAAGAATGGCGCGGGATCCGAAGTGAAATGCACATCCGGTTCGATCAACCAGTAGAAATCGGCATCCGGGCGGGCCTGCCGCAGCGCGTAAAGGAAATAGTCGCCGCAGCGCCAGCCCCAGTCTTCGGGTTCGAACAGGCCCTGACCGGCGGGCCACCCGTCGGCGATGTCGATGACCGGAACCGGCAGGGATTGGCCCTTGCGGTTGTGGAACACCACAACCAGGCGGTCGCCAAGCGCCGGAAGCAGCCTGTCGCACAGCCGCTGCGCATCGGCCCCCCAATTGTGGGTGCGAATTGCCACCAGTGTCTTCATCGCCCGATCCTGCCCGGCCTGTTTGTGCGGGGTCACGCCCGCTTGCCGCTGATTTCGGCAAGCATAGCATGCCCGGCCATGGCCGGGCAACGCAGGGCTGCGCCCGGACGTCCCTGCCCGCGCATCAGGCGCTGGCGGCCAGAAGGGCGGTGATGGCGCGCACGGCCAGCCGGTGATCTTCGATCTGCGGCAGGCCCGAGACGGTGACGCAAGCCACCACCCCGACCCCGTCGACCCGGATCGGCACCGCCCCGCCATGGTCGGCGTAACCTTCCGGGGACAGACCGTGTTTCGCCAGTGTCTCTCCCTTGTCGCGGTGACGGGTGCCGACCAGCAGGGACGCTTCCTGAAACATCAGCGCCGTTGCCGATTTGCGCCGCGCCCACAGGTCGTTCAGCGGGGCCGAGCCGGGCAGGGCGGCGTGGAAATAGCAGCGGTCGGTGCTGCGGATGTCGATCACCACCGGCAGATTGCCCGAGCGTGCCAGCTCCACCAGCATCAGGCCAAGGGCAAGGGCGGTATCCTCGTTGAAACGGGGAAAGACCAGATGCGCAGCCTCCTCTGTCAATTCGGCGGCGGTGGGGGCGGCGATCGGGGCGGCGGGCATGGCAGGTCCTTGCGCTGGGGGCGGGGCCCGATTTTCGGGGAAAATCGGAACAGGGCTGATTTTCGACGAAAATCAGGGGGGAGTCACGCCGATGCCGCGCAGGATGATGGCGGTCACGCTGTCGGCGGCGGCTTTCCACTGGCGGTCGGAATAGGCCTTGCCGCCGTTCAGCGTTTCGATCTGATGGCCGAAATCGGCATAATGCTGGGTGGTGGCCCAGATCATGTAAAGCAGGTGCCGCGGGTCGATCGGGGCCATCTGGCCGGTGTCGATCCAGCGCTGGATCGCCTTCACCCGGCCTTCGGTCCAGTCGCGCAGCGTGGTTTCCAGATAGTCCTGGATCACCGGCGCCCCATGCATCACCTCGGACGCCCAGACCTTCGACCCGAAGGGATGGTCGCGGCTGATCCGCATCTTGGCGGCGATATAGGCCCCGATGCCGGTGGCGGGGTCGGCGGCGGTGTCAAAGCTGTCGGCGGCATGCAGCCAGATGTTGAAGATGTTCTCGACGACGCGGCGGTAAAGATCCTCCTTGGTGGCGAAATAGTAATGCAGGTTGGCCTTGGGCAGGCCCGCCATGTCGGCGATCAGCTGCATCGTCGCACCGCCGAATCCGGCTTCGGCAAACACCTTTTCGGCGGCGACCAGGATGGCCCGTTCATTCGCCTGACGGATGTCGGTGCGGCGGGCGGTCCGGGTGCGCGAATTTTGTGCGGTGGTATCCATGGCGGGGCGGGGAATGTGTTGACCGGATGGTCAGGTTGTGGTCGCGTATGTCCTGACCATACGGTCAGGAAAAGATTCGCCGCAAGCTATGTTGACGGGCCCGACAGAGGCCGCGCAACAGGGAGTAAGCCAGATGCCAGCACCGGGTGAGAACCTGAGGATCAATTCCGCGCGGCTGTGGGACAGCCTTGAGGAGATGGCGAAGATCGGCCCCGGCGTGGCGGGGGGCTGCAACCGCCAGACCTTGACCGATGCGGATTCCGAAGGGCGGCATCTGTTCCAACGCTGGTGCGAGGCGGCGGGAATGGTCATGGGTGTCGACACCATGGGCAACATGTTCGCCACCCGTGTCGGCACCGACCCGCAGGCGCTGCCGGTCTATATGGGCAGCCATCTGGATACCCAGCCGACGGGCGGGAAATATGACGGGGTGCTGGGGGTGCTGGGGGCGCTGGAAGTGGTGCGCACCATGAACGACATGGGCGTTCAGACCCGGCATCCGGTGGTGGTGACGAACTGGACCAATGAAGAGGGTGCGCGCTTTGCCCCGGCCATGCTGGCCAGCGGTGTCTTCGCCGGCATCCATACCGAGGATTATGCCAAGGCCCGCACCGATCTGGACGGCAAGGTCTTTGGCGAGGAATTGCAGCGGATCGGCTGGGTTGGCGATGAGGTTGTCGGTGCGCGCAAGATACATGCGATGCTGGAACTGCATATCGAGCAGGGGCCCATTCTGGAGGCCGAGGGCAAGTCGATCGGCGTTGTCACCCATGGTCAGGGCCTCTGGTGGCTGGAGATCACGCTGACCGGCAAGGATGCCCATACCGGATCGACCCCGATGAACATGCGGGTGAATGCGGGGCTGGGCATGGCGAGGATCACCGAACGCGTGCATCAGATCGCCATGGCGCACCAGCCGAATGCCGTGGGCGCGGTGGGGCAGGTCAAGGTCTTTCCGAACTCGCGCAACGTGATCCCCGGCCGGGTGGTGTTCACGGTGGACATCCGGTCCCCCGAACAGGCCAAGCTGGATGCGATGCGGGCCGAGGTCGAGCGCGCGGCGCATGCGGTGGCGAAGGAGCTGGGCCTGGGCTGTTCGATCGAACCCGTGGGCCATTTCGACCCCGTCACCTTTGACCCCAATCTTGTGAAGATCGTCCGGCAATCCGCTGAAAAGCTGGGCTATTCCCACATGGACATCGTGTCAGGTGCTGGCCACGACGCCTGCTGGATCAACCGCGTCGCGCCGACGGTGATGGTGATGTGTCCCTGCGTGGGGGGGCTGTCGCATAACGAGGCCGAAGAGATCAGCCCGGAATGGGCGGCGGCGGGGACGGATGTTCTGCTGCATGCCGTTCTTGAGGTGGCGGAGGTGGTGGGGTGAGCTTGATACAGGTGGATATTGCCCCTGACGTCGATCCGGTCGCTTTCGCCAGATGGGGCCTGTGCAAGATCACCTCGAACGTGAAACGGGCGATGCTGGCCGAGTATCTGGTGGCGCGTGCCTTGGGCGTGGTCTCTGAGTTTCATGAACAATGGGAAGATTATGACCTGCGCTATGGCACCTTGCGGGTCGAGGTGAAATCCAGCGGCCATGTGACGCCGCCGTTTCCCACGAGGTTCCTTACCGAGAACCCCCGGTTCGATATCGAAAAGCGCCAGGCGTATTGGTCGTCAGCCCAGAACAGCCGCCTTTCCTATGACTGCCCCGTGCGGCCGGCGGACATCTATATCTTTGCGCTGCATGAGGCACGCACGGAGGCCGAATTCCGGCCCTTTGACACCCGGCAATGGCGGTTCCTCGTCGCGACCCGAGATCGCCTTGATAGCCATTTCGCGAATCAGAAGTCAGCCTCTTTGACCCGTATCGCTGCTATAGCCACATGCAGCGATTTTCACGGTTTGCGAGAGGCGGTGGACCAGACCCAATCGGAGCGAACGCAATGACCACTCTCATCAAGAACGGCACCGTCGTCACGGCCGACCTCACCTACAAGGCCGATGTCCGGATCGAGAACGGCACCATCACCGAGATCGGCCCGAACCTGACGGGCGGCACCGAGCTTGATGCGACCGGCTGCTACATCATGCCGGGCGGGATCGACCCGCATACGCATCTGGAGATGCCCTTCATGGGCACCTATTCCACCGACGATTTCGAATCCGGCACGCGGGCGGCGCTGGCGGGGGGCACCACGATGGTGGTGGATTTCGTGCTGCCGGGGCAGGGGCAGGGGCTGATGGATGCCGCCCAGATGTGGCACAACAAATCGACCCGTGCGAATTGCGATTATTCCTACCACATGGCCGTCACCTGGTGGGGCGAGAAGGTCTGGGACGGCATGGCGGAGTCCGTCAAGGCCGGGATGACCAGCTTCAAGCATTTCATGGCCTACAAGGGCGCGTTGATGGTGAACGATGACGAGATGTTCGCCAGCTTCCGCCGGGTTGGCGAGTTGGGCGGGCTCGCCATGGTCCATGCCGAGAATGGCGATGTGGTGGCGGAACTGACGGCCAAACTGCTGGCCGAGGGCAACACCGGCCCCGAGGCCCATGCCTATTCCCGCCCGCCGCAGGTGGAGGGCGAGGCGACCAACCGCGCCATCATGATTGCCGATATGGCGGGGGTGCCGCTTTATGTGGTGCATACGTCCTGCGAAGAGGCGCATGAGGCGATCCGCCGGGCGCGGCAACAGGGCAAGCGCGTCTGGGGTGAGCCGCTGATCCAGCATCTGACGCTGGACGAAGGCGAGTATTTCAACGCTGACTGGGACCATGCCGCGCGGCGGGTGATGTCGCCGCCGTTCAGGAACCGCAAGCATCAGGACAGCCTCTGGGCTGGGCTGCAATCGGGGTCGCTCTCGGTCGTCGCCACCGATCATTGCGCCTTTACCACGGCGCAAAAGCGGTTCGGGGTGGGGGATTTTTCCAAGATCCCCAATGGAACCGGGGGGCTGGAGGACCGGATGCCGATGCTCTGGACCCATGGGGTGAACACCGGGCGGCTGACGCCGAATGAATTCGTGGCCGTGACCAGCACCAATATTGCCAAGATCCTGAACTGCTATCCGAAAAAGGGCGCGGTTCTCGTGGGCGCCGATGCCGATCTGGTGGTCTGGGACCCCGAGAAGGAAAAGACCATCGGTGCTGCCAGCCAGCAATCCGCGATTGATTACAACGTGTTCGAGGGCCAGAAGGTCAAGGGCCTGCCGCGCTATACCCTGACGCGGGGGCAGGTCGCGGTGAATGACGGCAAGGTACAGACGCAGGAAGGCCACGGCAAGTTCGTCGCGCGTGAGGCCCGCCCGGCAGTGAACAAGGCGCTGAGCGCGTGGAAGGACCTGACCGCGCCGCGCCCGGTGGTGCGGACGGGTGTGCCTGCGACGGGGGTGTGATGGCGGCGGCGATCAGGGCGGATCAGGGCGGCAAGGCAAGGGAACTGGGCATAGGGGTGATTGCCTATGTGCTGGCTTCGCTTGCCGGTGGGGCGGTGATCGCATCAAGCCTTGGTGCGAGGCTGGGGTTTGAACACATTCTCTATGTCTTTCCCGTGATGGTCGCGATCTTCGCGCTGCTGCCCTTCCTGCTGGTCAAGCTGATCATGGCCCTTGTCCACCGCGACGGGCCGGTCGCGCATTTTCTGGGCGGGGGCGTGGCGGCGCTTTGTGTGGGCGCGGTGCTGTTTCAAGAGGCGATCTGGTCGCTGGAGCCGCCCCGCCTTGGTATGGTTCTTGGCTTGGCCGGCGGGCTGGCAGGGGCGGTGTATTGGGCGGCACGACGGGCTATGCGACTGATCTGGAAAGGAAAGACGGCGTGAAGGATACCATGATCCAGCCGGTGGTCGAGGCGAAGGGGCTGAATCTGGTGTTCCAGACGGCGGATGGGCCGGTGCAGGCGCTGAAGGATGTCAACCTGACCATCGGCAAGGGGGAGTTTGTCAGCTTCATCGGGCCAAGCGGTTGCGGGAAGACGACTTTCCTGCGCTGCATCGCGGCATTGGAGCATCCGACCTCGGGCACGCTGACCGTCAATGGCATGACCCCGGACGAGGCGCGGCGGAAGCGGGCCTATGGCTATGTCTTTCAGGCGGCGGGGCTTTACCCGTGGCGGACCATTGCGGGAAACATCCGGCTTCCGCTTGAAATCATGGGGTTTTCCAAGGCGGAGCAGGCCAGCCGGGTGGAACGGGTGCTGGATCTGGTGGAACTGTCGGGCTTTGGCGGCAAATTCCCCTGGCAACTGTCGGGCGGGATGCAGCAACGGGCCAGCATCGCCCGCGCCCTGGCCTTCGATGCCGATATCCTGTTGATGGACGAACCCTTTGGCGCGCTGGATGAGATCGTGCGCGACCGGCTGAACGAAGAGGTGCTGAAGCTGTGGGACCGCACCGGGAAAACCATTGGATTCGTTACGCATTCCATCCCCGAGGCGGTATATCTGTCGACCAAGATCGTGGTGATGAGCCCGCGTCCGGGGCGGATCACCGACGTGATCGACAGCCCCCTGCCGCGTGAGCGGCCGCTGGATATCCGCGACAGCCGCGAGTTCATCGAGATCTCCCATCGTGTCCGCGAAGGGCTGCGCGCGGGGCATTCGGATGACTGAGCGGGCGCAGCATCAGCCGGGGGATGGAATGCGTCTGGATCACGTATGGCTGACGTATGGCTTGCGTATGGCAATGCACGTGCAGCATCGCCGAAGGGGGGGCCGGGGATGAGCGGGACGGGCATGCTGTTCCTGGGGCTGGCGACTGCGATCTTTCTGGGCGCGGCCTCGGCGCTGCGGGCCTATGTCGGGCAGGGGCATATTTGGCTGATCGCGCTGTCGATGCTGCTTTATGCGATCGGCAATCTGTGCATGGTGCGGGTGATGCGCGACAGCGGCATGGCTGTGGCAATTTCGGTTTCGGCCGTGTTGCAACTGGCGGCGGCGACGCTGGTGGCAGTGGCCTTCTTTGCCGAACGCCCGACCGGGCTGCAATGGGCGGGGATCGCGCTGGGGCTGGTGGCGGTGGCGATGATCGTCTGGCCGACGGGGAGGGCGGGATGATGCGCGCGCTTCCCGTCCTGACCGTCCTGCTGGCGCTGGTGGCGATCTGGTATCTGGGCGCGGTCTGGATGAATTCCGCCTGGGTCTATGATCAGGCGGCGCGCAACGGGCAGACCGTGACGCTGGCCGAGGTGATCCCGCAGACCATGGCGCAGGACCGGCCGCTGCTGCCGCCGCCGCATCAGGTGGCGGCAAAACTGTGGGAGGGGCTGGCGGGGCAGGCCGTCACCTCGAAGCGCAGCCTGGTCTATCATGGGTTCGTGACGTTCCGCGGCACGATGGCGGGCTTTGCCCTTGGCATCGTGCTGGGCGTGGGGCTGGCGATGGCGATCGTGCGGTTCCGGGTGATGGACATGTCGGTGATGCCCTGGGCGATCATCAGCCAGACCATCCCCATCGTGGCCATCGCGCCGATGATCCTGGTGGTGTCGAACCAGCTGGGCATTCAGGGCCGCGAGGTGCCGAAGGCGATCATCGCTTCCTATCTGAGCTTCTTCCCGGTACTGGTCAGCATGGTCAAGGGGTTGCGGGCGCCGGATCAGATGCAGCTGGATCTGCTGAAGACCTGGGGGGCGAGTGAGGCGCAGACCTTTGCGCGGCTGCGGATTCCCGCCTCGATGCCCTATTTCTTTGCCTCGCTGAAGGTGGCGGTGGCGGCGGCGCTGGTGGGCACCATCGTGGGCGAGTTGCCGACCGGGGCGGTTGAAGGACTGGGCGCGCGGATGCTGCTGGGCAGCCAGTATGGCGAGCCGCTGATCACCTGGGCGGCGCTGTTCGCCAGCGCCATTCTGGCGGGCATCCTGATCCTGGCCGTCGCGCTGGCCGAGCGGCTGGCCGGGCGGGCGATGGGGGTGCGGGCATGAGCGGCGGGATGATCCTTGCGCTGGCGCTGCTGTTCTGGGCGGCGGCCTGGGCGGTGAATACCGTGGTCGCCGGCGGGCCGATTGGGCGGACGCGGGCCGGGCGCATCTTCGTGCCGGCGCTGTTCGGGGTGACGCTGCTGGTGCTGTGGGAAGGCATCGTGCGGGGCCTGGGCGTTTCGGCGGTGATCCTGCCGCCGCCATCGGCGATTGCGGCCAAGATCGCGGAATCGACCGGCCTTCTCTGGGCCGATTTCGTGCAGACGGTGCTGAAGGGGGCCCTGAGCGGCTTTCTGATCGGCACGGCGGCGGCCTTTGTCACGGCGGTGATCTGCGACCGGGTGCCGTTCCTGCGCGCCGGTCTGCTGCCGGTGGGGAATTTCGTGGCGGCGCTGCCGATTGTCGGCCTGGCCCCCATTCTGGTGATGTGGTTCGGCTTCGGCTGGCAGTCGAAGGCCGCCGTCGTGGTGGCGATGGTGTTCTTTCCCATGCTGATCAACGTCGTCGCCGGGCTGGCGGCATCCGACCGGATGCAGCGCGACCTGATGGCGACATGGGGCGCGAGTTACTGGCAGGGGTTGTGGAAGCTGCGGCTGCCTGCGGCGATGCCCTTTGTGTTCAACGGGCTGAAGATCGCGGCCTCGCTGGCGCTGATCGGGGCCATCGTTGCCGAATATTTCGGCAGCCCGGTGGTGGGCATGGGGTTCCGCATTTCCACCGCCGTCGGCGTCTTGAACATCGAGCTGGTCTGGGCCGAAATCGCGGTGGCGGCCCTTGCCGGATCGGCGTTTTACGGGCTGATCGCCCTGATCGAGAAGGGGGTGACATTCTGGCACCCAAGTCAAAGGAATTGAAACCCTGACCCGGAGGCGAAACCATCCGGGCGGCAACATGGAGGTGACGATGAAGAAGATTCTGACCGCAGGTCTTTTGGCGCTGATGGCCGGTTCGGCCAGTGCCGAGGATGTGACCCTGCAACTGAAATGGGTGACGCAGGCCCAGTTCGCGGGCTATTATGTGGCCAAGGACAAGGGCTTCTACGAAGAAGAGGGCCTGAATGTCACCATCAAGCCGGGTGGCCCGGATATTGCCCCCGAGCAGGTGATCGCTTCCGGTCAGGCCGATGTCATCACCACCTGGATGCCGGCGGGCCTTGCCGCGCGCGAGCGTGGCGTGCCGCTGGTGAACATCGCGCAGCCGTTCAAGAATGGCGGCTTGCAGTTTACCTGCCTGAAGGAAATGGGCGTGGAAAGCACCGCCGATTTCCCCGGCAAGACGCTGGGCGTCTGGTTCTTCGGCAATGAATATCCGTTCTATGCCTGGATGGCCAAGCTGGGCCTTGCCACCGATGGCAGCGCGGGCGGGGTGACGGTGCTGAAACAGGCGTTCAACGTCGATGCGCTTTTGCAGAAACAGGCGGCCTGCATCTCGGTCATGACCTACAATGAATACGGTCAGGTGCTGGATGCCGGGATCACGCCGGATCAGCTGGTGACGTTCAGCTACCGCGACGAAGGCGTCACGGTGCTGGAAGACGGGCTTTATGTGATGGAAGAGCGGCTGGCCGATCCGGCGTTCGAGGAGACGATGGTGAAATTCGTCCGCGCCTCGATGAAGGGCTGGAAATATGCCGAAGCCAACCCGGACGAAGCGGCGCAGATCGTGATCGACAACGATGAATCGGGTGCGCAGTCGCTGGAGCATCAGAAATACATGATGTCCGAAGTGGCCAAGCTGACCGCAGGCGGCACCGGCGCGCTGGACCCGGCCGATTACGATGCCACCGTGGCCTCGCTTCTGGCCGCAGTCTCGCCCGAGAACCCGGCGATCACCAAGGCGCCCGAGGGCATGGCCTGGACCCATGCCATCACCGACAAGGCCTTGGCGCCCTGAGGCGCCGGGCAAGGCGCTGGCCCCCTGATCCGGGGCTGATCTGAAGGGACGGGCGCGGGGAAACCCGCGCCCGTTCTGCATTGCTTAACCTTTGCCTGTTCTGCTGCGCCGGGACAAAGGGGGCCAGGGTGAAGCTGATCGGATGGGGGCTGACGGTTCTGGGGCTGCTGGGTCTTGCCTGGCTGGTCTGGCAGGATGGCCGGGGCGCGCCGCCGCGCTATCTCTTCGCCATGTCGGGGCCTGCGGAAGAGGCGGCCTATTGCCTTGCGGTGGCCGAACGCATCCGCGAGATCACGCGCGGCACCGGCGATCCCGGGATGGAGCGGCATCTGGACGAACAGATCGGCTTCTGGCGTCTGCGCGCCGGATCGGCGCTGGGCAAGGGCCGGGCGGCATTGGCCCGCGACAGCAATGCGCCCGGCCAGAACGAACAGGCGCATCTGCATCTGGCGGTGCAGGACTGCGGTCTGCGGGCGATCGGCTTTTACGGACACCGCTTTCCGTCGCTGGATGCGGCAGCAGGCTGATTGCGCGCCTTTCAGGCGCAAGTCCTTTCTCTCGCCTCTGCGTGCAAGCACGCAACCGGCTCGGGATTGCGCTCCGCGCGGGGGTATTTTTCGCAAAGATGAAGTCGGCCGTTTTCATCTTTGCACAAATACCCTCAGGGGGTTTGGGGGCAGAATGCCCCCATCGGCCGGACGCTTGCCGCGAAGTCCCCGGTTGGCCGGGGAAAAGGCTTGCGGCGGCAGCCGCGCGATTGATTTCGGGCCGGTGGAGATTGTAAAGTGCTTGTAAATTTACAAGGCAGGGGACCGTCGCAGCGTGGCGATCACGGCACTCACCGGGACAAGGCTGCGGGAACGGCGGCTGGCGCTGGGCTTGCGGCAGGCCGATCTTGCCGGACAGGCGGGGATCTCGCCGTCCTATCTGAACCTGATCGAGCATGGCCGCCGCAAGGTCACGCCGGAGGTGCTGGCCCGTCTGGCGGCGGCGCTGGGGCTGGAGGCGAAGGTGCTGGCCGAGGGCGCGGGGCAGGCGCTGGCCGAGGATCTGCGGACCGCGGCGGCGGGATGGCCTGCGGCGGCGGTCGAGCTGGACCGGCTGGAGGAATTCGTCGGCCGGTTTCCGGGCTGGGCCAGGGTGACGGCCGGCTTGCAGGCGCGCAGCGGATTGCTGGAACGTGCGGTCGAGGCGCTGAACGACCGGATGACGCATGATCCGCATCTGTCGGCGGCCTTGCACGAGCTGTTGTCGGCGCTGACCTCGGTGCGCGCCACGGCCGAGATTCTGGCCGAGACCGGCGATCTGGAGGCTGGGTTGCAGGCCCGGTTCCACCGCAACCTGCACCTGGACAGCGAACGTCTGGCGGGCGGGGCCGAGGCCCTGGTGGCCTATCTGGACGGCACCGGCGGGGCGGCGCGCGAACAGGGGCTGGCGACGCCGCAGGAAGAGGTGGAGGATTGGCTGTCGGGTCAGGGCTGGCATCTGGCCGCGCTGGAAGGCGGAGAGGCGGCGGCGCTGGAAGAGGGGATTGCGGCGCTGGCCTCTTCGGCGGCGCGCGATCTGGCGCGGGCGCATGTGGCGCGGGCGGCCGAAGATGCGCGGCGGCTGCCGCTGGCGGCCTTCGCGGCGGCGCTGGCGCGGACGGGCCCCGATCCGGCGCGGCTGGCGGCGGAATTCGGCTGCGATGTGATCGCGGCGATGCGGCGGATTGCGCTGATGCCGGGGGCGGGGACGGGATTCGTGTCCTGCGACGCCTCGGGGACGCTGGTGTTCCGCAAGCCGGTGGCGGGGTTCGCCCTGCCGCGCTTCGGCGCGGCCTGTCCGCTCTGGCCGCTTTATGCCGCCCTTGGCCGCCCGATGCAGCCGGTGCGGGCGCAGGTGCAGGTGCCGGGGCCGATGGGCGCGCGGTTCGACGTGCTGGCCTTCTGCCAGCCGCGGTTGGCGGACGGTTTCGCCGGGCCCGAGCTGCGTGAGGCGGCGATGCTGATCCTGCCCGATCCGGCCCCGGCTGCGGTGGGCGTTCTGGGCATCGGGTCGACCTGCCGGATCTGCCCGCGCCCCGATTGCGCCGCCCGGCGCGAGCCGACGATCCTGCGCGAAGGGATGTAGGCCGCGCGCAGTGCGGTTTTGACAGCCGGACCGGAAGTGCGGATAGTGCGCGGGGCAGGGACCAGCGGCGGAGGAGCGATGGCGGGGCAGGTGCTTCTCGTCGAGGATGAGGAGAACATCGCCGAGGCGATCCGGTTCATCCTGTCGCGCGACGGCTGGCAGGTGACGCATCTGGCCGAGGGGCAGGGCGCGGCCCGCCGCGCGGCCGGGCTGATGCCCGATGTGGTGATCCTGGACCACATGCTGCCGGGGCGGTCGGGGCTGGAGATCCTGGCCGAGCTGCGCAGCGATCCGGCGACGGCCCGGCTGCCGGTTCTGATGCTGACCGCCAAGGGACAGCCGCGCGACCGCGAGGCCGCCGAACGCGCCGGGGCCGATCACTTTCTGGCCAAGCCCTTTGCCAACAGTGACATCCTGGCCGCGGTGCGGGCGCTTGCCACGCGGGCGCGGCCATGAACGGGCTGTCATGAGACGCCCGCGCCGCCCGATCTTTCTGGCCCGCATCCCCTATCGCCGCCGTCGGCTGCGCGATGCGGCGCGGCTTTTGCCGGTCTTCGGGGCGTTTCTGCTGGTGCTGCCGGTGATGTGGTCGCCGCCCGATGCGGGCGCGCGGCGCCTGTCGGGGGATGTGGTCTATTTCTTCGTGATCTGGACGCTTCTGGTGCTGATCGCGGCCGCCTTTGCCCGCGGCCTGTCGGCCGAAGATGCCGCAGGGGGCAGCGGGCCGGACGACGGCGGAGGAGATGACGGCGGGGGGGACGGCTGAGGCCATGCCCTTCAACCTTCTGGTCCTGGCCTGCCTGGCCTATGTGATCTTTCTCTTTTCGGTGGCCTTTCTGGTCGAGCGCCGGGCAAGGACGGGGCGGCTGGGCTGGCTGCGGTCATCTCTGGTCTATACGCTGTCGCTGTCGATCTACTGCACGGCCTGGACGTTCTATGGCGCGGTCGGCTATGCGGCGCGGTCGGGGCTGGAGTTCCTGACCGTGTATCTGGGGCCGACGCTGGTGTTCATCGGCTGGTGGTGGGTGCTGCGCAAGCTGGTCAGGATCGGACGGCAGCACCGGGTCACATCCATCGCCGACCTGATCTCCAGCCGGTTCGGCAAGTCGAACAGTCTGGGCGTGGTGGTGACGGTGATCGCGGTGGTGGCGGCGACGCCCTATATCGCGTTGCAGCTGCAATCGGTGGTGCTGTCCTTCGGGGTCTTTGCCAGCCGCACGCCGGACGGGTTCACCCCGCCCGATGCGGCGCAGACGGCGATCTGGGTGACGGCGGGGCTGGCGCTGTTCACCATCCTGTTCGGCACCCGCAATCTGGACGCCAAGGAGCAGCACCACGGCATCGTCACCGCCATCGCGGTCGAGGCGGTTGTCAAGCTGGTGGCGCTGGTGGCGGTGGGCATCTTCGTGGTCTGGGGGCTGGCGGGCGGCGTGGGGCAGATGCTGGACCGGATCGACGCCTCGCCGCTGGCGGGCTGGTCGATGCAGCCGGGGCGCTGGACGGGGCTTCTGTTCCTGTCGGCGGCGGCGGTGATCTGCCTGCCGCGGATGTTTCAGGTCATGGTGGTCGAGAATGCCGACGAGGGGCATCTTGCCCGCGCCAGCTGGGCCTTTCCGGCCTATATGGCCTTGATGAGCCTTTTCATCGTGCCAATCGCGGTGATGGGGCTGGATCTGATGCCCGCCGGATCGAACCCCGACATGTTCGTGCTGACCCTGCCGCTGAGCCAGGGCCAGGGCGGGCTGGCGATGCTGGCCTTTCTGGGCGGGTTCTCGTCCGCAACATCCATGGTGATCGTCGAGGCGATTGCGCTGGCCACCATGGTGTCGAACCATATCGTCGTTCCGGCCTGGCTGAAGCTGCGCCCCGCGGCGGCGCTGGCGGGGGATCTGCGCGGGCTGGTGCTGAATGCACGGCGGGTCAGCATCGCCGCGGTGATGGCCATGGGCTATGGCTATTACCAGCTGTCGGGCGGATCGGCGGCGCTGGCGGCGATCGGGCTGATCGCCTTTGCCGGGGTGGCGCAGTTCCTGCCCGCGATGATCGGCGGCATCTTCTGGCGCGGCGCCACGCGGACGGGGGCCATGACCGGGCTGGTGGTGGGCTTCGTCACCTGGGCCTATGCGCTGTTCCTGCCGTCCTTCGGCCCGGATGCGGTGCTTTCCGCCAGCCTTCTGGCCGAAGGACCGGCGGGCCTGTCCTGGCTGCGCCCGCAGGCGCTGTTCGGGGTGGTGGGGATGGACCCGCTGACCCATGCGCTGTTCTGGTCGCTGATGCTGAACGCCACCGCGTTCTTCATCGTCTCGGTGCTGACCTTCCCCGGCCCGGTCGAACGCCTGCAGGGTGCGGCCTTCGTCAATGTCTTTGACGGCCCGTCAAGCGGACCGCGGCGCTGGAGCGCGGGCGAGGCCGAGCCCGAGGAACTGCTGGTGATGGCGCAGCGCATCCTGGGCGAGGATGAGGCGCAGTCGCTGTTCGAGAGTGCCGCGCGCGCGCAGGGCAAGACGCAAAGCCTGCTGCCCGATCCGACGCCGGAATTCCTGTCCGAACTGGAACAGCGGCTGTCGGGATCGGTCGGGGCCGCCACCGCCCATGCGATGATCAGCCAGCTGGTCGGGCGGGCCATGGTCTCGGTCGAGGATCTGATGGCGCTGGCGTCCGAAAGCGCGCAGATCATGGAGCATTCCGCGCAGCTTGAGGCACAGCGCGAGAAGCTGGCCCGCACGGCGGGGGCGCTGCGCGAGGCGAATGAGAAGCTGACCCAGCTGTCGGTGCAGAAGGATGCCTTCCTGAGCCAGATCAGCCACGAATTGCGCACGCCGATGACCAGCATCCGGGCGTTTTCCGAAATCCTGTCCGAAGGCGACCTGCCGCCCGAGATGGTGGCCCGCAACGGCCGCATCATCCATGACGAGGCCAAGCGGCTGACCCGGCTGCTGGATGACCTTCTGGATCTGTCGGTGCTGGAAAGCGGCAAGGTCAGCCTGACGCTGGGGCTGGCCAATCTGCGCGAGATGATCGACCACGCCGTCCAATCCGCCGAGCAGGTGAAGCCGGAGCGGGATTTCGCCATCCTGCGCGATCTGGCGGCGGAAAACCTGTTCCTGCGCACCGATGCCGACCGGCTGACCCAGGTCTTCATCAACCTGATCTCGAACGCGCGGAAATACTGCGATGCGGCCTTCCCCGAACTGCGCATCGCGGTGCGGGTCAAGGGCGGGCGCGTGGTGATCGACTTTGCCGACAACGGCAAGGGCATTCCGAAAGAGGCGCAGTCGACGATCTTCGAGAAATTCACCCGGCTGCCGAACGAATCGCGGGCCAAGGGCGCGGGGCTGGGCCTGGCGATCTGCCGCGAGATCGTGGCCAATCTGGGCGGCTCCATCGCCTATCTGCCGGGGCAGCGCGGCGCGGCCTTCCGGCTGATCGTGCCCCTGCGGCTGGACCGCAGGGCGGCCTGAGGCGGCCGGGCCGTCGTTAACCTTATGGCAAGGCTGCGGGCGGTAGGCTTGGGCGCGGGGCCGTGGTCCCGCCAGACAGGTTGGGCATCGGGCATGGGCGACATCATCCGGCGCAAGGTGGCGCGCGCCGCAACGGCGGGGGGGCAGGGCGGGCCGGGCAGCGGCCTCGGCGGGCCGGGGGCCGATCAGGGCTGGCGGCTGGCCTTTGCCCGCGCCGCGCGCGATACGGCGGGCCTGATGGTCGAGGTGGCGCGCATGACCCTGCACCGGTGCAGCCTGGCCGAGCTTCTGGAACTGCCGCCCGAACGCGGGCTGCTGGCGCTGCTGGACGGGCCGCAGGGGGGGCTGGGCCTTCTGGTGCTGTCGCCCGAGGTGATGGCGGCGCTGATCGAGATGCAGACCACCGGCCGCGTGGCCGCCGCGCCGCCGCTGCACCGCCGCCCGACCCGCACCGATGCCGCCATGGTCGCAGCCACCATCGACCGCGCGATGACCGAGCTGGAGCATCTTCTGGCCGAAGAGGCCGATCTGGTCTGGGCCGGGGGCTTTCGCTATGCCTCGTTCCTGGAGGACCCGCGCCCCCTGGGCCTGTTGCTGGAAGAGCAGTCCTATCGCGTGCTGTCGGCCGATCTGTCGATGGCGGACGGGATGCGCAAGGGCGGGCTGATCCTGGCCCTGCCGGCCGAGGGGCGGGGCCGCCTGCCGGTCGGTCAGCCCGCGCCCGCGGGCACCGAAACCGCCGCCCCGCCGGGGTTCTCGGCCGCGCTGGGCGAGGCGGTCCTGGCCACGGATTGCGTGATGGAGGCGGTGATCGGGCGGCTGGTGCTGCCCCTGCGGCAGGTGATGGACCTGCAGGCGGATCAGCTTCTTGTGCTGCCCAAGGCCGGGCTGGACCGGATCAGCCTGGAAAGCATCGACGGGCGGCGGCTGGGCCGGGCAAGGCTGGGCCAGAACAAGGGAATGCGCGCGCTGCGGCTGATGGAGGATCAGGACGGCCGCGCAAGCCCGCCTGCGGGCGGTGGGATGCCCGCTGCCGAACCTGCCTTGCCTATGGCGGCACTGCCCGAAGCACTGCTCCCCGCCGACGACAGCTTTGCCGGCTTCGATGCGGGGCCTGGGTCGGCGGGGGGGCTACTGGCGGCGGGATAGCGGCACCCGGCCATGGCGACGGCGGTGCAGCCTGGCGACGACAGGGATGGCCTTGCTCTGCGGCCCCCCCGCCGGTCTTTCCCTTCGTCAAATATCCTGCGGGGTGGTCTGGAGGGGTGCAAAACCCCTCCAGCGGACGGCCAGAGGCAAGGACGGCGGGTCGGGGGGCGAAGGCGCGTTCAGCCCCTGGCGGCCAGCGCCTCGATCTGGCCGCGCAGATGCTCCAGATTATAGCCGAAGCGCGCCGGAATGCCGATCAGCTCATCCGCCGGGCGCTTGCCCGCCTGGGTCAGCGCCCAGACGATCGAACAGCGGTTGCCGCTGGCGCAATAGGCCAGCACCGGCCCGGTCGCCGCCGCCATCGCCGCCGCCTGGGCGGTGACATTCTCCATCGTCAGCGCGCCGCCGATCACCGGATTGGCCACGAAGCGCAGCCCCAGCGCCTCGGCCGCGGCCCGCATCGCGGGGCTGTGCAGGTCGGCCGGAATCTCGGCATCGGGCCGGTTGTCGATCACCGTGGTGAACCCGGCGTCCCTGATCGCCTGAAGATCCCCGACCGCGATCTGCGGCGAGACGGCGTAATCGGGCGTAAGGGGGCGGATGTCCATGGCTGCGGGTCCTGATCGGGTTGCGCGCCGACCTTAGCGGCTGATGCGCGCAGGCGAAAGCCCTGCCGCGGTTGACCTGCATCAAGCCAGGGCGCGCTGTCGCATGCTAGACAGGGGCGACAGGACAGGAAACGGAGGGTGCCGCATGGCGAAGGTTCCGGTGACGCGGCGCAAGGCGGTGTTGCAGGCGCGGCTTCAGGATCTGGGCGTGCGGTTGCAGGCCATCGAGGCCGAGCTTGATTCGCATGACGAACAGGACTGGGAAGAGCTGGCGGTCGAGCGTGAAGGCGACGAGGTGCTGGAGGCCTCGGGCCTGAACGGCCAGCGAGAGATCAGGATGATCGAGGCCGCGCTGGCCCGGATCGAGACGGGCGACTACGGCTGCTGCACCCGCTGCGGCACCGAGATTGCCGAGGCGCGGCTGGATGCGCTGCCCTTCACCCCGCTCTGCGCGCCCTGCGCGGGTGCCGGGCGCAGGGCGTGACGATGCGGCTACAGAGGATGGAGGACAGGATGACCCCGACCCCGACATTGCCCCCGAAACCGGCCCCGACGGCAGAGCCGACCGGGTTGGCGCTGCTGCTCTTGAGGGCCGAGATGATGGCGCTGGCGGCAATGATCCCTGGGCTGACCCCCGCCCCGGCCGGCCGCCCGGCAAGCCGCATCGAAGACGAGGCGGAGACCGAAGCGCTGTTCGACAACATGCCGGTCTGACCGGCACCCGCCCGGCGCAGGGTCGAAAAGGGCCGAAAGGCTTGCCAAAAGCAAGGGCTTGCCTGTTAACTGGCCCAAAGGGGCAAGGGGCGGGCCGTGCGGCACCGCCCGGATGGGGCGCAGGAATGTCTGCAACCGGAAACGGGGTTCGCGCCGAGTTGCGGCCGGACTGGGTGCTGGTGGTCACGCTGGACCATCCGCCCGCCAATGCGCTGGTGCCCGCCTTGCGGGCGCAACTGGTCGAGATCTTGCAGGACGCGCCGGGACGCGGGGCGCGCGGCGTGGTGATCTGCGGGGCCGGGCGCAACTTTTCGGCGGCGACGTCGGTGGATATGTCGGCGGGGCAGCCCGCGCTGGCCGAACTGTGCGCGCTGGTCGAGGATCTGCCGCTGCCGGTGGTGGTGGCACTGACCGGGGCGGTGATCGGGCCGGGGGCGGAACTGGCGCTGGCGGCGCATGCCCGCGTGGCGGCCCCGTCGGCGCGGATCATCCTGCCCGAAATCGGGCTGGGGCTGGTGCCCGGCGCGGGCAGCACGCAGCGGCTGCCCCGGCTGGTGGGCGCAGCCGAGGCGCTGCGGATGCTGTTGCGCGCGGCGCCGGTTGCGGGGGCCGAGGCGCTGGCGGCCGGGCTGGTCGATGTGCTGGCCGAGGGCGATGTGACCGAAGCCGCCATTGCGCAGGCCCGCGCGATGCCGGGGCCGCGCCCCACGCGGGACCGCACCGAAGGGCTGGCAGATGTGCCGGGCTATCTGGCCGCCGTGGCCACAGCGCGGGCCGAGGCGGCGCGCGGTGTCCTGCCTGCCCCCGCCCGGCTGGTCGATTGCGTCGAGGCGGCGCTGGTCCTGCCCTTTGCCAATGGTCTGGCGCTGGAGGCGGTGGCCCGCGAGGATCTGGAGGAGGGGCCGGAATCGCGCGGGCTGATCGCGGCGGCGCTGGCCGAGCGGCGGGCGGCGCAACTGCCCGCAGCCGTGGCGCGGGTGCGGCCCAAGGCCGTGGCCCGGCTGGGCCTTGTGGGGGCGGCCCCGCAGATGGCCCCGCTGGCGCTGGTGGCGCTGGCCAGCGGCATGGCGGTGCAGTGGGCCGATGCGGATGAGGCCCGGCGGGCGGCGTCGTTGCGCTGGATCACCGACCGGCAGGAGGCGGAATTGCGGGCGGGGCGGCTGTCGGCGGTGCAGCGCGATGCCGACCGGGCGCGGTTGGCTTCGGGCGGCGATGCGGCGGCTCTGGCCGGTTGCGATCTGGTGATCCATGCCGCGGCGGGCGAGGATGTCCTGCGGCTGGGCCGCGCCATGCCTGCCGCGCCGCAACTGGTGATGGGCGGGGGCGAGGGCCTGTTCGGGCTGGCGCTGGCCCCGTCGGCCCGGCTGGCGGAACTGGCGCTGCCGGTCTCGGCCCGGCCCGAACCTGTGGCGGTGGCGGTGCAGATGCTGCGCGGTCTGGGGCTGGCCCCGGTGCTGGAGGGCAAGATGCCGGTCGTCGGGCGGCGGGTCACGGCGGCGGGCCGGTCGGCGCTGGCGCGGATGCTGGCGATGGGCGTGCCGCGCCGGGTGCTGGCGGCGGCGCTGGACGGGTTCGGCCATGCGATGCCCGATCTGCCGGAGCCGGCCGCCCCGGCCCCGATGCGCGCCATGGCCGAGCCGGAAATCCTGCGGCGCTGGCTGGCGGGAATGGCGAACGAAGGGCTGAAGCTGGTGGATGCGCGGGTGGCGCTGCGGCCGTCGGACGTGGATCTTGTGCTGGTGGCGGGGCATGGCTTTCCGCGCTGGCGCGGCGGGCCGATGCATCACGCGGGCGAACGCGGTCTGATGGTGCTGCGCCGTGACCTGCGCGCCTGGGTCAGAGAAACCGGCGCGCCCGAGGATGCGGCACTCTGGTCCCCGCATCCGCTGATGGACCGGATGATTGCCGAAGGCAGGCGGCTGGCCGATCTGGACGCGGCGGTTCCGGGCTAGGCTGGCGTCAGGCCAGGAAAATTCCCAGCACGACCATCATCAGCCCCAGCGCGGACACCGCCAGCGCCGCCATGTTCACCACGACCACCCGTTGCAATTCGGCGCGCATCGCGTCCTCGGGCAGGCCCGCGCGGCGTGCCCTGAGCGCCCGCAGGACGCAATAGACCAGACCGGCAACCCCGCACAGCGAAACAAGCGCCCCCGCCCAGACCAGCATCTGCATGATCGGTTCCTTCCCGTTCTTCCGGCCCTGTCGCCAGCCGGCCCCTGTCGCTAGCCCGTCGCGCGGCCCGGCGCAAGCGGCGCGTGACCGGCGCAGGCCGGGGCTTGAAACCCGCCGCCGGGGCAGGCTACACCCGGTGCCTGACCTTTGACGATACGCCCCGGAAGGATGCCATGGCCGACGCGAATGACCCCTATGCCGTCACTGCGGATGAGCTGCGCCAGTTCATCGAGCGGTTCGAGCAGCTTGAATCGGAAAAGAAGGACGTGGCCGAACAGCAGAAGGAGCTGATGGCCGAGGCCAAGGGACGCGGCTATGACACCAAGGTGATGCGCAAGGTGATCGCGCTGCGCAAGCGCAAGCCCGACGAGATTGCCGAGGAAGAAGCGGTGCTGGAGCTTTACAAGGCCGCGCTGGGGATGAGCTGAGGCGCCTGCGGCGGGCCGCAAGGACCGTTTGCGACCTTGGCGGAGGGTCCGGCCGCGACATCCCGGCCGGAATCGCCTAACCTTGCGGCATCTTCCTGCGGGTCCCGGACGGAGAATGGCGATGGCTGCCCCCGATCTTCTGCAACGGCTTGACCTTGCCGCCCCGATCGTTCAGGCGCCGATGGCGGGGACGGCGACGCCCGCGCTGGCGGCGGCGGTGTCGAATGCCGGGGGGCTTGGGTCGATCGGCATCGCCACGGCGACGGTGGATCAGGCCCGCAGCATGATCGCCGAGACGCGGGCGCGCAGCAACAAATCCTTCAACGTCAACGTGTTCTGCCATCAGCCCGCAAAACGGGATGTCGTGGCCGAGGCGCGCTGGCTGGCGCATCTGGCCCCGCTGTTCGCCGAGGTCGGGGCCGCACCGCCGACCGAGTTGCATGACATCTATCCCAGCTTTCTGGGCAATGACGATGCCTTCCGCATGCTGCTGGAAACCGCCCCGGCGGTGGTCAGCTTTCACTTCGGCCTGCCGGGCCGCGACCGGATCGCCGCGCTGAAAGAGCGCGGGATCATCACCTTTGCCACCGCCACCAACCCGGCCGAGGCAAGACAGGCCGAAGCGGCGGGGATTGATGCGATTGTCGCGCAGGGGATCGAGGCGGGCGGCCATCGTGGCATCGTCGATCTTGACGCGGTGGACGAGCGGCTCAGCACTGCGGGTCTGGTGCAGTTGCTGGTCCGGCAGACTGCGCTGCCGGTGATCGCGGCGGGCGGGATCATGGACGGGCGCGGCATCCGGGCGGCTCTGGAACTGGGGGCTGCGGCGGCGCAACTGGGCACGGCCTTCATCCTGTGCCCGGAATCCGCGGCCAGCGCCGAATACCGGGCGAATTTGCAGGCGGCGACGGCAGCGGCCACGCGGCTGACGGGCGTCGTTTCCGGCCGTCCGGCGCGTGGGCTGGTGAACCGTCTGATGCGGCATGGCGAGGCACCGGGCAGCCCGCCGCATCCGGCCTATCCGGTGGCCTATGACGCGACGAAGCGGCTGGCGGCAGCGGCAAAGGCGCAGGGCCGCGATGAATTCTCGCCGCATTGGGCCGGGCAGGGCGCGCCGCTGGCCCGCGCCATGCCTGCGGCCGATCTGATGGCGGTGCTGCGGGCCGAGATGCAGGTATAGCGTCGGCGCTCAGGCCGAGATGAAGCTGACGCCGGGCATGGCCCGGATGCGCTGGATGTCTTCCAGATAGTTCGCTGTCATCGCCTCGACCAGATCGGGCGTCCAGCCCGGCATGTCGAACTGCATCTCGATCCGGTCGGGCAGGGCGAACTTGTCGAGGAAAGCCGAGACGATCCGGCGGCGTTGCAGCACCGATTGCGGCGGATGGGTCGAGATATAATTGCGCATCCGTGCCAGACCGTCGGGCGACATGATCCCGGCCAGCAGTTCGTCGGTTTCTTCCAGATCGGTCGCGTCGTCATGCCCCGAGACCGCCTGCAACACCTCGGGCCAGATCAGCGGCGTGTCCTCGTCGGCCCAGATCACCAGCGGCACGCCGGGGTTCTGCGCCACGATCTGCGCCACCACATCCGACCAGCGCAGATGCAGCGGATCGGCGTTTTCCATGAATTCTTCATGCGTCTTGCCCTTCTGCTTGTCGAACAGCGCGGGCAGAAAGGTCGCAGGGTTGCGGATCGCCAGATGGAATTCGGCCTCGATCTGCGGAAAGATCTGGGTGAAGGCGCGGATCCGTTCACCGGCAAAGGCATACATGGTGCCGCGGATCACCCATTGCGGGAAGGACAGGAAGCTGTCCCAGGACAGGATCAGCCGGTCGGCGACATCCTCGTCCATGATCTGTTCCAGCACCAGCGCCTGTGTCTCGATCGCGGCCGGCTGGCCTTTCAGCTGCACTGCCGTATCGCGCAACAGCTTGCGATAGCGGGTGGGGGCGGGCACGACGATGCCCTGATCGGCCAGGGTGGCGCGGTTCTTCAGAAGGCAGCGGACCAGCCGCTCCTCATCTGTGCAATGGGCGCCAAGATGATAGACGATGCGCATGGAACGAAAGCTGCCCGGATTGTTGTGC
Organism: Paracoccaceae bacterium; assembly: GCA_036745335.1. GTDB lineage: Bacteria > Pseudomonadota > Alphaproteobacteria > Rhodobacterales > Rhodobacteraceae > Pseudogemmobacter. Next base: position 72,613 of record DAIOGH010000018.1, read on the forward strand.
CGACCGCCTGAGATGCGGCCTTGGGGCCGGACTATAGGGGCGCTTGCTTTACAGATAAACCGCTTTCCTGTAGCCCCGAAGCCGTGATGACCGAGGCAAAGACCCGACCGCCCCTGCGCCTGCCGCGGCCCGATCCCTGGACGCTGGGGGCGATGCTGATCGCGGCGCTGGTGCTGGCCCCGGTGGTGTCGGTGCTGTGGATCGCCTTTCACCCGACCGAGAACATCTGGCCGCATCTCAGCGCCACCGTTCTGCCGCGCTATCTGCGGACGACGGTGGTTCTGATGGCCGGGGTGGCGGTGCTGACGGCGGCGGTGGGCACCGGGGCGGCCTGGATCATCTCGGCGCATGAGTTTCCTGGCCGGCGCTGGCTGGCGCTGGCGCTGGCCTTTCCGCTGGCGATCCCGGCCTATGTCGGTGCCTATGCGCTGGTTGACGTGATGGATTATGCCGGGCCGGTGCAATCGGCGCTGCGGGCGGCTTTCGGCTGGACGTCGGCCGGCGACTACTGGTTTCCGACCGTTCGTTCGGCCTGGGGCGCGGTGCTGGTGCTGTCGGCGGCGCTGTATCCCTATGTCTACATCCTGGCCCGTGCCGCCTTTGCCGAACAGTCGGGCGCCAGTTTCGAGGTGGCCCGCGCGCTGGGGCAGGGGCCGTTCGGCGTGTTCCGCCGGGTCGGCCTGCCGCTGGCCCGCCCGGCCATTGCCGCCGGCGTGGCGCTGGCGCTGATGGAGACGGTGGCCGATTACGGCACCGTGCATCATTTCGGAGTGCAGACCCTGACGACCGGGGTGTTCACCACCTGGCTGGACGGCGGCAATGCCGGAGGGGCGGCGCAGCTGGCGGGGGTGATCCTGATCCTGATCTTCGTCCTTGTGGCGCTGGAGCGGGTGTCGCGCCGGGGCGCGCGGTTCCACGCCGCCGCCCGCGCGCAGCGCCCGGTCGAGCGGCAGGTGCTGACCGGCTGGCGCGCTGCGGCGGCCTTTGCCGCCTGTGCGCTGCCGGTGCTGGCAGGGTTCGTGCTGCCGGTGGCGGTGATGCTGTGGCATGCCTCGGCGGCCCCGGCGCAATGGCTGGCCCCCGGCCTGCTGACGGCGCTGGTGAATACGCTGGTGGTGGCGGGTCTTGCCGCGCTGGCCACGGTCGCGGCGGCGGTGTTCCTGGTCTATGGCATCCGGCTGGCGGGGCGGGGGGCGGCGCGGCTGGTGCTGCCGCTGACCACGCTGGGCTATGCCACGCCGGGGGCGGTGCTGGCGGTGGGGCTGCTGTTTCCGCTGGCGGCGGTGGATCACTGGCAGGCCGACACGGTGCTGGCGCTGACCGGGCATGACCCCGGCCTCTTGATCACCGGCACCGCATTCGCGCTGGGGCTGGCCTATCTGGTGCGGTTCTTCGGCATCGCACAGGGCGCGGTGGACGGGGCGTTCGGCCGGGTGCCGCCGTCGCTGCCGATGGCGGCGCGGTCGCTGGGCCGCACTGCCGGGGGGGCGCTGCGGGCGGTCTATCTGCCGCTGATGCGCCGGTCGGTGCTGGTGGCGCTGCTGGTGGTCTTTGTCGATTGCGTCAAGGAACTGCCCGCGACGCTGCTGTTGCGCCCGTTCAACTACAACACCCTTGCGACGCGGGTGTTCGAGCTGGCCTCGCTGGAGCGGCTGTCCGAAGCCGCCCCGGCCGCGCTGCTGGTGATGGCGGTGGGTCTGGTGGCCGTCGCCGTTGTGGCCAGGGGCGAAGGCCGCTGATCGCCATCTTGCGCCAGGGGGGCGAAAGGCGGTATGCAACGCGCGTGCCTCTATAGCTCAGCTGGTAGAGCACCTGATTTGTAATCAGGGGGTCGGGGGTTCGAGCCCCTCTGGGGGCACCAAAGAATTCAAGGGGTTGGCTGAAAGCTGGCCCCTTTTGCTTTTCGAGCCGTTTTGCGTTTAGGCACCTTGTGAGCCGTTTTCGGGTATCGAGGCAGTCGCTTGCAACGGTGGCGGTGTCGGAGCCGTCTGGTCTATGCTGTAGCAAAGAGTCCGTTGCAGACGGTCGGGATTGGGAAGCAACGGAAGGCCAGCACCCGGCCGCGGGTGGGCGCATCCAACGGTGCGGGAGCAGTGCTTTATGGTGCGGTCTCTCCTGTGATCTGAGCGGAGGGCCGACGGCGCAGAAGCGCCCGCCCAGGGGGCGGTCGGGCGCTGGCCGGGGCGGCTGACGCCGCTGTTAACCCGGCCGGGACATCATTCCGAAGGTCAGAGACGGGAGCGCCATTCGCACCGTCCCCTTCGTCCCGCTTGCACCCAGAAGGGGCTTTCGAGAGATGCACGGATAGCTTCACCCTGCGGGATTGAGGACCGACAGGCCCGCCGAAGCAAGGCCATATCCGAAGCCGTCGGGAATGTGGGCTTGCCCTGCACAGGCAGCAACTGCGCGCGGCGGTTCAATTCGAAACTGTCTTCCGGTCTGAATCCATACCGGGCCAGTTCAACGAGAGAGGCACGGGCTATGTGCCGGTCTTCCGGCCCGTCCGCCCGGCCCGGCGGATGTGCCGCGCCATCTTTTGCGCCAACAGTCCTTGTCTATTCCTGACTGAATTGATAGGAAATGCGCGATCAAGCCCGCAGCCAGATCTTTCCTCTGGCTTGAAGGGCCCTGCCATGTCGCGTTTCCCGACCTCCGATCGCCGCCTGCTGGCGGCGCTGCTGTCCCTGGACGATCTGGCGCGGGCGCATGGGGCTGGGGGGCTGGCCCCCGCACTGGCAGCAGCCATCGCATCGGATCTGCGCTTTGCCCCGCGGGTTGCGGCAGCGGGGCAGCCGGCCGCGGCCGATCTGCCCGCCCATGTCGTCCGGCTGGACGATCACCGCCCCGCCGGGGCCGGACAGGAGGCATGGGCATGAGTCACGGCCACAAACCTTCGGACGATGCGATGCCCTTGGCGATGCTGGGGCTGGACAGCTTTGAAAGCGGGCTTCTGGCGGTGCTGCGGCATTTCCTGATCGCGTTTTCACAACCCGAAAGTCAGGCCTGGCAGACTGCCTTCACCATCGCGGCCGAACGCTGGGGAGAGGCGAAGGGACCGCAGATCGCGGCGGCGGGCCTTGGGCTGTTGCAGGGGGTGCGGCGCGCGCGGGCGGCTGAATTCCTGTTCGCCAACCCGATGTGTCTGGGCTGCCGCCAGATGGTCACGGGCGACGAGACCGCGCTGATGCAGATGGTGCAGGCGATGCGCCGCGACCGCGCCGATCTGGCCCGCCCGGCGGTGCTGCGGCTGACCGGGGGCACGATGGACCCGGCCCTGATCCGCGCCGCGCTGGCCTTTGCCGCACGGCATCCGGCCCCGTCGGACGCCGCCCCCTTTGCGCCGCTGCCCGAGGTTGCGCCCTGGCCGCAGCACGGTCATCTGCGGCTGGTGCATTGACCGCTTTGCCGGGTGCCTGAAAATCGGGCACGGCTGCCGCCGGATTGCGCAGCGGCCGGTTTTCGCAGGGTCGGCGGCAGGGGCCGGTGGCTTTGCCGGGGCAGGGGGCCGCAGGCCATGCAAGGCTGCGCGCATGACGACTCCTGCGCCCCTTGGCCTGCAACGATCCTTCGGCCGCGCCGATGTGGCGCTGGGCTCGCATGGTGCACTGGTCCGGCTGCATCAGCAGGGATCGGCGAAGGCCATTCCGCTGCCGGGGGGCGATGTCACCTTTCTGAACACCTCGGGTGGGCTGGCCGGAGGAGATTCGCTTGATCTGTCGCTGTCGCTGGCCGCAGGGGTGCGGGCGGCGGCCACGACCCAGACGGCCGAACGGGTGTATCGGTCGACCGGACCGGCGGCCGAGGTGACGGTGCGGCTGGATCTGGCGGCGGGGGCGCATCTCGACTGGCTGCCGCAGGAAACCATCCTGTTCGACCGCTGCCGTCTGTCGCGCCGCACCGTGGTGACGCTGGCCGAAGGCGCGGGCTGTCTGCTGGCCGAAACGCTGGTGCTGGGCCGTGCCGCGATGGGCGAGAGGCTGCGCGACCTGGTGCTGCGCGACTGGCGCGAGGTGCGGCAGGGCGGGCGGGTGGCCTGGCTGGACCCGCTGCACATCCGCTCTGATGCGCTGCATGGCCCCGCCACCCTGCAGGGCGCGCGGGCGATTTCCACCGTGGCGCTGATCGGGGCGGGGGTGGCGGATGCGCTGGACCCGCTGCGCCGCGTGCTGGATGAACCGGGGGCGCGCGCCGCTGCCTCGGTCCTGCCGGGGCGGCTGCTGGTGCGGATCATGGCGGCGGACCTGCTGCCGCTGCGCCGCCAGTTGATCCGGGTGCTGGCGATCTTGCGGCAGGGGCGGCCCTTGCCGCGGGTCTGGCAGGTCTGAAGGGGATGGCATGAACCTGACACCGCGCGAAAAGGACAAGCTGCTGGTCGCGCTGGCCGCCATGGTGGCGCGCGGGCGGCTGGCGCGGGGGGTGAAGCTGAACCATCCCGAGGCGGTCGCCCTGATCACCGATTTCGTGGTGGAAGGTGCCCGCGACGGCCGATCCGTCGCCGATCTGATGGAGGCGGGCGCGCATGTCGTCACCGCCGGGCAATGCATGTCCGGGATCGCGTCGATGATCCCTTCCGTGCAGGTCGAGGCGACCTTTCCCGACGGCACCAAGCTTGTCACCGTCCATCAGCCGATCCGGCAAGACCCATGACACGCATCCTGCTGGCCCTGCCCCCCGTTGTTCTGCCCTCCGCTCTGCCGCCCCGAAAGGACCCGCATGATCCCCGGTGAAATCCTGGCCGCCCCCGGCGACATCACGCTGAACGAAGGCGTGCCCGTCACCACGCTGACGGTGGCCAATACCGGCGATCGTCCGGTGCAGGTGGGCAGCCATTACCATTTCGCCGAGACCAACCCCGGCCTGTTGTTCGACCGCGCGGCGGCGCGCGGGCAGCGGCTGGACATTCCCGCCGGAACCGCCGTCCGGTTCGAACCGGGCCAGACGCGCGAGGTGCGGCTGGTGCCCCTTGCGGGGGCGCGGCAGATCTATGGCTTCAACCGGCAGGTGATGGGGGCGCTGGAGTGAGGGCGCGCTTGACGGAAAGGCCGGGGCGGTGGAACGCTTTCCCGGCGTGCCGCCTGGGCGCGCCAAAACAGGGATGACCGATCATGTGCAATGCCTGTCTGATTGAACATACATTCCCCAAGTGGCATGCCGTCTGACGTGAGTTTCGCCTGAATCCGACCG
>DAIOGH010000019.1:0-73339 GCA_036745335.1 Paracoccaceae bacterium
TCCTGCCGAGAAAATTCTACTTCTGCATCCCCTTAACCATGGGGAGGATTACCGAAGAATCTATCGAACACGCGCTAGAATTTCTATCAAACCCATGGAATATATGGAAGAATGGGTCACTGGCCATGCGCCAGGCAGTGCTGCGACTGGCCTTCGCAGAGCCCTTGCGATACTCCGGCGCAAGTGGTTATCGAACACCGGAAATGGCGTTTCCATTCAGGGTGTTAGCCGGAATTTCAACGTCGAAGTGTAGTTTGGTGGGCGGTGAGGGACTCGAACCCCCGACATCTTCGGTGTAAACGAAGCACTCTACCAACTGAGCTAACCGCCCGCCCGGCCGGGATACCCGTGGCACAGCGGCGATGCAAGCGGCTAGCGCATGGCGGCCCTGAGCGTGTCGAGAATCTTCTGAAGTGCATCCATCAGATGCCGACGCTCGTCCGGGGCAAGGCAGGTCAGCATCGCCTCGTTGGCTTCGATCACCTCGGGCAGGATCGCCTGATACACCGCCTCGCCCTCGGGCGTCAGCGTCAGCAGGTAGGACCGGCCGTCATCCGGGGCTGGTTCCCGCGCCACCCAGCCGCGATCGACCAGCAACTTGACGGTGCGGCTCATCTGGCCTTCGTCCAGGAAATCCTCGGTCGCCAGCCGCCGCAGGGTGCAGGGGTTCGTCACCCGGATCACCGACAGCGTGCGCCACTCGCTCAGCACCATGCCGTAGCGCCCGAACAGCGTGCCTTGCGCATCGCGGTCATTGGCACGCGCCAGCCGGGCCAGCCGATAGGAAAACAGGTCGCGGATATCGTCGGTCATTCGGAACTCGCATCAAGGACGGTCACTGTGCCGCCGGAAAAGATACTTGACAATCTCAAATTTAAAGTTGACTTTATCAAGCAAGATGTCCGCAGAGACATATTTCCCACCCGACAAGGAGCCATGATGAAACAGACCCTGACCCGCATTCTTGCGGCCGGCGCCGTTGCGACCGCACTTGGCAGCAGCCTTCTTGCCCCCGCCGCACAGGCCGAAAACACCAAGCTGCGCCTTGCCTATCTGATGGCCGATTCCATGCTGTCGGTCATGGTCGCCAAGGATGCCGGCGAATACGAAGCCGCGGGCATCGACCTTGAGATCTTCGAGGCCCAGGGCGGCCCCGCCGTCGTGGCGGCGCTGGCCTCGGGTTCGGCCGATCTTGGCTATTCCGCCCCGATCCCGCCGATCAACGCCCGGATGAACGGAGTTCCGCTGAAACTGGTTCTGGCGCTGGGTCATGAAAAGGCACCGGACATGCAATACACCGGTTTTGTCGCCTCCAAGGCGTCGGGGATCAGCGAACTGGCCGGGGTGAAGGGCCGCAAGATCGCGCTGAACGCCAATGGCGGGCTGTGCGAACTGGCATGGCGCGACCATCTGGCGGCGGCGGGCCTGACCTGGGACGACGTGCAGCCCGTGGTCCTGCCGTTTCCCCAGATCGAGGCCGCGCTTCAGCAAGGGGCCATCGACGCCGCCTGCGTGGTGAACCCGTTCTATGCCTCGATCATGCACAACGCCGATATCGGCGCGGTCGAGATTGCTACCGGCATGCTGGCCGATCTGACCACGCCGGGCCTGTCGGACGTGATCTTTGCCAATGAAAGCTATGTCACCGAACATCCCGACGCCATCCGCGCCTTTGCCGAAGTGACCGAGGCCTCGCGCGCCAAGCTACTGGCCGACAAGGCCCTGCTTACCGCCGCGGCCGAGAAATACGTCGGCCTGACGCCCGAGGCCGCCGCCGATGTCCGCCTGCCCGTCGCCCGCGAAAGCACGGTGGTGGAACTGTCGGACGTGCAATTCCTGCTGGATGCGCTGCAACGCCACGGCATGATGACCTCGCCGATCACGGCCGAGGATCTGACCGCCAACTTCGGCCAGTAAACCATGCAGACCGCACCGATCCTGGAGGCCCGCGACCTGCGCAAGGCCTTTGGCGCAGGGGCGGCCCGGACGCCGATCCTTGACGGGTTGTCCTTCTCGGTCCGCGAAGGGGAGTTCGTCGCGGTGGTCGGGCCGTCGGGCTGCGGCAAGACGACCCTGCTGATGGCGCTGGCCGGGCTGATGCCCGCCGATGCCGGAGAGGTGCGGTTCCGCGGTCATCCGGTGCTGGCCCCGCCGCAGGGACTGGCCGTGGTGTTCCAGGATTACAGCCGGTCGCTGTTTCCCTGGAAGACCGCGCTGGCCAATGTCACCTTTGCCATGCGCGGGCCACAAGGCCGGGCGACCAAGGCAGCGCGGGCGGAAGAGCTGTTGCAGGCCGTGGGTCTGGGCGATGCGCTGCACAAATACCCCTGGCAATTGTCGGGCGGGATGCAGCAGCGCGTCGCCATCGCGCGCGGCCTGGCTTCGGAAAGCGATCTTCTTCTGCTGGACGAACCGCTTGCCGCCGTCGATGCCCAGACCCGCGCCGACATGCAGGATCTGATCCTGGAACTGGCGCAGCGGTTCCGCCAGACCTGCCTTCTGGTCACGCATGACGTGGACGAGGCGGTCTATATGGCCGACAAGGTGGTGGTGCTGTCGAAACGCCCGACCCGCGTTGCGACCGAAATCGAGGTGGCCCTAGGCAAGACCCGCGACCAGATCGCCACCCGCGAACATCCCGATTATCTGCATGCCCGGCATGAGGTGATGGGCCGTATCCGCGCCTTCCGCCAGCCGGTCGCATCATGACGGCCCCGCTTCGCCTGCGCGGGCTGGTCTCGCTGCTGTTCGTCCTGCTGGTCTGGGAGGGGATCAGCCGCCTTGGCATCGTGCCTGCGCGCTATTTCCCCGGCCTGACCGAGATCTTCGCCGGCGCGGTCGAGATGATCCGCAACGGCGAACTGCCCGCCGCCGAACTCATGACCCTTGGCCGTGCCATTGCCGGTCTGGTGCTGGCCACGCTGATCGGAATCGCGCTGGCGGTGCTGTCGGATGCCTCGCCCTTCTTTGAACGCGGCTTTCGCACCATTACCGGCCTTGTGCAGCCGATCCCGCCTGCCGCCATCGTGCCGCTGGCCATCTTCGGCTTTGGGCTGGGGCTGAAGCTCTACATCTTCATCATCGTGATGGTCACGATCTGGGGGCCCTACCTCAACGGCGTAACGGCGCTGCGCGCGGTGCCGGTCGAGCAGATCCTGAACGGCAGGATGATGCGGATGACGCCCGCGCAGATCATGTGGCACATCAAGCTGCCCGCCGCCATGCCGCAGATCTTTGCCGGCATCCGCTATGCCGCCGCCGTCAGCCTGATCGCCGTGGTGGTGTCCGAGATGATCGCGGGCCGCGACGGCATCGGCTATCTTCTGGTCCGCAAAAGTTTTTCCATCCGTATCCCGGAAACCTATGCGCTGATGTTCGTCACCATGATCAACGGTGTCCTGCTGGCCGCGCTGGTCAATCTGGGGCGCCGGGTGCTGACCGGCTGGCATGTGAAGCAGATGGGATACCCGGCATGACGCGCGCCCGTGCCCTGACCCTTGCCGCACCGGTGGCGCTGCCGCTCATGCTGCTGGCGCTCTGGGCGCTGGCGGCGGCGCATATCGGTTCTCCGCTGTTTCCGGGGCCGGGCAAGGTGGTTCTGGCGGCGGTGCAGAACTTCGGCACCATCCTTGACCAGATGGGCGCCACCCTGCGCCGGGTGGTGATCGGCTTTGCCATCGCCGCCGCGACCATGGTGCCGCTTGGCATCCTGCTTGGCCGCATCCGTCTTCTCGGCTGGCTGTTCGAGCCGGTGATCGACATGCTGGCCACCCTGCCCCCGCCCGCCATCGTGCCGCTGGTGATGCTGTTCGCCGGCACCGGCGATGCGGCCAAGGTGACGATGATCGCCTTTGCCGCCGCCATCCCGATCCTGATGAACACCTTCGAGGCATCGAAGGTGCGCAACGCGATGAACAGCCTTGTCGCCCGCGCCCTGCACCTTGGCCCCTGGGAAACCATGCTGCGCATCGACCTGCCCGCCGCGATGCCGATGATCCTGACCGGTGTGCGCATGGCCGTGGCGGCGGCGCTTCTGGTCTCGGTCACGTCCGAGATCCTGCTGGCAACCGACGGGATCGGCGTGTTCCTGCAACGCCAGCAGGAGAACTTCCAGATTGCAGGCGGCATGGCCGGGATCCTAGCCATCGCGCTGACCGGACTTGCCGTGAACGCGGCGATCCTGCGGATCGAGAAGGGCCTGCTGTTCTGGCACTATCGCAACGACGGACAAAACGGATGACCGGACCGAAGAACATCCTCTGGATCATGTGCGACCAGTTGCGCTTCGATTACCTCTCCTGCGCGGGACATCCCACGCTGAAGACGCCGAACATCGACTGGCTGGCGGCGCGCGGGGTGCGTTTCAGCAATGCCTATGTGCAGTCCACCATCTGCGGCCCGTCGCGGATGTCGGCTTATACCGGGCGCTACATGCGGTCGCACGGGTCCACCCAGAACGGTGTGCCGCTGCGGGTGGGGGAACCGACGCTGGGCGACCATCTGCGCGGCATCGGCGTGCGCTGCGTGCTGATCGGCAAGACCCATATGGCGGCCGATCATGAAGGCATGGCCCGGCTGGGCATAGACCCCGAGTCGATCATCGGCGTGCATTCGGCGCAATGCGGCTTTGACCCGTGGGAGCGGGACGACGGCCTGCACCCCGATGGCGCGCCGGAACCGGCCTATGACCGCTATCTGCGCGACAAGGGCTATCAGGCGGAAAACCCTTGGGAATACTGGGCCAATTCGGCCGAAGGTCCGGGCGGAGAGACGCAGAACGGCTGGCTTCTGGCCCATGCCGACAAACCGGCGCGGGTGGCGGAAGAGGATTCCGAAACCCCCTACATGACCCGCCGCGCCATGGAATTCATCGCCGAGGCCGAAGCGGACGGCCGCCCCTGGTGTGCGCATCTGTCCTATATCAAGCCGCACTGGCCCTATATCGTGCCCGCGCCCTATCACGACATGTATGGCCCTGCCGATGTCCAGCCCGCCATCCGGTCAGACGCCGAACGGCAGGCGGCCCATCCCATCCATGCCGCCTTCATGGACGAAGCCTATTCGCGCAACTTTTCCCGCGATGAGGTGCGGGAACGGGTGATCCCGGCCTATATGGGCCTGATCCGGCAGATCGACGACCAGCTGGGCCTGTTGTTCGGGTTTCTCGACGCCAGGGGCCTGACCGACCGGACGATGATCGTCTTCACCTCGGACCACGGGGATTATCTGGGCGATCACTGGCTGGGCGAGAAATACCTTTTCCACGATGTCTCGGCCAAGGTGCCGCTGATCGTCTGCGATCCGTCGCCCGAGGCCGATGCCACCCGCGGCACGGTGCAGGATGCGCTGGTCGAGATGATCGACCTGGCCCCGACCTTCCTTGATGCCTTTGGCGGCGCGCCGAAGCCGCATGTGCTGGAAGGGCTGTCGCTGATGCCGCTGTTGCGCGGGGGGACGGACTGGCCCCGCCGCCATGCGGTTTCGGAATATGATTTCGCCGCCGACGCGGCGCGGTTGCGGCTGGGCGGCACGGTGCAGGACAGCCGGATGGTGATGATCACCGACGGACGGCACAAGCTGATCGATATTCCGGGCCAGCGACCGATGCTGTTCGATCTGGCCGCAGACCCGCAGGAATTGCACGACATCGGTGCCGATGCGGCACAAGGCCCGGTGATCGCGCGCTTGCAGGCGGCGATCCTGCGCTGGTATCGCGCCGGGCGCAACCGCATCACTGTGCCGGACGGCTGGTTCACCGAAGCCGATGACCTCTTGCGCCGCGGCGCCGATCCGGTGCTGCGCAGCGGCGTCATCATCGGCTATTGGGACGAAGAGGAACTGGCCCGCGCCCGCGCGCTGCTTGCCGCAGCGCCGGACTGATCCCCTGCCCCGTTGCGCCCGATGGCCTGCCGCCCTTACAAGGGGGCAACCCCAAGAAACGGCAGGCGAGGCAGTGATGCGAAACACGATTCCGATGATCCTGGCGGCGGCACTCTGCGGCACCCTTGCCGCGCCGGTGCAGGCCGAACCAAGGGGGCTTTACGAAGTGTCCGGGGTCGAGGCCGAGGACATGCTGAAGATGCGCGCCGGGCCGGGCGTCGGCTATCGCATCATCGTCGGCCTGCCGAACGGCACCGAGCTTTGGGTTCAGGGCTGCGAACGGTCGGGCAGCACAAGCTGGTGCAAGGTGTCGCTGAAAGAGGCGCGCACGCTGCGCGGCTATGTCTCGGGGGCCTATCTGAAGCGGAAATAGGCGGAGCTGGAGCGTGTCCGGCAAAAGTGGACTCCGGTTTTGGCGAAAGACGCGCGATCCCGAAGAAGCCAGAGGTGGTCCGGCGCTTCTGTCAGTGTCGGAGAGACTCTAGCCACCCGGCCCATCGCGGCCCGCCAGGATGCCTTCCGCCACGACCCGGTCAAAGCACGGCTCTTTCCGCCAGATCTGCACCACGGGGTGATCATAGACCCGCCACGGCTCTTGTGCGAAGCGGTCATCGAAGGGCCAGAACGGCAAGGGATAGCCGCCCTCCGCCACGAAGACGCGGGTGAAACACAGCCTGCCATCGGCCAGCGCCGCATAATAGCGCGTCACCACCGGAAACCGTTCGGGCAGGCGCGGCATCACCTCGCTTTGCCGGCCCGACGAGATCGTCACATAATCCGACTGGTCCAGCGCCTCGGCCAGACGGCGGGCGGTGCCCGCATCCTCTGCATCGGTCAGGCGCAGCGGCACGGTGCGGAACGGCCCAGGCGGCGGATCGGCGGGCATCGACACCGGGGCATAGGATGTCACCGGCAGGCTTTCGTCCCAGTCGGTCTCGACCGCGACGGCGGTGCCGGGCGGCAGGCCGCGCATCCATTCCGTCGCCACCACTCGCGGATGCGGGCCAAGATGCAGCCGAACCGCGCCCGCCCCCCACCACAGCGCCAGTGCAAGCAGCACGGCCACCGCCCCCTTCGGCAGACGGGCCAGCGCAACGCCCGACAGCACCGCCACAACCGGCACGGCGGGGGCAAAATAGCGCAGCACCCATTGCCACATCCACACCCCCGCCACGAGATGCACCACCAGCGCGGCCAGCAGAACCCAGACAACCGGCCGCAGCCGCAGACCCAACCCCACCGCAGGCAGCGCCAGCAGCGCCAGCACCGGCCCGGATCCGAACAGCGCCAGATCGCGCAGCAGCGCCGATGCGGGATAGCCCGCGACCCAGAACCAGTTCGGCGGAGGGCCGGTGTCGCGGAAATAGGCCCCGATCTCGTGGAAATCCTCCAGCGCCATCGGCGAGATCGCCAGCCCCCAGACGCCCGGCCCGGCGAACGAGAACGGACTGGCAATCCGCAGCGCCACAAGACCGGCCAGAACACCCGCCGCCGCGGCCAGCGCCGCCCTGCCCGCCCCCGCCCCGCGCCCATAAAGCAGAACCGCCACCAGGGCCGGGGCCAGCAGCCCCAGGGTCGATATCTTGCAGGCCACCGCCAGCCCGGCCAGGAGCCCCGCAACCGGGGCCGCCCGGCCCCGCCCTTCGGCCAGCGCCACCATCGGCACAAGTGCCCAGACCGCCAGCGCCGAAGCCCAGGCATCGACGGTATAGAAATTCGCCAGTTGCAACGGTATGGGGGCCAGTGCGTAAAGCGCCGCCGCCGCCAGCGCCGGCCCCGGCCGCCGCAGCAGCCGCTGCGCCAGCATGAAGACCGCCAGCACGATGCTGGCATCCAGCGCCGCCGAGACCGATCGCCCGATCAACAGGGTGCTGCCCCAGTCGTTCAGCTGGAACAGCCGGGCCAGAAAGGTGACGACAAGAACCGGCAATTCGCCATAGACATAAAGCCGCCCCTCTGCGCGCGGGTTCAGCGGCGATTCCGGCGCGAACCACAGCCAGCCCAGACCCCTTTGCCAGACCTCCGGCCGATCCAGCCCCCGCAAGGCATCCATGGTGACAAAGGCCATGTGGCGTTCATCCGGGTGCAGGCCCGCCCAGCCATCCCAGGCGGTGCCCATCAGCCGCAGCCACAGCGCCGCCCAGAACAGCGCCACCACCGCGACAAGAAAAAACAAGGGGGGATCGAACGGCCCTCGGGGCATCGCGGCTCCATGACAACGGGCGCGATATGACCATGCCGCCGCCGCCGAGACAAGCCGCGTACGCCCCTGCCCGATGCGGTTGAAATGACCTGCGAAGTTGATATCATGCGCTGAATTTCACTTGCATCTGGCGGCTGGACCATGTTGGCGAGACTTTCCTTCCGTGTGGTTCAACTGGCCCTTTTCCTTGCGGCGTCAGCCCTGACCTCGGGCGCGGCACTGGCGGGCAACGTCCCCGGATCGGCCGCCGCCGCCATGCCGGAACTGACCGAGATCGCCACCGGCCTGACCATCCGCTCGATCAAGCAGGATGTCCGCGAGATGCGCGACGGCGGGGCCGGACTGTCGATCAGCACCTCGGGCAAGATGGATGTCAGCCTGTCGGGCGGCGGCGGACTGCCGGTCGCGCTGAACTTCAGCTTCCGCGACATCGAGTCCGACCGGATCGACGGTGGCCTTTCCGCGGCCTCGATCCTGTTCGGCCATGCGGCGCAGCCGGGCCTTCTGCTGTTCGGCGGCCTGATTGCCGAAGGCGCCGATGTGGACACGCCGCACAACACCGGCACGGTGAAGACCCGCGGTCTGGGCCTGGCGGTGGGGGCGGATTACCGCGTGTCTGACCGGCTGGTCCTGACCGGCATCCTGGGCGCAATGTCGCTGGATTACGATGTCAGCCGCTCGGGCGGCGCGATCACGGGCAGCTTCGATGCCGACCGCCGCTTCATCGACCTCAGCGGCGATTATATGACACGCGCGGGCAATGCCGACCTGCTGTTGGGCTTTGGCCTGCTTTATGTCGATCAGGACAATGACGGCTATACCGAAAGCGGGGGCGCCCCCGTGGCCGCCTATTCGCACTCCCGGCTGTCCGGCAATCTGGAACTGCGCGGCATCTGGGGCACGGGCGGCGATTACCGGCCCTATGCCGAAGTCAGCTCGCGTTTCGTCCTGTCGGAAAGCGGCGGCCTGCCTGCCGTTCTGGAACTGCCCGATGACGACTGGAGCGCGCGGCTGGGCCTTGGGCTGTTGCGCGACACCACAGCGTCGGGCTTTGACACCGGCCTTGGCGCCAACTTCGGCGCGGGCGGCTTTGAAGGTCTGGATGCCAAGCTGAGCTATACGCTGCGGTTCTGACGGGGTGCCGCGCTTGCAGGCCGCTTTCCGGGCGCTGATCGTGCTTGCCTTGGGGTTTGCGCTGGTCGACAGCGCGGCAGGCCGGGCCGTGGGCGATCTGGTGGCGCAGGCGCTGGCAATTCCGTCCGGGCCGATCCTGCATCTTCTGGGGCTGGATGTTCTGCGCAACGGGGTCGAGTTGCGCAGCACCGAAGGCTGGGCGATCCGGGTCAGCGAGGTCTGCGACGGCCTGGGCCTTGTCGTGACCCTGGCCGCGCTTATGGCCGCGCAGGCCCCCGGCTGGCGGCTGGGGTTGCGGCGGCTGGCGATCGGGGTGGCGGCGATCCAGGGCTTCAATCTTTTGCGCATCGTCGCGCTGGCGCTTGCGCTGCACCATGCGCCCGGTGCCTTCGACGGACTGCATCTTGTGCTTTTTCCCTATCTGACCATTGTCCTGATCGGGGTGCTGGTGCTGCGGCCCGCCCGCGTGGTGCAGGTGGCCGCGCTGGCGCTGCCGTTGATCCTGCTCTGGCTCTGGCAGGCCGATCCGCTGTCTGCCCTGCTGGTGCCGCCGGCCAACCTGATCCTGTCTGCCCTTGCCCCGGCCGAAGTGACATCCATCGCCGCGACCGGCGCGGGATGGAGCGTCGGCAGCCTGTTTCTGGCCTCGGAAGACCCGGTGGCGCTGTTCCGCGCGCCGATCCGGCCCGCCGATTTCGCCCTTGCGCTGCCGGTTCTGGCCGCCGCCGCGCTGCGCAGCGGCCATGTGGCCGGGCTGGTCGCCGCCCCTGCGCTGATGGTCGCCGCGCTGGCGCTGGGGGCCGTCACCGCCGTCTGGGGGCTGGCCTCGGGGCCGATGGTGGTGCTGTCGCCCGACGGGACCGGAGCCTTCCTGCCCATGCCCTATGCCCGGTCCGAAACGGCGGTGGCGCTGGTCGGGCTGATGCAGAATGTTCTGGTGCATTTCACGCTGCTGGTTCTGCCGCTTCTGATGCTGCACAGGCCGCGTCATGACTGAGCCCCGCCCCCTGCCCTGGCTGGCGCTGATCCTGCTGGCCGGGCTGGTGCTGCGCGTGCAGGGCCTTGACTGGGACCGGGGCCTTGGCCTGCACCCGGACGAAGGCAATCTGGTGCGCGCCTCGCTGGATCTGTCCTGGTCCGCGCCGGTCCCGGCCTTTCATGCCTACAACGACCTGTCGCTCTGGCTGCCGAAATTTCTGGCCGCCCCGGTCTGTGATGATGGCGATGCCCGGTGCCTGCGGCTGGCGGCGCGGTTGCTCTCGACCCTCTTCTCGGCCGCCGCCGTCGGGGTGATGGCGCTGGTCGCGCGCGCGCTGGCCGGGCCTGCGGCGGGGCTGGCGACGGCGGCCCTGGCGGCGACAAGCTGGCCGCTGGTGCAATGGGCGCATTTCGGCACCACCGAAAGCGCGCTGGTGCTGCTGATGCCGGCGCTGTGGCTGGTCGCCCTGCGCTGGCTGCAAGGCGGGATCGGCGACCGTGGCATGGCGCTGTGCAGCGGCGCGCTGCTCGGGCTTGGCTTCGGGATGAAGACCACGGCGCTGGGGCTGGCGGCAATCCCGCTGACGGCGCTGGCGCTGCGCGGACGGCCCGATGTGCAACGGCTGCGCGCCGTGGCGCTTGGCGCGGCGCTGTCGATGCTTCTGGCGCTGGCCAGTACCCCATCGCTGATCTTCGCCACGGCCGACTGGCTGGCGGTGATGCGGTTTGAAAACGGCGTGGTGCATGGCACGGCGGATGTGTTCTGGACCCGGCAGTTCCACGCCGCCCGCAATGTCTGGTTCGAGATGCGGCAGCTCTGGTCCGCCACCCATGGCGCGGGGCTGCTGTTGGCGCTGGCCGGTCTTGCCAGCCTGCCGCGCGCGACACGGCGCGCCGCCCTGCCGGGGCTGGCCTTCGCGCTGATCTATGCCGCGCTGTCCTTCGGCTGGCATGCCAAGTTCTTCCGTTATCTTGCCCCGCTGCTGCCGGTGGTTCTGGTGCTGGCAGGGATCGGTGCCGCGCGCCTGATCGGTTCAACCCTGCAAAGCCTGCGGGTGGCGGGGATGACCGGCCTGGGCCTTTGCCTGATCGCCGGGATCGACTTTGCCTCCGGCTATCGCTTTGCCGATCCGCGCCTGTTGGCGGAAACCGCGATTGCCCGGCTGACCGGCCCCGCCGACCCCATCGCCATCGAACCACATGACCTTGGCCTGACCGCAGGGCGGCCTGTCACCGTGCTGACACTGGATGACCCCGGAGCCACGCCTGAAACCCTGGCGCAGGTGTTGTCGGGCAGCAAGGCGATGCTGATCGCCAGCCGCCGCAACTGGGCGGTGCTGCCGGGCCATCCCGCCACCGCCGCGCTGACCTGCGGCTTCTATGCGGCACTGGCACGCGGAGACCTCGGCTTTCGCCTGCACCGGACCTTCGCCCGGCAGACCCTGTTCGGCCCGCTTTTCGCCCCCGGTCCGGGCACCGAGGAAACCGCAACCGTGTTCGACCGGCCGACCGTGCTTTTGCTGCTGAACGAAGCACAACTGCCAGCGGCCGAGATCGCCGCCCGCATCGCCGCCCCCGCAGACCCGGCCACCTGCACCCCGGTGGCCTTGCAGGCGGAATGGGACCGACCGCGATGATGGGCAGCCTTCCCCCCGATCAGATGGCCGAGGTGCTGCGCTGGCTGGCAGTCCTGGCGCTTGGCACGGCACTGGCGCGCCCGCTGGCCCTGCGGCTGGTGCCCGGCGGCGGTGGCTGGATACCGGCCCGGCTGATCGCCTGGGCGGCGATCGGCTGGGTGCCCTGGGTTCTGGCCGCGCTGAAGCTGATGCCCTTCGGGGCGGGCGCGATGACGGGCCTTCTGGCACTTGCACTGGCGCGGCTGGCGCTTGGCCCCGCGCCGCGAGACCTGCGTGGGCAGGTTCTGGCCGAAGCGGCCTTTCTTGCCCTGTTCTGGCTGGGGCTTGCCGCGCGGCTGAAGGGGGCCGACCTGACGGGGCTGGAGAAATTCACCGACATGGGATTCCTGTCCGCCGCCATGCGCGCCGGGACGATGCCGCCGCAGGACGCATGGTTCGCGGGCTTCGGGGTGAATTACTACTATGTCGGGCAGGCCATGGCCGGGGCCTGGGGCAATCTGGCCGGACTGCCGCCGGACCACACCTATCAGCTTGCAATGGCAACGCTTTTCGCACTGACCGGGCTTGCCGCCTTCCGCATCGCCCATGATCTTGCCGCGCCCTGGGGGCGACGGCTGGCGCAGGTGCTGGGGGCGATTGCCGTGCCGCTGACGCTGTGGGGCGGCAATTTCCATTCTTTCCTTTACACCGCCTTGCGCGGCTGGATGCCCGCCACGCAGCCCGGATTCTACTACCCCGATTCCACCCGGTTCATCGGGTTCGACCCGCCGACGCCGGACAAGGGCTTTACCGAGTTTCTGGCCTATGCCTTCGCCGTCGGCGATCTGCATGCCCATCTGGTGGCGACAGTGCCCTTCTTCCTGGGCGTCCTGCTGCTGATCGCCATGCTGCGCCGGGGTCTGGCCGGCCAGCCCCCCGATCCGGCACATGCCGCGGCACTTGGCTGGATCCTGGGCCTGTGCCTGGCGATGAACAGCTGGGATGTCGCCATCCTTGGCCTTCTGGCGCTGATCGCCGCCGCCCTGCTGATCGCCCGGCCCGGCCTGCCCGCGCGGCTGCGTCTGGATGGCATCGCCGCCGCCATGTTCACCGCCCTGGCGGTTGCGGCGCTGACTGCCGCGCCCTTCCTTGCCACCTTCCGCCCCTTTGCCGCCGGGATCGAGCCTGCCCCCGCCGCAACCCCGCTTTGGCAGTTGCTTGTGCTTTACGGCCATGTGCTGCCTGCGCTTGGCCTTCTGCTCCTGCTGGCGCGGCATCGGGCAGGCGGGCCGCAGCCGATCCTTCCGGCCTGGCTGTTCGTGGCAGGCCTGCTGCTGGTCGCCCTGCCCGAAACAGTGATCGTGCGTGACATCTACGGGCTGGATTTCGCGCGGGCCAATACCATGTTCAAGCTCAGCTTCCGGGGCCAAAGCCTGCTGATCTTCGCGGCCCTTGCCGCCCTGGCCCCGGCGTTGCGGCGCGGGCGCTGGTGGCTGGCCGGGGCCTTCGCCTCCCTCCTTCCCCTATTGTCGACCCTGGCCTATCTGCCGCATGTCTTCGCCCCGCCGTCGCACATTGCATCGCTGGATGGCCTGGACTTTCTCGGCGACGAACGCGCTTTGGTCGAAGCCGCCGCTCGCCTGCCACTTGCACAAGACGAAGCAATCATCGAGGCGGCGGGTGATGCCTTCAGCGCCTATGGCCGGGTTTCGGCCCTGACCGGACAGCCCGCCGTGATCGGCTGGCCGGGCCATGAATGGCTGTGGCGCGGCGCGGCAGAGGCCGCCTTCGGCCGGGCCGACCTTGTCCATATCTTCTACACCAGCGCCGACCTTGCCGCCCGTTGCAGCCTGATCCGGCGCTTCGGCCTGCGCTATGTCATTCTTGGCACCCTTGAGCGCGCGCGCTATCCGGCCCTGGACGAAGCGGGCCTGCGCGCGCTTGGCCCGACGGTCCACAGCGGCCCCGGCGGCGATATCCTGCAGATCGCGGCAGAGACCTGCCAGGGCTGAGCCTGGCCGACATCCTTGCCGCAGCACTGCAAAATCCGCCTGACGGCAAAGGGTTCGCGTTGCCAGAGACGGGGGCGATGGGTTATCCTCGCCAAAATTTGCGCTTCCTTTGCCCAGAACAGTGAGAGCCATGGCCACGTCACAGCTTCCCAGGGTCTTCGCCCTTTCGGTTGCCTTGCTCAGCCTGCCGACGCTGGCCCTGACCCAAACCGTCACGCCGACCCCGCCGGGACCGACCAGCACGCCGACGCCCACTCCTACGCTTGCGCCGACCAACACGCCGACGCCCACTCCTACGCTTGCGCCGACCAATACGCCGACGCCGACACCCACGCTGGTCCCGACCAACACGCCCACGCCCACGCCCACCGTCGCGCCGACCAATACACCAACGCCGACGCCCACCGTCGCGCCGACCAACACGCCGACCGCGACACCCACCCTGCCGCCGACCATCACGCCGACGGTTGTGGTGACGCCCACAACCGTGCCCTCGCCGTCCCCCACGCCAGTTGACGTGCCGCTGGTGCCGGGCGCTGGCGGGCCCGGCGGGGCCTTGCCCTGGACATTGCTGGCCGCCCTTGCGGCGCTGGCCGGGCTGATCCTCTGGGCACGGCGCAGCGCCGACTGACGGGGTCAGACTGACAGGTTCAGACTGCGGCGGCAGCGAAAAGCCCCGCCACCAGCGCCAGCGCCAGCCAGCTGATCCTGTCGCGCAGCGCGAACAGGATCGGGTCCGCGCCCAGCCTGTCGCGCGCCACCATCGCCCATATCCGCGCCAGCCACAGCGCCAGCACCACCGCCAACGGCCTCAGCATCCATGGCCGGGGATAAAGCGCCGCCGCCTCGGCCTGCACCGCATAAAGCAACAGGACAGCCACCGCCGCCCCCGATGCCGCCAGCCCCAGTGCCACCAATCCGCGCAGATGGCCCGGCGCATAGCCGCGGCGGGCGGCGCGCTCGGGCGTGGCATGCAGTTCGGCACAGCGCTTGGCCGCCGCCAGCGCCCCCATCAGCAGGCCGCAGAAGGCGATCAGCCAGCCCGAGGGCGCAATCCCGGTCGCGGCAGCCCCGGCCAGCACCCGCACGACGTAAAGTCCGGCCAGCCAGATCACATCGGCATAGGCCAGCCGCTTCAGCCGCAGCGAATAGGCCATGGCCGCCGTCGCATATCCCGCCACCACGATCGGAAGCCCCGCCCCGGCAAGGCCCGCAAGCCCCAGCGCCAGTAGCACCAGCGCCGCCGCAGCCCCCGCCGTCGCGGCAACCCCAAGATGCCCCGCCGCCACCGGACGCAGCCGCTTTTGCGGGTGGGCCCGGTCGTCGGCCAGATCAAAGAGGTCATTCGCCAGATAGACCGCAGAGGTCGCCAGGCAGAACACCGCCAGCGCAAGCAGCGCCAGCCCCCAGGCCGCCGGATCGTGCCAGCGATGCGCCGCGATCAGCGGCAGAAACACCAGCAGGTTCTTGACCCAGTGATGCGGCCGCATGCCGCGCCACAGCGCCTCCAGCGGGCGCGCGGGCAAGGGAAAGGCGGATCGGACCTCGACGGCCGTGCCGCCCGGTTCCGGTGTCTGCGCCGGTGCGGGGCCGATCCAGAGGAAATTTCCGGGCGGCTTCTCTTGTACCACATGCAACCAGGGGCCGACGCGGGCCGCCAAAGCCTCGGCCAGCCCGTCCCCCCTGCGATCCAGCAGCGCCAGAGACCGGCCCGCCGCCGCCTGATCCTGCAACCAGCGCAGCAGGACGGTGTTCAGCGGAAGATCGGCGGGCGGGGTCGGCATGCTGCGGATGATCCGCGCCAGTTCCGCCTCGGCCACCGGGTCAGCCAGCAGCAGCCCCCCCTCGACCGCCACCACCACCGGCAGGGCCGGGTCCCACAGCGGGGCCGTCATCCGCCGATCAACCGGGCTGCGATGCGGCGGCCTTCGCGCACGGCATGGTTGGTGCCGCGATCCTCGGGGTAGATCTGCGCCATCGAACACAGATGCAGCCCCGGCAGCGGCCCGTCCTCGGCCGGGATCAGCGCCGAATACTGCCGCCCCACCACCGGCTGCGCCCAGGGTGCCCGCCAGACATGGGCGCGCTGCACCCATGCGGGCCGGAAAGCGGGGAACATCCGTTGCAGATGCGGCAGGGCGAAGGCCAGCACCTGATCATCCGTCATCCGGTAAAGCCTGTCCTCGGCGGGCAGGTATTTCGACAGATAGACCACATGCCGCCCGCCATACTGGGCCGCATCCTGAAATCTCGTATGCTCGATCACCCCGACGAAGGGGAAATCCGGGTCGTTGACGTTCAGCCAATAGGTCGATCCCAGCGGGCGATCCAGTTCCAGCACCAGACACAGATTGGCCAGCCAGGGAATTGCCCGCAGCTGCGCCAGATAGGCCGGATCGGCCCAGGCGGCGATCATGTCGGCCACCACGGGCAGCGCGGGCGTGGCGATCACCCGATCCGCCGCCACCTCTCCCCATGGGCCATCGGCGATCCAGCGGCCGCCCCGCCGCTCCAGCCGCGCGACGGGCGAAGACAGCCGCACCGTGCCGCCCGCGTCGCGGATGTCGTCCACCAGCGCCTCGGCCACGCGGGCGAAAGAACCGCGGACATAGGCCAGCCGTTCCTCGCCCGCCTTGCCGCGCGACCCGCCGCGCAGTTTCAGCTTGTTCCAGAACCAGACAGCCGAGACCTCTTCGGCATGATGCCCGAACTTGCCGCGCAACAAGGGTTCCCACATCACGCGGAACACCCGTTCGCCGCCCAAGGCGCGCAGCCAGTCGGCAGCGGTCAGCGTTTCCAGCGCGCGCCAGTCGCGCACCCGGCGCACCCGCAGCGCCAGAAGACCAAGGCGCAGCCGGTCGATCAGCCCAAGGGCGGGAAAGCGCAACAGGTCCAGCGGGGTCGACAGCCGATAGGTCGTGTTGTTCAGATAGACCCCGGTCAGCGTCGGCTGCACGGTGATCTGATCGGCCAGACCCAGTTCGTCCACCAGCGCCATGATCTCATGATCCGAGGTGAACCAGTGGTGATAGAATTTGTCGAGCGGGGCGCCTTCGGTGGCAAAGGACCCGGCCAGACCACCGGGGAAATCCTCGGCCTCGACCACGGTCACGCGCTGGCCTGCGCGCGCCAGGTCGCGGGCGGCGGCAAGACCGGTGAACCCCGCCCCGATGACAAGCGTCTCTGTCATGCCGCGCCCTTTTCTTCATCGCGGCGCAAGGCCCACCAGATCAGACAACCGCTTCCGACCAGCGTCAAAGGCAGCCAGAAGGCCACATGCGACACCAGGGCATAAGCGGTGGCGGCAGCGGGGGCATTGCCCGCCGCTTCGGCCGCCGTGCGGGCGAAAAAGTCGAAGGTGCCGACATGGCCGGGGGTGGACGGCAGCAGCGTCGACAATGTTCCGACCGGCATCACCAGCCAAGCGGCTTCGGGCTGGTGCAGTTGCGGCAGGGCACGGGCGATGGCCCAGTATCCCGCCCCCTCGCAGGCCCAGACGGCCAGCGACCACAGGGCCAGCCCGGCCATCCGCCGCCCGCGCGCCAGATCGGCCAGCGCCCGCCGCAGCGGATCGGCAAAGCCCGCCAGCCGCAGCGCCACCGCAGGGCTGACCGGCCGCAGCAGCGCCAGAACCGCCGCGATCAGCGGATCCAGCAGCGCGGGCCGGAACAGAAGACCCGCCGAGACCAGCCCCAGCAGGGCCAACCCGCCTGCGCCCGCGCGCAGCAATGCCCCGCTCTCTCCGCCCGGCTGAAAGACCAGCAGCGCCAGCGCCAGCGCCAGGATCAGCGTGACCAGATCCAGCAGGCGTTCGACCAGCACGCTGGCCAGAACCGGGGCCGAAGGCACCCCCAGCCAGCGGCAGAATCCAAAGGCGCGCAGCACATCCCCGGCCCGGAACGGCAGCAGATTGTTGGCGGCGATCGACCCCAGAAAAGCCACCCCCGCCCGCCCCATGCCAAGGCCGGGATTGTGCGGCAAAAGCATGCTGCGCCAGCGCCGGACCCGCGCAGCATAGCCAAGTGCCAGAAACCCCATCGCCGCCGCGATCCACGGCGCACGCAGGCCCGCCGCCGCCGCCCGCAGCGCCGCCACATCCATGTCGCGCAGCGTCAACCACAGAAACAGCGCCGCCACCGCGCCGCCAAGGGCCAGTTGCACCGCCTTGCGCGTCAAGCCCGGTCTCCGGCGTCATCGAAACCCACGGTCTCGCGCACCACATACAACGGGCGTCGCTGCACCTCGCTGTAGATGCGCCCGACATATTCACCCAGGATTCCCAGCGACAGCAGTTGCACGCCACCCAGGAACAGCACCGCGATCATCAGCGCGGTCCAGCCCTCGACCCAGGTCGAGGTGAATATCCGCATGAACAGCGCATAGCCGATGCCGACCAGCGCCAGAAAGGCCGACATCAGCCCCAGGGCGATCGACATCTGCAACGGCCGGGTCGAGAATGACAGTATGCCGTCGGCGGCATAGCGCATCATCTTGCGCAAGGGATATTTGGTCTTGCCGGCAAAGCGTTCGGGGCGATCATAGCTCAGCGCGGTCTGGCGGAATCCGGCCCAGGCCACCATGCCGCGCAGAAAACGGTGCCGCTCGGGCATCCGGCGCAGCACCTCGACCACCGGGCGGCTCATCAGCCGGAAATCGCCGGTGTCGCGCGGGATCGGAACTTCGCTCAGCCGGTTGATCACCTTGTAGAATCCGCTGGCGGTGATGCGCTTCAGCGGCCCGTCATGACGGCGCGACCGGCGCGTGCCATAGACCACGTCAAAGCCCGTCCGCCAGCAGGCGATCATCTCGGCCACCACCTCGGGCGGGTCTTGCAGATCGGCATCCATCAGCACCACGGCATCGCCGCGCGCCCGGTCTATACCGGCGCTGACGGCGATCTGCTGGCCGAAGTTGCGGGCAAAACCGATGACGCGCACCCGATTGTCACGCGCCGCCGCCTGCCGCAGCAGCACCATGGTGGCATCCGACGATCCGTCATCGACGAAGATGAATTCAAAGTCGCAATCAGGCGGCAGCCTGCTCATCCGGTCCAGCCGGTCCAGCGTCTCGGCCAGCACCTCTTCTTCGTCAAGGCAGGGCACCACGATCGAGATCAGCGACCGCGCCGCCCTGTCTTCGCGCTTGTCGCTCATCTGTCCGGTTCGCCCCCTGATCGGCCCGGCCGCCTGGCCTGCCGGGCAAGCCTAGGCAAGTCTGCGCGTCGTGGAAAGGGGGCCTGTCTGGCGCAACAGGCACCGGATCATGCCCCGGCCGCAAGGAATCGCGAAAGGAAAAGGGCACCGGACGGATGATCCGGCCCGGTGCCTTTTCTGGGAAATGGTGGGCGATAACGGATTTGAACCGCTGACATCTTCGATGTGAACGAAGCGCTCTACCGCTGAGCTAATCGCCCGAACCTGAATTCGGTTCGCGGCTTCTAGCCATCAACCTCGTCATCCGCAAGAGGCTCCGTGCCGTCTTTTTTCCTGTGCGCGCCGCGCCGGACCTTCAGCGTCATCATCGAGGCCCCGTCGCGTTCCGTCGTGCGCGCAATCCGGGTCCGGCCCAGGCCCGGAAGGTTAAGATCCTCGCCCCGCGTCAGCGCGTCGCCAAGGGCCGTCAGCGTGGCTTCGACCAGCCCTTTGACATCCTTCTTCTTGCCGCCGGTCGCGGATGTCACCTGATCGACCAGATCCTTGATCTTCATCGTCGGCCCCTTGACGCGGGGCGGTGCCCCGGCATCGGCGGGCCGCTCTGCGTCAGCTGCGGCGGTTGTCTTGGCTGCAGTGGATTTAGACTTGGCCACCATTGCGGATTCCTGATCAATTGCACGATTTCATTAAGATTATCGAACCTATTGCAACAATTCCACAGCTTTCATCTGCGACACGCCTCGAAGGACGGCGCTGTTGACCTTCGCCGGGTTCCGAACCACTCTTGGTCTGTCCGCCGGGAAATTCCGGTAGAGATTCCTTTGGAAACCAGCGTCCCGTGATCAGTTGCCCCAGTGTGCTGCACGACAGGCCGGTTTTTTCGCCGTCCTGTCATTCCTCAGAAAAACGCCACATCCCGTGGACCAGAATGAGGGACTTTCATGAAAAAGACTTCTCTTGCCGCAGCCTTCGCGCTGGGCTTGACCAGTTCGCTGGCGCATGCCGGCGGCATGCCCGAAGCCGCCGTGATGAATGAAGAGGAAGTGCGCCAGGAAACTGCCGCGTCCTCGGCCGGGGGCTTTCTGGTGCCCCTGCTGTTTCTGCTGATCCTGGCGGCGGCGCTGTCGGGCGGCGGCGGCAATGCGCCCCTGCCGCCGGCCTGATGACTTAGGCTGACAGCGCCAGTCCGGCGACCGACGAAAGAAAAGGGCGCACCCGTCGGGTGCGCCCTGCTTTCATGACTGGCGGATCAATGCGCCAGATGCGTCGGGCTTTCGCCCTTGCGGGCGGCCGCGGCGGCCTCTTCGGCGGCCTCGTCCCAATCCACCGGCTCGGGCTGGCGGGTCAGCGCCTGGGCCAGCACCTCGCGAACATGGGTGACGGGGATGATCTTCAGCCCTTCCTTCACGTTCGCCGGAATCTCGGCCAGGTCCTTTTCATTCTCTTCGGGAATGAAGACCGTCTTGATTCCGCCGCGCAGCGCAGCCAGCAGCTTTTCCTTCAGCCCGCCGATCGCCATCGCATTGCCGCGCAGGGAAACCTCGCCGGTCATGGCGATGTCCTTGCGGACCGGAATCCCCGTCAGCACCGAAACGATGGCCGTCACCATCGCCAGACCGGCCGAAGGCCCATCCTTGGGCGTCGCCCCGTCCGGCACATGGACATGGATGTCGATGGTGTCGAACTTCGGCGGCTTGACCCCGATCTGGGGGCTGACCGACCGGACATAGGAGGCCGCCGCGTCGATGGATTCCTTCATCACATCGCCCAGCTTGCCGGTGGTCTTCATCCGGCCCTTGCCCGGCAGTTTCAGCGCCTCGATCTGCAACAGATCACCGCCCACCGATGTCCAGGCCAGGCCCGTCACCACGCCGACCTGATCTTCCTTCTCGGCCAGGCCATAGCGGTGCCGCCGCACCCCCAGATAATCCTCGACCTTGGCCGGATCGACGGCCACCGACTTCGTGGTCTTCTTCAGGATGTCGGTCACGGCCTTGCGGGCCAGCTTGGCGATTTCGCGCTCCAGGTTCCGCACCCCGGCTTCGCGGGTGTAATAGCGGATGACATGGTTCAGCGCATCGTCGCTGACGCTGAATTCGCCCTTCTTCAGCCCGTTTGCCGCGATCTGCTTCGGCAACAGGTGCTGCCGGGCGATCTCGCGCTTTTCATCCTCGGTATAGCCCGCCAGCGGAATGATCTCCATCCGGTCCATCAGCGGCCCCGGCATGTTGTAGCTGTTGGCCGTGGTGATGAACATCACGTTCGACAGGTCGTATTCGACCTCAAGATAGTGGTCGATGAAGGTGTTGTTCTGTTCGGGGTCCAGCACCTCCAAGAGGGCCGAGGCCGGATCGCCGCGGAAATCCTGCCCCATCTTGTCGATTTCATCCAGCAGGATCAGCGGGTTGGTGGTCTTGGCCTTCTTCAAGGACTGGATGATCTTGCCGGGCATGGAGCCGATATAGGTCCGCCGGTGGCCGCGGATTTCGGATTCGTCCCGCACTCCGCCCAACGAGATGCGGATGAACTCGCGCCCCGTGGCCTTGGCCACCGACCGCCCCAGCGAGGTCTTGCCGACACCCGGAGGCCCGACGAGGCACAGGATCGGCCCCTTCAGCTTGGCCGAGCGCGCCTGCACCGCCAGATATTCGACGATGCGTTCCTTGACCTTCTCCAGCCCGAAGTGATCGGCGTCCAGCACCTTCTGCGCCGCACCCAGATCCTTTTTCACCCGAGACTTCACGCCCCAGGGCACGCCCAGAAGCCAGTCAAGGTAGTTGCGCACCACCGTCGCCTCGGCCGACATCGGCGACATCGACTTCAGCTTCTTCAGCTCGGCCTCGGCCTTTTCGCGGGCCTCCTTGGAAAGCTGGGTCTTGCGGATCCGCTCTTCCAGCTCGGCCAGTTCGCCCTGGCCTTCCTCGCCGTCGCCCAGCTCCTTCTGAATGGCCTTCATCTGCTCATTCAGGTAATATTCGCGCTGGGTCTTCTCCATCTGGGTCTTGACGCGGGACTTGATCTTCTTCTCGACCTGCAGAACCGACAATTCGCCCTGCATCTGGCCATAGACCTTCTCCAGCCGCTCGGCGACCGACAGCGTTTCCAGCAGGTCCTGCTTGATGCCCACATCCACGCCCAGATGCCCGGCCACCAGATCGGCCAGCCGTGCCGGTTCGCGCGTCTCGGCGACCGAGGCGACGGCTTCTTCGGGGATGTTCTTCTTGATCTTGGCGTAGCGTTCGAATTCCTCGCCCACGGCGCGCACCAGCGCCTCGGCAGCGGCCTGATCGCCCATATGCTCGTCCAGACGCTCGGCCCGCGCCTCGAAGAAGGCGGGGTTGTCGACGAACTGGGTGATCTTCACCCGCGCCTTGCCCTCGACCAGCACCTTGACGGTGCCATCGGGCAGCTTCAGCAGTTGCAGCACATTGGCCAGCACGCCGACGCGATAGATGCCATCGGTCTTCGGATCGTCCACCGTCGGGTCGATCTGGCTTGACAGCAGGATCTGCTTGTCATCCTGCATGACCTCTTCCAGCGCGCGCACCGATTTTTCGCGGCCCACGAACAGCGGCACGATCATATGCGGAAAGACCACGATGTCGCGCAGCGGCAGCACCGGGTAGCTGGGGGAAAGGGTATCGCTCATCTTTCATCCTTGACTTGCGGCAGGGACAGGGGCCCCGGTCATCGGCAGCCCGCGTCGCTCCGCTTCGGAAAAGTTAACGTGTGGTTCCCGGACGCTTCATTCAAGACGGACACCGAACCGGGAGTCAGACGCCTGCTGGTTCGGCAATGTGAACCTGTGCCGCGCAGGCTGCAAGGGCGGAACGCTGCGATTTGAACGGACCGGCCGCGTTTCGGCCGCAAAAGTGAACGGGGCTGCCCGAAAGCCGCCCGTAGAAGCCGTCTCGGATCGTCGCTGCGGCCAGTGCCGGATCGTCGGCAAAGCCTTCGGGCCCGCTCTGCAAATCGTCCCAACCAAGGCGCAATCCTGCCGCGATCCTGCGGCACGACAGAAACCTGCGTAACCCGTCAGGAGGTCTTGATGTCCCGCCTTTCCTTCGTTGCCGTTCTCGCGGCAAGCTTTGCCCTTCCCGCCACCGCCAGCCTTGCCGCGCCGCTGAACGCCTTCGGTTTCAGCCTCAAGCGCGCCAGTTCTGACGTTTCGGGCCTTTATGTCGTCGATGGTTACAGCGCGGGTGAATTGCGGTCGCTGATCGGCCTTTACTGCGCGGGCAGCGTGGGCGAGATCGTCAATGTCGGCAAGCCGCAGAAGAAACGCGGCATGGTGTTGCAGAAGTTTCGCTCCACCTGCTCGGGCGGGTTGTCCAGCCGGTTCAAGGGCAAAAGCGCCAGTTTCGAGATCGAGTTGATGCGGTCGGGCGACCATGCGGGCCGCCACGTCGCCGAGATCACCACCTCGGACGGCAGCGGCAACATGGTCTATCTGCGCGAAACCGTCTCGCCCTGAGCTACAGCGGATCAATATCCCCCTGCGCGCGCATCGCATGGAAGCCGGCCACGAAATCGGCCAGCGTCCCGGCGGCGATGGCGTCGCGCAGGCCCTGCATCAGCGTCTGGTAATAATGCAGGTTGTGCCAGGTCAGCAGCATGGCGGCGATGATCTCCTGCGCGCGGACCACATGGTGCAGATAGGCGCGGGAATAGCCGGTGCAGCACGGGCAGGTGCAGCTTTCATCCAGCGGGCGCGGATCGTCCTGATGGCGGGCGTTCTTCAGGTTGACCTGCCCGCGCGGCGCCCAGCCTTGCGCCGTGCGCCCCGACCGGCTGGGCAGCACGCAATCCATCATGTCGATGCCGCGCTCCACCGCGCCGACGATGTCATCGGGCTTGCCCACGCCCATCAGATAGCGCGGCCTGTCCTCAGGCAGGAAACCCGGCGCATAGTCCAGAACGCCGAACATCGCCGCCTGTCCCTCGCCCACCGCAAGACCGCCGACCGCATAGCCGTCAAAGCCGATTTCCGTCAGTTTTCTAGCGCTTTCCTCACGAAGCTCAGGCACGGTTCCGCCCTGCATGATGCCGAACAGCGCATGGCCCGGACGGTCGCCGAAAGCATCACGCGACCGTTGCGCCCATCGCATCGACAGCCGCATGCTTTTCGCCACCGCCTCATCCGTCGCGGGCAGCGCGGGGCATTCGTCGAAACACATCACGATGTCCGACCCCAGCAGACGCTGGATTTCCATGCTGGTTTCCGGCGACAGCATGTGTTTCGACCCGTCGACATGGCTGCGGAAGGTCACGCCCTCTTCGGTCAGCTTGCGCAAGGACGACAGGCTCATCACCTGGAACCCGCCGGAATCGGTCAGGATCGGCCGGTCCCAGTTCATGAACCGGTGCAAGCCCCCCAGCCGCGCCACCCGTTCGGCCCCCGGCCGCAGCATCAGGTGATAGGTGTTGCCCAGAAGGATATCGGCCCCGGTGGCGCGCACGCTGTCGGGTAGCATCGCCTTCACCGTCGCCGCCGTGCCGACCGGCATGAAGGCGGGCGTGCGGATTTCGCCCCGCGGGGTTGAAATCACCCCGGTCCGCGCCTTGCCGTCGGTGGCCTTCACCTGAAATCCGAAACCCTGTGCCATCGTCTCTTTCCATCCTGACCACGCTCCTCTGCGCGAAAAACGGCAGGATGCCAAGGCCGGGCGGCCCGTCATCGCGCGTCGGCGCGAAATGTCTTGACCTTTTCTGCCGCTCCGATACATCGCGTGAATGAACATTCATTCTTTGCACAGCCCATGAACATCCCCGAAGCCCTCTCGCCGCGGCTTCCGCCCTCGACCGCCACCGAGCGCGGGGCCGAGATTCTGGCCTCGATCCGGTCGGCCTTTGCCGAAAAGGGCTTTGACGGGGCGTCAATGCAGGATCTGGCGCGGGCGGCGGGAATGAGCGTGGGCAATTTCTACCGCTATTTCCCGTCGAAGGATGCGATCATTTCGGCCATGGCCGCCTATGACATGGCCGAGATGGAGGCGGATTTCGCCGCCCTGCATGCCGCCGCCGATCCGATCGCCGAAATCCGCGCCAAGATCCGCTTCAAGATCGGCGATGGCTGTGCCGAGAATGGCCGCCTCTGGGCCGAAATCACCGCAGCGGCCCTGCGCAAGCCCGAGATCGCGCAAATTTCCTGCGGGGTCGAAGAGATGGTGGCCCGCAACATGGTGGAACTGATGGCGCGGCTGGGCGGAATTCCGGTCGAACGGGCGCAGGAACGGTTCGCCCCACGCATCAGGTTCATCGTCATGCTGGTGAAATCCGCCGCCATGCGCCGGATTTCCACCACCGACCCCGAGGTCGAGGCGCTGGTGCTGAAGACCATAGACGACACGCTGAACGACATCCTTTCCGACGCAAGAGTGTGATGATGCGCCCTGCCCCCCTGTTTGTCCTGCTGGCCCTTGCCCTGGCACCGCTGCCTGCCGCCGCCCAGGAGGCAGCGTCCGCCGAAACCGGCACGGCCGCAGCCCCCGAAGCCCTGCCCGCCATCTCGGTCGCGCCAGTGGAAACCAGGGTCCTGAATGACCGCATCATCGCCTCGGGCCTGGTCGGCCCGGTCGAACAGGTGCAGGTCGCCCCGCTGATCGAAGGCCAGCCGATCGAAGCGCTGCTGGCCGATGTCGGCGATACGGTGGCCGAGGGGCAGGTTCTGGCCACGCTGTCGAAATCGACGCTGGAATTGCAGCGGGCGCAGGTCGTCGCCGCCGAAGCCGCCGCCGTCGCCACCGTCGCCCAAGCCGAGGCGCAGCTGGTCGAGGCCGAATCCGCCGCCGCCGAAGCCGCCCGCGTGGCCGAACGCACCAACAAGCTGCGCGAACAGGGGTCGGCCAGCCAGGCCGCCGCCGATACCGCCAATGCCAATGCCGTTTCGGCCACCGCCCGCGTGACCGTCGCCCGGCAGTCGCTGGAGGCCGCGCGGGCGCAACTGGCGCTGCAACAGGCGCAGATGGCCAATGTGGACCTGCAACTGACCCGGACCGAGGTGAAGGCCCCGGTCGCGGGCCTGATCACCGCGCGCAACGCCACCCTTGGGGCGATTGCCACGGCAGCGGGGCTGCCGATGTTCGTGATGGAACGCGACGGCGCGCTGGAACTGCGGGCCGATGTGGCCGAGGCCGACCTGCCGCGCCTGAAGCCCGGCGACACCGCCACCCTGCGCGCCGTCGGTCTGGCCGAGCCGTTGCAGGGCCGCATCCGCCTGATCGAACCCGCCATAGACGCCGCAACCCGGCTGGGCCGCGCGCGGATCGCCGTGGATCAGCCCGGCGTCCTGTTGTCCGGCATGTTCGTCGAGGCCGAGATCACCGTTGCCTCGCACGAAGGGCTGGCGGTTCCCGTCACCGCCGTCGGGTCCGAAGGCGGGGAAAGCACCGTGATGCGGGTCAAGGACGGCGTGGTCGAACGTGTCACCGTCGCCACCGGCATCCGCGACGGCGGCCATGTCGAAATCCTGTCGGGTCTGGAACCCGGCGATCTGGTGGTGGTCAAGGCCGCCTCTTTCGTGCGTCCCGGCGATCGGATCAATCCGGTTCCCGTAGCCACGAACTGAAGGGGGCGGCGATGAATTTCTCCGCCTGGTCGATCCGCAATCCGGTGGCCCCCTTGCTGGGCTTCTTCCTGCTGATGATCATCGGCTGGCAAAGTTTCAATGGCCTGCCGATCACCCGTTTCCCGAATATCGACGTGCCCCTGGTCGCCATCTCGGTCGCGCAATCCGGTGCCGCCCCGGCGGAACTGGAAGCCCAGGTGACGAAAGAGGTCGAAGATGCCGTCGCCGGGCTGACCGGGGTCAAGAACGTCACCTCATCCGTGACCGACGGCCTGTCGTCGACTGTGGTCGAATTCCGCATGGATGTGGAAACCGACAAGGCGGTGCAGGATGTGAAGGATGCGGTCGACGGCATCCGCGGCGATCTGCCCGCCGATGTGGAAACCCCGATCGTGACCAAGATCGACGTGGAAGGCCAGGCGATCCTGACCTTTGCCGTCACTTCTCCTGGCATGACCATCGAGGAACTGTCGTGGTTCGTCGACGACACCGTCACCCGCGCGCTGCAGGGCCGCCCCGGCGTCGGCCGCATCACCCGTGTCGGCGGGGCCGACCGGGAAATCCGCGTCGAGCTGGACCCGGTGAAGCTGGCCGCCTTCGGCGTCACCGCGCAGCAGGTCTCGGCCCAGATTGCCCAGACCAACGTCAACCTCGGCTCGGGCCAGATGGAGCTGGGCACCGGCAAGCAGGTGATCCGTACCCTTGGGGATCGCGGCACGGTCGAGGATCTGGCCGCCACCACCATTGCCCTGCCGTCGGGCCGTCAGGTGCGGCTGGCCGATCTGGGCGCGGTCGTCGACAGCTATCAGGAGCTGCGCAGCTTCACGATGGTCGACGGCAAGCCGACGGTGTCCTTCCTGGTCTTCCGGTCAAAGGGGGCATCCGAGGTTTCGGTGGCCGAAATCACGTTGTCCCAGCTGGAAAAGGTGCGCGCCGACCATCCCGAAGTGCAGATCGAGACCATCGACGATCAGGTCTATTACACCCATGGCAACTATGAATCCGCCATCCACACCCTGATCGAGGGTGCGATTCTGGCCGTTCTGGTGGTGCTGGCCTTCCTGCGCAACTGGCGCGCCACGCTGATCGCCGCCGTCGCCCTGCCACTGTCCGCCGTGCCGACCTTCTGGCTGATGGATCTCCTGGGCTTCTCGCTGAACCTTGTCAGCTTCCTTGCGCTGACGCTGGCCACCGGCATCCTTGTCGACGATGCCATCGTGGAAATCGAGAACATCAGCCGACATATCCGCATGGGCAAGACCCCCTATCGCGCCGCCATCGAGGCCGCGGACGAGATCGGCCTTGCCGTCATTGCCACCACATCGACCATCGTCGCGGTCTTCGTTCCCGTCAGCTTCATGCCCGGCATTCCCGGCCAGTATTTCCGGCAGTTCGGCCTGACCGTGGCCATTGCGGTGGTTTTCTCGCTGCTGGTCGCGCGGCTGATCACCCCGATGATGGCCGCCTATCTGATGCGGTCCAAGGATGCCGCGGGCCATGGCGACGGCCACCGCGACGGGGTCTTCATGCGCGGCTACATGTGGGCGGTGAAGAAAACGACCCAGGTCTGGCGGGTGCCGGGGATGCGCTGGCTGCGGATTCCGAACTATTATTTCACCGTCGTCGCTGCCATCGGCGTGGTCATCGTCTCGGTCGTGCTGATGCTTCAGGTGCCGGGCGGGCTGTTTCCACCGGATGACGAAAGCCGCATCGCCATTTCCGTCGAACTGCCTGCCGGATCGTCGCTGGACGACACCGCTGCCACCACCGAGGCCATGCGCCTTGCCATCGCCGATGTCGAACATGTCGCAAGGGTGATCGTTGTCGGCGGGTCCTCGCCGCTGGGAGATCGCGACATCCGCCGCGCCTCGGTCACGGTGATCCTGGACAAGCTGGACAACGGGCTTGCGCGCAAACTGTCGGATCTTGGCCAGAAGCTCCCTCTGATCGGTTCTCTTCTGCCCGAGGCCCCGGTGACAGGCCGCCTGCGTGCGCAGGTGGAAATCGAAGAGGAAATCTTCAAACGCCTCGCCTCGGTCCCCGACATCCGGGCCTTCAAGCTGGGCGGCCCCGGCGGCGGCGGCCGGGCGTTTTCCTACAACATCCTGTCGAATGACGAAGCGGATCTGGCCAAGGCCGTGCAGATGGTCGAAGTCGCGCTGCGGGACGAACCCATGTTGCGCAATGTCTCGACCGAAAGCGCCCTGCCCCGCCCCGAAGTGCATATCACCCCCCTTGCCGACGAGGCCGCCCGGCTGGGCGTGACCTCTGCCGCCATTGCTGCCACGGTGCGGGTGGCCACCATCGGCGATGTCGATGCGGCGCTTGGAAAGCTGTCGATCGACAACCGGCTGGTGCCGATCCGGGTGCAGCTGGACGTGGCCGCCCGCGGCGACATCGCCCGAATCGCGGCGCTGAAGGTGCCCACGGCAACCGGGGCCGCCGTGCCGCTGTCGGCGGTGGCAAAGGTGGAACTGGCCGAAGGGCCGTCGGTGGTGGAACGCTTCAACCGCCAGCGCGTCGCCACCCTTGGCGCCGACCTCGCCCCCGGCATTGTCGTCGGCCAGGCCGCCGAGCGGTTCGAGGAAATCGTTGCAGGGCTGGCCATCCCCGAAACCGTTCAGGTGGCGCTGGCCGGTGATGCCGAGATCGAGGCCGAGTTGAACCAGAGCTTCGGAAATGCCATGCTGCTGGGCGTCATCCTGATGATGTTCGTGCTGATCCTGCTGTTCCATTCGGTGCTGCAACCGATCACCATCATCTTCTCTCTCCTGCTGTCGATCGGCGGCGTGGCGGCGGCGCTGATCCTGACGCAGAATTCCTTCTCGATGCCGGTGATGATCGGCATGCTGATGCTGATGGGGATCGTCGCCAAGAACGCCATCCTCTTGATCGACTTCGCCATCGAGATGCGGGCACGCGGCATGAACCGTTTCGCCGCGGTGGTCGAGGCCGGGCACAAGCGCGCGCAGCCCATCGTGATGACCTCGATCGCCATGTCGGCCGGGATGCTGCCCTCGGCGCTGGGGGTGGGTGAAGGCGGGTCATTCCGTGCCCCGATGGCAACGGCGGTGATCGGCGGGATCATCGTCTCGACCGTGCTGTCGCTGGTGGTGGTGCCGTCGTTCTATCTGATCATGGACGATCTTTCGCGCGGTCTGGGTTGGGTTTTCGGCCGCATCCTGGGCCCGAAAGAGGCGGAACCCGAGGAGCCTGCCGCGCATGTGCTGGCGGATCGGATCGACCGGGGGCGCGAGGATCTGGCCCTGATCGCCGCCCGCCTCGCCGCACTGGAAGAGGGCGCGCCCCCCCGCAAGACGCTGCACGTCGCGGAATAGGCCAAACCTGCCCCTGCTTTCCGCTTGGCAGGACGCAGCGGACGGTGCGAATGGGGTTCCTGTCACTGTCCTTCGGAATGATGTCCCGGCCGGGTTAACAGCGGCGTCAGCCGCCCCGGCCAGCGCCCGACCGCCCCATGGGCGGGCGCTTCTGCGCCGTCGGCTCTCCGCTCAGATCACAGGAGAGACCGCACCATAAAGCGCTGCCTGCGCATCGTTGGAGGCGCCCACCCGCGGTCGGGCGCTGGCCTTCCGTTGCTTCCCAATCCCAACCGTCCGCAATGGGCTCTTCGTGTCGCCTTCCGCGCTTACCCTTCCGGTGGCAACCGCGACAGTTCGTCCAGAAGCGCCACCAGTGCAGCCACCCGCTCCGGCCCGAATTCGGCGTCGATCCGGGCATAGGCCGCCGCCGCCTCGGGGGTCACGGCCGCGATCAGCGCCTCGCCCGAGGCGGTAATCGACAGGATCACCCGCCGCCCGTCTGCCGCATCGCCGCCGCGCGCGATCAGCCCCCGCCCCTCCAGCGCGCGGATCATCCGCGTCAGGCTGGGCGCAAGGATGTTGGCCCGTGCCGCCAGCTCGGTCGCATCCAGCGCCCCGGTCTCGGCCAGCACCCGGATCACCCGCCATTGCTGCTCGTTGATGCCATGCGCATCCAGAATCGGGCGGAACCGCGCCATCACCACCTCACGCGCGCGCAGAAGCGCCATCGGCAGGGCGCTTTGCGTCGAACGGGGGCCAGAGTTCAGTGCAGACATGCCCCAGTCCTGCACCGCAGCACCGCGATTGGCAAGACGGCGGTTGACCCGGCCCCGCCTTGCGGGCTTTCTGCGCCCAAGCCGGAGGGGACCATGCCGCATCTGACGATCGAATATTCCGCCAATCTGGAACAGGGCGGCGACCTGCCCGGCCTCTGCGCGACCCTGCACGCCGCACTGATGTCGACCGGCCTGTTCGAGTTGGGGGCGGTGCGGGTGCGGGCGTTGCCTTGCCCGCATCATGCCGTGGCCGATCTCCTGCCCGAAAACGCCTTTGCGGCACTGATGCTGCGCATCGGGGCCGGTCGCAGCGCCGAAGACCAGCGCCGGACCGGCCAGGCCCTGATGGCCGCAGCCGAGACGCATTTCGCCGCGCAGCTGGCCCGCCCGCATTTTGCCCTGTCGCTGGACATCGTCGAGAACGCGCCCGCGCTCAGCTGGAAAACCAACACCATCCATCCCCGGCTGCGCGCCGCGCAAGCCTGACCTGAACCCGGAATTCGTGCGAATTCCGGCACGATTTCCGTATGGAAATCGTCACTCCGGCCACAGCCGCCCTGCCACCTCGGCCGCATAGCGCCCCAGCCGCACATCCTCGGCCACCGCCGCCCTGTCACGCGCTGCCGGATCGCCATAGCCGCCGCCGCCCGGCGTGCGGACCCGCACCCTGTCGCCCGGTGCCAGAACGACATCCTGCGCCTTCGACAGATGCTCGGGCACCATCACCTGCCCGCCGCGCTGCACCTCGACCCGGTTCACCGCACCATCGCCCCCGCCCAGCACCCCCTGCGGCCCGACGCGCCCGTGGTCCATCACGAATGAGGCCCGCGCCGCGCCGCGCAACAGCTCGATCTCGTAATCCAGCCCGAAGCCCCCCCGGAATTCGCCTGCACCGCCCGATCCTTCGTGCAGGGCATAGCGGCGATAGAGGACCGGATATTTCTGCTCCATGATCTCCACCGGCGGGGCCTTGGAAATCCCGATCGTCGAACAGCCGTTGGAAATCCCGTCGCCGCCGCGGAACCCGCCATACCCGCCACCCGATATCTGATACATGACATAGCCCGCCCCGGTTTCCGGGTCGGTCCCGCCCAGCCCGAAATTGCCGCTGGTGCCCGCAGGGGCCGCCGTCACCCGGTCGGGAATGGCCTGCACCAAGGCGGCGAACACCGCTTCGGCGATCCGCTGGCTGACCTCTGCCGCACAGCCCGACACCGGGCGCGGATATTGCGCATCCAGGAAGGTGCCCTCGATCCCCACCACCTCCAGCGGCTCGAACGCCCCGGCGCTGATCGGCACATCGGGAAAGATATGCCGCATCGCCAGATAGACCGAAGACAGCGTGGTCGCCCGCACCGAATTCATCGGCCCCATGCAGGGGGCGGACGAGCCGCTGAAATCGAACACCAGCCCGTCCCCCTTGCGGATCACCCGCAGGGCAATGGTCAGGGGTGCGTTCACAACGCCATCCGAATCGATGAAGGCGCGGGCAGGATACTCCCCCTCGGGGATCAGCCCGATCATCGCCCGCATCTGCCGCGCCGCCAGATCGCGCATCTGCGCCACGGCCCCCGCCACCACACCGTCGCCATAGCGGTCCATCAGCTGTGCCAGGCGCTCGGCCCCCACCATCAGCGCCGCCGCCTGTGCCGTCACATCGCCGATCCGCTGATCCGCCACCCGGATGTTCGACTGGATGATCGCCCAGATTTCGGCGTCCAGCACACCCTTCTTGAACAGCTTCACCGGCGGCAGCCGCAATCCTTCCTGTTCGGCACTGATCGCGCTGGCGGAAAAGCCGCCCGGCACCATGCCGCCGGTATCCGGCCAATGCCCGGTGTTCGACAGCCAGCACCAGATCCGCCCCTCGCGCCAGACCGGCATGGCAAAGCGCACATCCATCAGATGCGTGCCCCCCAGATAGGGATCGTTGACGATGTAGATATCGCCCGGCTCGGGCGCGGCCGTCACCCCCGCCGCGATCCGCTCGACCAGCGTCCGGGTGGAAAACTGCATCACCCCCACAAAGACCGGCAGCCCCTTCGACCCTTGGGCGATCAAGGACCCGTCCTCGGCCGAATAGATGCCATCCGACCGGTCGTCCGCCTCGGCGATCACCGGGCTGAAGGCGCCGCGCGAAAACGTCAGGTCCATCTCGTCGCAGACCTGCTGCAGGCCCGCCTGGATCACCGCCAAAGTCACCGGATCGACCATCGCCTTGCCCTTCATCTTTGCCCAAATACCCAGGGGGTCCGGGGGCTGGCCCCCGGTCCTCGCCTTCAGCCCGCGACCGAAACGATCAGATTGCCATCCGCATCCGATGTCACCCGGCAGCCCGGTTCCACCACCAGCGTGGTGTCCATCTGCTCGATGATCGCCGGGCCGCGCAAATCCAGCACTGGCGGCAGATGATCGCGCCAGAAGACCGGCACCTCTGCCCAGCCGCCGAACCAGACCTTGCGCACCGCCTGCGGCTCGGCCATCGCCTTGCGGCCTGCCGGGTCGATCAGCCGCGACAGATCCAGTTCCGCCCGCCGTCCGGTCACGCTGACGTTCAGGTTCATCAGATTGGCCCGGATGTCCGGCAGGGCCACCCGGAACCGCGCATGATAGGCGGCTTCGAACAGGCGCTGCATCTCGTCCCGGCCGGGGCTGGCCGAAGGCAGCGCCACCCGCAACAGATGGGTCTGACCGACGAACTGCATGTCGGCCGACCATTCCGCCCGCACATCCCGCACTTCGACCCGTTCCGCCGCGATCAGTCGCCGCCCCTCGGCCTCCTGCGCGGCCAGAACCTCATGCACCTGTGCCATGTCCACCGCATCCAGCGGCCGGTTCAGCGTGCGCACGAAATCGTGCCGCAGATCGGCCACCACGCATCCCAGGGCATTGGTGATGCCGGGCCGGGCCGGGACCAGAACCTTCGGCACCGCCAGTTCGCGCGCCAGCGCCACCGCATGCAGCGGCCCCGCCCCACCAAAGGCAAAGAGGGCGAAGTCGCGCGGATCGGCCCCCATCGAGATCGACACCATGCGGATCGCCCCGGCCATATGGGTATTGGCGATGGTGATCACCGCCTCGGCCGCCGCCTCGACCGACAGGCCCAGCGGGCGGGCGATCTGCTCTTCCATTGCCGCCCTTGCGGCCCCGGCCGCCTGACCGAACCGGCCGGCGGGCAGACGGCCCAGGATCAGGTTGGCATCCGAGATCGTCACCCGCGTTCCGCCCCGGCCATAGCAGACCGGCCCCGGCGTGCTGCCTGCACTTTCCGGCCCGACCCGCAGCATGCCGCCGGCATCGACCCGTGCGATCGACCCGCCGCCCGCGCCGACAGTGCGCACATCGACCATCGGCACATGGATCGGCATGGCATATTCCACCTCGATCTCGTTCGAGATCGGGGCAACCCCGCCCCGGATCATCGCCACATCCGTGCTGGTTCCGCCCATGTCATAGGTCAGCAGGTTCGGCATCCCGGCCCGCCGCCCGGTGGCCACCGCCGCCATCACCCCCGAGGCGGGGCCGGACATCACCGTCTTCACCGCTTCCTTCGCCACATGGGCCGCCGCCACCATGCCGCCATTGCCGTTCATCACCAGAAGATCGCGCGCATAGCCCCTGGCCGCCAGTTCCCCCGAAAGCCTAGAGATATAGCGCTCCAGCACCGGCTGGACGCTGGCATTGACCGCCGCCGTTACCCCCCGTTCATATTCCCGCGCTTCGGACAGCAGGGAATGGCCGGTGGTGATATAGCCGTTGGGCCAAAGCCCTGCGGCAATCTCGGCGGCGCGCAGCTCATGCGCGGGATTGGCATAGGAATGCAGGAAATGGATCACCAGCGCCTCGCAGCCCGCCGCCAGCAGCGCGTCGATTGCCGCCGTCAGGGCCGCTTCGTCCAGCGGCGTCAGCACATGGCCCCGCGCATCCATCCGCTCGGGCACCTCAAGCCGCAGGTCGCGCGGGATGATCGGGGTGAAGGTGCCGGACATGCCATAGGCCTGCGGGCGTGTCCTGCGCCCCAGTTCCAGCACGTCGCGAAAGCCTTCGGTGGTGATCAGCCCGGTGCGGGCCAGTTGCCGTTCCAGCACCGCATTGGTGGTGGTGGTGGTGCCATGGACGATCAGATCCAGCTCCGCCAGATCGGTTTCCGCCGCCTGAAACGCCGCCAGCACCCCGCCCGACTGGTTGGGCAGCGTTGTCGGCACCTTGGCCAGCCGCACCCCGCCCGAGCCTGGATCGAAGATCACCAGATCGGTGAAGGTGCCGCCCACATCCACCCCGGCCACCAGACCCGCCATTCACACCCCCACGAATTCGGAAAACTGCCGCGCGCCGGGGGAAAGCGTGGCGATGTCGCACAGCTCCTCCACCCGGCCATGCGCCATGAAGGCCACCCGATCGGCCATCTTCAGCACCGCATCCACCCGCTGCTCCACCAGAACCACCGCCACGCCTTCGGCCTTCAGCCGCAGCACGGCATCGCGGATCAGCGCGATCATGCTGGGCTGAAGCCCTTCGGTCGGTTCGTCCAGCAGCAGCACCTTCGGTTCCAGGCACAGCGCCCGGCCGATGGCCAGCATCTGCTGTTCGCCCCCCGACAGCGTGTTCGCCGCCTGCCGCAGCCGTTCGCGCAGGCGGGGGAACAGCGTCAGCACATGATCGCGCACCTCGGCCCGGTTGCCGCGCACCAGCCCGCCGATCTCCAGGTTTTCGGCCACGCTCAGCGGGCCGAACAGCCGCCGCCCCTGCGGCACCAGCGCAAGGCCATGGCCGGGCACCAGATGTGCGGGCAGGCCCTGCAAGTCCACGCCGCCAAGCCGGATCGTGCCCGCGCTGGCCGGGAGAAGCCCCATGATCGTCTTCATCAGCGTGGTCTTGCCCGCGCCGTTGCGGCCCATGACGCAGGTCACTTCACCCGGCCGCACGGTGAAATCCACCCCGCGCAGCACGGTGACATCGCCGTATCCGGCGCTGACCTGGGTGAGTTCAAGCACCAAGATAGGCCTCCTGCACCGCCCGGTCGGCGCGGATCTCGGCAGGCGTGCCGCGCGCCAGCACCTGACCGAAGTTCAGGACGGTGATCCGGGTAGCAAGATCCATCACCACCTCCATGTTGTGTTCGATCAGCAGGACCGAGACCTGAGGCAGAAGACTGCGCACCAGCGTCTTGAAGCCTTCGATCTCGCCCGCGGCCAGGCCCTGCGTCGGCTCGTCCAGGATCAGGACGCGCGGGGCCAGCGCCAGACCCATCGCCACTTCCAACAGGCGCTGATGGCCGTAGGACAGGGTTCCGGCCATCTCGGCCGCCATGCCCGCCATCCCCACCCGCGCCAGCGCGGCATCGACGGCGGCGGGCAGGTTGCGCGCGGTCCGGGTGCCGCCCTGCACCGCCAGCGCCACATTGTCGAAGACGCTGAGCCCCGGAAAGACCGAGGTGATCTGGAACGTATAGGCCAGACCCCGGCGCACACGGGCATGCGCAGGCAGACGGGTGATGACCTCTCCGCCCAGGGTGATCGTGCCGGACTGAACCGGGATGCGGCCGGACAGAAGCGAGACGAAGGTGGTCTTGCCGGCCCCGTTCGGCCCGATCAGGGCGTGAATCTCGCCCGGCTCCAGATCGAAATCCACCCCGTCCACGGCCTTCAGGCCGCCGAAATGCCGGGTCAGGCTGCGGGCGGACAAGAGGCTCATGGCAGCCCCCGCCAGAATTTCCCGCGCAGCCAGCCAAGGATGCCCTTCGGCGCGAAAAGGACCAGCCCCACCAGCACCGCGCCGATGACGAACATCCAGGCATCGGTCAGGGACGATGCGACTTCGGTCAGGTAGAACATCAGCCCCGCGCCCAGCACCCCGCCCAGCACCGTGCCCGCCCCGCCCAGAAGGACATAAAGCATCGGCAGGATCGAATACTGCGTGCCGGCAAAGCTGGCCCCGGCATAGCCGAACAACAGCGCATAGGCCGCCCCCGCCGCCCCGGCATAAAACCCCGAGATCACCAGAACCCGCAGTTTCGCGGCAAAGGGATTGATCCCCAGCATCCTTGCGCGTTCCTCATTCTCGCGCAGGGCCACCATCACCCGGCCGAACCGCGACCGCACCAGCGCCAGCGCGGCCAGCAGCCCGATGGCGAACATCGCCCAGGCGATGACAAAGCGCGGCGTGTCGGCGGACAGGCTGAGACCGAAGAGGTTGCGCGCGGTGGCGGGGATGACGAAGCCTTCGTCGCCGCCGGTCCAGCTGTTGAAATAAAGCAGCGTCAGCGCGAAGGCCTGGGCGAACATCAGCGTCACGATCATGAAGCTGACCCCCGCCGTGCGCAGCGCCAGAAGACCCGCCGCCAGTGCCATGGCCCCCCCGGCGGCGGTGCCCAACAGCAAGGCCGGGGCGGCGGACCAGCCCCAGTGCCAGGCGGGCAGACCGGCGGCATACATGCCGGCGGCAAAGAACATCGCATGGCCAAGGCTCAAGAGCCCGGTATAGCCGAAGGCCAGGTTGTAGCCGGTGGCAAATGTCGCCAGCACAAGGATGCGGGCCAGGTTGGTGGTGTGATAGGACGGCAGCATCAGCCCCGCCGCCAGCAGCGCCGCCAGAACCGCCAGATGCAAGACCAGCGCGCGGCTCATGTCCTTGCCCCGAACAGGCCCTGCGGGCGGAACACCAGCACCATCGCCACCAGAAGCGTGGCCAGGATCTTGGCCAGCGTGGGCGAGAAGAACATCGAGATCACGCCATCCGACAGCCCGATGATCAGCGCCGCGATGACGGTGCCGCGCAAGGACCCCAGCCCGCCGATGATGACGACGATGAAGGACAGCAGCAGCGGATCATGCCCCATCAGGTAATGCGCCTGGGAAATCGGCACCACCAGCACCGCCGCCGCCGCCGCCAGCCCCGCCCCCAGCGCGAAGGTGCCCATATAGACCCGGTCGACATTGATGCCGAAGGCGCGGGCGGTGTCGCGGTCCACCTGCGTCGCCCGCATCACCAGCCCGGCCTTGGTGCGGGTCATCAGCTGCCAGACCGCCAGCAGCAGCAGGATGGCCGCCCCGACGACAAAGAACTTGTATCCCGAAGTGCCGAACCACGGCAACTGCACCCGCCATTCAAAGGGTGCCAGCACGGGCCGGGCATCCGGGCCATAGAAGGTCAGCGCCGCCTGCTGGATCATGTACATCAGGCCGATGGTGGCGACGATGGTCGCCTCGGGGTCGTAGTTCAGCCGCTTCAGGATCAACCCGTCCGCCGCCGCCGCCAGCGCGCCCACCAGCAGGGGCGCGATGGCCAGCGCCGCCAGAAAGGCCAGCCAGGGCGGGCCGGGGATCATTCCGGTCACGAACCAGGCGATCACCGCGCCCAGCATGAAGAATTCGCCATGCGCGACGTTGACGACGCGCATGACGCCGAAGACCAGCGACAGGCCCACCGCCGCCAGCGACAGCACCGCGGCAGTGACCATGCCCTCCATCAGGGCCAGAAGCAGGAAGGGACCGAATGCCATGGGAATCCGGGCGGGGACAGGCCCCGCCCGTCGGCCTTCAGAACGACATCGCGGTATAGTCGGTGTCGTTGTCGTAAAGCCCCTCTTCAATGGTGGTCTGATGCACGCGCACCAGCTTGCCGCC
The DNA here is from genome assembly GCA_036745335.1 of Paracoccaceae bacterium. GTDB lineage: Bacteria > Pseudomonadota > Alphaproteobacteria > Rhodobacterales > Rhodobacteraceae > Pseudogemmobacter. Next base: position 38,265 of record DAIOGH010000019.1, read on the forward strand.
CTCAATCTTCGAGATGTTCTGGCTGCCGAAGACCTGATGCTTCTTGCCGTCAAAGCGCATCGCCCCCTGCGGCCGCTCCGGCCCGGCGGGCAGGTCGGTCACGGCTTCCATCGCCTCGACCAGTTTCTGCCGGTCGGCAACCCCGGCATAGCCCGACGTCTCGACCGTCTGCTTGATGAAATACAGCGTCTCCCAGCAGGAAAACATGTGGGCATAGGTCGCCACATCCTTGGTATCGCTGACCGATGCGCCATTGTCATCCACGCCCACGGCGGCGCGATAGGCGGTCTCGGCCTCGGTCGCATCGGCGGGTTTCACCCGGCAATGACCTTCCCAGAAATGCGTGCCTTCCAGGAATTCCAGCCCCGGCGTGGCGGTATCCACCGCCTCCAGGCTGTCGACAAAGCCGAAGAGCGCAGGCTTCGCCCCGGTGCCGTAGAATTCGCCCAGTTCCTTCACAAAGGTCAGGACAGCCGGGCCGACCATGACATGATAAAGCACCTCGGTTTCCGCCGGAATCTGCGGGAAATAGCGGGTAAAGCTGGTTTCCGTCGGCGGGATGGCGATGTGCGCGATCACCTCGCCGCCCTGCGCCGCGATGGCCTGGGTAAAGAAATCGCGGTGGTCGTGGCCGAAGGCATAATCCGGGAAGACCATTGTGACCTTCTTGCCAAGGTTCTGGCTGACCCAGGGCGCCATGGTGGAAATCTGCGCCCGCACATCGGTGATGCCGGGTTGCAGCGTCCAGCGGTTCAGCGCGCCACTGGCGACGTGATAGCCTTCGGAACAGACCAGATAGGGGATCTTCAATTCCCCGGCGCGCGGCGCCGATCCCATCACGACATGGGAAAACAGCGTGCCCATGATCAGATCGCAACCCGCCGGACCGGCCAGCTTTTCCACAACTTCGGCCCCCCGCTTCGGGTCGGTCGCATCGTCTTCAAAGACGATCTCGACCGGACGCCCGCCGATCCCACCCGCGGCATTGATCGCGGTGGCGGCAGCGGTGGTGGTGCGTTCATACCAGCGGCCATAGGCGGCCCCGATGCCGGTGCGATGCAGCTGGAAGCCGATCTTCAGCGGGGCCGACTGCGCCCAGACATGGCCCGGAAGGGCTGCCGTCACCAGCCCCGCCCCCATGCCCTGCAGGACGCGGCGGCGCGACGGTGCGAAAAGTGAGGTCGTCGTCATCTGATTTCTCCACTGTTGGCGGGCCCCTCTGCCGGGGGCCTCAGGTTGCAGATTGGGTGCATACAAACGATCTGTCCACTGTTTTCATCCCATCCTGGCGGTGGACAAGAGCCAGAGGCCAAGAACCGTATAGCCGACCATCAGCACGGTCAGCGGCAGATGCGCCACGGCCCGCACCGGCCCGGCCAGCCGCAGGGACAGGATCACCGCCAGAAGATGCGCGCCCAGGATGGCCGCGAATTGCGCGGCATAGATCAGCGGCATCAGCCGCGCGTCGGTCAGGAAGCCAAAGGACACATAGAACGGCGGCAGGCCCAGCCAGCTGTCGCCGGTCATCATCGGGTCGTTCAGCGCCGCAAGCGTGTATTGCCCGGCGGTCAGCAGCATCACCAGATAATGCGCCGCATGATAGCCACTGGCGATGGCCAGAAAGGACAGCATCACCCTGTCGGCCCGGAACGCCCCGCCCGAGACGCGGTGCCCCAGCGCCATCCCGGTCCAAAGTGCTGCCAATGTCAGCGCGAAGACCCCCAGCACCCCGGCACTGTTCTGCCAGACCACGGCCGACCGGCCCATCGGCTCCAGCGGGTTCTGCCCGATCAGCGCCTGCCAGAAGAAGGTCTCGTTCAGCCCTTCGAAGGTCAGCGCCGACAGGGCCAGCGCGATGAAGACCATGGCCGACAGCGACAGGGGCGGCATCCGCAGCACCTGCGCGCCGGGCCAGCCCGCCATCAGCCTTGTGCGCGGGCCATCGTCCTCGTGCCACAAGGGTGCGATCCTTGCCACTAAACCGAACAGGACGGTCAGGAATTCACCCTGTTCCAGCCAGACCTCGCCCTCGGCCACGGCAAGGGTGAAGATGATCAGCCAATAGGTCGCCGCCGCCTGCGCCAGAACCGCCGGATCGTCGGGATAAAGCGAGATCATCTGGAACCAGATGAACCACAGATAAAAGCCGATCGCCGGCCAATGGCCCAGCCGCGCCAGACCGATGCCGCCCCTGCGCCCCAGAAGGGTGCGGGCGATCCGGACCGGCCCGGTCCAGGGGTTGATCGCCCGCCAGAGATTGCCGAAGACCGCCGAGGCCAGCGGCACCGCGATCCATACCCCGGTCCAGAACACCAGCGTCATCAGATTGTGCATCGGGTCGCGCGGACCGAGAAAGCCGATCAGCACAAGGCCAAGAAAGACCAGGAACGACAGATAGGAGGTCAGGACCAGCGGCAGGATCACCCGCCGCCGCCACAGCGCGCGGGCCTGCATCTGCGGCAGATGCCCGGCCAGCGCCCCCAGCAGCGCCGTCAGCGCCACCGTCAGTGCGGCAGCCGTGATGTAATGCCCGGTCGGCAGCGTCAAGATGACCGAGGGCGGCAAGGCACAGGCATGGACGACCCCCGGCAGAACCACCGCCAGCGCGACCAGAACAAGAATTTTCGAAAATTCTTGCCAAAATTCTTCAAAGAATTTTGCGCTGCGCGTGCCTTTCACCTCAGCCCGTCCTCTCCCTTCACCTGATCCAGTTCCAGCCCTCCCATCCGCGAATGCACCCGGCCGCCGCGCGCCATGGCCAGGGCGAACAGCACCTCGTTCGCGCGCGGCCCGTCTTCGCAGGCCAGGGTGATCACATCGAAGCGCGACCGCACATAGGCCGCGTTCAGATGGCCCAGGGGAATGTCGAGGGTCGTGCCCAGGCCGCCCACCTTCATCGCCGAAGGCACTATCGCGCGGCACTGGCCCAGCCGCTCGCGCATGCCATAGCCGCCCGAGACATGCCAGATCGCGCCATGCTCATGTTCGCCCGCCTCGCCGACGATGGCCCCCTTGCCATAGGCGTCGATGCCGTCGCGCCCGCCAAGCGCCGCCACCAGACGATCGGTCAGTTGCAGCGCCAGTGGCTTCAGGGTCTCCATCGCGGGTTGCAGATCCGTCTCGTATCGCCCGGCAAAGGGATTGGCGCAGATCGCATAGATCGCCCCCTTCACCGGCGGAGGCACGGCCACCGGCCCGCCCTCATGCAGGATTTCCTCAACCTGCGTCACGATCTTGCGGATGGCAAAGCCGGTCATTCCCCCTCCCTTTCCTGTATCAGCGCCAGAGCGCCGGTCAGGCGCATCCCACCTTGCAGCAGAATGGCCGCCGCTTCAATCAACCCTCTGGCCCGAAAGGACTCTGCCGCCGCAAGCCCGGCCGTCAGCGCCGCATCGCGGTCGCCAGCGGACAGGGGCGGCACGGCAACCGTGACCAGCCGCCCGCCCAGATCGCTGTCGGCCTGAAGATCGCGCGCGGGACGGCGGCGGATGGCCGGATGGCCCGGCAGGTCCACCGCATTGGCGACCATGGTCGCCGCCGCATCCGCCTGTGCCGCCGTCTTTGCCAGCACCGTCACCGCATCGGCGATCCCCAGCGAAAAGCTGCGTCCGCGCCAGCCCGAGGTGGCGATGCCGCGCACCGGCCCTTCGGCCCGCAGCGCCACCCGGTCGCGCCCGCCCGTCGCGGCCAGCACACAGATCAGCCCCTGTCCGGGGCCCAGATGCAGCGCGATGTCGCCGCCGTTGTTCACCAGCGCCCTGTCGATCCCCGGCCCGGCCAGCGCCGCCAGAACCTCTTCGGCCACCGCCCCCGCCACCGCGGCCATCGGGGTGATGAAGGCAGGCCGGAACGGGGCCACCGCCGCCGCCATCCGCCGCGCGACGCCGCCGGACACAGTGGCCCTTTCGGCCCGCAACGCAGGCAGTTCCGCAACCAGTTCCTGCAACAGGGTCGAAAAGCGCGCCGCCGCGCGGGCATAACCCGCCCGGACCGCCGCCTCCTCTCCCCATCCCTGGGCCAGGATGTCGATCGGCCCGTGTTGCAGATGCAACCGCCCGCCCGGCAAGAGCGCCGCCACCGCCCCGCTTTCCCTTCGGCAAATATCCCCGCCGGAGGCATCCCCGGCCGGCCGCGCAGCGATCAGCTCTTCCATGGCTCGACCCGCGCCGCCACCGGATATTCGCCGCCTTCCGCCATCATCCGGGGCAGGTCACGGATCGCCTCCTCATGCCCGCCCATCGCCAGATAATCGCCGCGCGGCAAGGTGAATTCCAAAGGGGCCACCAGCGCGGGCGTCGGCACATAACCGAAGGCGCCTGGCGGCAGGCGCATCACATCCACCATGAAGGTGATGCCACCGCCCGGCCAGACATAGGTCTCGGCCCCGCCGCTGGTCAGCCGCGTCGCCCCGCCCTGAACCGACCGGGTCAGCCGCACCGGGTTCTTCGTCACCCCTGCGCGCAGGCTGCCGCCGGCCCCGCCCATGAACAACACCGTGCAGAGTGAGGCCTCGCAATTCTCGTCGATCAGCTCGACGGATTTCCTCAGCGCTTCGGGCAGCGGCTGCCGAACCGGCTTCAGCGCCTCGTCCAGCACGTAATAGGCGTATTCCTCGCCGGTGGTCGACACCATCAGCAGGGTCAGTCCCGGCCGCGCGCCCTTCTTCTCCTGCCAGTCACCGAGGATCTCCAGAGGATCGGTCAGCCTTGTGCCGCCCCAGCCCAGTCCCGGCTCGGACACCCGGAAATAGCGGCCGGGAGTGGACCGCTGGCCCTTGATCCTGATACCGGTCGGCTGCCAGTCCAGCACCCTGCCGGCCTGATGTTCGCTGACGACCCCGGTGATATGGTCATCGACCACCACCACCTCGTCGACCAGCCCCTGCCATTGCACCGCGAACATGCCGATGGTGGCCGATCCGCAGCCGACCCGCATCCGCCTTTCGCGGATGCCGTCGACAACCGGGGCCTGCCCGGCCTGAACGACAACCCGGCTGCCGCCTTCGATCTCCATCTCCACCGCTTCGCCGTTGCACAGCGCCAAGAGGGCGGCGCAGGTCGCGCGGCCTTCGGATTTAGACCCGCCGGTCAGATGGTGGACCCCGCCGAGCGACAGCATCTGGCTGCCGTATTCCGCCGTGGTGACATGGCCCACCGCTTCGCCGTTCACACGAACGGCGGCCCCTTCGGGGCCAAGGAAGCGATCGGTGTCGATCTTCACCTTCACCCCGCAATAGGAAAAGATCGCCTCGGTCACGACAGTCACCATATCGGCCCCGTCGACCTGCGATGCGACGATGAAGGGCGCGGGCTTGTAATCGGGGTAAGTGGTGCCCGAGCCGATGCCGGTGACGAAGGCATCCGCCGGGACCGGGCTGCCATCCCAGTCTCGCGCCGCAAAGGGCACCACCTGGCCGCCGGTTTCGACGGCACGCGACAGCAGCACCACCGGATCGGTGCGGATGATCCGCCCCGCGTCATTGGCATAGCGGTCGCAGGCACCGGTCTGGCCGGGGGCGATGTAGCACATCACCGGGCAGGCATCGCAGCGGATCTTTTCAGGAGCGTCTGACATCGGCTGGCTCCGGTTGCTGGCCGGGAGCCGGGGGTTTCACACCCCCGGACCCCCGTGGGGTATTTGGTCAAAGATGAAGGGCCGAGCGGTTTTCGTCATCTGCTGTTCCCGATCGCGGCAAGGATACGGTGGGGCAGCGCGGGGGTCCGGGTCAGGTCGGCCCCGGTGGCATGGCGGATGGCGTTCAGGATCGCGGGCGCGGTGGGGATCAGCACATGTTCGCCCAGGCCCTTGGCTCCGAAGGGGCCTTCGGGATCGGGGATCTCGATCAGGTAACTGTCGATCGGCGGCACATCGCCGGTGGTCGGGATCAGGTAGTCGTGCAGGTTGTCGGTGCGGCCCGCGATATATTCCTCGATCAGGGCCATGCCGATGCCCTGGGCGATGCCGCCTTCGATCTGGCCGCGCGCCAGAAGCGGGTTGATGGTGCGTCCGAGGTCATGGGCGGCGGTGATGCGGTCGAGCCGGACCGTGCCGAGCGCGGCATCGACCTCAAGCGCCACCATCTGCGCGCCATAGCCGTAAAGCGCGTAAGGCACGCCCTGGCCGTCGGCATCCAGCGGCCGGGTCGGCGGGTCATAGCTTTCCTCGGCCGAAAGGGCATAGCCGTGACGGTCGGGCGGCAGGTCGTCAAGCGCGATCTCGCGCCGCGTGTGGCCTTCGGTCACGGCGATCCGGCCGGGGGCAAGGGTCAGCACCGCCCCGTCGCCCGCATTGGCCAGCCGCAGGATGGCCGCCCGCAGCGACCGGGCAGCGGCCTGGGCGGCGCGCCCCGTGACGAAGGTCTGCCGGCTGGCCGAGGTCTTGCCGGCATCGGGTGTCAGCGCCGTGTCGGGGCCGACCAGCCGCAGCGCCTGCAGCGGCAGCCCCAGCGCATCGGCGGCGATCTGCGCGATCACCGTGTTCGAGCCCTGCCCGATATCGGTGGCCCCCTGATGCAGCACCAGGTCTCCGCTGCCGGTCAGCCCGATGCGGATGGTCGAGGGATTGGCCAGCGCGGTATTGCCGCAGCCATACCAGCAGGAGGCGACCCCGATGCCCCGCCCCGTCCCTGCGGCGGCCCAGGCCAGCCCCTGCACCCAGGCCGGGCGCAGCGCTTCAAGGCAGGGGGCGATGCCCACTGCGGCAAGAGTATTGCCGGTAGGCGAGATGTCGCCGTCGCGCAGCGCGTTGAGGATGCGGAACTCCAGCCGGTCAAGGCCTGCCTTTTCGGCCAGCCGGTCATACAGGGTTTCCTGCCAGAGTGCGCCCTGCGGCACGCCGAAGCCGCGAAACGCCCCGGACACCGGGCCATGGGTATGCACCGCCCGCGCGCGGGCATGGATGGCCGGGGTCAGATAGGGGCCCGAGACATGCACCGGCACCCGGTTCGCCACCGTCGGTCCCCAGCTGGAATAGGCCCCGGTGTCGAAGCGGCCCTCAAATTCCAGCGCGGTGATCCGGCCCGTCGCATCGCAGCCGATGCGGCCGTGCATGTCCGCCGGATGCCGCTTGGTGGTCGAGGCCATGCTTTCGGCGCGGGAATAGGTCATGCGGGCCGGTCGCCCGGTCTTCAGCGCGACAAGGCCGATCAGCGGCTGCAAGGACAGATCCAGCTTGGAGCCGAAACCGCCCCCCACCGCCGAAGGGATGATGCGGATCCGGTCCTGCGGCAGGCCCAGAACCCTGGCGGTGTCCTCGCGGTCCATGCCCGGTGCCTGGGTGCAGGCGCGGATGACCAATGTGTCGCCGTCGATCCAGGCGGCCCCGGCCTCGGGTTCGATATAGGCGTGTTCGACATGTGATGTGGTGAAGCTGCCTTCGACCACATGGGCAGACGCGGCCAGCGCCGCCCCGGTATTGCCGCGCCGCACCCGGCCTTCGATCAGGAGGTTGCCGCTGCGCCCCGGATGGACCAGCGGCGCATCCTGCGCTTCTGCGGCGGCGGGATCGGTCAGGGCGGGCAAGGGCTGCCAGGTGACGGGGAAGGCGGAAAGATCGGTGTCCTCGCCCGGCTCGAAGGCCACCAGCGCCACGCATTCGCCGCGAAACCGCGCCGGGCTGGCGGCGATGGCGGGCTGGTCGGCAAAGGGCGGGATGACGGAAAAGGCGTTCTGGCCGGGGATGTCGGCGGCGGTGAAGACGGCGGCCACGCCGGGCCGGGCGGCAAAGGCGGTCAGATCGCCAAAGGCAAAGGCGGCATGCGGATGCGGCGCGCGGACCGCCCTGACCACCAGCGCGCCATCGGGGGCGAAATCGTCGCCGAAACTGTCGCCCGCCACCTTGGCCGCGCCATCCAGCCTTTGCACCGGCTGGCCGACGGCGGCCCTGGTTTCGGGCAGCCGCGCGGGCTGTGTCGCACCCTGCCCCGCCGCGACCACCGCCGAGATGATGCGGGCATAGCCAGTGCAGCGGCAGAGAACCCCGCCCAGGGCCTGCTTGACCTGGCCCGCATCGGGCGCGGGCGTATGGGCCAGCAACTCGGCCGAGGCCATCAGCATGCCGGGCGTGCAGATGCCGCATTGCGCCGCCCCTTCCGCCAGAAAGGCCGCGCGCAGCCGGGACAGCAGCGGGGTTTCGGCCTCGACCGTCTGGACATGGCAGCCCTGCACCCGCGCGGCGGGCATCAGGCAGGCACAGTGCGACGCGCCATCGACCAGCACGGTGCAGGCGCCGCAATCGCCCGCATCGCAACCGACCTTGGTGCCCTTCAGGCCCAGCCGCTCTCTCAGGGTCAGGCTCAGGCGCTCGGTCGGCGGGGCCTCGGTCTCGACCGGCTGGCCATTGAGGGTGAAGCGGATCACAGCGCGGCCCTCACGGCCCGGCGCAGCAGTTCTGCGGCGGCCTTGCGCCGATAATCGGCGGTGGCGCGGATGTCGTTGATGGGGGACAGCGCCGCCGCGACCTGCGCCGGGTCCACCCGGTCCGCCGCCCCTGCCAGCGGGCCGCAGAGCGCCGCCTCGACCCCCGGAAGCCGCAGCGCCACGGCCGAACAGGAACCGACAGCAGCAGCAGCCTCGACGATCCGGCCCCCGTGAACCACCAGCCGCACCGCGACGCAGGCGATGGAAATCACCAGATGCGCCCGTGCGCCCAGCTTTTCAAAGGCCGACCGGCCCGCAAGCCCCGCCTGCGGCAGATGCACCGCCGCCAGCAATTCTGCCGGGTGCAGTGCCACCTTGCGCGGGCCCAGCAGGAATTCGGACAGCGGCAGCCTGCGCATGCCCTGCGCGGACAGAAGTTCGACCTCGGCCCCCAGCACCTGCAGCGGCGGCACGCCATCGGCGGCGGGCGATGCATTGCAGAGATTGCCGCCGATTGTGCCCGCATTCTGCACCTGCCGCCCGCCCACCAACCGCGCCGCCTGTTGCAGCGCCTGCGTGGCGGGGGGCAGATCGGCCTCGGCAATCGCGGTCCAGCGGGTGAACGCCCCGATCCGCAGGCCCTGCGGGCCGGCCGTGATGCCGGCAAAGCCCGGCATATCCGCCAGATCCACCACTGGCCCGGCCAGTTGTGCGCCTGCCGCCGGATAAAGATCGGTTCCCCCCGCCAGAACCCGCGCGCCCGCAGCCAGGGCGGTCAGCGCCTCATCCAGCGTTCGGGGACGGAGATAGGACATGCGCGCACCGCATTGTTTGCACACCAACAAGGTGCCCAATGCGCGCCCCTGCTGTCAACAGCCGCGTTGTCCTCCGGCTGCCCGCGACAAGCGCGCCCTTGCCAGCGGCCATCGCACAGCGTATGCCGCTGGGCATGAGCGGCCCCGAATATGCGCTGGACGACCAGATCGGCTATCTGCTGCGCCGTGTCAGCCAGCGGCATCTTGCGATCTTTGCCCGCGACATTCCTGAAGTCACCACCACGCAATTCGCCGTTCTGGCCCGTCTGGCCGAACTGGGCGCGCAATCGCAGAACGCGCTGGGGCGCGAAACGGCGATGGATGCGGCCACGGTCAAGGGGGTGGTCGACCGGCTGTCACGGGCCGGGCTGGTCGCCACTTCGCCCGACCGCGCCGACCGCCGCAGGCTCAGCGTCGATCTGACGCCCGCAGGCCGTGCGCTGTTCGACCGGCTGGCACCGCTGGCGCTGGAGGTTTCGGCCCGCACGCTGGACCCGCTGACCGAGGACGAGGCCGCGCTGCTGACCCGGCTTCTGCTCAGCCTGACCTGAGCGTATGGCGGGCCCGGAAGGCCGCCACTTCATCAGCCGATGGCGCATGGCCGGTGAACACCAGCGCATAGGACGGGATTCGCGTCATCCTGGCGTCGAAATCCTCTTCCGCGCGCAGGGCGATATAACCCACTTGCGTGAAATAGACGGTGCGGGCGCGGGTATCGGCCTCGGCAGGCGGATAGCCATGACGCAGGAACAGGCCGGTCAGCGCGGCAACCCGGATCGCATCCTCGGCCGCCAGAACCCCCGCCACCTGCGGATCGGTCAGCGCCCAGGTCCGCACCGCGAATTCGGCCCGAGAATCGAAAAGGGCGGGATCGACCCAGGCATCGAACAGCGCCAGCACCGCCTCTGTCACCGTGGCCGAGGGCTGCGCGATCCGCCCCATCAGCGCGGCCGTGTTCTTGGCCTTCCAGCGTGCCAGAAGCGCGGCAAGCAGCGCCTCCCGATCCGCGAAATGCCAGTAGAACGACGTGCGCGACAGCCCCAGACGCGCCGCCAGCGGCCCGATCTTCACCGCTTCGATGCCGCTTTCCACCAGAATCGCATGCGCCCCGTCCAGCCACAGATCGGCCGATCCGCGCCAGCCCCTGTCCTTGATCCCGCCGGTTTCGCTGTCCATGCCGGACCCTAAGCCGCCGATCCGCCGGGCGCAACCGGACCGGCTTTGGCCAGTGCGGGATAAAATCGACATAGGTGTCGATTTTATGTTTGACGCGGCGACGGGGCCTGATGAAAGTGGGACAGCCACCGCGAAAAAGGTCTGCGCCATGTCCACAGCCAAGCCCTCGAACGATCCCTTGCTGCAACCCTATCAACTGCGCCATCTGACGCTGCGCAACCGGATCATGACCACCAGCCATGAACCGGCCTATTCCGATGACGGCATGCCGAAGGACCGCTATCGCCTGTATCATCTGGCGCGCGCCAAGGCCGGGGTGTCGATGGTGATGACGGCCGGATCGGCCTCGGTCAGCCGCGACAGCCCGCCGGTGTTTTCCAACCTGCTGGTCTGGAAGGATGAGGTCGTGCCGTGGATGAGGCGGCTGACCGACGATTGCCACGAGGCAGGCGCCGCCGTGATGATCCAGCTGTCGCATCTTGGCCGCCGCACCCGCTGGGACAAGGGCGACTGGCTGCCCGTTCCCGCCCCCGGCCCGAAACGTGAACCCAGCCACCGCGCCTTTCCCAAGCTGATGGAAGACTGGGACATCACCCGTATCGTCAGGGATTATGCCGATGCCACCGAACGGATGGCGGCGGCGGGCGTCGATGGGGTGGAATTCGAATGCTACGGGCACCTGATGGACCAGTTCATCAGCCCGCTGACCAATGGCATGCCGCCCGGCCCCTATGACGCCAGCAGCCTGGACAACCGGCTGCGCTTTGCCTTCGACGTGCTGCAAGCCTGCCGCGACCGGGTTGGCCCCGATTTCCTTCTGGGCCTGCGCTATGTCGCCGACGAAGATGCCCCCGGCGGCCTGCCGGTCGAGGACGGGCTGGAGATGGCGCGGCGGTTCAAGGCCAGCGGTCTGGTCGATTTCGTCAACATCATCCGCGGCCGCATCCATACCGATGCCGCGATGACCGATGTGATCCCGATCCAGGGCATGCGCTCGGCCCCGCATCTGGATCTGGCCGGCCGCATCCGGGCCGAGGTCGGGCTGCCCACCTTCCACGCCGCCCGCATCCCCGATGTGGCAACCGCGCGGCATGCGGTGGCCTCCGGGCTGGTCGACATGGTGGGGATGACCCGCGCCCATATGGCCGATCCGCAGGTGGTGCAAAAGATCGTTCAGGGCCGCGAACATGACATCCGCCCCTGCGTCGGGGCCACCTATTGTCTGGACCGGATCTATCAGGGCGGCATGGCGCTCTGCATCCACAACCCGGCGACGGGGCGGGAAGAGACGATGCCGCATGACATCGCCCCGGCCGCGACCCGCAAAAACGTGGTGATCGTCGGTGCCGGGCCCGCCGGGCTGGAGGCCGCCCGCGTTGCCGCCGAACGCGGCCATCGGGTGACGGTGTTCGAGGCCGGGCCCCGCGCCGGGGGGCAGGTTCTTCTGACTGCCCAGCAAAAGCGGCGGTCCGAGATGATCGGCATCATCGACTGGCGCTATGACCAATGCACGGCCAAGGGGGTGACGTTCAACTTTAACTTATGGGCGGAAGCTTCTGATATTCTGCCACTTTCACCGGATGTGGTGATCATCGCCACCGGCGGGCTGCCGCAGGCGGCGGGGCTTGATGCGGGCGAGGATCTCTGCGTGCAGGCCTGGGACATCCTGTCGGGCGATGTGAAGCCGGGCAGCAATGTGCTGCTGTATGATGACGCGGGCGACCATACCGCCCTGCAAACCGCCGAGGCGCTGGCCAATGCCGGTGCCACGGTCGAGGTGATGACCCCCGACCGCAGCTTCGCCCCCGAGGTGATGGGAATGAACCTCGCCCCCTATATGCGCAATCTGCAAGGGAAATCCGTGACCTTCACCGTCACCTACCGGCTGCAATCGGTGGCACGCGACGGCAACCGGCTGCGGGCGGTGATCGGGTCGGATTACATCCGCGACCTTGCGCAGGAAAAGTCGTTCGATCAGGTGGTGATCAACCATGGCACCGCGCCCAATGCGGACCTCTACTTCGCGCTGAAGCCGCAGTCGGAAAACCTGGGTGCGGTGGATTATGACGCCCTGATCGCAGGCCAGCCGCAGCCGAAGGGTGACGGACCGCAAGGTTTCCGGCTTTATCGCATCGGCGATGCGGTGGAATCCCGCAACACCCATGCCGCGATCTACGATGCCTTGAGGCTGATGAAAGACATCTGATCCGATACCTCTCTGGGGGTATATACCCCCCTTGACCGGGGAATATAGCCTTCCGGCAGGCTAAGGGGGGTATACCCCAGGGAGGACAGGATGGTTCCGATGCTGCGGCAGGGGCAATGCCCCGTCGGCAAACCGGGCATGGCCGGGCGGATGGGGCCGGCGCGATGACGCGGCTTGCGGCCCACGACATCCTGTTCACGCCGATGCAGATCGGCCCGAAGACGGCGAAGAACCGGTTCTATCAGGTGCCGCATTGCAATGGCGGCGGCTATCGTGACCCGTCGGCCGTGGTCGAGATGCGCCGCACCAAGGCCGAGGGCGGCTGGGGCGTGATCTTCACCGAACAGACCGAAATCCACCCCTCCAGCGAAATCACCCCCTTCATCGAACAGCATCTCTGGGACGACCGCGACCTTCCCGCGCTGGCGCGGATGGCCGAGGCGATGAAGTCGCATGGCGCGCTGGCCGGCATCCAGTTGGCCTATTCGGGCATCAACGGGCCGAACCTCTATTCACGCGAGGTGCCGCTGGCCGTGACCGGCGGGCCGATCCTGACCTTCACCTCCGATCCGGTGCAGGCCCGCACCATGGACCGCCAGGACATTGCCGACCTGCGCCGATGGTTCCGCAATGCCTTTCGCCGCAGCCAGCAGGCCGGGTTCGATCTGGTCTGCCTCTATGGCGCGCATGGCTTCGGCATCCTGCAACACTTCCTGTCGCGTGCCACCAACCACCGCAACGACGAATACGGCGGGTCGTTGGAAAACCGTGGCAGGTTCCTGCGCGAAGTGGTTGAAGACGCAAGGGAAGTGACCAAAGGTGAACTTGCCGTCAGCTTGCGGATGTCGCTGCACGAGGCGGGGACTTTCGGCTTTTCCAATGCCGAACTGCGCGATTTCATCGAAATGCATGGCAAATTGCCCGACATCTGGGATCTGGCCCAGGGCACATGGGAGGCCTGTTCCGGCACCAGCCGTTTCAAGCCCGAAGGCGCACAGGAAGATCTGGTGCGCGGAATCAAGGCGCTGACGCCAAGGCCCGTGGTCGGCGTCGGCCGCTTCACCAGCCCCGATGCGATGGTAAGGCAGATCAAGGCCGGGATCCTGGATTTCATCGGGGCCGCGCGCCCCTCCATCGCCGATCCGTTCCTGCCGCTGAAGGTGGAAGAGGGCCGGTATGACGACATCCGTGAATGCATCGGCTGCAACATCTGCGTTTCGGGCGACATGACCGGCGCGATTTCGCGCTGCACCCAGAACACCGCCTTCATGGAGGAATGGCGCAAGGGCTGGCACCCCGACCGGGCGCGGCAAAAGGGGGACAGCGATTCCGTTCTGATCGTCGGCGCAGGCCCGACCGGGCTGGAGGCCGCCTTGCAGGCCGCCCGGCGCGGTTATCGCGTGACCCTGGCCGAAGCGGGCACCGTCCTGGGCGGGCGTGTCGCGCGCGAACGGGGCTTGCCCGGCCTGTCCGCCTGGGGCCGGGTGGCGGATTACCGCACCGGCCAGATGGCGGTGATGCCGAATGTCGACATCTACCGCGACAGCCGTCTTGCGGCGGCGGATCTGCTGGAAATGGGCGCAGACCACATCGCCATCGCCACCGGGGCGCAGTGGCGGCGCGATGCGGTGGCCCGGCTGCATCTGCATCCGATCCCGACCGATCCGGCGATGCCGATCTATACGCCGGATGATCTGATGGCCGGAACAACGCCTGAAGGATTGCGCGTAACCCTTTATGATGACGATCATTTCTATATGGGGTCGGTTCTGGCCGAACTGCTGGTCGCCAAGGGCTGCAAGGTGGATTTCATCACCCCGGCGGTGAAGGTTGCCGAATGGACCGACAATACGCTGGAACAGGGCACGATCATGCGTCGCCTGCTGGAGATCGGGGTCGACATTCACCTGAGCAAGGCCCCGGAAGCCATTGGCGCAAAAGAGGTAACTCTGGGCTGCACCTGGACGGGACGGCAAAGCGCATTGCCCGCCGAAGCCGTGGTGATGGTGACAAGCCGTATCCCCGACGACGCGCTGTTCCATGCGGCCAGGGCGCTGGACTGGCAGGGCGCGGGCATCCGCAGCCTGAACCTGATCGGGGATGCGGCGGCACCCGGTCCGATTGCCTGGGCCACCTATGCCGGGCGCGCCTGGGCCGAGGCACTGGATGCCGAAGACCGCGGCGATACCCTGCACTTCCGGCGCGAGATTGCAGATCTTCTGCCCGAGGCGCGGATCACACCCTGACCAGACATCCGAAGGTTTGAATGTATCGCTAAGTCTTTTTCCGGCAATACAACTCCAGCCGGTGATGGATGATCTCATAACCCATTTCGGCGGCGATCTGGCGTTGCAGTTCCTCGATCCGCTCGTTTCGGAACTCGATGATGTCGCCGCTGTCGAGATCGACGATATGGTCATGGTGTGCCTGATCGGCCACTTCGAACCGCGCCCCGCCGCTTTCGAAGGAATGGCGCTGCACCACGCCTTCCCGTTCCAGCACCGACAAGGTGCGATAGACCGTGGCCAGCGAGACGGATTCGTCCAGCCCCCGCGCACGGCGGTGCAGTTCGGTGGCATCGGGATGGTCTTCGGCCTCGGTCAGCACGCGCAGCAGGGCCTCGCGCTGGCGGGTCACACGCACGCCGTTGTCACGTAGCGCCTGGGTCATGCGGCGGGTCTTGTCTGCAATCTTCATCCGGCCAAATTACCATAGGAATTCGCAGGAACAACCTGGCAGATGAGAATCCCTTCCAGAGTCTGTCCGGCGCTGACAGACGCGCCGGACAGACTCTGGCTTCTTCGTGATCGCGCGTCTTTCGCCAAAACCGGAGTCCACTTTTGTCGGACACGCTCTATTGGTGCCGCAGGGCTTCGATCGGGTCCAGCCGGGCGGCGCGGCGGGCGGGGAAATAGCCGAAGAACACGCCGATCAGGGCGGAAAAGCCGAAGGCCCCCAGGATCACCGTCGGATCGGCGACGAAAGGAATGGCCATGAACCGGCTGGCCACCCCAGCCATGGTCAGCCCGACCAGGATGCCGATCACCCCGCCCAAAAGCGACAGCACCACCGATTCCACCAGAAACTGCGTCAGGACCTGCCGCGCGCTGGCCCCCACCGCCAGCCGGATGCCGATCTCGCGCGTGCGCTCGGTGACAGAAACCAGCATGATGTTCATGATGCCGATCCCGCCCACCAGCAGGCTGACCGCCGCGACCGAGGACAGAAGGCCCGACAGGACAGAGTTGACGGAGTTCAGCATCGTCGCCACCTCCTTCATGTCGGTCAGCGAAAAGTCATTGTCCTGCTCGATGGTCAGACGGCGGCGTTCCCGCATCAGAGATTCAATCGCGCTTGTCGCCTCGGACACCGCAACCCCCGGCGTGACGGAAATCTGCATGGTGCTGACATCGCTGTCACCCGCCAGCCGCCGCTGCAACAGCCGGATCGGCATGACCACCACATCATCCTGATCCTGGCCGAAGCTGCCCGCACCCTTGGCAGCCAGCACGCCCACCACCTGACAGGCAATGGATTTGATGCGGACCGTCTGGTCCACCGGATCGGCCTCGCCGAACAGGCGCTGGCGCACGGTCTGGCCCAGAAGACAGACTGCCAGCCCGGCGCGGTCTTCGGCAATGGTGAAATTGCGGCCCGATGCCAGCGACCAGTTGCTGACCTCCACCCAGTCCGGCGTCGATCCGGTGATCTGGGTCGAGCTGTTGGCATTGCCCAGAACAACCGTCTGGGTCGAGGTGGCAATCGGGGCGATCCGGGCCACTTCGCGCAAGGTCGCCAGTGCCTCGGCATCGCGCAGGGTGAAGGGGCGCGCGCGCCCCCCGGCCCCCGGCGGGCCGAATTCGCGCCGTCCGGGCCGCAGGATCAGCACATCCGATCCCAGCGCCTCGACCGAAGCCGAGACCTGTTTCGACGACCCCTGCCCCACAGTGACCATGGCGATCACCGCCGCCACGCCGATGACGATGCCAAGGATGGTCAGGAAGGACCGCAGCTTGTTTCGGATGATCGACCGGGCTGCCAGCCGGAACGCCTCGGTGATCATGCGGGCCCCCCGCCCGTCGGCTCATCCCGGAGAATCCGGCCATCGGTGAACACCACCAGCCTGCGGGCATGGGCGGCGATGTCGGCCTCATGCGTGACCATGACGATGGTGATGCCCTCGTCGCGGTTCAGCTGTTGCAAAAGGCCCATGATCTCATGACTGCGCTGGGTGTCGAGGTTGCCGGTGGGTTCATCCGCCAGAATGACCATCGGATCGCTGGCCAGTGCCCGCGCGATGGCGACGCGCTGCTGCTGGCCGCCCGACAACTGCGACGGATGGTGCCCCTCGCGCCCCTCAAGCCCCACCTTGGCCAGCGCCGCCCGCGCCTTTTCCACCCGCTGGGCGCGTGGCATCCCCTTGTAGATCAAGGGAAGTTCGACATTTTCCAAGGCCGAGGTGCGCGCCAGCAGGTTGAAGCCCTGGAACACGAAGCCCAGATAGTGCCGCCGCAACAGCGCACGGGAATCGGCCGACAGATCCTCAACCGGGGTGCCGTCGAACAGATATTGCCCGCCGGTCGGGCGGTCGAGACAGCCGATGATGTTCATCGCGGTCGACTTGCCGGACCCGGAAGGACCCATGATGGCGACGAATTCCCCGCGCCGGATCGCAAGATCCACGCCGTTCAGCGCGCGCACCTCGGCCTCTCCGCTGCCATAGAGCCGGGCGACCTTGCGGAACTCGATCAGCGGCGCGGTCATCCGCTGCTGCTCTGGTCGGTGATCACCTGATCGTCTTCGGCCAGATCCTCGGCCGTCACCGCCATCATCCGGCCATCCGAAGCGCCGGGCGTGACCTTCACCTTCACCGGCTGGCCCGCGCGCAGCACCCAGATCGAATTGCCGTCCACCTTCTGCCGCTGGGTCGATCCGCGCCGCGGCATGATCAGGCCCAGAAGACCGCCGCCGGATCGGCTTGCCTCGTCGGTGACGGGCGGCGCATAGCGCAGCGCAGCCAGCGGAACCAGCAACACATCGGCCTGGCGGGCGACGACGATGGTTGCGGTGGCCGTCATGCCGGGACGCAGCAGAAGATCGGCATTCTCGACCGACAGAACCGCCTTGTAGGTCACGACGCCATCGGTTTCTTCGGGGGCAAAACGCAGTTGGGTGATCTTTGCCGGAAAGGTGCGGCCGGGATAGGCATCGACGCTGAAGGTCGCCTCGTTGCCGACGGCGACGCGGCCGATGTCGGCCTCGTCGATGTCGACCTGCAACTGCATGTGCGACAGATCCTCGGCCAGGGTGAACAGCACCGGGGCATTCAGAGTGGCAGCGACGATCTGGCCCTTTTCCGCCGTACGGTTCAGCACGATCCCGGTGATCGGGCTGCGGATCGCGGCCTTGGCCAGGTCGCTGCGGGCCTCTTGCAGCGTCGCTTCGGCCAGTTTCAGATCGGCCCTTGCGATGTCGACAGCCGCCATGGCGCGGTCATGCGCGGCCTTGGCGGCGATGATGGTCGACCGGACGGCAAGGCCGCGCGCATCCAGCGCCTGGGTCGAGGTCCAGGTTTCCGAGGTTTCCGACGCCGTCGCCTCGGCCTGGGTCACGCGGGCGGTGGCGGCGGCAAGCTGGGCCTCGGCCGTGGTCAGACGGGCACGCAGATTGGTATCGTCCAGCCAGGCCAGAACCTGACCTTCGGTCACTTCGGCGTTGAAATCGGCCTCGACGGCGGAAATCGTGCCCGACAGTTCGGAAGAAATATCGACGCGGGTGGTTGGCTGCACGGTGCCGGTGGCGATAACGGTGACGGTGAGATCGCCCCTTTCCACCGCGGTCGTGTCATAGCGGATGGCGGTTGGCGTGGCGGTGCGGGCGGCCCAGACCCAGAGACCGCCGCCCAGAACGGCCAGCAGCAGGACCAGCCACAGCCAGCGGCGCGGGCGGCGGGCATTGCCGCGCGTCAGATGGGCAAGGTCGGGGCGGGTGGCGGGCTCTGGCACGGATGGTCCTCTGGCTTTCCCCTGATACGCCGGGGATCGGGCTTTCCGTCGGACTATAGGGCGGAGGATGCCGGGCCGGAAGATGCGGGATTCCGTGTCGCTTGTGGCCAGCGCAGGCCGGGGGTTTCACACCCCCGGACCCCCGTGGGGTATTTGGGCAAAGATGAAATGGATCAAGCCATCATCATTCTTTGAGCCCGAACATCACCAAGGCTCTTTCAATGAGCGCAACGGTAACTCCAAAGTGCTTTGCAAGTCTCTCCGCATCATCGCCGTGGAGCCCCCGCGCCGCTTCGAGTGCGCCATCGCCAAATAGCAAGACCATCAGAGATTCGTTGGCCTCGCGCTCTTCCCTCAGTTCATCACTAAGGTAAAAGTGGTCGCGACCGGCTCTATACTGGCTAGCGAAAACATCATCCCTCGGATGCAGGAAGAAGTGCATCAATTCATGCAATACGGTGATCCGTCGCACGACCACATCGTCAAGCATATTCACTTCAATGCGATAGCCGGCTTCAGCAAAAGGATCTTGCTGTAGCCGACCGCGAACGTGTTTCGGCAATTGGACCAGATACACATCAAGCCCAATCTTCTCCGCCAGCAGTTTGACCGAAGGAATGGGGCCCCTTCCCGACATGCCCAAGTTGAAGTTGCGCAAGAGGTAACGAAGCTGCCCGTCTCCGGGCAGCCTTTTGAAGAGATCTCTGAGCGTATGCATAATGGACCTCCGATCAGTTCAAATCAGCTGCACCCCGTCGTGCTGCCGCAGGTGTTGCACTTCAGGCAGGTGCCGTTGCGCACCAGCGTGTAATTGCCGCATTCGGCGCAGCTGTCGCCGGTATAGCCCTGCAGCTTGGCCTTGGTGCGGGCATCCGCCGTGGCGGCCCCCATGGCAAAGGCCGAGGTGCTTTCGGCAAAGCCCGCCGCCCGCGTCTCGGGCACAAGCATGTTCAGCGTGGCGACCGGATCGGTGCCGGTGGCCAGTGCCGTGGCCCCTGCCCCGCCTTGCAACACCACCAGTTCCTGCGGCAGGCGTTTGCGCAGATAGCCCGAAGAGGAGATCGACTTCAGCAGTTCCACCGATTTCGACGCGGTCGTCTCGCTGACTTCGGCAATGTTGCGCTTGCCCTCGTCATCGCCGCGACCAAGGTCGTCGAAGGCGGTGCCTTTCGGGGCGACATGGGCCAGATCGGTGCGGTCAAGGTAGCTGATCGCCAGTTCCCGGAAGATATAGTCCAGGATCGAAGTGGCGTTCTTGATGCTGTCATTGCCCTGCACCATGCCCGCCGGTTCAAAGCGGGTGAAGGTGAAGGCCTCGACGAATTCCTCCAGCGGCACGCCGTATTGCAGGCCGACCGAGACCGCGATGGCGAAGTTGTTCATCATCGCGCGGAAGCCGGCACCTTCCTTGTGCATGTCGATGAAGATCTCGCCCAAGCTGCCATCGCCATATTCGCCGGTGCGCAGATAGACCTTGTGGCCGCCGATGATCGCCTTCTGGGTATAGCCCTTGCGGCGTTCCGGCAGCTTTTCGCGGTGGCTGCGGACGATCTCCTTGACGATCACCTTCTCGACGATCTTCTCGGCGATGACCTGCGCCTTTTCCATCACGCTGCCCGAGGCCATGATCTCTTCGGCCTCTTCGTCATCCTCGATCAGTGCGGCAGCGAGGGGTTGCGAGAGTTTCGAGCCGTCACGATACAGCGCATTGGCCTTGATCCCGAGAGAATGCGACAGTTCATAAGCCGCCAGCGTTTCCCCGATCGTGGCCGAGTTCGGCATGTTGATCGTCTTGGAAATCGCGCCCGAGATGAAGCTTTGCGCCGCCGCCATCATGTGGATGTGGCTGTCGACCGACAGGAACCGTTTGCCGGTCTTGCCGCAGGGGTTGGCGCAGTCGAACACCGACAGGTGTTCGGCCTTCAGGAAGGGCGCGCCTTCCAGGGTCATGGTGCCGCAGACATGGTCATTGGCGGCGTCGATCTGCGCCTTGGTGAAGCCGAGATGGCGCAGAAGGTCGAAGGTCGGGTCGTTCAGCCGCTCTTCGGGAATGCCGAGGGTGCCCTTGCAGAAATCGGCGCCCAGCGTCCATTGGTTGAAGACAAAGCGGATGTCGAAGGCGGTCGGCAGCGCGGCTTCGACCTTTTCGATCTCGCGCGGGCCGAAGCCATGGCCGATCAGCGCGGTATGGTTGACCGAAGGGGCCTGCGCAAGGCTGCCATGACCGACGGCATGGGCGACCATTTCGGCGATCTGGTGGCTGGGGTAGCCGAGGGTTTCAAGCGCGGCCGGAACCGACTGGTTGATGATCTTGAAGTACCCGCCTCCGGCCAGCTTCTTGAACTTGACCAGGGCGAAATCGGGTTCGATCCCGGTGGTGTCACAATCCATCACCAGCCCGATGGTGCCGGTGGGGGCGATCACGGTCGTCTGGGCGTTGCGGAAACCGTGAACCTCACCCAGGGCCAGAGCCTCGTCCCAGGCGGATTTCGCAAGGGCGACAAGGGCTTGGTCAGGGCAGTTCACCTGATCCAGCGCCACCGGATTGACGTTCAGCGCCTCGTATCCCGTGGTCTTGCCCCAGGCGGCGGCGCGGTGGTTGCGGATCACCCGCAGCATGTGGTCGCGGTTGCGGGCGTACCCTGCGAACGGCCCCAGCTCCTTGGCCATCTCGGCCGAGGTGGCATAGGAGATGCCGGTCATCAGCGCGGTCAGCGCCCCGCAGAGCGCACGGCCTTCGGCCGAGTCGTAGCCAAGCCCCATGTTCATCAGAAGGCCGCCGATATTGGCATAGCCAAGGCCAAGGGTGCGGAAGTCGTAGCTGAGTTGCGCGATTTCCTTCGACGGGAACTGCGCCATCATCACCGAGACTTCAAGCGTCACCGTCCAGAGCCGCGTGGCATGGACATAGGCGGCGGCATCGAACCGGCCGTCCTTGTAGAAGGTCAAGAGGTTCATCGACGCCAGGTTGCAGGCCGTGTCGTCCAGGAACATGTATTCCGAACAGGGGTTCGAGCCGCGAATCTGGCCGTCTTCCGGGCAGGTGTGCCAGGCGTTGACCGTATCGTGGAACTGGATGCCGGGGTCGGCGCAGGCCCAGGCGGCATGGCCGATCTGGTCCCAAAGCTCGCGCGCCGAGACGGTCTTGGCGATCTTGCCATCCGTGCGGCGGACCAGTTCCCACGGCTTGTCGTCGCGCACGGCAGCAAGGAAGGCGTCCGTCACCCGGACCGAGTTGTTCGAATTCTGGCCCGAGACGGTGATATAGGCTTCAGAATCCCAGTCGGTGTCATAGGTGGGGAATTCGATGCTGTCGAAGCCCTGCCGCGCGTATTGCAGCACGCGGTTGGTGTAGGTGTCCGGGATCATGGCCTTTTTCGCAGCCCTGATCGCGGATTTCAGCGCCGGGTTCTTCGCCGGATCGACCGAATCTCCGGAAGACCCGTCCCAGGCGCGGATGGCCGAGAAGATGTCGTTCAGGCGGGCCTGATGCATCTTCGATCCGGCCACAAGGCTGGCGACCTTCTGTTCCTCGATCACTTTCCAGTTGATGAACTGCTCGATGTCGGGGTGATCCATGTCGCAGATCACCATCTTGGCGGCGCGCCGCGTGGTGCCGCCGGACTTGATCGCCCCCGCCGCACGGTCGCCGATCTTGAGGAACCCCATCAGGCCACTGGACTTGCCCCCGCCCGACAGTTTCTCGCCCTCGCCGCGCAAGGACGAGAAGTTGGTGCCGGTGCCCGAGCCGTATTTGAAGAGCCGCGCTTCGCGGACCCACAGGTCCATGATTCCGCCTTCGTTCACCAGATCGTCCGAAACCGACTGGATGAAGCAGGCATGCGGCTGCGGATGTTCATAAGCGCTTTCCGAACGGGTCAGCTTGCCGGTCTTGTGGTCCACATAGAAATGCCCCTGCCCCGGCCCGTCGATGCCATAGGCCCAATGCAGCCCGGTATTGAACCATTGCGGGCTGTTCGGGGCGGCCATCTGGTTGGCCAGCATGAAGCGCATCTCGTCGAAATAGGCCTGGGCATCGGCTTCGGTGCTGAAATAGCCGCCCTTCCAGCCCCAATAGGCCCAGGCCCCCGCCAGACGGTCAAAGACCTGCTTGGCGCTGGTTTCGCCGACATAACGCTGATCGGCGGGCAGTTTCGCCAGCGCCTCTTCATCTGGGACCGAGCGCCACAGGAATTCGGGCATGCCCTTTTCCTTGACGCGCTTCAGAACGGCCGGGACGCCCGCCTTGCGGAAATATTTCTGCGCCAGCACGTCCGAGGCGACCTGGCTCCATCCGGCCGGCACCTCGACCGCTTCATTGCGGAACACCACCTTGCCATCGGGATTGCGGATTTCCGATGTGGTGATGGAGAAGTCCATCGTGCCATAGGCGCCGGTTGCTTCGGCGGTAAACTTGCGCTCGATCTTCATCTGCCCCTGATCCTGTCTCTTGGCCGGACTGTCCGGCATTCCCCGTCCGCGTGGCCCGCCGGGGGCAAGAAACACCGACCCAGCCCCATCCGCGCATGCGGACAAGGAACAGCTGCCGTTACTCCGGCAACCCCTGGCTGGTCTCACCGCTCTGCCCGCCCGCACTAGATTTAGTGTCTGTCAGGGCCACCCATGCAACCTGTCGTATTCGCCGGATCGTTTCAAATGGTTTTTTTGCGCCTTCGCGGGATTTTCAGGCTTGACGATTTCACGGCCACATCACGCGCCCGTCATCGCACTGTCGCAGAGGTTGTGGGCCGGTCTGTGGACAACAGTTGGAGTGTTTTCTCAACTTGACCGGTTTTGCCAAGGATGCGGCCCGTTTGGGGCGGAGCGCTGAGAAACCGGATGACCGGGGGACAAATCCTTCAGCCGCAAGACAGCGATTCTCAGCCCGACACCGCACGGCCTGCCGAACGGTTGATCAGCACGATCCCCGCCGCCACCAGCGCCCCCGGCCCGAGAATCGCCGGTGACAAGGGTTCGTCAAACACGGCCGCCCCCAGCAGGATGGCCAGAACCGGGGTCAGGAAGGAAAAGGCTGCGACAGTGGCGGACGGATAGACCGACATCAGCCACAGCCACGAAATGAAGACCCCCGCCACGATGACCGAAGCCTGAAACAGCAACAGTCCCAGATGCAGCGGTTGCAGATCGCGGATCAGCGGGCCGAACAGCGGGGCCGCAATCAGCAGGATCGGGGCCGAGACGAGGACCATCCAGAACAATTGCATCTCGGGCCCTTCGGCCCGCATCACCGGACGCCGCGCGATATAGGCGGTAGCCGCCCAGCCAAGCGCAGCCCCCAGCGCGCAGAGATCGCCCAGAAGGCTGCCCTGCCCGCCCTTGGCCCCGCCCAGAATCGCCCAGGCCGTGCCGGCAAAGGCCAGCACCAGCCCGGCCGCCTTCATCGGCGTGATCCGGTCGCCCAGCCCGAAATGCGCCATCAGCGCAAACCACAACGGCATCGAATACATCAGAACAGAAGCCCGGCCCACCGTGGTCAGATCCAGTGCCAGGAACAGGAACAGGAATTCGGCCGCAAAGACCGCGCCGATCATCAGGCCGGGGCCAAGGGCGGCGCGCGTCAGTCGCGGCGGGCGACCGCGCCAGCGCAGCCAGCCATAGACGAAAAGGATCGCCAGGGCCGAACGCAGCCCGGCAAAGAACACCGGCTGCAAGCCCGCATTCACCACCTTGATGGACAACTGGTTCACCGCCAGCAGGCCCTGCACCCCCAGAAGCATCGCCAGACCTGCGGCGTCCAGACTGTCCTTGCGCATGATCTGCCGCAACCTCTTTGGAATTCCCCCTGCCCGCCTGCGCTGTTTGGCATTGACCGGGGGGGAGGCGCAAGCAAGGCTGACCGCAAAAGCCAATCCGGGAGGATGCGATGAGTCTGGGCAAGACACTGATGAAGGTGGCGATCGGGATCGTGGTTGCGAAAGGGGTTTCGACCCTGACCAAAAGCGTGTCGGGCGGGTCGGCGCGCAGCACCGAAACCGCCCGCAGCGGCCGGTCGTCCTCGGGCACGACGCAAGGCGGGCTTGAGGATCTGATGGGCGACCTTCTGGGCAACGGCCGCGGCAATTCGACCAGCGCCAGCCGCACCGCCCGCGGCGGCGATCTTCTGGAAGAGGTGCTGGGGACCAAGCGGACATCGGCCCGCAAGACGGCACCCAAGGGCGGGCTGAACGACGTGCTGGAGCAGATGACCGGAGCGCGGTCGGGCCGGGGTGGCCAGAACGGCGGCACCGGCGGGATCGGCGATCTTCTTGGCTCAGTCCTGGGCGGGGCGGCGGCACGTCCTTCGGGCGGCAGCCTGCGGATCGAGGAGGAGGAAGAGATTTCCGCCGCCCTGATGCTGAAGGCCATCATCCAGGCGGTGAAATGCGACGGCGATCTGGATGCCGGGGAAAAGCAGAAGCTGATGGAGGCGATGGGCGATGCCACCCAGGCCGAGGTGAAGGCGGTGAATGCCGAGCTTTCGGCCCCGGTCGACATCGACGCGCTGGTGCGGATGGTGCCGAACGGGATGGAGGCGCAGGTCTATCTTGCCTCGCTGTCGGCGATCAACCTGGACAGCCAGGCCGAGGCGCAATACCTGCATGCGCTGGCGCAGGCGCTGGAATTGCAGCCGCATGAGGTGAATGCCCTGCATCAGCGGCTGGGGGCACCGGCGATCTATCGCTGACGGTTTCCTTTGCCGGGCGGCCGGTGTAACGGCAGGAAACCCCGGCGACAGGAGCCTTCGATGACCCTATCCCACGCGGCCGAGAATTCGCGGGCTGCGGCGCTGATGACCGGCTCGATGGCCTTCTTCGCGGTCGAGGATCTGTTCCTGAAACGTGCGGCCGAAGCGCTGCCGCCCGGTCAGGTGCTGGCGCTGACCGGGGCAGCCGGGGCGCTGGTGTTCTGGGCGCTGGCCGCGCGGCGGGGCGAACGGGTGCTGTCCACGCAGGCGCTGCGCGGCGTGCCGTTGCTGCGGACACTGGCCGAAGCCGGGGCGGCGATGTTCTATATCGTGGCGCTGGCGCTGGCCCCACTGTCGATGACCTCGGCGCTGCTGCAGGCGTCGCCGCTGGTGGTGGTGGCCGGGGCGGCGCTGTTTCTGGGCGAAAAGGTGGGCTGGCGGCGCTGGGCCTCGATCCTGGCGGGCTTTGCCGGGGTTCTGGTGATCCTGTCGCCCTGGGACGCCGATTTCGATCCCACCGGCATTCTGACCGTTCTCTGCGTGCTGGTGCTGGCGGTGCGCGATCTGGCAACGCGGGTGATGCCGCGCGAGATCGGCACCTTCCAGGTCTCGGCCTGGGCCTATCTGGGGCTGGTGCCGGCCGGAACGGCGCTGATGGCGATCATGGGACAGGGCTTCGTGATGCCCGCCCCGATGCAATGGGCCGGGCTGGCCGGGGCGCTGGTGGCGGGCCTGTTCGGCTATTACGCCGTTGTTGCGGCGATGCGGCTGGGCGAAGTGTCGGTCGTGGCCCCTTTCCGCTATACAAGGCTGGTCTTTGCCGTGGTTCTGTCGATGGTCTTTCTTGCCGAACGGCCCAGCCTTTCCACCTGTATCGGGGCGGCCATCGTGGTCGGGTCCGGGCTTTATGCCTTTGCGCGTGAACGCATGCGCAATCGCCGTCTTCCGCTGGACACCGAAGGCGGCTAAACGGACGGCTGAGAGCATCCTTTGTGAAGGGCCGACCGCCATGAGCACGATCATCGACATCCACGCCCGCGAGATTCTGGACAGCCGCGGCAATCCCACCGTCGAGGTGGATGTGGTTCTGGAATCCGGCGCGATGGGCCGCGCGGCGGTGCCCTCGGGCGCATCGACCGGCGCGCATGAGGCGAACGAGCGCCGCGACGGCGACAAGGCGCGCTATCTGGGCAAGGGCGTGCTGGAGGCGGTGGCCGCCGTCAACGGCGAGATTGCCGAGGAACTGGTGGGCTATGACGCCACCGAGCAGGTCGGCATCGACCGCACCATGATCGAGATGGACGGCACGCCGAACAAATCACGACTGGGCGCGAATGCCATCCTTGGCGTGTCGCTGGCGGTGGCCAAGGCGGCGGCGGAATATTCCAGCCAGCCCCTGTATCGCTATGTCGGCGGCACCTCGGCCCGTGTCCTGCCGGTGCCGATGATGAACATCATCAACGGCGGCGAACATGCCGACAACCCGATCGACATCCAGGAATTCATGATCATGCCGGTGGGTGCCCAGGACATCCGCGAGGCGATCCGCATGGGATCGGAAGTGTTCCACACCCTGAAGAAGGAACTTCAGAAGGCGGGCCACAACACCGGCATCGGCGATGAGGGCGGCTTCGCACCCAACCTGAACTCTGCCCGTGACGCGCTTGATTTCATTCTGAAATCCATCGAGAAGGCCGGGTTCAAGCCGGGTGAGGACATCTATCTTGCGCTGGATTGCGCCGCCACCGAATATTTCCGGGGGGGCAAGTATGAGATGAAGGGCGAAGGCAAGTCGCTGTCGATCGCCGAGAATGTCGATTTCCTGGCCGGGCTGGCAGCGGATTATCCTATCATCTCGATCGAGGACGGCTGTTCCGAGGATGATTGGGACGGCTGGAAGCTGCTGACCGAGACGCTGGGCGGCAAGGTCCAGTTGGTCGGCGACGATCTCTTCGTCACCAACCCGCGCCGTCTGGCCGAGGGGATCAGGAAGGGTGTGGCCAATTCCATGCTGGTCAAGGTGAACCAGATCGGCACCCTGACCGAAACGCTGCAAGCCGTCGATATGGCCCATCGCGCAGGCTACACCAATGTGATGAGCCACCGCTCGGGCGAGACCGAGGACAGCACCATCGCCGATCTGGCGGTGGCCACCAACTGCGGCCAGATCAAGACCGGCTCGCTCAGCCGCTCGGACCGGCTGGCGAAATACAACCAGTTGATTCGCATCGAGGAAATGCTGGGTGAGACGGCGGAATATGCCGGGCGGTCGATCCTGAAGGGCTGACCCTCGTCAGCGGTGAAACCGGCCGGGGCGGAACGGGGCCAGCAAGGCGCTTTCCGCCCCTTCCATTTCCTGCGCCACCAGTTCGCCAGTCACCGCGGCCAGCGTGGCCCCGGAATGCATCACCGCCAGCCACAGCCCCGGCAGGGCCTGACCGATCACCGGCAGCCCGTCGCCCGGCACCGGGCGATGCGCCAGTGCCACCTCGTCCCAGCCGGTCCGCACGGCGGGCAACAGGGCGCGCAGCCGGACCATGGCGGCATCGGCATGCGTCCCGGCCAGGCCCGAGATCACCTCGGCCGCGTCGCCCTGATGGTTGGCGGCGGTCGGCATCACCAGCCGCCCGGCCTCATCCTGCCGCAATTCTCCGCCCGGACCCCAAAGGACAAGAGGCAGCACCGGCGGCAGCGGCGGCGTCTTCAGGATCAGGCCGGGGCGCGACAGCATCGGCAGCGGTACCCCCAGCGGTTCGACCAGGGCAGGCGTGCCGGTTCCGGCCGCCACCACCACGGCATCGGCGGCAAGGCGGCCCTGCGCCGTTTCAACCCCGGCCACCCTGCCCTGCGCCATGACCACCGCTTCGGCCGCCACCCCGCGCCAAAGCCGCGCGCCCGAAGCGGCGATCAGACAGGCCGCCAGCGCGGCGGGGTCAACCGCGCCTTCGCCCGGCAGGAACAGCGCCGTATCGGGCACCGCGCCCAGTTGTGGCAGTGCCGCAGCGATGCGGTCGCGGTCCCAGGACTCGACCGGATAGCCCAGCCCGTGCAGATCGGCGGCAAAGGCGGCCTGCGCCGCGCCGGTTTCCTCGAACCACAGGCAGCCGGGCCAGCGGGTCGGGGCCTGCGGCAGCACGGCACACAGGCGGCGGTGGGCGGCGATCCCCTCCAGCCGCAGCCGGTAATGGGCTTCGTTCAGGAAGTACGAAGCGTTGATCCAGCCGAAACTGCGCCCCGAGGCCCCGGCCCCGATGCCCTGCCCGTCCATGATGGTGACGGAATGCCCGCCACGGGTCAGGTTATAGGCGATGGCCGCGCCGATCACGCCGGCCCCGATGATGACGATCTGCATGGCCCGACCCTGCCAGCCGCGCCCGCCACTGGCAAGCCGTGCCATGATCGGCTAGGGCTGGGGCATGGCGCGGCTGATCCTTCTGAACAAACCCTATGACGTGCTGTGCCAGTTCACCGACGGCGAGGGCCGGGCGACGCTGGCGGATTTCGTCACCGAAAAAGGCGTATATCCCGCCGGGCGGCTGGACCGCGATTCCGAAGGGCTGGTGGTCCTGACCGATGACGGACGCCTGCAGGCGCGGATTTCCGACCCGCGGCACAAGATGGCAAAGACCTATCTGGCGCAGGTCGAAGGCGTGGTGTCCGAGGCGGCGCTGGCGGCCCTGCGCGCCGGGGTGAGGCTGAAGGACGGCCCCACCCTGCCCGCCCGCGCCCGCAGCGTGGAGACGCCCGCCGGACTTTGGCCCCGCGTGCCGCCGATCCGGCTGCGCCAGACCGTGCCCGACGGCTGGATCGAGCTGACGATCCGCGAGGGGCGCAACCGGCAGGTGCGGCGGATGTGCGCCGCGGTGGGGCTGCCCTGCCTGCGGCTGATCCGCTGGCGGGTGGGCGACTGGACGATTGACGGGCTGGAACCGGGGGCCACCCGGCGGATCTGACGGAGCGGCTGGACGCCGCAAGCGTCTTCTCTCGTCGTCGGCATGCGCCTCCTCCTCGGCGATGAGGGGCCTTGCCCCTCAAACTCCCCAGGATATTTGCAGAAGGGAAAGAAGCCCCCTCTTTCAGAATGCAAATATCCCCGCCGGAGGCATAATCATCGAGCCGGTTGCTCGGAACGCGCAAAGGCGAGAAACAGGCGCGCGGTGCCAACCGCTCCATATTGCAACCGGGGATGGACGCAAGACCATGGATCACAGGGAATTCCTCTCGAGGCTGCCGCCCGAGATCCGCGCGTCGATGACGCAGCGCAGCGATACCAGGGGGCTGCGGCATCTGGCGGGACATCTGGGCACGATCGGGCTGTGCGGCGGGCTGATTGCGGCGGGTGTGCCGGGCTGGGGCCTGCTTCTGCCGGTGCAGGGCGTCCTTCTGGTCTTCCTGTTCACGCTGGAACATGAATGCACCCATCGCACCCCCTTTGCGCATGAGCGGCTGAACGACTGGATCGGGCGGTTCTGCGGGCTGGTGCTGATCCTGCCATTTGAATGGTTCCGCTGGTTCCATCTGGCGCATCACCGCTGGACCAACCTGCCCGGCAAGGACCCGGAGCTGGCATCGGAGAAGCCGCAGACACGGGCGGCCTGGATCTGGCATGTCTCGGGCCTGCCCTATTGGGCGGCGCAGATCCGGCTGATGGCGGCGCTGGTGATCGGCCGGGCCGAGGGCGATTATCTGCCCGAAGGCGCGCGTGGGCGGATCGTGGCCGAGGCGCGCTGGATGGCACTGATCTATGCGGCGCTGGCGGCCAGCCTGATCTGGTCGCCGCTGGTGATCTGGCTCTGGTTGCTGCCCGTGCTGCTGGGGCAGCCTGTCCTGCGGCTGTACCTGCTGGCCGAACATGGTGATTGCCCGCAGGTGGCCAACATGTTCGAGAACACCCGCACCACCTTCACCAACCGTATCGTCCGTGCGGTAGCATGGAACATGCCCTACCATGTCGAACACCACGTCTGGCCCGCCGTGCCGTTCCACCGCCTGCCCGACGTGCATCGGCTGATGCGCGACGAGTTGCGGGTGACGGCCGATGGCTATGCCGCCTTCACCCGCGCCTATCTGGACCGCCGGCGCGGATTGTAAGGGGCACAACTTCGCCATGGCCGGGACGGCGACGAAAGGCTAGACCGCTGTCATGACCGGGATCACAGACAGCCAAGACAGCCTGTCCGGCTTCTTTTACGCGCTTGCCGCCTATCTGTTGTGGGGCTTTCTGCCGCTTTACATGAAGGCGCTGGCGCATGTGCCCCCGGCCGAAGTGGTGGCGCATCGGGTGATCTGGTCGGTTCCCGTGGCGGTGGCGGTGCTGGTCTGGCTGGGCCGGACGGCGGATCTGAAGGCCGCGCTGACCAGCCCGCGGATGCTGGGCATGGGGGCGCTGACGGCGGGTTTCATCAGCGTGAACTGGGGCATCTATGTCTGGGCCATCGGGTCGGGGCATGCGCTGGATGCGGCGCTTGGATATTACATCAACCCGCTGTTTTCCATCTTCCTGGGCGCGGTGCTGCTGGGCGAGCGGCTGCGCGGCATCCAGTGGCTTGCCATCGCGCTGGTCTGCATCGCCGTCGGCATCCTGACCTGGGAGACCGGTCGATTGCCCATCATCGCGGTGGGGCTGTTCCTGACCTGGGGCATCTATGCCTATCTGAAGCGGCGCCTGCCGATCGGCCCCAATCAGGGCTTTACCCTGGAGGTGCTGGTCCTGCTGCCCTTTGCCATGGCCTATGCGCTCTGGCTGGGATGGACCGGCAAGGGGCATTTCGGCGTGGGTGTGCCGCTGGACACATGGCTGCTGCTGGGCTGCGGCATCGTCACGGCAGCCCCGCTGATGATCTATGCCAACGGGGCGAAACGGCTGCGGCTGTCGACCATCGCCATCATGCAATATATCGCGCCGACGATGATCTTTCTGACCGCGGTCTTTCTGTTCGACGAGCCGTTTTCGGGGGTGAAGCTGGTGGCGTTCGGCTTCATCTGGGCCGCGCTGCTGGTCTATTCATGGTCCATCCTGCGTCGCGCACGCGGCTGACGGCAACGCGTCGTCGCATTCCATAGCACTCCTAGCGAGGAGAGACGAAGTCTCCGACGAGCGACAGCGGGCGAGCCTCAGGGCCGACTGATCTGCCCGCCCCCCACAGCCGCGGGAACACCGGTGGTTGCGGGGCAGGATGTCGGCAGGCCGCGCATCACCCGCACGGCAAGATAGGCGAAGGCCTGCGCTTCCAGCATGTCACCGTTCAGGCCCGCCGCCTCGACTGGCTCGACCGGGCAGGAGAACTTGCGGCCCAGGTGGCGCATCAGCGTGGCATTGTGCCGCCCGCCCCCCGTCACCAGCAGGCGCGAGATCGGGGCGGGAAAATGCTCGGCCCCCTTTTCCACCGCACTGGCGGCGGCGGCGGTCAGGGTGGCCAGGGCATTGGCGGTGGACAGGCCCTTCACCGCATCGAGAAGGCCGTGGAAATCGTTGCGGTCCAGCGATTTAGGCGGGATGCGGAAGAAATAGGGCGATTGCAGGAAAGCCTCGATCACCTCGCGCTTCACCCTGCCCTTCGCCGCGAAGGCCCCGCCGCTGTCCTGATCCTTGCCGGTGCGGGCCCGCATCAGATCGTTGATCGGCGCATTGGCGGGGCCGGTGTCGAAGGCCAGCAGCGCGCCGGGAACCTCGGGGACGGGCTGCCGCGGATCGACCCAGGTCAGGTTGCCGACACCGCCAAGGTTCAGAAAGGCCAGGGGTTCCGTCGCACCTACCCATTTCGCCAGCGCGAAATGGAAGAACGGGGCCAGCGGCGCGCCCTGCCCGCCCAGGGCCACGTCCGATGTGCGGAAATCCCAGACCACCGGCAGCGACAGCACCCCCGCCAGAAGATCGCCATTGCCGGCCTGATGGGTGCCCATCCCGCGCGGATCATGGGCAAGGGTCTGACCGTGAAAGCCCGCGACCTCGGCCCCGGAAAAACGCGACATGATTTCGGCATGGGCGGTTTCCACCACCTCGGTCGCCTCGGCCACGCCGGGATCGTTCGGCCATTTGCCAAGCGCGGCGCGGATCACCGCCTGTTCCGCCGGGCTGTAGGGGCGATAGGCATGGGGGCCGAAGTCCTGCACCGCATGGCCATCGGTCAGCACCATCGCGGCATCCACCCCGTCCAGCGATGTGCCCGACATCGTGCCAAGCGCCCAGACGGCTTTGGTCTCCTTCGCCATCTTTTCCTTTGTCCCCTGCCCCGCTATACCGCCAGCACCTTAAAGCACGGGTGTCCCATGACCTACCATCCGAAATCGGATTTCATGCGCGTGATGTTCGAGCGCGGCTTCGTCGCCGACTGCACGGATTATCAGGCGCTGGATGAGGCTTTGGTCAAAGGGGTGGTGCCTGCCTATATCGGTTACGATGCCACGGCGGCATCGCTGCATGTCGGGCATCTGATGAACATCATGGTGCTGCGCTGGCTGCAGAAGACCGGCCACAAGCCGATCACCCTGATGGGCGGCGGCACCACGAAGGTGGGCGATCCGTCGTTCCGCAGCGAAGAGCGCCCGCTGCTGACGCCGCAGAAGATCGACGAGAACATCGCCGGGCTGAAGAAGGTGTTCGCCAAATACCTGAGCTATGGCGACGGCCCGACCGATGCCATCATGCTGAACAATGCCGAATGGCTGGACAGTCTGAACTACCTCGATTTCCTGCGCGACATCGGGCGGCATTTCAGCGTGAACCGGATGCTGAGCTTTGAATCGGTCAAATCGCGGCTGGACCGGGAGCAGAGCCTGTCTTTCCTTGAATTCAACTACATGATCTTGCAGGCCTATGATTTCCTTGAAATCAACCGCCGTTACGGCTGCCTGTTGCAGATGGGCGGGTCGGATCAATGGGGCAATATCGTCAACGGCGTCGATCTGACGCGCCGGGTGATCGACCGTGAGATTTACGGGCTGACGACGCCGCTTCTGACCACCTCGGACGGGCGGAAGATGGGGAAATCGGCCTCCGGCGCGGTCTGGTTGAACGGCGACATGCTGTCTTCCTATGAATTCTGGCAGTTCTGGCGCAACACCACCGATGCCGATGTGGGCCGCTTCCTGAAGATCTTCACCGAGCTTCCGGTCGCGGAATGCGACCGGCTGGGCGCCTTGCAAGGGTCCGAGATCAACGGCGCCAAAGTGCTGCTGGCCAATCTGGCGACAACGCTTCTGCATGGGGCCGAGGCGGCGGAGGCAGCCGAGGCGACCGCGCGCGAGGTGTTCGAGAAGGGCGGCATCGGGGACGATCTGCCCACCGTGACACTGGCGGCTGAAGAGTTGGCCGAAGGCGTCGGCATCGTGCAGTTGCTGGTGCGGGCGGGGCTGGCCGGATCGGGCAAGGATGCGAAACGCCTGATCACCGAAGGCGGTGCCAGGGTGAACGACGAGATCGTCACCGATCCCGGCCTGCGCTTCGGCGCGGGCGAACTGGCCGAGCCTGTGAAGCTGACCGCAGGCAAGAAACGGCATGCGCTGGTGGTCCTGGGCTGATGCGAGGGATCGCCCTTGGCGCGGCGCTGTCGCTGATTGCGGCAACCGCGCAGGCCTGCCCGATGACGCTGGCGCTTTACACCGACACCGCAACCGGGACCGAGTTGCGCATCCGCACCCCGGCATCCTGGGAGCAGGACGGCATGAGCAGCTATGTCATCGAACTGATGCTGCGCGATGGCCGGTTGCTCTGGGGCGGGATCGGGCAGAACATGGGCACCAGCCGCGATGTGGGACGGCTTTACTGGGGCTGTGACAGGCCGGGGCCGCAGGATGCGCCGCTGACCGAACAGGCGGCGGCGGACTGTCTGGTCTGGGAAGGCGTGGTCTATGGCCTGCAAGACGGCGTGGTCAGCGCCCTGCCCCTGCCCGAGGAGAAGGCCCCCAACAGCCTGATCCTGACCGATCTGGGCCGCAAGCTGCGGTATGCGGTGTTCGACAGCCCCGGCGAAGAGCCCTGGGACCAGTTCAAGCTTTCCGCCTGCGCGGAATAGGATTTGGGCGGAGATGGCGAAGGCCATCGCCTTCGCCACAGCGGGACATTTCACCTTGTCAGGTCGGGCCCATCAGGCCCGGCCAGCGCCCGCCCCGCCCTCGGCGGGCGCTATCACGTCCGCCAGGTCAGGCGCTGGCCTCTGTGGTCTTGTGCTGCACCGTTTCCGATGGACAGGTCGCACGGCGGGCGGGGTGAGGCAATGCCTCGCCTTTTCCCGCCCGGACCTTGTGTCAGGTCACTCCTGAACCGTGACCTTCACCATCACATCGGGGGCGGCGGGCGGTTCGCCCTTGGCGATGGCATCCACCACCTCCATGCCTTCGACGACATGGCCGACGACGGTATATTGGCCGTCCAGGAATTCACCCGGTGCGAACATGATGAAGAACTGGCTGTTCGCCGAATCCGGGTCGTTCGCCCGTGCCATGCCGACGATGCCACGCTGGAACGACACGTCCGAGAATTCGGCCGGGATGTTCGGCATGTCGCTGTCGCCCATGCCCGCCATGGAATTGTCGGTCCCGGCCTTGCCATAGCGCACGTCGCCGGTCTGCGCCATGAAGCCGTCGATCACCCGGTGGAAGATCACGCCGTCATAGGCACCCGCCTTCGCCAGCGCCACGATCTGCGCCACATGCTTCGGCGCATATTGCGGCAGCATGTCGATGACGACGGTGCCATTGGCGGCCCCTGCCACCTCGATCACCAGATTGGGGCCGGGGCCGTCGGGGGCCTGCGCCATGGCGGGGCCTGCCATAAGCCCACATTCCCCAAGTAAATCGCTGATTTTGCTGTCAGGATCTCAATATTTCCGA
>DAIOGH010000020.1:0-71600 GCA_036745335.1 Paracoccaceae bacterium
CATGGTTGGCCGAGCAGTGCATCGCCATCACGCCCTTGCCGGGCAGGATGTAGTTCAGGATGGTGAAGACCGATTTCTTGTTCTCGCCGGCATAGGCGGTGTTGCCGATCAGCACGGTCTTTTCGTCGAAGTTCAGCGCGATCACGGTTTCGGTCCGGCAGCCGTGTTTCGCAGGGTCGGCCTTGAACGAGGGCAGGTTGATGATCGTCCATTCCGGGTCGAAGCTGTCCAGCTCGTCACGCGCGGGGCGGCGCAGCAGGTGGCGGATGAAAAGGCAGTGCCAGGCCAGTTCCGTCACCACGCGCACATCCAGCCGATGCACCGGATCGGCCCCGGCATAAAGGTCCTGCACGAACAGGTCGCAGCCTGCGGCATGGGCCAGCATGTCGGCCTTGAGACGCGCAAAGGCATCGGGCGACATGGGTGCGTTGTTTTCCCACCAGATCGTGTCTTCCACCGAGGGCGTGCGGACGACGAACTTGTCCTTGGGCGAGCGGCCGGTGAATTGCCCGGTGGTGCAGAGGAAGGCCCCGCCCCGACCCAGGCGGCCCTCGCCGCGGGCGACGGCCTGTTCGACCAGTGCGGGTTCGATCAGGTTGTAGTGGACGGAGCCCGCCCCCGAGATGCCCTGGTGTTGCAAAGTTCGGTTGGGGTTCACGCGCCCGCTGATCATCCTGACTGCTCCCGCTGCCGGGCTGCCCGCGCCGGCACTTTCGTCGTGGCACTGGGGCACCCTGGCCAAGGGATGCCGGGACGGGCTGCGTACCCTTCCGTCACATGGCTATAACATACGGAAATCCCACGGGAACAGGCGGCAATCATACAGTTAGCGCAACCAAGTGCAGGTTAGCGCAACCAATTGCGTGGGGCCGGGCCAGGTGAGGCAAATTAGCCATTGCTTTGGAATTTTCGGCTTCACTTTCCCCATGGGAGGCCGGGGTGATTCGCTTTTGTGTTGATTCCGGGGCCCGGAACACGGAGAATGACGGAAAAATATAACCAGAGCAGGAAATAACAACATGTCGCGCATCGCACTTGTGGACGACGACAGGAATATCCTGACGTCCGTCTCTATGACGCTTGAGGCCGAAGGCTTTGAGGTTGAGACCTATAACGACGGGCAATCGGCGCTGGATGCCTTCAACCGCCGCCTGCCCGACATGGCGGTGCTGGACATCAAGATGCCCCGCATGGACGGCATGGACCTGCTGCAACGGCTGCGGCAGAAGACCACGATGCCGGTGATCTTCCTGACCTCGAAGGATGACGAGATCGACGAGGTTCTGGGCCTGCGGATGGGCGCGGATGACTATGTGAAGAAACCGTTCAGCCAGCGACTTCTGGTCGAGCGGATCCGTGCGCTCTTGCGGCGGCAGGATGCGCTGGCCGCCGGGCCAGAGGCCCCGGTGACGGAAGAGAACAAGATCATGGAGCGGGGCAGCCTGCGGATGGACCCGTTGCGCCATTCGGTCAGCTGGAAGGGCCGCGACGTCTCGCTGACGGTGACGGAATTCCTGCTGTTGCAGGCGCTGGCGCAGCGGCCCGGCTTCGTGAAGTCGCGCGATCAGCTGATGGACGTGGCCTACGACGATCAGGTCTATGTCGACGACCGCACGATCGACAGCCATATCAAGCGGTTGCGCAAGAAGATGCGGACCGTTGACGATGATTTCTCGGCCATCGAGACGCTGTATGGCATCGGCTATCGCTATAATGAAGAGTGACGGCCGGGGTTTCTGAATGACCGCAGCGCCGCGCATCGTGCCGGAGGATACAAGACCCAGAAAGACCGGCGAGGTTCTTCTGGGCGAGGATTGGGTATCGCCGGACGCCACGGTCGAAGGGATGCGCGAGGTGCGGACGCGCGGCGGGCTGGTGTCGCTGAACCGCAGCCCGCTGGCACGCAAGATCATCATCTTCAACCTGATGGCGCTGGTGATTCTGGTGGCCGGGGTGCTGTTCCTGAATCCGTTCCGCGACTCTCTGGTGTTGCAGCGAGAGGCGGGGCTGATCCGCGAGGCCGAACTGATCGCCGATGTGTTCGAGGCACAGCTGGACCCGGCCGCACCGGCGTTCGACTATGCGGCGGCGCTGGAAAAGGTGCAGCTGGGTGCCGGGGTCGAGGCCTTCGTCTTCGATCCCGCCGGTGGCGTGCTGGCCAGCCGGACCGGCCCCGAGGTGACGCCGGGTGACATTCCGGGCGGGGTGCGGTCCACCGTCATCACCGATTTCCTGAACGCGGTCTGGAGCGGGGTTTCGGGCGTGTTGTCCTTCGGGGCCGAGGAACCGGCGCGGATCGACGGCATGTCGCTGGCGCGGGCGGTGTTTCCGGGGGCGCGGGCGGGCGAAACCGGGTCCAACACCGGCCATGCCTCGGACGGGGGCACGCTGTTTTCGGTGGGCACTCCGATCTGGTCGGCCGGTGAGGTGATGGGCGTTGTCGCGCTGACCTCGGCCGAGGGCGAGATCGACCGGCTGGTGCGCTATGAGCGCGAGCAGATCCTGCAGATGTTCGTGGTGGCGTTGCTGGTGTCGATCGGGCTCAGCCTCGTCCTCGCCTCGACCATCGCCAATCCGCTGTCGGACCTGGCGGCGGCGGCCGAGATCGGGCGCGACCGCGACCAGCGCAAGGTCAGCCCGGCGCGGGTGCGCATCCCCGATCTTGCGGCGCGGCCGGATGAGATCGGCCGGCTGTCGGTGGCGATGCGGGGCATGGTGGCGGCGCTGTACGACCGGATCGACGCCAACGAACAATTCGCCGCCGATGTGGCGCATGAGATCAAGAACCCGCTGGCATCGTTGCGGTCTGCGGTGGGATCCTTGCGCTTCGTCAAGAAGGAAGAACACCGCGAGAAGCTCTTGGACGTGATCGAACATGACGTGCGGCGTCTGGACCGGCTGGTCAGCGACATTTCCAACGCCTCGCGGCTGGATTCCGAGCTGGTGAAGGAAGAGGAAGAAGAATTCAACCTCTTGAAGACGATTTCCAGCCTGGGGCAATACCTGGGCCAGCAGGCCGCCGAAAAGGGCGTGGATTTCATCACCGACCTGCCGGCCGAGCAGATCATGATCCGCGGGCTGGAGGCACGGCTGGCGCAGGTCTTCGTCAACCTGATCACCAATGCGATTTCCTTCTGCGAAGAGGGCGACGCCGTGCGCGTCTGGGCACGGCGGCGTGACAACCGCGTGCTGGTGGTGGTGGAAGACACCGGCCCCGGTATCCCGGAACAGGCGCTGGCCAAGGTGTTCAAGCGGTTCTATTCCGACCGCCCGCCCACCCATTTCGGCAACAACTCGGGCCTTGGTCTGTCGATCTCGAAACAGATCGTCGAGGCGCATGGCGGGGTGATCTGGGCCGAGAATATCCGCCCGACCGCCGCCGATGTGACCAGCGAGCCGCTGGGCGCGCGCTTCGTGGTCGGTCTGCCGATTTGACCACCGACCTGCCCGAAGCCTCGGGCGAAAGCGCGATCCTTCATGCTTCTTGCGTGGCCGTGGCCGGGCGGGGCCTGCTGATCCTGGGTCCGTCGGGCGCGGGAAAATCGGCGCTGGCGCTGCGGATGCTGGCGCTGGGCGCGCGGCTGGTGTCGGATGACCGGGTGCTGGTGATGCGGGAAAACGGCCTGACGGCGCGCTGCCCCGCCCCGGCCATCCATGGGTTGATCGAGGCGCGCGGGCTTGGCCTGTTGCGGGTCGATCCGGTGGATCGGGCAGAGGTGGTGCTTGTCGCCGATCTTGGCCGCGACGAAGACCAGCGCCTGCCGCCCCGGCGCAACATCACGATCCTGGGAATGTCGCTGCCGCTTGTGCTGCGGGTGCAGAATGACCATTTTCCTGCTGCAATGATGGTTTATCTTCACGGCGGACGGCAGGACTGAACGGCAAGGATGCGCCCCGCAACCGCAGATACGACGACGGAGCACCGCCTGGTGCTGATCACCGGCCCTTCGGGGGCCGGGCGGTCGACGGCGATTCATGTGCTGGAGGATCTGGGCTATGAGGGGATCGACAATATCCCGCTGAGCCTGGTGCCGCGGCTGCTGGATGGTCCGCCTTTGGGGCGGCCGATCGCGCTGGGGCTGGATGCGCGCAACCGCGATTTCAATGCAACCGCGCTGATCGAGCTGATCGACAACCTGACCCGTGATCCCCGCGTCGCGCTGGAAGTGCTGTATCTGGATTGCGCGCCGGGCGAGTTGATCCGCCGCTTTTCGGAAACCCGGCGCCGTCACCCGCTGGCCCCGGCCGAAACGCCGACCGAAGGGATCGAGCGCGAGATCGACCTTCTGGCCCCGATCCGGGTGCGCGCCGATCATCTGATCGACACCAGCGAGCTGAGCCCGCATGACCTGAAAGCCGAGATTTCACGCTGGTTCGATCCCGGAACGACCGGGCGGCTGGCGGTCTCGGTGCAGTCGTTCAGCTACAAGCGGGGCGTGCCGCGCGGGGTGGACATGATCTTCGACTGCCGCTTTCTCAGCAATCCGCATTGGGATGCGGTGCTGCGGCCGCTGGATGGCCGCAACCCGTCGGTGATGGCCTTTGTCCGGTCCGATCCCCGATTCGATGAATTCTTCCACAGGTTGCGCGACCTGTTGCTGATGTTGCTTCCTGCGCATCAGGAAGAAGGCAAGGCCCATCTGGCGATCGGCTTTGGCTGCACCGGCGGGCAACACCGGTCGGTTGCCGTAGCGGAAATGCTGGGTGCGGCTCTTGCGGAAGCGGGCTGGCCGGTGTCAAAACGTCATCGGGAACTGGAACGCAAGGGGGCGGCAAGCCCTCCAGCCGACAAGGTGTCTGGGGTTTGATCGGGATCGTCATCGTCGCCCATGGGGGTCTTGCGCGGGAATATCTTTCCGCGGTAGAGCATGTCGTGGGCAAGCAGGATGGCGTGCGCGCGATCGCCATCGAGGACGACCATGACCGCGATGCCAAGCAGGCCGAGATCATGGCAGCGGCGGCATCGGTCGATCAGGGGCAGGGCGTGGTTGTCGTGACCGACATGTTCGGCGGCAGCCCGTCGAACCTGTCGCTGCCGGCCTGTGCGGCTTCGGGGCGGCGGATCCTGTACGGGGCCAACCTGCCGATGCTGATCAAGCTGGCCAAGTCGCGTGACCTGCCGGTGCCCGAGGCGGTGGCGGTGGCGCTGGATGCGGGCCGGAAATACATCAACAGCCTTGATCTTGGCAGCGGGGCCTGACGCAAGCGATGACCAGCCGCAGCTTTCGAATCGTGAATGAAAAGGGCCTGCATGCCCGCGCCAGCGCGAAATTCGTCGAGGTGGTCGAAGCGCATGACGCACGGGCCGCGGTGACGAAGGACGGGATGGAGGTTTCGGGCGATTCGATCATGGGGCTCTTGATGCTGGCGGCCTCGCGCGGGACGACGATCGACGTGACGACCAGCGGCCCGGAAGCGGAGAAACTCGCCGATGCGCTGGAGGCCCTTGTTGCGGCCCGCTTCGGAGAGGATTATTGAGCGGAGAAGCCCCGCGCTCCGCCGGGCCTGACGCCAGGGACTGCCACCGCGTGACCGACCAGAGCCAGATCGCCCCCGAGGCGGCAGAGCTGCCGCCCTCGCAGGCAGCCCGGCAATATGACATGCGTCGGCTGAGCTATGCGGGAACCTTCAGGAACCCCTACAAGGCCGGAACGATCCGTGTGATCGAATGGCTGACGGCGAAGGTGCAGCTTCTGCGGCTGATCCGCAGCTTCGAGAAGTCGGGTGCCCCCTTCGGCGCGCCGTTCTGGCCCAAGGCGATCCGCCACATGGGCATCCGCATCGACACACCGGCCGGAGAGATTGCCCGTATCCCGGCGACCGGGCCGGTGGTGGTGGTGGCCAACCATCCCTCGGGTCTGGTCGATGGCATGGTGATGGCCGAGATGGTCAACCGCGTGCGGTCGGATTTCAAGATCCTGACCCGCAGCCTCTTGACCGGCATCCCCGAGGTCGAGGAATTCATGATCCCGGTGCCCTTCCCGCATGAGGAAAACGCGCGGGAACTGGGCCTGAAGATGCGCGACGAGACGATGGCGCATCTGAAGGCGGGCGGGGTGATCATCATCTTCCCGGCGGGGAAGGTGGCGATGTCCGAAGGCTGGTGGGGCCCGGCGGTCGAGGCGGAATGGAACGTCTTCACCCACAAGATGGTGAAATCCTCGGGCGCGACCATCGTGCCGATCTTCTTTCCCGGCCAGAATTCCCGCGCGTTCCAGATCGCCAACCAGATCAGCGACACCCTGCGGCAGGGGCTGCTGCTCTATGAGATCAAGCGCGCCCTGTTCAAGCCGCAGCGCCCGGTGATCGGTCAGCCGATCCCGGCGGAAGAGCTGAAGAAATGGGACGGCAACCCGCGCGGGTTCCTGGCGTGGCTGCGGGAGCATACGCTGTCCCTGGGCAAGTGACCCTCCTCGTTCGACTTCGTCTCCTCGTCGGAGAGACCCGCGAGGAGTGACGAAGTCATCGACGAGCAAGCCCTATCGGGTGGGAATCGGCGTCTCGCCCCGATAGTCATAGAACCCCCGCTGTGTCTTGCGGCCCAGCCAGCCGGCCTCGACATATTTCGTCAGCAGCGGGCAGGGGCGGTATTTGGTGTCGGCCAGCCCTTCATGCAGCACGTTCATGATGGCAAGGCAGGTGTCCAGACCGATGAAATCGGCCAGTTCCAAGGGGCCCATCGGGTGGTTGGCGCCCAGCTTCAGCGATTCGTCGATGCTTTTGACCGATCCGACGCCTTCATACAGCGTATAGACCGCCTCGTTGATCATCGGCATCAGGATGCGGTTGACGATGAAGGCGGGGAAATCCTCGGCGCTGGCGGCGGTCTTGCCCAGCTTCTGCACCACCTGGTGCAGCGTGTCCCAGGTTTCCTGATCGGTGGCGATGCCGCGGATCAGCTCGACCAGCTGCATCACCGGCACCGGGTTCATGAAGTGGAAACCCATGAATTTTTCCGGCCGGTCGGTGCGGCTGGCCAGCCGGGTGATCGAGATCGACGAGGTGTTCGACGTCAGAATCGTCTCCGGCTTCAGATGCGGCAGCAGGTCGTCGAAGATCTTCTGCTTCACCGTCTCGCGTTCGGTCGCGGCCTCGATCACCAGATCGGTCGCACCCAGATCGGCCAGGGTCAGCGTGGTGCGGATGCGTCCCATGGCTTCGGCCTTGGTCTCGGCGCTGATCTTGCCGCGGCCGACCTGCCGGTCCAGGTTCTTC
This sequence comes from Paracoccaceae bacterium, assembly GCA_036745335.1. GTDB lineage: Bacteria > Pseudomonadota > Alphaproteobacteria > Rhodobacterales > Rhodobacteraceae > Pseudogemmobacter. The sequence goes on from DAIOGH010000020.1 coordinate 7,216, forward strand.
TCGATGGTGGCCAGCGCCTTTTGCAGCATGTCGGGGCTGATGTCGTTCAGCAGAACATCATAGCCCGCAAGGGCAAAGACATGGGCGATCCCGTTGCCCATCTGCCCCGCCCCGACGATGCCGACCTGCCGGATTTCCATGACCATCCTCCAATTCCTGCGGCCCAGACCTTACGGAAGGGCTGCGGGCAGGGCAAGGCCGCAGGAGATGGCTGAAAGTCGCTAGAGTTTTGCGGAAAGGCCGCAATTTAGCCTTTTGGAAAGCCTTGTCCGGCAGATTTGCCCTGGGTGTGAAAGAACTTTGGGTGGGTGTGATGGCATTCGTTCGCATGGGCGATGAGGCGCTTGATTATTTTCCCTGTCACTACGGGGCTTCGCGGCTGACGTTCCGCGGCCCGCGCCGGGATCTGACCGGCGAATACCTGGCGGTGCTGGGCGGTTCGGAAAGCTATGGCCGCTTCGTGATCGCGCCCTATGCCGGGCTGATCGAAGAGGCTTTGGGAATTCCGGTGGCGAATCTGGCGTGCCAGAATGCCGGGCCGGATGTCTATCTGGCCGATCCCGCCGCGCTGGAGGTGGCGCGCCATGCGCATCTCGCGGTGATCCAGATCACCGGGGCGCAAAATCTGACCAACTGCTTCTATACCGTGCATCCGCGCCGCAACGACAGGTTCGTTGCCGCCACGCCGCTTTTGCGGGCGATGTACCGCGATGTCGATTTCACCGAGTTTCATTTTACCCGGCATCTGATCCTGGCTCTGGCCGCAAAAGGGGCCGATCGTTTTGCCCCTGTCGCCGCCGAGTTGAAGGCGGTTTGGCAGCACCGGATGACGGCGCTGCTGGAGCGGATGCCACGGCGGCGGCTGCTGCTGTGGATGGCCGATGACCCTCCGCCCTTGGTCGGGGGCGGTGATGCGCTGGACGACCGGCCCTGGTTGATCGACCGGGGGATGATCTCGGCGCTGCGCGGCCTTGTCTCTGGTTATGTCGAGGTTGTCAGAAGCCCCGCCGCGCGGGCCGAAGGGGTGCAGGCCATGCGTTTCGGCGCGTTTGACGAACCCGCCGCCCAGGGGCTGCCTGGGGCGATGGCGCACGGCGAGGTTGCGCGGGCGCTGGTGCCTCTGGTGCAGGATCTGCTGTGATCCAAGACAAAGGACGCCCCTTGGGGCGTCCTTCGGGGTCCGGCGGGCCGGAAGATCAGAGCTTTGCAGTCAGTTCCGGCACGGCCTGGAACAGGTCGGCGACCAGACCGTAATCGGCGACCTGGAAGATCGGGGCCTCTTCGTCCTTGTTGATGGCGACGATGACCTTCGAATCCTTCATCCCGGCAAGGTGCTGGATCGCGCCCGAGATGCCGCAGGCGATGTAGAGGTTCGGTGCCACCACCTTGCCGGTCTGGCCGACCTGCCAGTCGTTCGGCGCAAAGCCGGAGTCGACAGCCGCCCGGCTGGCGCCGACCGCGGCATTCAACTTGTCGGCCAGGGCCTCGATGATATCGAAGCTTTCCTTCGACCCGACGCCGCGCCCGCCGGACACCACGATCTTGGCGCTGGTCAGTTCGGGCCGGTCCGATGCCGCCACCTTGTCTTCGACCCAAGCCGACAGCCCGTCGCCCGAAGGCCCGGAGACCGCCTCGACCGTGGCCGAGCCACCAGTGCCGACAGCGGTGAAATTGGCGGTGCGGATGGTGAATACCTTTTTCGCATCGCCCGATTTCACGGTCTGGATGGCGTTGCCGGCATAGATCGGGCGCTCGAACGTATCGGCGTCGATCACGGCGGTGACATCCGAGATCACCATCACATCCAGCAGCGCTGCAACGCGGGGCATGATGTTCTTGGCATAGGCGGTGGCCGGGCCGCCGATATGGCTGTAGCCCCCGGCCAGCGACACGATCAGCGCGGACAGGCTTTCGGCCATGCCGTGATCATAGGCGGCGTCGGTGGCCTTCAGCACCTTGGCGACACCGTCCAGCTTCGCAGCCTCGGCCGCGGCGGCCTCGCCTGCGACCAGCAAGTGAACCTCGCCCAGGGCCTTCACGGCGGCAATGGTCTTGGCCACGGCATCGGCGGCCAGCTGGCCGTCATTCACATCGGCAAGAAGAAGAACGGCCATCAGATCACCCCCGCTTCGTCTTTGAGTTTGGCGATCAGCTCATCGACCGAGCCGACCTTGACCCCGGCCTTGCGGCCCGCGGGTTCGGTGGTCTTCACCACGGTCAGCCGCGGTGCGACGTCCACGCCGTAATCGGCCGGGGTCTTGGTCGCCAGCGGCTTGGCCTTGGCCTTCATGATGTTCGGAAGGGATGCATAGCGCGGCTCGTTCAGGCGCAGGTCGACGGTGATGATGGCGGGCATCTTCACGCTGATCGTCTGCAAGCCGCCGTCCACTTCGCGGGTGACTTTCGCATGATCGCCCTCGATCGCCAGTTCGCTGGCGAACGTGCCCTGCGACCAGCCCAGAAGGGCGGCCAGCATCTGACCGGTGGCGTTCATGTCATTGTCGATCGCCTGCTTGCCGGCCAGCACAAGGCCCGGAGCCTCTTCCTTGACCACGGCAGCCAGCAGCTTGGCGACCGCCAGGGGTTCGATGTCGGTCTGCACATCCGGGGTGGCTTCGATCAGGATCGCCCGATCGGCCCCCATCGCCAGCGCATTGCGCAGGGTTTCCTGCGCCTGCTTCACGCCGATGGACACCACGACAACCTCGGTCGCCACACCCTTTTCCTTCAGACGGATCGCCTCTTCGACGGCAATCTCGTCAAACGGGTTCATCGACATCTTCACGTTGGCCAGATCAACCCCGCTGCCGTCCGCCTTCACGCGAACCTTCACGTTGTAGTCGATCACACGTTTGACAGGCACAAGGACCTTCATCGGCGCAAATCTCCGTTAAAGGGGCAAAAGCCCCGCCCAAGCTCTCTGCCGGGGGTGTTACCGCAAGGGGGGGCGAAAAAACAGAGCAAATGCGACAGGATTTCGCGGCACGACGCCGCGTATAGATCGGCCGGGCCGATCAGTGGAGGTCTTTCAGCGCGTCAGGCCGGGCACCCACAGCACATCGTCCTTGCCGTCGTCATTGGCGATGCGGCCGGCGACGAAGAACCAGTCCGACAGGCGGTTGAGGTATTTCACCGCATCGGGATTCACGTCTTCCTGACCGGCCAGTTCCACCACCAGCCGCTCGGCCCGCCGACAGACGGTGCGGCACAGATGCAGTTGCGCTGCAAGCGCGCTGCCCCCCGGCAGGATGAAGCTGCGCAGCGGGGTCAGCCGGGCGTTCATCGCGTCGATCTCGGCCTCCAGCCGCAGGGTCTGCGATTCGATCATGCGCAGCGGCGTATAGGACAGCGTCGCATCCAGATGCCGGTCGGGGGTGCAGAGATCGGCGCCAAGATCGAAAAGATCATTCGACACGCGGGCAAGGGCGGCATCCATCTCTCCCGTCGCATGCAGACGGGCCAGGCCGACGGTGGCATTGGTCTCGTCGCAGGTGCCATAGGCGGTGACGCGCAGCGAATGCTTGGGCACGCGCGACCCGTTTCCCAGCGCGGTTTCACCCTTGTCGCCGGTGCGGGTGTAGATTTTCGACAGAACGACCATGGTTTACCCCCGCGATTTCAGCCAGGCGAGGCCGACGATCAGCACCACCGCGATGAACTGCGCCGCCAGCCGCCAGCGCATGATGCGGTTGGCGTGTTTGCGGTTGAATTCGCCACCCTTGGCAAAGGTGCCGATGCCGAACATCAGGATGGCCAGCACCACCAGCGCGCCAAAGGTGGCCAGGGTGGAAATCGGATCGTCGAACATGCTCGCCTCCGCAGCTTGGCCGTGGTTTAGGGCAAAGGGCGCAGAAAGCGAAGCCCGGAATTGCCGGTCAGCCCTTGGCCACCAGCCAGTCCAGCGCCCGTGTCGGCAGGATGCGGCGGGCAAGGCCCATCAGATGCGTCGGCGTGGTGACATAATAGCGCGGGCGGGGGCGCGGGCTTTCGCTGGCCCGGATCAGGGCCCTGGTCACGGCGCTTGCGGGCAGTTCGAAGCGGTCGGGCTTGTCCTTGGCCTTGTAAAGCCGGTGCAGCAGCATGCGGTATTCCTCGGCGCGGGGCGAGGCCTGCCAGTTCACCCATTTTTCGAAATGCGGCACCGAGTTTTCGCGGATGCGGCTGGTGATCGGCCCCGGCTCGATCAGGATCACCTCGACCCCGGTGCCGCGCATCTCGATCCGCAGCACATCCGTCAGCCCCTCCATGGCGAATTTGGTCGAGACATAGGCCCCGCGCCATTTCATCCCGACAAGCCCGAGGACCGAAGAACAGTTGATGATCCGCCCCGCCCCCTGCGCCCGCATCATCGGAATCACGCGGGTTGCAAGGTCGTGGTAGCCGAAAAGATTGACCTCGAATATCTCGCGCAATGCGCCGCGCGGCAGGTCCTCCACCGCACCGGGGCAGGCGAAGGCCCCGTTGTTGTACAGCACGTCCAGCCGACCGCCGGTGCGGGATTTCACCTCGTCCACGGCGGCGGCGATGCTGGATTCATCGGCATAGTCCAGCACGAAGCTTTCCAGCCCCTCGGCCCGCAGTCTTTGGCAATCCGCCTCTTGCCGGCAGGTGGCTAACACCCGCCAGCCGCGTGCCTTCATGCCGCGCGCCGCATCCAGCCCGATGCCCGAGGAAGACCCGGTGATGAGAATTGACCTGTCCATGCGCATCCCTTGCCACCTGTCGCAGGTGCAGGGCTAAGGCCTTGGCGGGCCGAGGTCAAATGCAGTCAGGGGGCCTCGGGCGACAGGAAGCGCAACGCGACATAGCCTTCCAGCCCGTCGCCTTCGATCACCACATGCGCCCATTCCGAGCCTTCCTCGAAACTGATGCTGACCGCTTCGCCTCTGGTCAGTTTCTCGACCACGGCGGTATCGGTCGACGGCCCCTCGCGCACGTTGACCGTATTGGCCGTCACATACCAGACATCGCCCGCAGCGGGGGGCGCTGCCTCGACCACCGGCGCATCGGCCGGATCGGCGGTGACGGTGGGCAGGGCCGACAGGGTAAAGACCGGATCGGGCGTGACCTTGCGCAGGGGATCGGCCGCAGGTTCGGGCGGCGGGATATAGGTTGCGGGTTCGACCACCGGCGTTTCGGTCGCCGAGGCAATGGCAACGGCGGGCTGCACCTCGACCACCGGCAGCTCGGGCGCGCGACGGCGTTCGAGAATCACGATCTCTTCCCCCGTGGCGACGGCATGGGCAAGACCGGGGCGCAATTGGCCCTTGTCCTCGCCCGCGATCAGCAGGGTGACAAAAATTGCAGCGCACAACAGCACCGAAAGGCGGAACATGACAGATATCCAAGGCAGCAGCAGATGCCCCCTGATAGCACAGATCGAACCCGGTGGGGGAGGGAAAAAGCCGGAATTCCCGACCCTTCCTACCGCTGTTGCCCGAGTGTTGCCCTGAGGCCCGCCAAATCGGCTGGACCGCGCTGCGCCGCCGCATTACACAATATCCATGGCGCAGGATGACGATACCGACAAGACCTATGGGCTGACCGTGGCCGAACCGCTGTCCCGTGCGATCGGAGAGCGGTATCTGACCTATGCCCTGTCGACCATCATGCACCGCGCCCTGCCCGATGCGCGCGACGGGCTGAAGCCGGTTCACCGCCGAATCCTCTGGGCGATGCGGCGGCTGCGGCTGACGCCGACGGGGGGGTTCCTGAAGTCGGCCAAGATCAGCGGCGACACGATGGGGGATTTCCACCCCCATGGCGATGCCGCGATCTATGATGCGATGGCGCGTTTGGCGCAGGATTTCAACATGCGCTACCCGTTGGTCGACGGGCAGGGCAACTTCGGCAACATCGACGGCGACAACCCGGCCGCCAGCCGCTACACCGAGGCGCGGATCACCGCCCTGACCGAGACGCTGCTGGAAGGCATCGACGAGACGGCGGTGGATTTCCGCCCCAATTACGATGGCCGTCTGGAAGAGCCGGTCGTGCTGCCGGCGGCCTATCCGAACCTTCTGGCCAATGGCTCCAGCGGGATTGCGGTCGGCATGGCCACCAACATCCCGCCGCACAATCTGGATGAGTTGATTCAGGGCTGCCAGCTTTTGCTGAAAGACCCCGAAGCCACCGTGGCCGATCTGGTCGCGCTGATCCCCGGCCCGGATTTTCCCACCGGCGGGGTGCTGGTGGAACCGAAGGACAGCATCCTTGACGCCTATGAAACCGGACGCGGGGCCTTCCGCACCCGCGCGAAATGGCAGGTCGAGGATCTGGGTCGCGGAACGTGGCAGATCGTCGTCACGGAAATCCCCTTCCAGGTGGCGAAATCCAAGCTGATCGAGAAGCTGGCCGAAGTGATCCAACTGAAGAAGGTGCCGCTTCTGGCCGATGTCCGGGATGAGTCCGCCGAGGATGTGCGGATCGTGCTGGAACCGCGGGCGCGCACCGTCGACCCCGAGGTTCTGATGGGAACCCTGTTCCGAAACAGCGATCTGGAAACCCGCTTCAGCCTGAACATGAACGTGCTGATCGACGGACGGGTGCCCAAGGTCTGTTCGCTCAAGGAGGTTCTGCGCGCCTTCCTCGACCACCGGCGCGACGTGCTGCGGCGGCGGTCCGAACACCGGATCGAAAAGATCGACCACCGGCTTGAGGTGCTGGAAGGCTTCATCATCGCTTTCCTCAATCTTGACCGGGTGATCGACATCATCCGTTACGATGACGACCCCAAGGCCGCGCTGATGCGGGAAAGCTGGGGCAAGGATCATCCGCGCGCGCTGTCGGAAAAGGACTATCGCAGCCCCCCACCGCTGAAAGACGGGGGGGAGGGCGAGCTGACCGAGGTTCAGGCCGAGGCGATCCTGAACATGCGGCTGCGCAGCTTGCGCAAGCTGGAAGAGATGGAGCTGCGGGCCGAGCGCGATGCCCTGATGGAGGAACGCGCGGGCCTTGCCGACCTCTTGGACAGCGACCGGCTGCAATGGCGGCGGATCGGCGAAGAGCTTGAGGACATTCGGAAAAAATACGGGAAGGGCACAGCGGGGGGCGACCGCCGCACCACCTTTGCCGAGGCGGGCGAGGTCGAGGACGTGCCCTTCGAGGCGATGATCGAGCGCGAGCCGATCACCGTCCTCTGTTCGAAGATGGGCTGGATCCGGGCGATGAAGGGCCATGTCGATCTGACGGCCGAGCAGAAATACAAGGACGGCGACGGCCCCCGGTTCGCCTTCCACGCCGAGACGACGGACCGTATCCTGCTGGTGGCCGAGAACGGCCGCTTCTTCACCCTTCTGGGGGCCAATCTGCCCGGCGGGCGGGGCATGGGCGAACCGGTCCGCCTGATGGTCGACCTGCCGAACGACACCGGGATCACCGATCTGATCCCGTTCCGACCAGGGGCGAAATACCTTGTCGCCTCCAGCGCGGGCGACGGATTTGTCGTTCCTGCCGAAGAGCTTGTGGCCCAGACCAAGGCCGGCAAGCAGGTGCTGAACGTGCGCGACGGTGAAAAGGCCGTCGTCTGCGTGCCGGTCCGGGGCGATCATGTTGCCGTGGTGGGCGAGAACCGCAAGCTTCTGGTCTTCCCGCTGGCCGACCTGCCGGAAATGGCGCGCGGCAAGGGGGTGCGGTTGCAGAAATACAAGGATGGCGGTCTTTCGGATGCCATCACCTTCCCCCTGGCCGAAGGCCTGTCCTGGAAAGACCCCGCAGGCCGCACCCGCACCGAGACCGACCTGACCGAATGGCAGGGGGCCCGCGCCGGGGCGGGCAAGATGGCGCCGCGCGGCTTTCCGCGCGACAATCGCTTTACCTGACCCAGCCGCCGCCGCAACCCGCTGATCCGGATGAAAAATCCGGGTAAGGCCCGCGTCTGTTCCGCGTATGGCTTACGTATGGCAAACAGACATACGTTGGCCCGGACCTGGCTCTTTCCCTTCTCCAAATATCCTCAGGGGGTTTGGGGGCAGAATGCCCCCATGCGCCCGCCGGATCAGGCGCGCTCCAGCTGCAACCAGACCCCGCCTTCGGGCCGCAGGGTCAGGATCAGCACCGGTTTCGGATCCCGCCCCGGCACGGCGGAGAAGCGGAAGCGCGACAGCAAGGTTGCCAGCACGATCACCGCCTCTTGCAGGGCGAAACTCATGCCGATGCAGATCCGGGGGCCGTCGCCGAAGGGCAGATACTGAAACCGCGGCACGGCGCGGGGATCGGCAAAGCGGGCGGGATCGAAAGCGTCGGGATCGCGCCACAGGGCATGATGGCGGTGCAGCGCATAGACCGGCAGCAGGACGGTGTCGCCGGGCCTGACCTCGCGGCCCAAAAGCCTGTCGGGCTTCAGTGCGGTGCGCGACAGGAAGGCGGCGGGCGGATAAAGCCGCAGCGTCTCATCCACGATCTGCCGGACCAGCGGCAGGGCGGGAATGTCGGCGACGGTGGCGGCGCGCCCCTGCAACACCGCCTGCGCCTGATTCCGCGCCGCTGCCTGCACGCCTTGATCGAAAGCGCAGAGATACAGCGCCCAGGCCAGGGTCAGTGCTGTCGTTTCATGACCCGCGACGATGAAGGTCAAGAGGTTGTCGCGCAGTTCCGCCGTGGTCATCTGCCGCCCGCTGTCCGGGTCTGCCCCGGCCATCAGCAGATCCAAGAGGTCGGGCGGCAGATGGGGCCCGGTGCCGCGGCGACCCTCGATGGCGCGGTCGGCCAGCGCCTTGGTCCGGGCCATGCCGCGACCCGACAGCACCCGCCCCGGCCGCGGCAGCCAGCCGGGCGCACCCATCACATCCAGCAGCGACACCCGCGCGGTGCCTGCGATGTAATCCTCGATGGCGCGATGCACTTCGGCCCGGTCAAAGCCGGTCCCGCCGGAAAAGGTGACATCCGAGATCACCTCGAAGGTCGCGGTGATCATCTCGTCGAACAGATCGACCGCCCGCCCGACCGCAGGGGCCAGCCGCGCGCAGGCGCGTTCGGCGGCCGCCGTCATCACCGGGGCCAGGGCCGCAACGTTGCGATGGGTGAAGACCGGCGTGGCCGTCCGGCGCTGCCACTGCCATTCGGCCCCTTCGGCCACGAACAGGCCCTTGCCGATGGCGGGGCCAAGGACCAGCTTGGTCACGGTGGATTTCGGGTAATCCTCCAGCCGGTCGCGCAGCACCTGTTTCAGCGCGCCGGGATCCATCACCATATGCCAGCGCTTGCCGGTGCGGCCCGACAGGATCGGCGCATGGGTGGCGATTTCGGGGATCAGCTCCAGCAGGTTGCGGCGTCCGGCACGAAAGCTGCCCCAGATGCCAAGAGGCGTGGTGTGCAGCGGAACGCGGACGGGGTGGCGGGCTTCGGTCATGCTGCGATGATAGCGGGTTTTGCAGCGCCCGCACCTGCGGCTTGCCCCACCTGCCCGCCCGACCTGCCCGCCTACCTGACTGCCGGGTGTTTCGGGGCTCCTCATCGGTCTTCGACCGTTCGTCGCAGGGCGGCGGCCCGGCCGATGAGCGGTCGAAGACCTGCGAAGAGGGGCTGCTCTGTTGCGGGACAGGCCGTGCTGGGCTATGGCTGCGGGTCTGTCCAACCGGAGCTGCCCCCGATGGTCCATATGCTGCGCGCCCGTCTCAACCCCCGTTTCCACCCTCGTCTCAACCCCGGACTTGCCCTTGGTCTTGCCGTCCTCGTTTCGGCCTGCGGGCGCAACGATCTGGCCGAACCGCCGATGCCTTTGGGCGATTTCGCGCTGGGGCTGAACATCGCGGTGGCCGACAAGGTCGAGATGGTGCCGATCAGCCGCCCGGCCACGCAAGAGGAATGGGAGGCCGCCATCGTCAAGGCGGTGGATGATCGCTTCGGCCAAAGCCGCTACATCGGCAGCAAGCTTTACAACATCGGGATCTCGATCGACGGCTATGCGCTGGCCCCGCCCGGCATTCCGGTGGTGGCGGCACCGAAGTCGGTTCTGGTGGTGACGGCGAACATCTGGGACGATGCGGCGCAGAAGAAGCTGAACGAAGAGGGCAAGCAGTTCACGGTCTTCGAAGGCATGTCGGGGGCGACGATGATCGGAAGCGGCCTGACCCGCAACAAGAAGCAGCAGATGGAGGCGCTGGCCTTCAACGCGGTGAAGAAGGTCGAAGACTGGCTGCTGGAACACCCCGAATGGTTCGACATGACCAGGGAAGAGCTTGAGACCGCGATGGCAGCGCGGGCCGAGGCGATCAAGACCGGCAGGAAGGCCCCGCCTGTGGCCGAAGCGCCCGCCGAACCCGTGCCCGAACCGGCCAACTGAGGCTTGATTTTCCCGCCCCCAGCCTATAAGTCGCCGCCCGAGTGAACCGAGGGTCCCCTTGCGGGGCCCGCAGAAGCAAGGGCGCCCGACATGGCAAAGGCAAAGTTTGAACGGACGAAACCGCACGTCAACATCGGGACCATTGGTCACGTTGACCATGGCAAGACGACGCTGACGGCTGCGATCACGAAGTATTACGGTGAATTCCGTGCCTATGACCAGATTGACGGAGCGCCGGAAGAGCGTGCGCGGGGGATCACGATCTCGACGGCGCATGTGGAATACGAGACCGAGAACCGCCACTACGCCCACGTCGACTGCCCCGGCCACGCGGATTATGTGAAGAACATGATCACGGGTGCGGCGCAGATGGACGGTGCGATCCTGGTCTGCGCGGCGTCGGACGGCCCGATGCCGCAGACGCGCGAGCATATTCTTCTGGGCCGCCAGGTCGGCATTCCCTACATGGTCTGCTACATGAACAAGGTGGACCTTGTGGATGACGCCGAGCTTCTGGAGCTGGTGGAGATGGAGATCCGCGAGCTGTTCTCGTCCTACGAATATCCGGGCGACGACATTCCGGTGATCAAGGGTTCGGCGCATCAGGCGATGATCGGCGAGCGCAAGGACATCGGCGAGGATTCGATCCGTGCGCTGTTGAAGGCGGTGGACGAATACATCCCGACGCCGGCGCGTGCGATCGACCAGCCGTTCCTGATGCCGATCGAGGACGTGTTCTCGATCTCGGGCCGCGGCACGGTCGTGACGGGGCGGATCGAGCGCGGCGTGATCAACGTCGGCGACGAGGTCGAGATCGTCGGCATCCGCGAGACGAAGAAATCGACCTGCACCGGCGTCGAGATGTTCCGCAAACTGCTGGACCGCGGCGAGGCGGGCGACAACGTCGGCGTGCTGTTGCGCGGCGTGGACCGTGACGGGGTGGAGCGTGGCCAGGTTCTGGTGAAGCCGAAATCGGTGACGCCGCACACCAAGTTCGAGGCCGAAGCCTATATCCTGACCAAGGAAGAGGGCGGCCGCCACACGCCGTTCTTCGCCAACTACCGCCCGCAGTTCTACTTCCGCACGACGGATGTGACCGGGACGGTGAAGCTGCCGGAAGGCACCGAGATGGTGATGCCGGGCGACAACCTGAAGTTCGAGGTCGAGCTGATCGCCCCGATCGCGATGGAAGAGAAACTGCGCTTCGCCATCCGCGAAGGCGGCCGCACCGTCGGCGCAGGCGTCGTCTCGAAGATCATCGCCTGAGACGGGCGGGGGCAAACCCCGCGCTGCACGGAATGGACGGGCCATCCCCCTGGGGTGGCCCGTTTGCATTTCTGCCGCCCCGCTGCCGTGCCACCTGTTTTGCCAAGGCTGCGCAAGACTGCACAGCATCGGTGCGCGGCCACTTCATCCCATTGATATCACGTCGAATAACGCGGGTGTGAGTCGGTTTCAGGCGACGGATGTCGCATCTGGCTGACATCCGGCCCCTTGCCGTTTCAACTCACGCAACCGGCAAATCGGCGTGATCCGCCGCGATCCGACCGTGATTTCACAAGGCCGGTCCGGCGACCCATGTTGATCGCAGCAGAGGCGGAAACGCCCTGTAACCCCGGCCAGACCGGCCGATCACAAAGGATGAAGACCATGAAACGCACTGTTCTTTTCGCCGCCGCGCTGTCCGCCCTGGCCCCTGCCGCATTTGCCTATGCGCCGAACCAGCTGACCACGGCCGAACTGGCCGAAGCCGCGCAATACGCACCCAACGCGGATCTGTCGAACCTGACCACGGCGCAGGTCCAGGCGATCTCGAACGCCCTGACCAGTGGCGATGGCTCGGGCATCGGTGCCTATATCTACTCGGTCCTGAACTGGTAAGGTCGCGGGGCCGACCTGCCCCACGGTTGCCGCTGCGCCCGTCCCATCCCAGGGGCGGGCGCAAAACATTTCGAGGACTTGCACAGGCCACAGGGCTGGCTAGTCTGCCAGCAACCACAAACCGCCCGGATGACCCATGACCCGCCTGCTGCCGTTTTGCCTGCTGATGCTGACGGCCTGCGTGCCGCGTCCACCGGGGTTGACCAAGGCCGAGGAATTCGAGATTCGCCTGTATGCGCCCGATGCCGATCTGACGGATCTGACCCCGGCGCAGGTGGGGGCCTTGTCGAATGTGCTGCACCACGGCAACGGATTCGACACCGCCTATCAGATCCAGTCGATCCTGATGTGGTGATCAGCGCGGCGGCGGGGCCACCAGACGCCCGACGATGCGGCGGGTTACGGGTGCGACCACCAGCACGGCGGGGAAGGCCAGCGACCAGCTCATGACCCAGTTGCCGAGCCAGAGCATCGGAAAATCCGCCACTGCCCCCACGGCGCGGAAGGTCGACAGACCCGAGACCATCAGGCTCATCAGCCCCGACAGGATCAGGCCGAACAGAATGTTGGAATAGCGGGCGGGGATCATCCTGCATCCTTTGCGGAAACGCGGCGCATGGCTAACGGCCGCATCGGAAAACCGCAAGAGAATCCCTTGACCTTGGCCTGTGCCTGCCGTAACCCCTGCGCCGACCACAGGGGTATAGCTCAGCTGGTAGAGCGACGGTCTCCAAAACCGTAGGTCGCGGGTTCGAACCCTGCTGCCCCTGCCACTTTCCACCAGATATGAAGATATGCGCCCGTTGCGGGCGGCGGTCCGCTGCTGGCTGCCGGGCGGGGTTTCCCTGTCGGGATGCCTTTGCGGGACCTGTCGGGGTGGCTGATGCTGTGGGGAGATTGCTGGACGCTGGCTGCCGATCCGGGTGGCTGGCTGTCTTGCTGATCCTGATCATAGGGCGATGCGGCGGACGCGCCCATGCGACAGCAGCGCTCGACTGATTCAATCAGGAAATGGAGGCCCGGCCGGGGATGGCGAAAACCGCAGCGGGGATGGCGGAAACGGAAGCAACCCGGCGGGCGGCAGGAGTAGACATGGGGCAAGCAGCAAAAGGGGGCGCGAGGATGCGCTATTCCGGTTTCCGGGTGATCGCCGAGGCTTTGACGGGCCACAAGGGCTGGAAGCCCGTCTGGCGCGATCCGGCCCCGCAGGCGGAATACGATTTCGTCATCGTCGGCGGCGGCGGGCACGGGCTGGCGACGGCCTATTACCTGGCCAAGGAATTCGGCCAGAGCCGGATCGCGGTGATCGAGAAGGGCTATCTGGGCGGCGGCAATGTCGGGCGCAACACCACGATCATCCGGTCGAACTATCTTCTGGATGGGAATGAGCCGTTCTATGAATTCAGCCTGAAGCTGTGGGAAGGGCTGGAGCAGGATTTCAACTACAATGCGATGGTCAGCCAGCGCGGCATCCTGAACCTGATCCACACCGATGCGCAGCGCGACGCCTTCACCCGGCGCGGCAATGCGATGATCCTGAACGGCGCGGATGCGGAACTCTTGGACCGCGAACAGATCCGCGCGATGTACCCCTGGCTGAATTTCGACAATGCGCGGTTCCCGATCAAGGGCGGGCTGGCGCAGCGGCGCGGCGGCACGGTGCGGCACGATGCGGTGGCCTGGGGCTATGCCCGCGGGGCCGACATGCGGGGTGTCGATCTGATCCAGAACTGCGAAGTGACGGGGATGCGGATCGAGAACGGCCGCATCAGGGGGGTTGAGACCACCCGCGGCTTCATCGGCGCGAAGAAGGTCGGCGTGGCGGTGGCGGGGTCGTCGTCGAAGGTGATGGCCCATGCGGGCATGCGCCTGCCGATGGAAAGTCATGTCTTGCAAGCCTTCGTCTCAGAAGGGCTGAAGCCGCTGATCGACGGGGTGATGACCTTCGGGGCAGGACACTTCTACGTCAGCCAGTCCGACAAGGGCGGTCTGGTGTTCGGCGGCGACATCGACGGCTACAATTCCTATGCCCAACGCGGCAACCTGCCGGTGATCGAGGATGTGGCCGAGGGTGGCATGGCGCTGATGCCGGCCATCGGGCGAGCACGGCTTTTGCGGACATGGGGCGGCATCATGGACATGTCGATGGATGGCAGCCCGATCATCGACAAGACGCCGGTCGAGGGCCTCTATTTCAACGGCGGCTGGTGCTATGGCGGGTTCAAGGCAACCCCGGCCTCGGGCTGGTGCTTTGCGCATCTGCTGGCGAAGGACGAGCCGCACAAGGTGGCCAAGGCCTATCGCTTCGACCGGTTCCTCAAGGGGTTGATGATCGACGAAAAGGGCCAGGGCGCCCAGCCGAACCTGCACTAGGAGCCGCAAGATGATCATCAATCACCCGATCCTTGGTCCGCGCGACAGTCAGGAATTCGTCTATCTGGGCGCGGCCGAGATGATGAAGCGGCCCGATGGCATGGCGGCGGGCGTCGAGGAATTCCACGACTGGCTGTACAACCGCGACAACCCGGCGGGGGAGCATCGCGAGCTTTGGTATCACGAGCAGGGCGACCGCAGCTGGCTGGTGGTGACGCGCAACACCGTGACGCATGAGATTACATCGGTGGAACTGGCCCGCGACGTGGCCAAGGCCATGGGGCGCAGCAAATGACGCAAGAGAATCGTATCGCGGGCGGCCAGATCGACCGTTCGAAAACCCTGCGCTTCACCTTTGACGGCGTGCCCTATCAGGGCCATCCGGGGGATACGCTGGCCTCGGCCCTGCTGGCGAACGGGGTGCGGCTGATGGGCCGAAGCTTCAAGTATCACCGCCCGCGCGGGCCTTTGTCGGCGGGTTCGGAAGAGCCGAATGCGCTGGTGCAGCTGCGGTCGGGCGCGCGGCAGGAGCCGAACACGCGGGCCACGGTGGCCGAACTGTTCGAGGGGCTGGAGGCGAGCAGCCAGAACGCCTGGCCCAGCCTGAAATTCGACGCAATGGCGATCAACGACCGGCTGAACACCTTCTTCACCGCCGGATTCTACTACAAGACGTTCATGTGGCCGGCGGCGTTCTGGGAAAAGGTCTATGAGCCGATCATCCGCCGCGCAGCTGGCTTGGGGGCGCTGACCCGTCAGGAAGACCCGGACGAATATGACAAGGGATTCCTGCATTGCGACCTGCTGGTCATCGGCGCCGGGCCTGCGGGCCTGTCGGCGGCGCTGACGGCGGGGCGCGCGGGGGCGCGGGTCATTCTGGCGGATGAGGATTTCCGCTTCGGCGGTCGGTTGAATGCCGAAACGCTGGAGGTTGGCGGCCAGTCCGGTGCGGATTGGGCGGCCTTGGCGGTGGCCGAGCTTTCCGCCCTGCCCAACGTCCGGCTGATGCTGCGCACCACCATCGTCGGGGCTTTTGACCATGGCATCTATGGCGCGGTGGAACGGGTGTCGGATCACCTGCCGGTGCCCGCAAAGGGCAAGCCGCGGCAGACGCTGTGGCGGATCTATTCGCGCCGGGCGATTCTGGCGGGCGGCGCGACGGAGCGGCCGATCGCCTTCGAGAACAACGACCGGCCCGGCGTGATGCTCGCGGGTGCCCTGCGCGCCTATGCGAACCGCTGGGGCGTGGCTGTGGGGCATCGCGCCGCTGTCTTTACCAACAATGACGACGGGCTGCGCACGGCGGCCGACCTGAAGGCCAGGGGGATCGAGGTCCGCGTCATCGATTCGCGTCTCGGCGAAGAGGTGGTGGATACCTCGGGCCGGTTGGGGCTGAAATCGGTGACGATCCGCAAGGACGGCCGGACCGAGACCTTTGCCTGCGACGCGCTGGGGGTTTCGGGCGGCTGGAACCCGAACGTCAACATCACCTCGCATCACCGCTCACGCCCGGTTTGGGACGAAGGCATCCAGGGCTTTGTCCCCGGCGCGGATGGCCCGCCCGGCCTGACGGCGGCGGGGGCGGCGGCGGGGGCGTTGTCCACCCATGGCGCGCTGGCCGGGGGGCAGGCGCAGGCGATTGCGGCGCTGGCCGATCTGGGGATCACGGCCAAGGCCGATACCCTGCCCGTGGCCGAGGATGCGCCGGTGTCGATCGCCCCGAAATGGTATGTCGCGGGCGGCAAGGGCCGGGCCTGGATCGACCCGCAGAACGACGTGACGCTGAAGGATGTGAAGCTGGCGCAGCAGGAGAATTTCAGCAGCGTCGAGCATCTGAAACGCTATACTACCCTTGGCATGGCCACCGATCAGGGCAAGACCGGCAATGTGCTGGGCCTTGCGGTGATGGCCGGGCTGACCGGCAAGACCATCCCGGAAACCGGCACCACGATCTACCGCCCGCCCTATACGCCGGTTGCGATGGGCACGCTGGCCGGCCGGTCGCGCGGCAAGGAATTCAAGCCCTTCCGCCTGACGCCCAGCCACAAATGGGCCGAAGAGCAGGGCGCGGTCTTTGTCGAGGTCGGCATGTGGCTGCGCGCGCAATGGCTGCCCCGGCCGGGCGAGGTGCATTGGCGCGAAAGCGTCGACCGCGAGGTGCTGGCCACCCGCAAGTCAGTGGGCATCTGCGACGTGACCACCCTTGGCAAGATCGACATCCAGGGCACCGATGCGGCGGCCTTCCTTGATCGCGTCTATGCCAACAACTTCGCCAGCCTCGCCGTGGGCAAGTGCCGTTACGGGCTGATGCTGCGCGAGGATGGCATCGTCTACGACGACGGCACCACCGCCCGGCTGGGCGAGCATGAATATGTCATGACCACGACCACGGCCAATGCCGTGCTGGTCTTCCGCAATCTCGAATATGCCCGGCAGGTTCTGTGGCCGGACATGGATGTGCAGCTGATCTCCACCACCGAGGCTTGGGCGCAATTCTCGGTCGCCGGGCCGAATGCGCGGAAGCTGCTGCAAAAGGTAGTGGATCAGGACATTTCCGACGCGGCCTTCCCCTATATGGGGGCGGGTGCGATCACCGTGGGCGGCATCCGCGGGCGGCTGTTCCGCATCTCCTTCAGTGGCGAACTCGCCTATGAGATTGCCGTGCCCACCCGCTACGGCGATGCGCTGGTGCGCCGGCTGATGGAGGCGGGGCGTGAGTTCGACGCCGTGGTCTATGGCACCGAGGCGCTGGGCGTGATGCGGGTCGAAAAGGGCCATGTCGCCGGGAACGAGCTGAACGGCCAGTCCACGGCGCTGAACATGGGCCTGGGCAAGATGGTGTCGAAGAAGAAGGATTCCATCGGCATGGTGCTGAGCCAGCGCGAAGGGATGAACGATCCGAACGGTTATCGGCTGGTTGGGGTGAAACCGGTGAACCCGCAGGGCAAGCTGACCGCAGGCAGCCATTTCCTTGAAATCGGCGCAGCGCCGGTGATCGAGAACGATGGCGGCTGGCTGACCTCCAAGGTCTATTCGCCGCATCTCGGCTGCGACATCGCGCTGGGCTATCTGAAGGGCGGCGACCAGAAGATCGGTCAGCGGATGCGGGCGGTGAACCTGCTGGCCAAGCCGGTGGCGGAAACCGAGGTCGAGATCGTTTCTCCGCATTTCTTTGACCCGGAAGGGGAGAGACTCCGTGGCTGACACCTTGCATTCCCTTACGGCGCTGGGCCAGCCCGCGCCGCTGACCCATCAGGTCGGCCCCTGCCGGATCGAGGAACGGTTCGACGTGGCGCTGGCCTCGGTTGCCTGCCGCAAGGGCCGGGCCGCCGATGTGGCCAGGGCCGCGAAAGGCGCGGGCATTCCCTTGCCAGAGCCCGCGCGATTCACTGCGGGCAACCCCTGGTCGGCCTTCTGGGTCGCGCCCGAAATGTGGTTCGTCGAAGCACCCTTTGCCAGCCATGAAGATATCGTGGCGCAGGTGAAGCCGGTCTTCGGCGATGCCGCCTCTGTCACCGAACAGACCGATGCCTGGGTGCGGTTCGACGTCTCGGCCCCCGATCTGGCCCCGCTGATGGAGCGGCTGAGCAATGTCGATTTCGCCCGCGCCCCGGATGGGTTTGCCACAAGGACGGTGATCGAACATCTGGGCTGCTATCTGATCCGCCACGGCAAGGGGGAGGTGACGATCTATGGCGCGCGGTCCTCGGCGCAAAGCCTGCTGCATTGCCTTGAGGTGACGGCCGCCTCGCTGCTTTAGGCGGAGGGCTGCCCCCGCCATCCTGGTGGTCTTCATCTTTGCAAAAATACCCTGCGGGGTGCGACCATGGGTGTGCCATTGGTTCAAGCAACCAATGGTCGCGGCGGAGGGGTGCAAAACCCCTCCGGCGCCCGGCGAGGGGCGCGATCTTCAGGCGGCCAGCGCCCTTGCGATCAGGTTGCGCCAGGCCTCTGCCTCGGCGCGGCTGTCGAAACAGGCCATCTCGATCCGCCGACGACCCTGCACCGGCAAAGTCAGCACCGGGAAAGGGCCGTCATCGCTGTCGCGCAGGGTGACGGCGGGCAGACCGAAGGCACGGCGGGGAATGGCGGTGCTGTCGTTCAGCACCGGGCCGCGGCGCAGGCGCAGCGCGTCGGGCTGCGACGGGTCGATCCGCAGTTCGGTGGTGCTGACGAAGACCAGCAGCATGAGGAACAGGCCGAAGGCGGCACAGGCGATGGTGACGGCTGCCACCAGAGCCAGGACCGCAAGCGGTGTAGTGGCCGAGACATTGGCCAGCCAGGCGGCGGGGATTCCGATGCCGGTGCCGACGGCAAGGACGGCGATGAAGATCCGCAGTGGCCAGGGCAGCGGGTTTTCCCGATAGGTGATGATTCCGGCGTCCATCGTCAGCATGAGGCGGTGATGACAGGGGAAAATGGCGTCACAATGGCACAGGTCCCGGATTGGGTGCCGAATTGCCAAGGGAGTTGTTTCCCTGTAGTGAAATTCGCCGTATGATTTCGCCTGACGTATGAGGCCCCCCATGGACGATGTTTCACAAGCCCATAGCCTGCCGCGCGGCAAACCCGCCTTTGATCAGGACCCGCACCGCGTGCGCGAGGTGGCAGAGCGCAACCTTGAAGCCGCCATCGGGCGCGAGGTGCGCAACTTTCGCCGCCAGCAGGGAATGACGGTGGCCGACCTGGCGGCGGTGACGGGGCTGTCGATCGGGATGCTGTCGAAGATCGAGAACGGCAACACCTCGCCCAGCCTGACCACCTTGCAGGTGCTGAGCCATGCGTTTTCCGTGCCGGTGACGGCGTTCTTCCGCAGCTATGAGGAAAAGCGCGAGGCGCAGCATGTGCGGGCGGGCCAGCATATCGAGATCGAACGCCGGGGCACGCGGGCCGGGCACCAGTACAACCTGCTGGGGCATCTGGGGTCGAATTCCTCGGGCGTGGTGGTGGAGCCCTATGTGATCACCCTGACGACCGAGAGCGATACCTTCCCGGCCTTTCAGCACGAGGGGCTGGAGTTGCTGTACATGCTGGAAGGCGAAGTGGATTACCGCCACGGCGACCAGGTCTATCCGCTGAAGCCGGGCGACAGCCTGTTCTTCGATGCCGATGCGCCGCACGGGCCGGAGGTGCTGGTCAGGCTGCCGGCGCGCTATCTGTCGATCATTTCCTATCCGCAGGGGTAAGCCGGATCAGAGAACAGTCCAGTGGACTGTTCTCCCGGCGAACGCGCGCGAACCTGCGAGGGCCGGGCTGCTTCCGGGCGCTCGTCGTGCGCCTTCGGCTTCTCCTCGCCCGCGACGAGGGACGAAGTCACCGAGGAGCATTGCCGTGGTCCCAGACCGCGCGGCGGATGCGGGCGGTCTTGTAGGCGTCGAACACGGCCATCGCCCAGACGAACAGGCCGCCCGCCATCTTGCCGGCGAAGGACACCTCGGGGGCGGCGGTCTTCAGGGTGAAGGCGCCGAGAAGGATAACGAAGAAGACGAAGATCAGCCCGCGCACCGGCTGGCGGTTCAGCACCTGGCCCATGCCGGGCAGCAGGATGGCAACCGCCAGAACAAGGCGGGGGTCCAGCGGTCTTTTCATGCCTTGCCTTTCGTCCAGTCGAGAAGATCCGCGCGCAAAGCCAGCAGGCTGTCGAGCAGGGGCGCAATGCGGGCGGGTGAGATCGGCGTGGCCCCCATCTCGGCATCGCGGAAGATCAGATAGCGGCCGCGGTCGGCCTCTTCGGCCAGAATGACCAGCCGCAGCCCCTTGGGCGAGATCAGCAGTTCCTTGACCCGTTTGTCGGCGAAAACCGACGCATGTCGGGCGATCAGCTCTTCGGGCGGCAGGCCGGCGGCGTTGTCGGACCGCAGGGCCAGCCCCTCGGGTGTGCCGTCGGGCGCGGGCAGCATCTGCGGCAGGGCCGGGAAATGGGTGAACGGTTCCTGCCCGGACGGGCGGGCCATGATGTCCAGCGTGGCGGTCAGCGGCAGCGGGTCTGGCAGCGAGACCATGACCCAGAGCGCGGGCAGCTTGCGGAAGGTCAGCGTGTCGGTCACTGCCTGAAGATCAAAGCCGTGCGGGCCGCGCTGGCCGGTGATGCGGGGAAAGCCCGAAGGCTCGATCTTGCCGCGAACCGAATCGAAGAGGGGACGCAGCGCATCGAAATAGCCGGTCCGTGTCAGGCGGCGCTGGCGTTGGGCCTGTGCCAGCCGCCATGTCAGCCACAGAAGCAGGGCGGCGGCGGCAATGGCGATCAGCGGATAGGTCGGTGGCATTCTTCGGCTTTCGGTCAGGAAACGGCCCGCCGGATGGGGCGGGCCGTGAAGGTCTTGGGATCAGTAGCCCTGTGGTTTCGGCCAGGGCATGGTGAACTGCGCGCCCCGGTTGACGAAGCGGTAGCGCCAGAAGTGGAACCACAGCGACACCACGATGTAGAAGCCGATCATCGCCACCAGCTGCGTGCCATAGCCCAGGAACACCGCGAAGAAGACAGTGGCGCAGATGGCCAGAAGCACGATGGCGGGCACCGGGTGGAACGGATGCTCATACCCCCGCTTGATGCTGTCCAGCGGCCACTTCCTGCGGAAGAGGATGATGTTCAGCGGCATGAAGGTATATTCCAGCAGGCCCGAGAGGATCGAGAAGGTGATCACCTGATCCAGCGGTGCGCCAAGCGCGAAGATCATCGCGATGGGCACCAGGAAGATGATCGACCGGTAGGGCGTGCGGAACTTCGGATGCACCGCGCCGAACCAGCCGGGCAGATACTTGTCCCGGCCCATGGCGAACCAGGCGCGGCTGGCGTCGTTGATACAGCCGTTGGCGCTGGCAAGGGTGGCGAACAGCGTGCCGAAACCCAGAAGCCACAGCAGCCCCGTCGAGCCCGACAGCCTTGCGGTGTCGAACAGCGGCGCGACCGAGCCGCTGACGCCATCCCCCAGATATTCCCATGGCAGCACGCCCGAGCATATGTACCAGGTCAGCGTCGCCGCGATGGCCAGCGTCATGATTCCGGCCAGCGTGCCGAAGGGCAGGGCGCGGGCGGGAGAGCGGACTTCCTCTGCCGCCTGGGTGGTGCCCTCGATGCCAAGGTAATACCACAGGCCGAAGTGAAGCGCCGCCAGCACGCCGATCCAGCCATAGGGCAGCTCATGCCCCTCGAACAGGGCGGCGTGTTGCATGATGCCACCGCCGAGGATGCCCGAGGTGGACAGGAACAGCACGATGATGGCGACAAAGGCGATGGCGGTGATGACCAGATTGAAGGTCAGCGTCGCCAGAACGCCGCGATAGTTCAGCCAGGCCAGGAACATGATGACCAGCACGATGAAGGGCTTCTGGTTCAGTTCGCCCGCATAGCCGGTCAGCCGCGCCACTTCGGAGACGAGATAGCCTGCGGTGATCGCATTCGCCGCCTCAAGCATCGTATAGGCGAAGACGAGGTATAGGCCGACGTTGAAGGCCATCAGCGGGCCGACGATATGCTTGGCCTGGGTATACTGGCCGCCCGCGGCCGCCACCGTGGAGGTGACTTCCGAATCGATCATGGCGACGCAGGTGTAAAGGATGCCCGCGACCCAGCAGGCGATCAGCGCCGCATAGGCGCCACCCTTGCCGACGGCAAAGTTCCAGCCCATGTATTCGCCCACAAGCACGATGCCCACGCCAAGCGCCCAGATATGCGCAGGGCCAAGCACGCGCAGCAGGCCGACCTTGGTGCCATGCGGCCCCATGCCGTCCATCTCTTTCGAGGTGATGTCGATGTCTGCCATGATCCCCTCAGTGCTTGTGTTCTTCGGTCATGGCCTCAAGCTCGCCCTCGCGCGAGGAGGTCAGGACATCTTCGCCATAGGTGCTGTCGATGCGCAGCCAGTCGACGAGCATGTAAAGCCCAAGAAGCGCCGAAACGCCCCAGGCCACGTATTCCAGGAGTTGCCAGGTTTCCATGTGCCCGCCCTATTTGTCGAATTTCTCGGCGATGACTTCGCGATACTCGACTTCCGAGAACCGCAGCATCAGCCAGTAATAAAGGACGATGACGGCGATCATCGCGATCAGCGCGCCCGCCGTGAAGCTGTAATCGAAGCGGGCAAGGATCAGGTCATGCGCCGTTTCGGGGGTATAGCCCAGCTTTTCATATTGCGCGGCCTGCACAGCGTTCTGGCCAAGGCTTTCCCAGGTGGGATCGGCGACCGGAGCGGCAACCGACTTGGCGGCACCGGCCATGTTGAGCCAGAGCGGAACGAACAATGCGCCGACCGTCAGGACGACCAGCACCAGAACGTCGAACAACTGTCCGGCCTTGCTTTGGCTTGGGGGCTGATAATGTGCCATGTCAGCTCCTCCGCCCGCGGGCTTCGTCAAGGAACTTGATGTCCAGCCCGTACATGAAGTCGCGGTCTTCGCGGTAGTGCCGCAGCATGGCGAGGATGGCCGCCGTGTTGAACAGCAGGACGATGGCCCCGGCGATCAGAAGGATCGTCCGGGCGGTTGCGTTGGGCGCAAGATCCCAGGTGGCGATGGCGACGAAGATGATTGCAAACCAGAGACCCAGCACGAACGCCCATGCCACAAGCACATCGCGTTTATGCATGGCCTCAATCCTCTGATTAAGGTCAGACACTGACTTCCTCCCATGGGCCGTGTCTCTTGCCGGATCAGGCGTGGCCCTGACACCCTTTCTCGCCCGGCAAATTTGTTTTCTGCAAGGAAAGACTGGCTGCGACAATCTGTCAACAAAAACCCGCCTGCGCACCCAAAAGGCGGTGGGGTTTCCTGTCAGGTGAAAAAAGTTTCTTGGCAGTTGAATGGCGAAATCTTCGGTGCTAGCGTTTCCGCAATCACAGCCGGGAGACGAATCCATGTGTGGCATCGTTGGACTATTCTTGAAGGATCCGAAGCTGGAGCCGCAACTGGGCGCCCTGCTGACGGACATGCTGATCACCATGACGGACCGGGGCCCGGATTCCGCCGGAATCGCCATCTATTCCGGGGCCAGGGACGGTCTGGGTAAGATCACCATCCAGTCGGCGCAGCCGGGGGTGGATTTCAAGGATCTTGACGGCGAGCTGCATGATGCCATCGGCAAGCCGGTGACGATGCTGGTGAAATCCACCCATGCCGTGATCGAGGTGCCGATGGACCAGATCGAGGCCGCGCGGTCGGCGCTGGCCAAGCTGCGCCCCGGTGTGAAGGTGATGAGCGTCGGCGACAGCATCGAGATCTTCAAGGAAGTCGGCCTGCCCAAGGATGTGGCCGCCCGGTTCGATGTGTCGAAGATGAAGGGCAGCCATGGCATCGGCCATACCCGCATGGCGACCGAATCGGCGGTGACGACGATGGGCGCGCATCCGTTTTCCACCGGATCGGACCAGTGCCTTGTGCATAACGGCAGCCTGTCGAACCACAACGGGTTGCGGCGTGAGCTGATTCGGCTGGGCAAGACCTTCGAGACCCAGAACGACACCGAAGTTGCCGCCGCCTATGTCAGCCGCAAGCTGGAAGAGGGGCAGAGCCTGGGCGAGGCGCTGGAGTCCGGGCTGGACGATCTGGACGGGTTTTATACCTTTGTCGTCGGCACCAAGAACGGCTTTGGCGTGGTGCGCGATCCCATCGCCTGCAAGCCCGCCGTGATGGCCGAAACCGACCAGTATGTTGCCTTCGGCAGCGAATACCGCGCGCTGGTCAACCTGCCGGGCATCGAGGATGCCCGCGTCTGGGAGCCCGAGCCCGCCACCGTCTACTTCTGGGAGCGTTGAGAGAATGCAGACCTTCGATCTGGGGAAAGAGGGCCTGCGCGCGCTCAACTCCTCGCTTCATGCCCTGAAGGGCCAGACCAACATGACCAAATGGGAGGTGGTGAACCCGAAGGGGGCCCATGCCATCGCGGCCGGGGTGGATGCCGAGGTGGACATCACCGTGCGCGGGTCGACCGGCTATTACTGCGCGGGCATGAACAAGCTGGCGACGATCCGCATCAAGGGATCGGCCGGGCCGGGCGTGGCCGAGAACATGATGTCGGGCACCGTCATCATCGACGGCAATGCCAGCCAATATGCCGGGGCCACGGGCCGAGGCGGCCTGCTGGTGATCAAGGGCAATGCCTCGTCGCGCTGCGGCGTGTCGATGAAGGGCATCAACATCGTCGTCCATGGCAACATCGGCCACATGTCGGCCTTCATGGCGCAATCGGGCAATCTGGTGGTGCTGGGCGATGCGGGCGAGGCACTGGGCGACAGCCTGTACGAAGCGCGGCTGTTCGTGCGCGGCAAGGTGAAATCGCTGGGGGCAGACTGCATCGAGAAGGAGATGCGGGACGAACACTTCCAGATTCTCGAAGACCTGCTGCGTCGCGGGGAAGCGGATGCCAAAGCCAAGCCGGAAGAGTTCCGCCGCTATGGCTCGGCCCGCAAGCTCTACAATTTCAACATCGACAATGCGTCGGCCTATTGAGGCATCAGAATGAGCGATTTCCCCATCACCCCGCCCCGCTTTTCGGCCACCTTCACCCCGGCCGTGAACGCCGAGATCCGCCGTGCAGCCGCCAGCGGTATCTATGACATCCGCGGCGCCGGCACCAAGCGCCACCTGCCGCATTTCGACGACCTCTTGTTCCTTGGCGCTTCGATCAGCCGCTATCCGCTGGAAGGCTATCGTGAGAAATGCGCGACCGATGTCTGGTTGGGCACGCGGTTTGCGAAAAAGCCGATCCATCTGGATATTCCGGTGACGATTGCCGGGATGTCATTCGGTGCCCTGTCGGGTCCGGCGAAGGAAGCCCTGGGCCGGGGCGCCAGCGAGGCGGGCACCTCGACGACCACCGGCGACGGCGGCATGACCGAGGAAGAGCGCGGCCATTCCAAGACGCTGGTCTATCAGTATCTTCCCAGCCGTTATGGCATGAACCCCGATGACCTGCGCCGCGCCGATGCGATCGAGGTCGTGGTGGGCCAGGGCGCGAAACCCGGCGGCGGCGGCATGCTGCTGGGCCAGAAGATCAGCGACCGCGTGGCCATGATGCGCAACCTGCCCAAGGGCATCGACCAGCGGTCGGCCTGCCGCCACCCCGACTGGACCGGCCCGGATGATCTTGAGATCAAGATCCTGGAGATCCGCGAGATCACCGATTGGGAAAAGCCGATCTACGTCAAGGTTGGCGGCGCGCGGCCCTATTACGACACCGCCTTGGCGGTGAAGGCCGGGGCCGATGTGGTGGTGCTGGACGGGATGCAGGGCGGCACGGCGGCCACGCAGGATGTGTTCATCGAGCATGTCGGCATGCCGATCCTGGCCTGCATCCCGCTGGCGGTGAAAGCGTTGCAGGACCTCGGTATGCACCGCAAGGTGCAGCTGATCGTGTCGGGCGGCATCCGGTCGGGCGCCGATGTGGCCAAGGCCATGGCGCTGGGCGCGGATGCGGTGGCCATCGGCACCGCGGCGCTGATCGCGCTGGGCGACAACGACCCTGCGCTGGAGGCCGAGTATCAGAAGCTGGGCACCACCGCCGGGGCCTATGACGACTGGCACGAAGGCAAGGACCCGGCCGGGATCACCACGCAGGACCCCGAGCTGATGAAGCGTTTTGATCCGGTTCTGGGCGGGCGGCGGCTGAAGAACTATCTCAAGGTGATGACGCTGGAGGCGCAGACCATCGCGCGGGCCTGCGGCAAGAACCATCTGCACAATCTGGAACCCGAAGACCTTTGCGCGCTGACGATCGAGGCCGCCGCCATGGCGGGGGTTCCGATCGCCGGGACCAGCTGGATCCCCGGCCGCAACGGGTTCTGAAAAACATAAAAAAGACAGGGAGTTAAATCGAATGGCGAAAGACCTTGCCAAATGGGCCAAGGACAAGGGCGTCAAGTATTTCATGATTTCCTACACTGATCTCTTCGGAGGACAGCGTGCGAAACTGGTGCCCTGGCAGGCGATCAACGACATGGCGGAAGACGGGGCCGGATTTGCCGGTTTCGCCACCTGGCTGGACCTGACACCCGCCCATCCCGACATGATGGCCGTGCCGGACCCGGAGGCGGCGATCCAGTTGCCCTGGAAGAAAGAGGTGGCCTGGGTCGCCTCGAATTGCGTGATGGAAGGGGCGCCGGTCAAGCAGGCGCCCCGCAACGTGCTGCGGGCGCTGGTCGACGAGGCGGCGAAAGAGGGCCTGCGCGTCAAGACCGGAGTCGAGCCGGAGTTCTTTCTGCTGTCGCCGGAAGGCGACCGGGTGGCCGATCCCTATGACAATGCCGAAAAGCCCTGCTACGACCAGCAGGCGATCATGCGGCGTTATGACGTGATCTCGGAAGTCGCCGATTACATGATGGACTTGGGCTGGGAGCCCTATCAGAGCGACCATGAGGATGCGACCGGCCAGTTCGAGATGAACTGGAAATACGACGACGTGCTGCAAACCGCTGACAAGCTGTCGTTCTTCAAGTTCATGATGAAATCGGTGGCCGAAAAGCATGGGCTGCGGGCGACCTTCATGCCCAAGCCGTTCAAGGGGCTGACGGGTTCGGGCTGCCATGCCCATATCTCGGTCTGGTCGCTGGACGGCAAGAAGAATGCCTTTGCCGACAATTCCAAGGAACTGGGGCTGTCGGATCAGGGCCGCAGTTTCCTGGGCGGGATCATGAAACATGCCAGCGCGCTGGCGGCGATCTGCAACCCCACCGTCAACAGCTACAAGCGGATCAACGCGCCCCGCACCTCTTCGGGCGCGACCTGGGCCCCGAATACCGTGACCTGGACCGGCAACAACCGCACCCATATGGTGCGCGTGCCGGGGCCGGGGCGGTTCGAGCTGCGGCTGCCCGATGGCGCGGCCAACCCCTATCTGATGCAGGCCGTCATTCTGGCGGCGGGCATCGACGGGGTGCGCAGCAATGCCGATCCGGGCCGCCGCTACGACATCGACATGTATCAGGAAGGCCACAAGGTGAAGGGCGCGCCGAAGCTGCCGCTGAACCTGCTGGATGCCCTGCGCGACTACGACAAGGACAAGACGCTGAAGGCGATGATGGGCGAAGAGTTCTCGGCCGCCTATCTGAAGTTGAAGCACAAGGAATGGAACAGCTACGTGTCGCATTTCTCGCGCTGGGAGCATGAGAACACGCTGGACATCTGACCCGGAGTTCCCCCTTCCCGGTCTTTCCTGGCCCCGGACCCAGTTGGTCCGGGGTTTTTTCATGGCGTTGTTGGCCGAGGCTGCACGGACCTTTGCCGCGCTATTCCAGCGAGGTTTCCGCCCGCGGGATATGCACCGCCAGCAGGCAGCCGTCCGGCGTATAGGAATTGTGTTCCGTCCCGTCGCGGTAGAACACCAGATCGCCCGCGCGCAGCACGGTGCCATCGCTTTCGTGCAACTCGCCCTCAAGGATCAGGAACTGTTCGTGCCCGTTGTGGCGATGGCTGCGGGTGCGCATCCCGGCCGGCATGCGGTAGACGTGGAAGCCTTCGCCGAGGGTCTGGCTGTCGTCCAGTTGCAGGATCGCATCCCCCAGCGCCACGCCGTCGGGATAGACGAAGGGCGTGAAGCTTGCGTCCTTGATATTGGCGACGCGGCGGTCGTCCTTGGCGATCGGTTTCATGCGTTCCTCCCCTGATATTTCCTGTTGGGCAACTTATATTGATGCACGTCAAGGCGCTTTCCCCAGTGTGATGGTTTGATCGCTTTCAGGTCAACAGCAGCGACAGGAGACAGACATGACAAAGAAGATCCTTTGCCCGACGGACGGGTCTGACCATGCCACCCGCGGCCTGCATCAGGCCGCCGCCTTGGCCAAGCTGACCGGCGCGCATCTGACGGTGTGCGTCGTCAACATCGCCCATGGCGGGGCGCGGGGACCGACGATCAACCACTGGACGGCCGAGGATGTCGGCCGGTTGATGGAGACCGCCGAGGCACAGGCCCGTGCCGATGGTGTCAATGACGTCGGCTCGATCGAGATCGTCGCGCGCGAGGCGGGGCCTGCGATTGTGGCCTTTGCCGAACAGAATGGCTTTGACCAGATCGTGATGGGCACCGGGGACAAGCGCGGCGTGAAACGGTTGGTCCTGGGGTCGGTTGCGGCGGATGTGGCCGGATCGGCACATTGTTCGGTGACGGTGGCGCGGTAACGCGCATCCGGCAGGGCGCAGGCCGTTCTGCCCAGGATTGCGGCATCACGCCCGTCCAGTGGTGCCCCGGTGCCGGGGATCGCAAGATTCCCGGCGCAAATTTATTTCCCGACAGGAAGAATATTTGACATATACGCAACTCCTCTTTTACGGTTTTGCCCAAGGCAACGCGCAGGGATTGCCACGGAATCCAGCATTCGGAGGGTAGAATGAAAAAGAGAGTTGCGGTCATCGGGGCGGGGCCGTCGGGCCTTGCGCAGCTGCGCGCGTTCCAGTCGGCCAAGCAGAAGGGCGCGGATATCCCCGAGGTGGTCTGCTTCGAGAAGCAGTCGAACTGGGGCGGGTTGTGGAACTACACCTGGCGCACCGGGCTGGATGAACATGGCGAGCCGGTGCATTGCAGCATGTATCGCTATCTGTGGTCGAACGGGCCGAAAGAGGGCCTGGAATTCGCCGATTATTCGTTCGAGGAACATTTCGGCAAGCAGATCGCCAGCTATCCGCCGCGCGCGGTGCTGTTCGACTATATCGAAGGCCGGGTGAAGAAGGCGGGCGTGCGCGACTGGATCCGGTTCTCGACCACCATCCGTATGGTGACGTACAACGCGGACAAGGGCAATTTCACCGTCACCGCCCATGACCTGAAGAACGACCGGATGTATCAGGAAGACTTTGACAATGTCATCGTCGCCTCGGGTCACTTCTCGGTGCCGAACGTGCCGGAATATCCCGGTTTCGACCGCTTCAACGGCCGCGTTCTGCATGCCCATGACTTCCGCGACGCGCGCGAGTTCAAGGGCAAGGACCTTCTGTTGCTGGGGGCCAGCTATTCGGCCGAGGACATCGGCAGCCAGTGCTGGAAATACGGCGCCAACTCGATCACCACCTGCTATCGCCATGCGCCGATGGGCTTCAAGTGGCCCGACAACTGGAAGGAAGTGCAGCAACTGGTGCGGGTGGACGAGAACACCGCCTATTTCGCCGACGGATCGTCGAAGAAGGTGGATGCGATCATTCTTTGCACCGGCTACAAGCACCACTTCCCCTTCCTGCCCGATGACCTGCGGCTGAAGACGGCGAACCGGCTGGCAACGGCCGACCTGTATAAGGGGGTGGCCTGGGTGCATAATCCCAAGCTGTTCTTCCTGGGGATGCAGGACCAGTGGTTCACCTTCAACATGTTCGACGCCCAGGCCTGGTGGGTTCGCGATGCGATCATGGGTCGAATCGCGATTCCCGCCGACAAGGCGGTGTTGCAGAAGGATGTCGCCGACCGTGTGGCGGGCGAGGATGCCGGCGCCGATGCGCATGACGCCATCCATTATCAGGGCGATTATGTGAAAGAGCTGATCGCCGAGACGGACTATCCGTCCTTCGATGTGGACGGCGCCTGCGAAGCCTTCTTCGAATGGAAGGATCACAAGAAGGCCAACATCATGACCTTCCGCGACAATGCCTATAAATCGGTGATCACCGGCACGATGGCCCCTGTCCACCACACGCCCTGGAAGGACGCGCTGGAGGATTCGATGGAAAGCTATCTGAAGAACTGAGTGCGCTGCATGAAACCATCGGCCCCGGCAGGACGCCGGGGCCGTTTTCATGTGCCGTATTTGCGGGCATCCGGGGATCGCGCGCAATCTTCGGGAAACAAATATTCTCGAAATTAAATTTCTTCTCGCCAACCCGGTCCTGCCGTGCTTTGCTGCGCGACATCGGGTCGCAGGTTGCGACAGGGTTCCGGGCCTGGGGCCGACCCGACGGGAAGCGGAACGCAAACCGCCGAGACGTGGCGTCCCGCCTGCGGAGCGGATGGGTCCGTGACATCATGAACGGCGCGGCAGGACGGCAGCCCCAGAGGTACTCCGAACCAGCCGCCACAACAGGAGTGAGGGAATGACGACAGAAGCAGGGTCGGGCCAGATGGTCCGGGCACTCAGCTGGAAGGGTGCCTTCTGGGTTGCGGCCGGGGTGCCGCCGCTGGTGCTGTTCTCGATCGGCGGTATCGCCGGAACAACCGGAAAACTGGCTTTCATGGTCTGGATGATCTCGATGGTCATGGGCTTTCTGCAAAGCTTCACCTATGCCGAAATGGCGGGCATGTTCGGCAACAAGTCGGGCGGCACCTCGGTCTATGGCGCGACGGCCTGGCTGCGCTATGGCAAGCTGATTGCGCCCCTGTCGGTCTGGTGCAACTGGTTCGCCTGGTCGCCGGTGCTGTCGCTGGGCTGCGCCATCGCGGCGGGCTATATCCTGAACGCGCTGTTCCCGATTCCGCTGGCCGACAGCCAGCCGGTGCTGGACTGGGTGACGGCGAACCTGGGCAATTACACGGCCGAAACGCAAGCCGTGGTGGATTACATGGCCGCCAATGCGGGCACCACGGCCGAACAGGCGATCCAGGCGGTTGCCTCGGCCGATGGCGTTTCGGCGCTGACGCCCTGGTTCCGCAGCTTCGAAGCCTTTGCCCTGACCATTCCCGGCCTTGGCACGCTGCATTTCAATTCAACCTTCATCATCGGCGTGGCGCTGATGCTGATCATCCTGGCCATTCAGGAACGCGGCATCGCCTCGACCGCCAATGCGCAGAAATGGCTGGCAATCATCGTTCTGGTGCCGCTGTTGCTGGTGGGCCTGGTTCCGATCATCAACGGCTCCATCAATACGATGAACGTCACCAACCTGCTGCCCCCCACCGCCGCCTATTCCGGCGTGGACGGGACCTGGAACATCGGCGGCTGGACGCTGTTCCTGGGCGGGATGTATATCGCGGCCTGGTCTACCTACGGCTTTGAAACCGCGGTTTGCTACACCCGCGAACTGAAGGATCCGCGCCGCGATACCTTCCGCGCGATCTTCTACTCGGGCCTGCTCTGCACGATCTTCTTCTTCCTGATCCCGTTCTCGTTCCAGGGGGTCTATGGGGTCGAAGGCATGCTGGCCACCGGTATCGTCGACGGCACCGGCATCGGTGAAGCCCTGGGCAACATGATCGGCGGCGGACCCGTGGTGACGCAGGTCTTCGTGATCCTGATGATCATCGCACTGTTCCTGGCGATCATGACCGCGATGGCCGGATCTTCGCGCACGCTGTATCAGGGGTCGCGCGATGGCTGGCTGCCCAAGTATCTGGGCACCGTCAACGAACACGGCGCACCGCGCCGGGCGATGTGGACCGATGTGGCTTTCAACGTCTTCCTGCTGGCGCTGGCCTCGGATGCCGGGGGGTATTTCTACGTCCTTGCCATCTCGAACGTCGGCTACATCCTGTTCAACTTCCTGAACCTGAACGCGGGATGGATTCACCGGCTCGACTCGGCGCATATGGACCGGCCCTGGAAGGCCCCGACCTGGCTGATCGGGCTGAACACCATCCTGGCCTTCGTCAACGCCCTGTTCCTGGGCGCGGGGGCAAAGGTCTGGGGATACGAGAACGCGCTGTGGTCCGGGCTGATCTTCGCGGCCTTCATCTTCCCGGTGTTCTGGTATCGGCACTATGTGGTGGATCAGGGCAAGTTCCCGAAGGAAGCCTATGAGGACCTTGGCCTGCCCTATGGCGAGCTGGGTGAACGCAGGGCCGGCATCCTGCCCTATGTGGCGCTGGTGCTGGGGGCCTGTGTCGTTCTCTGGGCGAACTGGTTCTTCGTCCTGCCTGCCTGACGGACCGCATCTGACGCGAAAGGGCCGCCCCGGCGGCCCTTTCTGCATGGAAACCGGAGGCTTGCCGTCAGTTTCCCTGCCAGAAAAAATGTTGCATTTCATTATTGATTTTGGGCGGGAATCACCTGACAGTTGGCGCAAATGAAAACTTTTCAGGGAGCCTGCCGATGACAAATTCCTGGCGTTTTTCCACGCTGGCCGACCGCCACCGCGCGCTTGGGTCCAATCTTGAAGACTGGAGCGGGATGGGCACGGCCTGGTCCTATGAAAAGGGCGACCCGGATGCCGAATATATGGCGATCCGCACCAAGGCGGGGCTGATGGATGTCTCGGGGCTGAAGAAGGTGCATATCACCGGCCCCGCCGCGGCCCATGTCATCGAACGCGCGACGACGCGGAACATCGAAAAGCTGATGCCGGGCCGGTCCGTCTATGCCACGATGCTGAACGATCAGGGCAAGTTCATCGACGATTGCGTGATCTATCGCCTTGCGCCGAACAGCTTCATGGTGGTTCACGGGTCCGGCGGCGCGCATGAGCAGCTAACCATGGCGGCGACCGGGCGCGATGTGTCGGTGCGGTTCGACGACAACACGCACGACCTGTCGCTGCAAGGGCCGCTGGCGGTGGACTATCTGGAAAAGCACGTCCCCGGCATCCGGCAGCTGCCGTATTTCGCCCAGATGCAGACCAGCCTGTTCGGCAAGCCCGCGATGATCTCGCGCACCGGCTATACCGGCGAACGGGGGTATGAACTGTTCGTGCGCGGGCAGGATGCGCCGATGATCTGGGACCGCATCCTGGATGAAGGCAAGTCGATGGGGATCATCCCCTGCCGCTTCACCACGTTGGATATGCTGCGGACAGAAAGCTACCTGTTGTTCTTCCCCTTCGACAATTCCGAGATGTATCCCTTCGACAACGAAGGCCCCGGCGATACGTTATGGGAACTGGGTCTGGATTTCACGGTGTCGCCCGGCAAGACCGGCTTCCGCGGGGCCGAGGAACACTACCGGCTGAAGGGCAAGGAGCGGTTCAAGATCTGGGGGCTGAAGCTGGAGGGCAAGAACGTGCCCGGCAACGGCGCGCCGGTGTTCAGGGGCGACAAGCAGGTCGGCGTCGTGACGCAGGCCATGCATTCGCCGCTGAACAACTGGACGCTGGCCATCGCCCGCCTGCCGGTCGATTGCGCCAATGACAGCACCAGGCTGGAGGTCCGCTGCGGCACCCATGGCCCGATCGCGGCCACCACCACTTCGATGCCCGTCTATGACGTGGAGAAGAAGCGCCGCACCGCCAAGGACTGATCCATCCGCCTGATCGCGGGGGGCTGTCGGCGCGGACAGGGCCCCCCGCGACCAGGGTTGCAGCCACGGAAGAAGCAATGACCCTGACACCTGTCGAACCCACGATCCGAAGCCGACCGGTCTATGCGCCGCTGGAGCCCCGGCCCGGACACCTGCACCTGATCATCGCCGATGGTGAAGGGGCGGAAGCCATCAGCGACATGCTGGCCCGCGCGCCCGATGCCGGAAACCTGCTGGCGGCGGCGCATGTGATGTATTGCCCCGGCCCGAACGGCACCGACCTGACGGACCGCCTTCGTGCGCTTGGCCCGATGCAGTTCTTCCGCGCCCCCACGATCCCGGCCTTGCTGCCTCGGCTGGCCCGTGTGCTGTCGGATGCCCATATGGGCAGCCAGTTCTATCTGGCCGGGACCGAGGGCCTGATCGGCCAGGCCGAGCGCGCGATCATGCAGACCGGGTTTCCCTATAACGCCATCCAGAAGGAGCATCGTGGATCGACGGTGCGCCGGGTGCAATGCGTGCATTGCAAGGGCATCACCGAGAATGTCGCCACCGATCCCTTCGTCTGTTCGCATTGCGGGCTGAATCTTTTCGTGCGCGACCATTACTCGCGCCGCATCGCCGCCTTTCAGGGGGTGAACATCGACGCCGAAGACCCCGGCGAGGTGCCCGCAAGCGTGGTGAGGTTCAAATGAGCGTTGCGAAACTGAATGTCCGCGTGGCCGAGGTGGTGCCGGTCAACGAGTTGATCACCCGGTTCCGGTTTGTCAGTCGCGACGGCAGCCCGCTGCCGGCCTTTTCCGGCGGGGCGCATACCGTGGTCGAGATGGACGACAACGGCACCCGGCGGCTGAACCCCTATTCGCTGATGTCCGACCCCGAGGATACCGGCGGTTACGAAATCTCGGTCCGGCGCGACGATGTCGGGCGCGGCGGGTCGCTGTTCATGCATCGCCATGTGCGGCCGGGGATGGAGATGGTGCTGTCGCATCCGGTCAACCTGTTCGGCCTGGATGCGCGGGCGAAAAAGCACCTGATGATCGCGGGCGGCATCGGCATCACGCCGTTCCTGGCCCAGATCGCGCAACTGACGCATTTCGGTGGCCGGTTCGAGCTGCATTATGCCGCGCGCAACCGGGCGCTGGGGGCCTATATGGACCGGCTGACGGCGGCGCATCCCGACAAGGTGCATTGCTATTTCGACGAGGAAAAGCAGGCCATCGACCTTGCCCGCGTGCTGTCGATGCAGCCGATCGGCACGCATCTTTATGTCTGCGGCCCGAAGGGGATGATCGCCTGGGTGCTGAAGACCGCCGAGTCGATGGGCTGGCCGAAACAGGCGCTGCATTCCGAGGAATTCATCGCCCCCGGCACCGGCAAGCCGTTCGAGGTTCATCTGGCCGCCAGCGGCAAGACCATCACCGTCGGGCCGACCCAGTCGCTGTTGGAGGCGATGGAGGCGGCGGGGGTGGATGCGCCCTATCTGTGCCGGGGCGGGGCCTGCGGGCAATGCGAAAGCACTGTGCTGGCCTGCGACGGCACCATCCTGCACCGCGACCACTGGCTGACCCCCGAAGAGCAGGCCGCCGGGCAGAAGATCATGCCCTGCGTCAGCCGTTTCGAGGGCAAGTCCCTGACCATCGACCGATAGGAGCCCTGAATGAGCCTTGATTTCAAACCCGGCGCCTTCAACGATTTCTTCCGGGACGAGACGTTCCGCGACGACTTCACCTACCGCAATTCGCCGCAGAACATCCGGCGGTTCCCGTTCCCGTTCGACCGGGACGACTACATGTATTCGGTGAACATGGAGCCGCATGTTCCGGGGCGGAAGGGCACCGCCTTTGAACATATCTTCGACGTGGACGAACATTACGTCGCCGAGATGATCGACCGAGCCAAGGTGCTGGCCGAAGATCCGCTGCGCTGTCAGTCGCTGCCGCACATGACGCTGGCGGGCTGGGACCTGCTGGAACTGATCATGGAGACCAAGGCCCAGGAATATCCCCAGTGGTTCAGCCTGACCAAGGACGGCAACCGCTGGCACTGGATCAACCGGCCGCTTGGGATCGACCACACCTTCACCTTCCTTGATGAATCGACGCTGCCCTATGGCCCGTTCGAATACATCACCCGCCAGACCCAGGGCGATTTCACCTTGCAGGACGAACGCGACGGCACGCTTTGGATGGATGCGGGGATCGCCACCAGCCAGGCCGACTGGTCGGTCGATTTCGACGTGGGGATGAATTTCCACGAATGGCACGCGCCGGTGCCGCTGGCGCATGACATGGGGGTGTTCGACCGGGCGCTGAAATTCCTGCTGAAGCTGCAGCACGGCGCGCCGGTGCGGCGGTTCAACTGGACGATGACGGTGAACCCGCTTCTGGACACCGCGCCCGAGACCTATCCGAAATGGGGGCCGACCAAGACCTCGCTGACGCAGGAGAACCTTGGCCGCAAACAGCATCTGCGGGTGGAGTTGCAGTCGCTGTATCGTCTGCCGCGGTCGAACGCGATTGCCTTTGACATCCGCTGTTATCTGGCCAGTTTCGAGGAAATCGTGACCGTGCCGAAATGGGCCCGCCGCCTGCATCGCGTGGTGCGCGACGTGCATCCGGACCTTGCGACCTACAAGGGGTTCATCCGCAACCGGCCCGCGATGGTGGAATGGCTGTCGAAATACGATGATGGTGCCCCCACCTCGCCGGGCTGGTGGCCGGAGGACTGACCGAGGATGGGACAGGCGGCACCCCTTCGGCTGGGATTCCTGATGTTTCCGGGTTTTCCGATGGCCTGCCTGACCTCGGCCATCGAACCCCTGCGCGCGGCCAATGAAATTGCCGGGCGGCGCGAATTCGTCTGGCGGCTGGTGGCGGAAACCGCGGCCCCGGTGCGGTCTTCGGCCGAGATCGGCTTTGATCCCGACGAGACGTTGCTGGAAACCGAAGGGCTGGATCATCTTTACCTCTTGGCCCCGCCCACGGCGGAATTCGCCGATCCGCGCCGCAGCCCGGCGCGGCTGCGCTGGCTGGACCGCACCGGCCTGACCCTTGGCGCATTTTCCGGCGGTATCTTCCCCCTGGCCCGTGCGGGGCTGATGGAGGGGCGGGGCTGTTCGGTCCACTGGTGCTATGAGGCGGCGTTCAAGGCCGAATTCCCCGATGTGACGGCCAGCGAAACCACGATCCTGCGGGAACGCCGCCGCAACACGGTTTCGGGCGCGGGGGCGGTGTTCGATCTGATGCTGCGGCTGATCGAGGAACGGCTGGGACGCGAGACGATGACCGAAGTGGCCTGCTGGTTCCAGCATCCCTTTGTCCGCGATGCCGATGCCAGCCAGAAGGTGCCTGTCGCCCGCGCGGGGGCTACCGCCGACAACCTGCCGCCGCCGATCCGTGACGCGATCCGCCTGTTTGAAACCCATGTCGAGGACCCGCTGCGCATCCCCGACGTGGCGCAGGCGGTCGGCCTGTCGGGCCGCCATTTCGAGCGGCTGTTCAAGCGGGAAACCGGGCAAAGCCCGCTGCGATATTACCACCATCTGCGGCTGATGAAGGCCCGGCAGAGGGTGCTGTATTCCAACGATTCCCTGCGCGAGATTGCGGCCTCGGTCGGCTACATGACCTCCAGCCCGATGATCCGGCACTATACCGAACTGTTCGGTGTCTCGCCCAAGGACGAGCGCCGCCTGACGCTGGGCCTGCGCCAGTCGCGCGGGGCGATGCCAAGGGTCGAGGCGGCGGAATAGCGGCGGCGCTGTCAGCCCTGTGCGGCCAGCACGGCGATGCCGCCAAAGACCGTGATGATGCCCAGCCATTGCACCGGGGCGACCCTTTCGCCCAGCACGCGCCAGGCCAGCAGGATGGTCAGAACCCCGAACAGGGCCGAGGCGACGGCGGCATATTCCGGGTGGGGCAGGGTGGCCGAGGCCGTGACCAGCCCCAGCGCCATGGCATCCAGCAGCCCCATGCCCAGCAGCACCGGCAGCGCGCCAGGGGCCGGTCGCCACGACCGGAAGGCCAGGCACAACAGAAGCACGCCCGCCAGCGCGGTGATCCGGGTGACGATCATCGCGGGCAGGACCGCGCCCAGCCGGGCCGCCTCTTGCCCCATGGCGAAGGTTGCGGCGAATCCCACCGCGCCCGCGATGGCCCAGAGCAGCGCCATGACCAGCGATCCGCGCAGGCTGCCGCTGTGGCTGTCGCGCCCGGTCAGCGCGACGATGGCGATACCCGCGACAATGGCCGCCACCGCCCCCCATTCCAGCGCCGAGACCCCGCGCCCCTGCGCGGCGGCGATCCCCAGCGACAGCATCGGGAACGATCCCAGCACCGGGGCGACGATTCGCACCGGCGCGCGCGACAGCGCCTGATAAAGCCCGCCCGAGCCGAAGACATAGGCCAGCCCCGCCGCCATGGCCCAACCCCAGGCCGTGCCGCCCATCCGGTCCCAACCGCCGGACAGCAGCGCCGGGACCAGCAAGGCGGCCGATCCGGCGGCCAGAACGGTCATCAGCATGGGCAGCATGGCCCCGGCCTGTGTCAGCCGCCGCACCATCAGGTCATGCACGGCCCAGGCAAAGGCCGCGGCCAGACCGAACCCCAGTGACAGCATTTTCGCCCTCCCGCCCCCAAGGCGCTTGTGTCACCCTGACAAGGTGATATTCTCTTGGATGAACAAGTTTTACCCGTGATAAAATTCGACACAAGTCTGACCGGGAGGCCCGACATGCTCGACACTGCCTATCCGACCGTAACTCCGGGGCCGCCGCGCCCCAGCCGCATCCTGACGCCGCAGGGTTTTTCCCGCCATCACGGACAGGAACGCCATGTCATTCCGGGCGGCGGCGCGGCGCTTGTGCAACTGATGACCGGCGACCGGCTGACCGTGATCAACGACGAAGGCGGCCAGCCGGTCGAACTGGTGGCGGCGGCAAAGGATGGAAGGATCGACGCGGCGATTCTGGGGCAGGCGCCGAATTCCACGGCAGAGGGGCTGAAGGCGCTGCTGGCCGGGGGCGATGACAGCCTGGCCCGATTGCGGCGCGGGCTGACACAGCGCCGGATCGACCTTGCCACCGCAGGCGCGATCCGGCTGTTCGGCACCGAAACCCCGGCGGGCAGCCGGGCGGATCTGACCGCGCTGGATGCGGGCTGGCTGGTGGTGGCTGCCCCCGGCCTGGCCATGGCGCCCGAGGCGCAGGATACCGCGACCCCCGTCACCCTGCTGATCCAGCGCGCCACCCCGCGCATGGTGGGGCAATACGACCTGCCCGACCCGCTGGCCGATCCGATCCTTGACCTGCGGGTGAAATCCGCCACGGCGGAAAGCTACTTCGTCAAGGCGGGTGACTATATCCAGATCCTTGATGTCGACGGGCGGCAATGCACCGACTTCCAGTGCTTCGATGCGCGCAAGCTGGACAAGGGCCTGCAACATGCGCTGGACGTGACCACCAGCCGCACGCTGATGGGCCATGCCTATTCGATGCCGGGCCTGCATTCGAAGTATTTTGATCAGGACTGGGTGCCGCTGGTCGAGGTGGTTCAGGATACCGTCGGCCGCCATGATGCCTTTGCCATGGCCTGTGCGGCGAAATACTATGACGACATCGGCTATCCCGGCCATGTCAACTGTTCGGACAATTTCAACAAGGCGCTGGCGCAGCACGGGGTCGATCCGCGGCCCGGCTGGATGGCCGTCAACCTGTTCTTCAACACCAATATCGACGCGCATGGCGTGCTGATCAGCGATGAACCGTGGAGCCGCCCCGGCGACTATGTGCTGTTCCGGGCGCTGACCGATATCGTCTGCGTCAATTCGGCCTGCCCGGACGATACCTCGCCCGCGAACGGCTGGTATCTGTCGGACATCCATGTCCGCACCTATTCGGGTGCCGAGAAATTCTCCCGCGCCATCGCCCACCGCCCCACGCCGCAATCGGAGCCGAAGATGACCAAGGAAACCGCCTTCCATTCCCGCATCTCGGAACGGACGCGGAATGTCGTGGAATACAAGGGCTATTGGCTGCCGCAGGCCTATTCGCAGAACGGCCCGATCGAGGAATACTGGGCCTGCCGTCAGGCGGCGGTGGTGATGGACCTGTCGCCGCTGCGCAAGTTCGAAGTCACCGGCCCGGATGCCGAGGCGCTGATGCAATACTGCGTCACCCGCGACATGAAGAAGCTGAGCCAGGGCCAGATCGTCTATACCGCGATGTGCTATGATCACGGCGGGATGCTGGATGACGGCACGGTGTTCCGGCTGGGCAAGGATCAGTTCCGCTGGATCGGCGGCGATGAATATTCCGGCATCTGGCTGCGCGACCAGGCGCAGAAGCTGGGGCTGAACGTGATGGTGCGGTCGTCGACCGACCAGCTGCACAATCTGGCCGTTCAGGGCCCGAACAGCCGCGAGATCATGAAGCGGATGATCTGGACCGCGCCGCACCAGCCGACGATCGACGAACTGGGCTGGTTCCGCCTGACCGTTGGCCGGATCGGCGGGCCGTCGGGCGCGCCGGTGGTCGTGTCGCGGACGGGTTATACCGGAGAGCTGGGGTTCGAGATCTTCTGCCACCCCAAGGACGGGTCTGCGGTCTATGATGCGGTCTGGGCCAATGGCGGCGATCTGGGGCTGAAGCCGATGGGCCTGGCCGCGCTGGACATGGTGCGGATCGAGGCCGGGCTGATCTTCGCCGGCTATGATTTCAGCGACCAGACCGACCCGTTCGAGGCGGGGATCGGGTTCACCGTGCCGCTGAAGTCGAAGACCGACGATTTCATCGGCCGCGAGGCGCTGATCCGCCGCAAAGAACACCCCAGCCGCAAGTTCGTGGGGCTTGAGATCGACAGCAATGTCGATGTCCACCACGGCGATTGCCTGCACATCGGACGGGCGCAGATCGGCGAGGTCACATCCTCGATGCGCTCGCCCTTGCTGGGCAAGAACATCGCGCTGGCGCGGGTGGATGTGGCGCATGCCGAGGCGGGCACCGCGCTGGAGGTAGGCAAGCTGGACGGACAGCAGAAACGCCTTCCGGCCGTGATCGTGCCCTTGTCGCATTACGACCCGAAGAAGACGCGGCCGCAAAGCTGACGGGGCGGGTCGGCCTGTCTGGGGGAAAGGTGAAAGGAGGGCATCGCAATGCAGCCCATGATCGACCGGATCGGCGGAGAGCCGCAGCTTCGCGTCATGGTCAACCGGTTCTACGACCTGATCGAAAGCCTGCCGCAGGGCCGCGCCATCATGGAGATGCATCTCAGGGGGCATGGCCTGTCGCATGTCCGCCCGGCCCAGTTCGATTTCCTCTGCGGATTCCTTGGCGGCCGCCGCTATTATCATGAGGAACACGGCCATATGAACCTGCGCGAGATCCATGCCCATGTCGACATCCGCGCGCAGGATGCCGAGGACTGGCTGGCCATCATGTCGCGCGCCATGACAGAAACCGGCCTGCCAGGTGCCGAGACCGCGCAGATCATGTCCACCTTTCGCCGCGCCGCGCTGTCTTTGGTGAATGTTGCGGGCTGAAGCTGACAGTCCTTCGGCAATCACGACCTGCCCTGGAAACCGTCCGTCACGGGGGCAGGGGCAATCCGCCATTTCCCACCCGTGGCCCTTGGCCAGCCTTGGCCCGGACGGGGGCGACGGAGGGGCGTCGCCTGCTGCGGCCCCACTCTCGCCCTAAGGTTGCCAGAATCCCCATCTATGCCTTTGGCTTGATCCGGTCGGTTCCGTGGGGTGTCATGTCCAAGTCCAAAACTGTCTTGCGCCTTGCCGACGGTGTCCGCGGGGATGGCCGGGTGGCCCGTGCCGCGGCTGTGCTGGCGCTGGCCTGTCTTGGCGCTGGCAGCCCCGTCCTGGCCGAGGGTCCGGCCGCGTCTGTCGCGGACAGTGACCCGGCAGCCAGCCAGACCCTGATCCCGGCCACCGCTTCGCTCCGTCCGCCCGGAGAGGCAACCGCCGTTGCCGCCCCCGTTGTCCCGGATGAACCGCCAGCCCCGGCCGTCGACGTTGCGGCGGCCACGACAGTGGCCGAAGGACAGGCGGCCGCCCCCGCGATAGAGACCACGCAGCGGCCTGCCGAAGCCTCGGTCCTGCCGTCGCTGTCTCTGCCGGACCTGGGGCAGTTTGCGATGATCCTGCCGGTGATCGGGGCCGTGCTTCTTGCGGTTACGGTTCTTGCCCTGATGCGCGGACGTCAGGCGGCACCGCCTGCCGTCTTTGCGGGCCGCGATCCCTGGGACAGGCTGGCGCGCGAGACGCGTGCCGACGGCTGAGCCAGGGGGCGTTGATCCTTCGGCGTTGCGCGGATCGTCACGCTGCTGATGAGCCCTGACATCCCGCGGCGCTTGAATTCCGGCCCGGCATTCCGTATGTCCCCCGGAAACCGTCCTTGCGGACCCGGATTCCTGGAAAGCCCGAAGCTCATGGCGCGCACCAATCCCCTTCAGTTCATGCAGCAGGTTCGCGGCGAGGTTGCCAAGATCCATTGGCCGACCCGGCGCGAAGTGATGCTGACCACGGTGATGGTCTTCATCATGGCGGCGCTGGCCTCGGCCTTCTTCAGCCTGGTCGATCTGGGCATCCGCACCGGGCTGCGGCTGATCTTTGGGGCCTGATCCGGCCAATCTGGACCGACCCCCCGGTTGCCTCTTGATCAAATGGTCAGCAACGGCTAATCCCCGCGGCAACCAAAGGACAACCGGCGCGCATCGATTCGGGGTGCGCGCTGTTTTTTGTTCCGGGAACGGATGAAAAGGGGCGGCACGGCCCCGAGAGACAAGGTGGAAGTGAGGCCATGGCAAAGCGCTGGTATTCGGTAAGCGTCCTCTCGAACTTCGAGAAGAAGATTGCCGAACAGATCAAGACTGCCGTGGCGGAAGCCGGTCTTCATGAAGAGATCGACGAAGTGCTGGTCCCCACCGAAGAGGTGATCGAGGTGCGGCGCGGCAAGAAGGTGACGTCCGAGCGCCGCTTCATGCCCGGCTATGTGCTGGTCCACATGGAAATGTCGAGCCGCGGCTATCATCTGATTTCGTCGATCAACCGCGTGACGGGCTTCCTTGGCCCGCAGGGCCGCCCGATGCCGATGCGCGATGCCGAGGTGAACGCGATCCTGAACCGCGTCGAGGAAGGTCTGGAAGCCCCGCGCAACCTGATCCGCTTCGACATCGGCGAGAAGGTCAAGGTCACTGACGGCCCGTTCGAAGGCTTTGACGGCATGGTCGAGGAAGTGGACGAGGGCCACAGCCGGCTGAAGGTCTCGGTCTCGATCTTCGGGCGCGCGACGCCCGTGGAACTGGAATTCACCCAGGTCTCGAAAGGGGCCTGAGGCGACTGCGTGGGAGGCGAGCGCCCTTGGGTGCGGACCGGACCACTAAACCGCATCTTCGGATGCAGTGACAAAGGAGAGGCCAGATGGCCAAGAAAGTCGCAGGCAGCCTCAAGCTGCAGATCAAGGCGGGTCAGGCGAACCCGTCCCCGCCCGTCGGCCCGGCTCTGGGCCAGCGCGGGTTGAACATCATGGCGTTCGTCAAGGAATTCAACGCCAAGTCGGCCGACCTGCCGCCCGGCACGCCGACCCCGACCGTCATCACCTATTACGTCGACAAGTCCTTCAGCATGGAGCTGAAGACGCCGCCGGCCTCGTTCCTGGTCAAGGAAGCCGCCGGTCTGAAACCGCAAGGCAAGCGCAACCGCACCAAGGGTTCGGTCAAGCCGGGCCGTGAAGTTGCCGGCACCATCACCGTGGCTCAGGTCCGCAAGATCGCCGAAACCAAGATGAAGGATCTCAACGCCAATTCGATCGAAGCGGCGATGAACATCATCCTTGGCTCTGCCAAGTCCTGCGGCATCGATGTGAAGGGCTGAGAACCATGGCAAAGATCGCAAAGCGCGTGAAGAAGGCACAAGAGGCGTTTGTCGGCAAGGCGAACATCTCGGTTGAAGATGCGGTGAAGCTGATCAAGGGCGCGGCCTCGGCCAAGTTCGACGAGACGCTGGAAATCGCGATGAACCTGGGCGTCGACCCGCGTCACGCCGACCAGATGGTCCGCGGTGTGTGCCAGCTGCCGAACGGCACCGGCAAGACCGTGCGCGTCGCCGTGTTCGCCCGTGGTGCCAAGGCTGACGAAGCCAAGGCCGCCGGTGCGGATATCGTTGGTGCCGAAGACCTGCTGGAAACCATCCAGTCCGGCAAGATCGACTTTGACCGCTGCATCGCCACCCCGGACCTGATGCCGCTGGTCGGCCGTCTGGGCAAGATCCTGGGCCCGCGCAACCTGATGCCGAACCCCAAGGTCGGCACGGTGACGATGGACGTGAAAGCGGCCGTCGAAGCAGCCAAGGGCGGCGAAGTGCAGTTCAAGGTCGAGAAGGCGGGCGTGATCCATGCCGGGATCGGCAAGGTTTCGTTCGACGAGGGCAAGCTGGCCGAGAACGTCCGCGCCTTTGTCGAGGCCGTGACCCGCGCCAAGCCGGCCGGTGCCAAGGGGACCTATGTCAAGAAGGTCTCGCTCAGCTCGACCATGGGTCCCGGCGTTTCGCTGGATCTGGCGACGACGGC
Organism: Paracoccaceae bacterium; assembly: GCA_036745335.1. GTDB lineage: Bacteria > Pseudomonadota > Alphaproteobacteria > Rhodobacterales > Rhodobacteraceae > Pseudogemmobacter. Next base: position 51,401 of record DAIOGH010000020.1, read on the forward strand.
TTCGGCCTGAGGCCGCGGGGCAGGGGAACCTGCCCGATGAATTCCCGATGCTTCGGCAAAGGGATGGCAGGGCGAAAGGAGCGATCCCCAGCCCTGTCCTGTCCGAGACGGCGGGTGGCGCGCAAACGCCTTAATCTTCCTGCCCGAGATGGGGAACGAGACGATCTGCCTTCGGGTGGTCTTGCCTTCGGACCCTGAACGGACCGAAACGCCCCTTTGCAAGAGGGGGCAGACGTGAGCCGGGGGAAACCCCAAACTTGGAGTGGAACTGTGGATAGAGCCCAGAAAGAGAAAGTGGTCGAGGAACTCGGCCAGATCTTCGAAAGCTCTGGCGTCGTAGTGGTTGCCCACTACGCGGGAATGACAGTCAAACAGATGCAGGACCTGCGCGCGAAACTTCGCGAAGTGGGCGGGTCCGTGCGCGTTGCCAAGAACACGCTCGCCAAGATCGCCCTGGAAGGCAAGCCGGCCGCCAAGATGGCCGACCTGCTGACGGGCATGACCGTGATGTCCTATACCGAAGACCCCGTGGCTGCGGCCAAGGTCTGCGATGCCTATGCCAAGGGGAACGACAACTTCGTCATCCTCGGCGGGGCAATGGGCGACACGGTTCTGGACAAGGCCGGTGTGAAAGCCGTCGCCTCGATGCCGTCGCGTGAAGAGCTGATCGCTCAGATCGTGTCCTGCATCGGTGCGCCCGCCTCGAACATCGCCGGTGCCATTGGCGCGCCTGCTTCGAACATCGCAAGCATCCTGTCGACCATCGAGGAGAAGGCTGCGGCCTGATCCTCGCGTCTCGCGCGGGGTTGATCCCGCGTCGTTGGAACCCATCTTAACTTACGGAATGAGAAAATGGCTGATCTGAACAAACTCGCCGAAGACATCGTCGGTCTGACCCTGCTGCAAGCGCAGGAACTGAAGACCATCCTGAAGGACAAGTATGGCATCGAGCCCGCCGCTGGCGGCGCCGTGATGGTTGCTGGTCCGGCTGCCGGCGCTGCGGCCGAAGCCGTGGAAGAAAAGACCGAATTCGACGTCGTCCTGACCGATGCCGGCCCGAACAAGATCAACGTGATCAAGGAAGTTCGCGCCATCACCGGCCTGGGCCTGGTCGAAGCCAAGAACCTGGTCGAAGCTGGCGGCAAGGTGAAGGAAGGCGCTTCGAAAGCCGACGCCGAAGGCTTCAAGAAGAAGCTGGAAGAAGCTGGCGCCAAGGTCGAGCTGAAGTAATCGGCGGTGCGGGGCAACCCGCCGCGTTGATTTCAGGCTGGGAGGGGAGCAATCCCTTCCCAGCCAAATCGCGTCTTGAAAGGGGCTTTCTGCTGAAAGCGACTTTCCAGGTGCGATGACAGGTTCGGGAGCTGCCTGACGGGACAGGTGGCAGGTATGGAACCTCTCTCCCCTCTCCGCCCAGGCGGCGCGCTTCCGTGGCCCGACGGAAGCCCGCCGCGGGAAAATGAAAGGTTACGAACAACATGGCGCAAGTCTACGTTGGCCAGAAACGTATCCGCCGCTATTTCGGCAAGATTCGCGAAGTCCTTGAGATGCCGAACCTCATCGAGGTTCAGAAATCCTCTTACGATCTGTTCCTGCGGTCGGGCGATTCCGACAAACCGCTGGACGATGAGGGTATCCAGGGCACCTTCCAGTCGGTCTTCCCGATCAAGGATTTCAACGAGACCTCGGTGCTGGAGTTCGTGAAATACGAGCTGGAAAAGCCGAAATACGACGTCGACGAATGCATGCAGCGCGACCTGACCTATGCGGCACCGCTGAAGGTGACGCTGCGCCTGATCGTGTTCGATGTCGATGAATCGACCGGCGCGCGGTCGGTGAAGGACATCAAGGAACAGGATGTCTACATGGGCGACATGCCCCTGATGACGCCGAACGGCACGTTCATCGTGAACGGCACCGAACGGGTGATCGTGTCCCAGATGCACCGCAGCCCCGGCGTGTTCTTCGACCACGACAAGGGCAAGACCCATTCCAGCGGGAAACTGCTGTTCGCCTGCCGCATCATCCCGTATCGCGGCAGCTGGCTGGATTTCGAATTCGACGCCAAGGACATCGTGTTCGCCCGCATCGACCGTCGCCGCAAACTGCCGGTGACGACGCTGCTTTACGCCCTGGGCATGGACCAGGAAGCCATCATGTCGGCCTATTACGACACGGTGAATTTCCGCCACGTCAAGAACAAGGGCTGGGTGACGAAATTCTTCCCGGAACGCGTGCGCGGCACCCGGCCGAGCTATGATCTGGTCGACGCGGCGAGCGGTGAGGTCATCCTGAAGGCCGGCGAAAAGGCCACGCCGCGGATGGTGAAGAACTGGATCGACGGCGGCCAAGTCACCGAGCTTCTGGTGCCCTTCGATCACATCCTGGGCCGCTATGTCGCGCAGGACATCATCAACGAGGAAACCGGCGAGATCTGGGTCGAGGCCGGTGACGAGCTGACGCTGGACTACGACCGCGACGGCGAGATCAAGGGCGGCACTGTCAAGCTGCTGCTGGATCAGGGCATCACCGATATTCCGGTGCTGGACATCGACAACATCAATGTCGGCCCCTACATCCGCAACACCATGGCGGTGGACAAGAACATGGGCCGGGATACCGCGCTTATGGATATCTACCGCGTGATGCGTCCGGGCGAACCGCCGACCGTCGAAGCGGCCTCGGCGCTGTTCGACACGCTGTTCTTCGACAAGGAACGCTATGACCTGTCGGCCGTGGGCCGGGTCAAGATGAACATGCGGCTGGATCTGGGCAAGCCGGACACCCAGCGCACCCTGGACCGCGATGACATCATCGCCTGCATCAAGGCGCTGACCGAATTGCGCGATGGTAAGGGCGAGATCGACGACATCGACCACCTCGGCAACCGCCGGGTGCGCTCGGTCGGCGAGCTGATGGAAAACCAGTATCGCGTCGGCCTGCTGCGCATGGAACGCGCGATCAAGGAACGCATGTCGTCGGTGGAAATCGACACGATCATGCCGCAGGACCTGATCAACGCCAAGCCGGCTGCGGCGGCGGTGCGTGAATTCTTTGGCAGCAGCCAGCTGTCGCAGTTCATGGACCAGACCAACCCGCTGTCCGAAGTGACGCACAAGCGCCGCCTGTCGGCCCTTGGGCCGGGCGGTCTGACCCGCGAGCGTGCGGGCTTTGAAGTTCGCGACGTTCACCCCACCCATTATGGCCGGATGTGCCCGATCGAAACGCCGGAAGGTCAGAACATCGGTCTGATCAACAGCCTTGCGACCTTTGCTCGCGTGAACAAGTATGGCTTCATCGAGACCCCGTATCGCAAGGTCATCGACGGCAAGGTCACGGATGATGTGGTCTACATGTCGGCGACCGAAGAGATGCGGCATACGGTGGCGCAGGCCAATGCGGCGCAAAGCGACGAAGGCAAGTTCACCGATGACCTGATCTCCAGCCGCAAGGCCGGGGAATTCATGCTGAACCCGCCGGATGCGATCGACCTGATCGACGTGTCGCCGAAGCAGCTGGTGTCGGTCGCGGCCTCGCTGATTCCGTTCCTGGAAAACGACGACGCCAACCGCGCGCTGATGGGATCGAACATGCAGCGTCAGGCCGTGCCGCTGCTGCAATCCGATGCGCCCTTCGTGGGGACGGGGATCGAGGCCGTGGTGGCCCGCGACTCCGGCGCCGCCATCATGGCGCGGCGGTCGGGCGTGATCGACCAGGTGGACGCGACCCGGATCGTCGTCCGGGCGACCGAGATGCTGGAACCCGGTGAACCGGGCGTCGACATCTACCGCCTGCGCAAGTTCAAGCGGTCGAACCAGTCGTCCTGCATCAACCAGCGTCCGCTGGTGAAGGTGGGTGATACCGTGGTCCGTGGCGAGGTGGTGGCCGACGGCCCCTGCACCGACATGGGGGAACTGGCGCTGGGGCGGAACGTGATCGTCGCCTTCATGCCGTGGAACGGTTACAACTACGAAGACTCGATCCTGATCAGCGAACGCATCCTGCGTGATGACGTGTTCACCTCGATCCATATCGAGGAATACGAAGTCGCGGCGCGGGATACCAAGCTGGGGCCGGAAGAGATCACCCGCGACATTCCGAACGTCGGCGAGGAAGCGCTGCGCAACCTCGACGAAGCCGGGATCGTCTATATCGGTGCCGAAGTGCAGCCGGGCGACATTCTTGTCGGCAAGATCACCCCGAAGGGCGAAAGCCCGATGACGCCGGAAGAAAAACTTCTCCGCGCCATCTTCGGCGAGAAAGCTTCGGACGTGCGCGACACCTCGCTGCGTTTGCCGCCCGGTGCCTATGGCACCGTGGTCGAGGTGCGGGTGTTCAACCGGCACGGCGTCGACAAGGACGAACGCGCGTTGCAGATCGAGCGCGAGGAAGTCGAACGCCTTGCCCGCGACCGTGACGACGAATTGGCGATCCTTGAGCGCAACATCTATGCGCGCCTGAAATCGCTGATCCTGGGCCGCGAGGCGGTGAAGGGTCCGAAGGGCATCAAGGCCGGGTCGAAGATTGACGACGACCTGCTGGGCACGCTGTCGCGCGGCCAGTGGTGGCAGCTTGCCGTGGCCGAGGAAGAGCAGGCCAAGGAAGTCGAGGCGCTGCACGACCAGTTCGAGGCGCAGAAACGCGCGCTGGATCACCGGTTCGACGACAAGGTCGAAAAGGTGCGCCGGGGCGATGATCTGCCTCCGGGCGTGATGAAGATGGTCAAGGTCTTCGTCGCGGTGAAGCGCAAGCTGCAGCCGGGCGACAAGATGGCCGGCCGTCACGGCAACAAGGGCGTCATCTCCAAGGTCGTGCCGATGGAGGATATGCCGTTCCTTGCCGACGGGACCCCGGTCGATCTGGTGCTGAACCCGCTGGGCGTGCCGAGCCGGATGAACGTCGGTCAGATCCTGGAAACCCACATGGGCTGGGCCGCGCGCGGTCTGGGGCTGAAGATCGACGATGCGCTGCGCGATTACCGCCGGTCGGGCGACCTGACCCCGGTGCGCGAGGCGATGCGTCTGGCCTATGGCGACGAGACCTATGACGAGGCCCTTGCGGGCCGCGACGAGGACGAGTTCGTCGAACTGGCGCAGAACGTCACCCGCGGGGTGCCGATCGCTTCGCCGGTCTTCGACGGGGCCAAGGAAAGCGACGTCAACGACGCGCTGACCCGCGCCGGTTTCGATACCTCGGGCCAGTCCGATGTGTTCGACGGCCGCACGGGCGAGCGGTTCCAGCGCAAGGTGACGGTGGGCGTGAAATACATGCTCAAGCTGCATCACCTTGTCGATGACAAGCTGCACGCGCGTTCGACCGGGCCGTACAGCCTCGTCACCCAGCAACCGCTGGGCGGCAAGGCGCAGTTCGGTGGCCAGCGTCTTGGGGAGATGGAGGTCTGGGCTCTGGAAGCCTATGGTGCCGCCTATACCCTGCAAGAGATGCTGACCGTGAAGTCGGACGACGTGGCGGGCCGGACCAAGGTCTACGAGTCGATCGTCAAGGGCGAGGACAACTTCGAGGCGGGCGTTCCCGAGAGCTTCAACGTTCTTGTGAAAGAAGTCCGCGGCCTCGGCCTGAACATGGAACTCCTGGATGCGGAGGAGGAGTGAGGAAAAATCTTGACCAAGATTTTTGGCAAATTCCTTGCTCAAGGAATTTGCTTCCCCACCCTCTGACCGCAGCCCTCTGATTGGGAATGGAAGATGAACCAGGAACTGACCAACAACCCGTTCAACCCGGTTGCCCCCGTCAAGACCTTTGACGAGATCAAGATCTCTCTGGCCTCGCCCGAGCGGATCCTGTCGTGGTCCTATGGCGAGATCAAGAAGCCGGAAACCATCAACTACCGGACCTTCAAGCCCGAGCGTGACGGCCTGTTCTGCGCCCGGATCTTCGGGCCGATCAAGGATTACGAATGCCTGTGCGGCAAGTACAAGCGGATGAAATATCGCGGCGTCGTCTGCGAGAAATGCGGCGTGGAAGTCACCTTGCAGAAGGTGCGCCGCGAACGCATGGGCCATATCGAACTGGCAGCGCCCGTTGCGCATATCTGGTTCCTGAAATCGCTGCCCAGCCGCATCGGCCTGATGCTGGACATGACCCTGCGGGATCTGGAACGGGTGCTGTATTTCGAGAACTATGTAGTGATCGAGCCGGGCCTGACCGACCTGACCTATCAGCAGCAGCTGACCGAGGAAGAATATCTCGACGCGCAGGACCAGTATGGCGCCGACGCCTTCACCGCCAATATCGGGGCCGAGGCGATCCGCGAGATGCTGGCGGCGATCGACCTGGCGTCGCTGGCCGAACAACTGCGCGAAGAGCTGAAGGAAGCCACGGGCGAGCTGAAGCCGAAGAAGATCATCAAGCGGCTGAAGATCGTCGAGTCGTTCCTGGAATCCGGCAACCGCCCGGAATGGATGGTGCTGACCGTCCTGCCGGTGATCCCGCCGGAACTGCGCCCGCTGGTCCCGCTGGACGGCGGCCGTTTCGCCACGTCCGACCTGAACGACCTGTATCGCCGGGTGATCAACCGCAACAACCGCCTGAAGCGGCTGATCGAGCTGCGCGCGCCCGACATCATCGTCCGCAACGAAAAGCGGATGCTGCAAGAAGCGGTTGATGCGCTGTTCGACAACGGCCGTCGTGGCCGGGTGATCACGGGCACCAACAAGCGCCCGTTGAAATCCCTTAGCGATATGCTCAAGGGCAAGCAGGGCCGCTTCCGTCAGAACCTGCTCGGCAAGCGCGTGGACTTCTCGGGCCGTTCGGTCATCGTGACCGGGCCGGAGTTGAAGCTGCACCAGTGCGGCCTGCCGAAGAAGATGGCCTTGGAACTGTTCAAGCCCTTCATCTACTCGCGGCTTGAGGCCAAGGGGCTTTCCAGCACCGTCAAGCAGGCCAAGAAGCTGGTCGAGAAGGAGCGCCCCGAGGTCTGGGACATCCTGGACGAAGTCATCCGCGAACACCCCGTTCTGCTGAACCGCGCGCCGACGCTGCACCGTCTGGGCATCCAGGCGTTCGAGCCGATCCTGATCGAAGGCAAGGCGATCCAGCTTCATCCGCTGGTCTGCTCGGCCTTCAACGCCGACTTTGACGGCGACCAGATGGCCGTTCACGTTCCCCTCTCGCTGGAAGCCCAGCTTGAGGCGCGCGTTCTGATGATGTCGACCAACAACGTGCTGTCACCCGCCAACGGCGCGCCGATCATCGTGCCGTCGCAGGACATGGTTCTTGGCCTTTACTACGTCACCATGGAACGCAAGGGCATGGCCGGCGAAGGCATGGCCTTTGCCGATATCGAGGAAGTCGAACATGCGCTGGCCGCCGGTGCGGTGCATCTGCACGCCAGGATCAAGGCGCGGCTTCGTCAGGTCGACGAGACCGGCAACATCGTTTGGAAGCGGTTCGACACCACGCCGGGCCGCCTGCGGCTGGGCAACCTTCTGCCGCTGAACGCCAAGGCACCGTTCGAACTGGTGAACCGTCCGCTGCGCAAGAAGGACGTGCAGACCGTCATCGACACCGTCTATCGCTACTGCGGTCAGAAGGAATCGGTGATCTTCTGCGATCAGATCATGGGTCTGGGCTTCCGCGAGGCGTTCCGCGCCGGGATTTCCTTCGGCAAGGACGACATGGTGATCCCCGACAACAAGTGGGAGATCGTCAACGAGGTGAAGGAGCAGGTCGCGGGCTTCGAACAGCAGTATCTCGACGGGCTGATCACCCAGGGCGAAAAGTACAACAAGGTTGTCGATGCCTGGTCGAAGTGCAACGACAAGGTCACTGACGCCATGATGAAGACCATCTCGGCCCCGAAATTCGACGCAGAAGGCGCCGAGAAGGAGCCGAACTCGGTCTATATGATGGCGCATTCCGGTGCCCGCGGCTCGGTCACGCAGATGAAGCAGCTGGGCGCGATGCGCGGCCTGATGGCCAAGCCGAGCGGAGAGATCATCGAGACGCCGATCATCTCGAACTTCAAGGAAGGTCTCACCGTTCTTGAATACTTCAACTCGACCCACGGTGCCCGCAAGGGCCTGTCGGACACCGCGCTGAAGACCGCGAACTCGGGCTATCTGACCCGCCGTCTGGTGGACGTGGCTCAGGATTGCATCATCCGTCTGCATGACTGCGGCACGGAAAATGCCATCACGGCCGTGGCCGCGGTGAACGACGGCGAAGTCATCTCGCCGCTGGGCGAACGTATTCTGGGCCGTGTCGCGGCCGAGGATATCGTGATGCCGGGCACGGATGAGGTGGTCGTCGGCAAGGGCGAGCTGATCGACGAACGCAAGGCCGACATCATCAACGGCTCGGGCATCGCTTCGGTGCGCATCCGCAGCCCGCTGACCTGCGAGGCCGAAGAGGGCGTCTGTGCCCAGTGCTACGGGCGCGACCTTGCCCGCGGCACCCAGGTCAATATCGGCGAGGCTGTCGGCATCATCGCCGCGCAGTCGATCGGTGAACCCGGCACGCAGCTGACGATGCGGACCTTCCACATCGGCGGCGTGGCGCAGGGTGGCCAGCAGTCCTTCCTGGAAGCCAGCCAGGAAGGCAAGATCGAATTCCGCAACCCCAACGTCCTGACCAATGCGGCGGGCGAGAACATCGTGATCGGCCGCAACATGTCGATCGCGATCATCGACGACGCTGGCCAGGAACGCGCGGTCCACAAGCTGTCCTATGGTGCGAAACTGCACGTCAAGGACGGCCAGGCCGTGAAACGGGGCGTCAAGCTGTTCGAATGGGATCCCTACACCCTGCCGATCATCGCCGAAAAGGCGGGGGTCGCGCGGTTCAAGGATCTCATCTCGGGCCTGTCGGTCCGCGAGGAAACCGACGATGCCACCGGGATGACGCAGAAGATCGTCTCCGACTGGCGGTCTGCGCCGAAGGGCGGCGATCTGAAGCCGGAGATCATCCTGATGGATGCGGCCACCGGCGATCCGGTCCGCAACGATGCCGGCAACCCGATCAGCTATCCGATGTCGGTGGACGCGATCCTGTCGGTCGAAGACCAGCAGGAGCTGAAACCCGGCGACGTGGTGGCGCGTATCCCGCGCGAAGGTGCCAAGACCAAGGACATCACCGGGGGTCTTCCCCGCGTGGCGGAACTGTTCGAGGCCCGTCGCCCGAAGGACCACGCCATCATCGCGGAAGCCGATGGCTATGTCCGCTTCGGCAAGGACTACAAGAACAAGCGCCGCATCACCGTGGAGCCTGTCGACGAGACCTTGCAGCCGATGGAATACATGATCCCGAAAGGGAAACATATTCCGGTCCAGGAAGGCGATTTCGTCCAGAAGGGCGATTACATCATGGACGGCAACCCGGCTCCGCATGACATCCTGCGGATCATGGGGATCGAGGCGCTTGCCAACTACATGATCGACGAAGTGCAGGACGTTTACCGGCTGCAAGGCGTGAAGATCAACGACAAGCATATCGAGGTGATCGTTCGCCAGATGCTGCAAAAGCTGGAGATTCTGGACTCCGGCGACACCACGCTGCTGAAAGGCGAGCAGGTCGAGAAGATCGAACTGGACGAAGAGAACGCCAAGGCCCGCGCCCGCGGCCTGCGTGAGGCCAAGGCAGAGCCGGTTCTGCTGGGCATCACCAAGGCGTCGTTGCAGACCCGCTCCTTCATCTCGGCGGCGTCGTTCCAGGAAACCACCCGCGTGCTGACCGAGGCTTCGGTTCAAGGCAAGCGCGACAAGCTGGTCGGCCTGAAAGAGAACGTCATCGTCGGCCGGCTGATCCCGGCCGGCACCGGCGGGGCGACCCGTCGCGTCAAGTCGATTGCCACCGACCGCGACCAGACGGTGATCGACGCCCGCCGGAGCGAGGCCGAAGAGGCCGCCGCCCTTGCGGCACCGCTGGAGACGATGGAGCCTGATCTGGACACGGATATGGCGGACATCGTCGAAAGCCGCGACTGAACTCCGGTTCGGCTGATCTGAACATGCCCCGCCGTCCGAAAGGTCGGCGGGGTTCCTTTTGTTCTGGTTGGGGCAGGCAGGATTAGTCTTTTCCTAATCTGCGCCAAGACAGATAGTGATTTTCCCTATCCAGACTCTCTCATATCCCTTTGCCGATGCAGGAACGGGAGCGTGAGATGACCATCGAAACCACCCATACGCTGATCGTTGGGGCCGGACAGGCCGGGATCGCGATGAGCGAGCATCTGTCAGACCGGGGTATTCCCCATATCGTGCTGGAGCGTGACCGCATCGCCGAGAAATGGCGCACCGGGCGGTGGGATTCGCTGGTGGCGAACGGCCCGGCCTGGCACGACCGCTTTCCGAACCTCAGCTTCGAGGATGTCGATCCCTATGCCTTTGCACCCAAGGACCGGATCGTCGAATATTTCGAGACCTATGCCCGCCGCATCAAGGCCCCGATCCGCTGCGGCGTGACAGTCACCAATGTCACGCAGCTGCCGGACGGCGGATTTCGCGCCGAAACTTCGGCGGGCGTGATCGAGGCCAAGAACCTTGTTTCGGCCACCGGGCCATTCCAGAAGCCGGTGATCCCGGCCGTCGTTCCGCAGGATGCGGGAATTTTCCAGATCCACTCAGCGGATTACAAGAACCCGGCTCAATTGCCGCCCGGCGCGGTTCTGGTGGTGGGGGCGGGGGCTTCGGGCACCCAGATCGCCGAAGAGCTGCTGAAGGCGGGTCGCAAGGTGTTCCTGTCGGTCGGTCCGCATGACCGGCCGCCGATCCGCTATCGCGGACGGGATTTCGTCTGGTGGCTGGGGGTTCTTGGCAAATGGGATGCCGAGGCCCAGACCCCCGGAACCGAACATGTGACCATCGCGGTTTCCGGGGCCAACGGCGGGCGGACGGTGGATTTCCGCCGTCTGGCGGCTGAGGGGATGCAACTGGTAGGGCGGACAGAGCGTTTTGAAAACAATACCTTGCACTTTGCGGGCGACCTGCCTGCCAATATCGCAGGGGGCGATCGCAACTATCTGTCGGTGCTGGACGAGGCCGATGCCTATCTGGCGGCCAAGGGCATCGACCTGCCGGAAGAGCCGGAGGCGCGCCGTATCGGCCCCGACCCGGACTGTGTGACGCATCCGGTCCGGGCGCTGGATGTGAAGGCCGAAGACATCGGCGCGATCGTCTGGGCGACCGGCTATGCCCTTGATTTCGGCTGGCTTGATCTGCCTGCCTTCGACGAAAAGGGACGCCCGCAGCATGACAAGGGCGTGGCGCGCATCCCTGGTCTTTACTTCGTCGGCATGTCCTGGCTGTCCAGCCGGGCATCGGCCTTCATCTGGGGGGCCTGGCGCGATGCGCGGCGGCTGGCGGGGCATATCGCGGCACGGGGCTGACGGGGCCGCGTTTCGGGACAGAGGCTTCTTTCCTCCGTCTCCCCATGTTGCCTATTCCCCGCCGAACCTGTCGCGCAGAAGGTGCTTTTCAACCTCCAGCACCAGCATCGAGCCAAGGCCGATAACGATGATCAGAACTCCGTCACCCAACGACAGTGGCACCGAGCCGAAGATGCCCTGCATCAGCGGCAGATAGGTAAAGGCGAACTGGGCGATCACCACAACGGCGATTGCGGCCAGCACAGGGCCGGTGCCCTTTACCCCCGTCAGGGTAAAGCTGGTCATGTGCAGATAGCGCACGTTGAAGAGATAAAAGATCTCCATCACCACCAGCAGGTTCACCACCATGGTGCGGGCATAGGCAAGATCGCGGCCCTGCGCCTGCGCCCAGAAGAACAGCAGCAACGACAGCGCCATGAACAGGCCCGAGACGAAGACGATCCGCCAGAGCAGGAAGGGTGTCAGCAGGCCTGCACCTGCTGGACGCGGCCTGCGTTGCATAACGCCCGGTTCGGATGGCTCGAAAGCCAGAACGAGGCCCAGCGTTGCCGCAAGGATCAGGTTGATCCACAGGATCTGCACCGGCGTCATCGGCATGGCGAAGTTGAACAGGATGGCTGCGATGACCGTCAGGGATTCGCCCCCATTGGTGGGCAGGGTCCAGCCGACAACCTTGCGGATGTTGTCGTGGACGGTGCGCCCTTCATGCACCGCCGCAACGATCGAGGCGAAGTTGTCGTCCATCAGAACCATTTCGGCAGCTTCCTTGCTGGCCTCGGTGCCCTTGATGCCCATGGCCACACCGACATTGGCCTGTTTCAGCGCAGGCGCGTCGTTCACGCCATCGCCGGTCATCGCAACGATCCGGCCCTGCGCCTGCAGGGCACCCACAATCCGCAGCTTGTGTTCGGGGCTCGTGCGGGCAAAGACCTCGGTGTCTGAAACCGCCGTCCCGAAATCCGCTTCGCTCAACTGGTCAAGGTCGTGGCCGGTCAGCACCCTTGGGGCCTTGGCAATGCCAAGCTGGCGGGCGATGGCTTGTGCCGTGGCGGCATGATCTCCTGTGATCATCTTCACCGCGATCCCGGCGCTGTGGCATTCGGCAATGGCGCGGCGGGCCTCGTCGCGCGGCGGATCGATGAAGCCGCAGAGGCCCAGGAAGACCAGCCCGCTCTCGACATCGGAAAAGCCAAGATCGGTCTTGCCATTCGTGACATGCTTCATGGCAAAGCCCAGGACCCGCTCGCCCTCGGCCGCGGCCTCGGCGATGCGGGCCAGCCATAAATCATGGTCCAGCGACACCGGGCCCGCCGCCGTCTCGTGCCGATCGCACATGTCAAGAATGCGCTCGGGCGCGCCCTTGACAAGGATCACGCCGCAATCGTCCAGCGGGATGCGGTGCAGCGCGGCCATGAAGCGATGCGCGGCGTCGAAGGGGATTTCGTCCAGCCGGGGCCATTCGGCGCGCGCCTCGTCAGGGTCGAGATGTGCCTTCAGGGCCAGGGTGATCAGCGCCCCTTCCATCGGATCGCCGTCCACCTGCCAGGTTTCGGGCTGCAACTGGGCGTCATTGCAAAGAAGGCCCGCACGCACCAGCGCCAGAACGTGACCATGCCCCTGGGCCTGACCTTCCGCAAACAGCCTGGCCTGACCGGGGGCATAGCCCGATCCTTCGACCAGACGAACCTCGTCGGCGGTTACGACGCGCCGGACGGTCATTTCGTTGCGGGTCAGTGTGCCGGTCTTGTCGGAACAGATGACCGAAGTGGCACCCAGGGTCTCGACCGCAGGCAGTCGGCGGATGATGGCGTTCCGCGCCGCCATCCGCTGCACCCCGATCGCCAGTGTGATGGTGATCACTGCAGGCAGACCTTCGGGTACCAGTCCGACGGCCAGTGCGACCACGGCCATCAGAGCCTCTTCCCAGCCATAGCCGCGCAAGGCCACCGCAAAGACAAACAGGGCTGAAGCTCCGCTGAAGGCGACCAAGGTGAAGCGCCGCCCGAAGGCGTTGACCTGGCGCAACAGCGGCGTCGTTAGGTCTTCGACCCCACCCAGAAGTGCCGAGACCCGTCCGATCTGGGTCTGCAACCCGGTGGCGACGACGACGCCGGTCGCCTGCCCGGTTATGACCAACGTGCCGGAAAAGGCCATGGATTTCCGGTCGCCGATTGCAGCGGCTTCTGCCACGGGAGCGATGTGCTTGGCGGCAGTGACGGATTCGCCGGTCAGGATCGCCTCGTCCACCGTCAGGCTGCGGGTGCGGATCAGGCGCAGATCGGCGGGAACGCGGTCTCCTGCCTCGATCAGCACCACATCGCCGGGCACGACCTGGGCCATTGGTAGGCTGGTGCGTTTGCCGTCGCGCAGGACGGCGGCATGCGGGGCGATCATGTTGCGGATGGCATTCAGGGCGTTCTCGGCCTTGCCCTCTTGCAGAAAGCCGACCACGGCATTCACCAGAACGACGGAAAGGATCACCCCGGCGTCGACCAGATGACCCAGCGCCCCGGCAGCCAGCGCGCCACAGAGCATGAAATAGATCAGCGCGTTGTTGAACTGCGACAGGAAACGCAAGAGGGCAGGGCGGCTTTTGCCGGCGGGCAGCGCATTCTCGCCATGGCGGATCAGGCGACGGGTGGCATCCGGGGTGGTCAGGCCACGATCATCGGTGGCCAAAGCATCAAGAACCCTGGCCACTGGAATTGCGTGCGCCTGCAGCATCGCGCGGCTGTCGGATTGCGTTGTGTGCATCTGGGACCTCCATCCTGCGGGCGACCGGGACGGACGAACCCTGATCTTCAGTTTCAACCGGTCAGACAGGAGAAATCGGCACAGCTCGCAGTGTTTCAAATGCCGGTCGGCAATCAACCCTGAATGCAGCCCGCCGAATGCGACAATACGTCCGTTCAGGATGAACCGGGCCTTACTTCCCCCCGCGATCTGCCTTGCGCAGCACCGCCAGCTTGGCCAGCGCGGCCGAGGCGATGCGGGCAGAGAGCGGGTCCGACCGGCTGGTCAGCACGATCGGCACCCGCGCGCCCAGCACCAGACCGGCCGCCGTCGCCCCCGAAAAATAGATCAGCTGCTTGGCCAGCATGTTTCCGGCTTCAAGGTCGGGGACCAGAAGAACGTCGGCGCGGCCCGCGACGGGCGAGGTGATGCCCTTGGTCAGCGCAGCTTCGGGGCTGATCGCATTGTCGAAGGCCAGCGGGCCGTCGACCAGCGCACCGGTGATCTGGCCACGCGCGGCCATCACGGTCAGCGCGGCGGCATCCAGCGTGGCGGGCATGATCGCGCTGACGGTCTCGACTGCGGCCAGAACGGCAACCTTGGGCTGTGCCATTCCCAGAAGGTGCAGCAGGTCGATGGCGTTCTGGCAGATGTCGCGCTTGTGGTCCAATGTCGGCTGGATGTTGATCGCGGCATCGGTGACGATCACCGGCTTGCCATAGGCGGGCACGTCCATCGCATAGACATGGCTGACGCGGCGGTCGGTGCGCAGGCCCGATGTCGAAGAGACGACGGCCCCCAGCAGTTCATCGGTATGCAGGCTGCCCTTGACCAGCATCTGCACCTTGCCCCCGGCCGCCAGTTCGACGGCGCGCGCGGCGGCGGCATGGCTGTGTTCGGTGGGCTCGATCGGGATGCCGTCGAGCGAGACCCCGGCTTCCTCGGCGGCGGCGCGGATGCGGGCCTCGGGGCCGACGAGGACCGGCAGGATCAGGCCGTCGTCCCGCGCCTCGACAGCGCCCAGAATGGCGGCCTTCGAGCAGGGATGCACGATAGCGGCCGTGATGGGCGGCAGGGACCGGGCCTCGGCGATGAAGATGTCAAAGCGGCTTGCCGGGGGCTGCACCGCGACCTGTGGACTGTCGGCGGTCCAGGAGATCCGGGTGCCGGGGGCCATGACCGCGATCACGCCTTCCAGAACCTTCTCGCCGCGCTGATTGACGCACATTGCGTCAAGCCGGACAAGGCGATGCGCCCTGATCTTTTCGGCCACCCTGACGCTGGCCGTGATCGTATCGCCCGGCGACACCGGGTGCAGAAAGCGGATGTCCTGTTCGACAATCAGGGTTCCGGGGCCGGGCAGGGACGTTCCGATCACCGCCCCGACCAGTGCCGCCGCCCATACGCCATGCGGCAGGGCATGGCCCACGGCGGCTGTGGCGATTCCGGCAGCGGCGGGTGCGGGATCGGGGCCGCCGATGATTCCGGCGAACAATGCCATGTCATCCGGGCCAGCCGTCCGGGTCAGGGCGGCATGGTCGCCGACGGCCAGCTGGTCGAAGGTGCGGTTGGTCAGGGCCTGTGCCGTCATCGGGGTCTCCGGTTGTCAGTATCCGGCTGCCGGGCGGCCCCGGCGAACCGGTGCCGCGACCCGGCCGCGGCGCGAAGGCTAGCGTATCCTGTGGCGCATGAGAACGCATGACGGGGCGGAAGGTGGGGCCGGGGAAATCGCGGGCGGGGCCTTCCGTCTGTCGACGCGCGCTGATAGCCAAGGGGCCGAGGGAAGGATCAGCGAAGTGCCAGTTTCGGACAATCTGCGCGGCGTGCTTTACATGTGCCTGTCGATGGCGGCCTTTACCGTCAATGACACGTTCATGAAGGCGGTGACGCAAAGCCTGCCGCTCTATCAGGCCATCGCGCTGCGCGGGGTGATCGCGGTCACGGGGCTGGCCCTGCTGGCGGCGGCGACCGGGGCCTTTCGCTACCGCCTGCCGCGCAAGGATGCCGGGCTGATCCTGATCCGGTCGCTGGCCGATGTGGCGGCGACGATCCTGTTCCTGACGGCGCTTCTGCACATGCCGCTGGCCAACCTGTCGGCCATTCTTCAGGCGCTGCCGCTGGCGGTGACGCTGGCCGCCGCGCTGGTCTATGGCGACCGGATCGGCTGGCGGCGGATGGTGGCGATCCTTGCCGGGTTCGTCGGTGTGCTGATCATCATCCGGCCGGGGACCGACGGCTTTGACCGCTATGCGCTGCTGGGGCTCGGCTCGGTTCTCTGCGTTGTGGTGCGCGATCTGGCGGTGCGGCCGTTGCAGGGGCAGGTTCCGTCGGCGCTGGTGGCGCTGGGGGCGGGGGTGTTGGTGATGGCGATGGGCTGGATCGGCACCGCGATCGAGGGCTGGCAGCCGATGACAGGGGCGCAGGCGGTGGCGATCCTGGGGGCCGGGCTGTTCCTGATCGTCGGCTATCTGACATCGGTCAGCGCGATGCGGCATGGCGACATCGGGCTGGTGGCGCCGTTCCGCTATACCTCGCTGCTGTGGGCCATCGCCTTGGGCTGGCTGGCCTTCGGCAACCTGCCCGATTTCTGGACTTTGGTGGGGTCGGCCATCGTGGTCGGGGCGGGGATCTTTACCCTGCTGCGGGAACGCGCGCTTCGCCGGGCAGGGGCGACGATTTCTTTGAAGAAATCGTGACGGAGCCTGTACAGGCTCCGCCCCGGAGTTTTTGAAAACTCCGGTTCTGCCGCACCGGGGCGGGCCGTTGACAACCCCCGCGACTCCTCCTATAGCGCGCCTACCTTGGGCGGGGAGGATTCCCTTTCCGGGGTCAGAGCGCTTGAAGTGGTCATGATCCGGGCCTTCCGCCCCGATCCTCTGGAATGGGCCGCGACATCCCCGCAAGGGCGATGGCTGCGGTTTTCGTGTTTTGCGATTCGCGCAAGGCACGGTCGAGAAGCGGCGCCCCCGAAGGCAGGGGGGCGAGTATCGAAACGAGGAACGTGAATGCCGACGATTCAACAGCTGATCCGCAAACCGCGGGAAGCGAATGTGCGGAAGTCCAAGTCCCAGCACCTGGAACAGTGCCCGCAAAAACGTGGGGTTTGCACCCGCGTCTACACCACCACCCCGAAAAAGCCGAACTCGGCCATGCGGAAAGTCGCCAAGGTGCGGCTGACCAACGGTTTCGAGGTCATCTCCTACATCCCCGGCGAAAAGCACAACCTGCAAGAGCACTCGGTTGTCCTGATCCGCGGCGGCCGTGTGAAAGACCTTCCGGGTGTCCGTTACCACATCCTGCGCGGTGTGCTGGATACCCAGGGCGTCAAAGACCGTCGCCAGCGTCGTTCGAAATACGGCGCCAAGCGTCCGAAGTGAGGAGATAGAGCATGTCCCGTCGTCACGCCGCCGAGAAGCGCGAAGTTCTGCCGGACGCCAAATATGGCGACAAGGTGATCACCAAGTTCATGAACAACCTGATGCTGGACGGCAAGAAATCCGTCGCTGAAAGCATCGTCTATGGCGCACTGGAGCGCGTTCAGTCGCGTCTTAAGCGCGAGCCGGTCCAAGCCTTCCACGAGGCGCTGGACAATGTGAAGCCCTCGGTCGAGGTGCGCAGCCGCCGCGTCGGCGGGGCCACCTATCAGGTTCCGGTCGAAGTCCGGTCCGAGCGCCGCGAGGCGCTGGCGATCCGCTGGCTGATCATCGCTGCCCGCAAGCGCAACGAGAACACCATGGAAGAGCGTCTGGCGGCCGAACTGTCGGATGCCGTCAACAACCGCGGCACCGCGGTGAAGAAGCGCGAAGACACCCACAAGATGGCCGATGCCAACAAGGCATTCAGCCACTATCGCTGGTGAGGAACAGAGAATGGCACGCGAATATCCGCTGAACCTCTACCGCAACTTCGGGATCATGGCCCATATCGACGCGGGCAAGACCACGACGACCGAGCGGATCCTGTATTACACCGGCAAGTCCCACAAGATCGGCGAAGTCCATGACGGCGCCGCGACGATGGACTGGATGGAGCAGGAGCAGGAGCGCGGGATCACCATCACCTCGGCTGCGACCACCACCTTCTGGGAACGCACCACCGACGGCACCACGCCCGAATCGAAGAAGCACCGCTTCAACATCATCGACACGCCCGGACACGTCGACTTCACCATCGAGGTCGAACGCTCGCTGGCGGTTCTGGACGGGGCCGTCTGCCTGCTGGACGCCAACGCCGGCGTCGAGCCGCAGACCGAAACCGTGTGGCGTCAGGCTGACCGCTACAAGGTGCCGCGCATCGTCTTCGTCAACAAGATGGACAAGATCGGTGCCGACTTCTTCAAATGCGTCACCATGATCAAGGACCGCACCGGCGCGATCCCGGCCCCGATCGCCCTGCCGATCGGTGCCGAGGACAAGCTGGAAGGCGTGATCGACCTCGTGACCTTCAAGGAGTGGGTCTACCTGGGCGAGGATCTGGGCGCGTCCTGGGAAATCCGCGACGTGCGCGACAGCCTGAAGGCCGAAGCGACCGAGTGGCGTTCGAAGCTGGTCGAGCTTGCCGTCGAGCAGGACGATGCGGCGATGGAAGCCTATCTCGAAGGCAACGAGCCCGATGTCGAAACCCTGCGTCGGCTGATCCGCAAGGGCACGCTGGCCATGTCCTTCGTTCCGGTCACGGCCGGGTCTTCGTTCAAGAACAAGGGCGTTCAGGTCGTCCTGAACTCGGTGATCGACTATCTGCCCTCGCCGCTGGATATCCCGGCCTATATGGGCTTCAAGCCCGGCGACGAGTCGGAAACCCGCAACATCGCCCGTTCGGCCGATGACGCGCAGCCCTTCTCGGCGCTGGCGTTCAAGATCATGAACGACCCCTTCGTCGGCTCGCTGACCTTTACCCGCATCTACTCGGGCGTCCTGAAGAAGGGCGACCAGATGCTGAACGCGACCAAGGGCAAGCGCGAGCGCGTCGGCCGGATGATGATGATGCACGCCATCAACCGGGAAGAGATCGAAGAAGCCTATGCGGGCGACATCATCGCGCTGGCCGGTCTGAAAGAGACCACCACCGGCGACACCCTGTGCGACCCGGCGAACGCGGTCGTGCTGGAAACGATGACCTTCCCCGAGCCGGTGATCGAAATCGCCGTGGAGCCGAAGTCGAAAGCCGACCAGGAGAAGATGGGCCTTGCCCTGGCGCGCCTGGCCGCCGAAGACCCGTCCTTCCGCGTCGAGACCAACTTCGAAAGCGGCCAGACCATCATGAAGGGCATGGGCGAACTTCACCTCGACATCCTCGTCGACCGCATGCGGCGCGAGTTCAAGGTCGAGGCGAATATCGGTGCCCCGCAGGTGGCCTACCGCGAAACCATCTCGCGGCCGACCGAGATCGACTATACCCACAAGAAGCAGACCGGCGGCACCGGGCAATTCGCCCGCATCAAGCTGGAGATCACCCCGACGGAACCGGGCGAAGGCTATTCCTTCGAATCGAAGATCGTTGGCGGCGCGGTGCCGAAGGAATACATCCCCGGCGTCGAGAAGGGCATCAAGTCGGTCATGGACTCCGGTCCTCTGGCGGGCTTCCCGGTGATCGACTTCAAGGTGGCTCTGGTCGACGGTGCCTTCCACGACGTCGACTCCTCGGTTCTGGCCTTCGAGATCGCGACCCGTGCAGCCATGCGTGACGGCCTGAAGAAAGCCGGCGCGAAGCTCTTGGAACCGATCATGAAGGTCGAAGTCGTGACGCCCGAGGAATATACCGGCGGCGTCATCGGCGACCTGACCTCGCGTCGGGGCATGGTGACGGGGCAGGACAGCCGCGGCAATGCCAACGTGATCAACGCGATGGTGCCGCTGGCCAACATGTTCGGCTATATCAACACCCTGCGCTCGATGTCGTCGGGCCGTGCGGTGTTCACGATGCAGTTCGACCATTACGACGCGGTGCCCGAGAACATCTCGCAAGAGATCCAGAAGAAATACGCTTGATCGGTGCGGCGGGGATGACCCGCCCTACCAGCCCGTAGGGTGGGGTTCGCCTCCACCGCATCAGAACCAATAGGAGAAGCCACGATGGCAAAGGCAAAGTTTGAACGGACGAAACCGCACGTCAACATCGGGACCATTG
>DAIOGH010000021.1:0-71255 GCA_036745335.1 Paracoccaceae bacterium
TCAGCAGCTCGTCCAGATTGACGCCCAGCTTCTTGGCATATTGCGGGTCCAGCGCGTGTTCGGCGTCGACAAAGGCGCAGACGCCGCCCTTCTTCTGTTCCTCGGCCACCACATGCAGCGTCAGCGTGGTCTTGCCGCTGGATTCCGGCCCGTAGATTTCCACGATCCGGCCCTTGGGCAGACCGCCGATCCCCAGCGCGATATCCAGCCCCAGGCTGCCGGTCGATGTCGCCTCGATCTCCATCGCCGGGCTATCGGCCCCCAGCTTCATGATCGAGCCTTTGCCGAACTGCCGTTCGATCTGTGCAAGCGCGCTTTCCAATGCCTTCTGCTTGTCCATGTCCCGCTTGCTCCCCAGGTCGAAAAGATTGGCCACCGTCATTTTCGCTTCCTTATCCCACAGCCACCCAGGGGCGGCAATGCTTGCCCGTGTTCCGCCTATGTTCCTGCCCTTATGCGGACAAAAAGGGAACATTTCAATCGGATTCTCGCAAAATCAGCTTTTGCCCAATTTCCTTAAGGGATAGTTTACAGCCGCAGCGAAAACGGCCCGGA
The DNA here is from genome assembly GCA_036745335.1 of Paracoccaceae bacterium. Taxonomy (GTDB): domain Bacteria; phylum Pseudomonadota; class Alphaproteobacteria; order Rhodobacterales; family Rhodobacteraceae; genus Pseudogemmobacter. The sequence goes on from DAIOGH010000021.1 coordinate 556, forward strand.
ACGGGCACGGGGCAGGAAAAGGGGCAGGGATGCTGGTGTTCTGGGAGGCGCGGCTGGCATTTCTGGCCACGCCGAAGACCGGGTCGACGGCGATTGCCGCCGCGCTCGAATCACTCGCCGCCGTGTCGGTGCAGCGGCCGCCGGTGCTGAAGCACACCAGCGTGCATCGGTTCCGCCGCTTCGTCGGCCCCTATCTCGAAGCCGCCTCCAAGGCGGACTGGACCCTTGTCGCCCTGATGCGCGAACCGCGTGACTGGCTGGGGTCCTGGTATCGGTTTCGCCAGCGCGAGGAGACCGATCCGAAGAATTCGACCCGCGGCCTGAGCTTTGACGATTTCGTCCGCGCCTGGTGTTCCGACCCGCGCCCCGCCTTTGCCGATGTCGGCAGCCAAGAGCGATTCCTGCGGCCGCGGCAGGGTCAGGGGGTGGACCAGCTGTTCCGTTATGAAGAAATCGACACATTCGTGCATTTCCTCGAAGACCGGCTGGATTGCGAGATCACGCTACCCCGGCTGAACGTCTCGCCCGCCGGGCTGACCGATCTTGCCACGGAAACAGAAGCGCTGCTGCATCAGGTGGCCGCCGCGGATTTCGCGCTTTACGACAGGCTCATCCATCCCGAATCCTGATCGCGGACCGGATCAGATCGCCCCGGCGGCGGCCCGTCCGGCCCGCCGCAAGGCCCTGCCCCGTCTTGCCTGCCACATCTTGCCTGCCACATCTTGCCTGCCCCGTCTGGCTGCTCCGTCTTGACCGGCCCTGCTATGGCCCGTCTGTCTGGCCTCTCCGCACGCTCTGTCTCTCTGGTCTCTCCCTGCCCCCTGCCCCTGCGCTCTGCCCGTCTGCTCTGCGGCTCCATCTGGCCGCCGCTTGCCGTCAGGGCCGATCCTCGGCCCGTCTGTCTCCGATGCATCAATGCAATTGCCCCTGCACCGTGGCTGTCAGGTCATTCAGCGAAAACGGCTTGGGCAGAAAGACCGAATTCGGAATGCGTGCCTGATCGGCTGACAGCACATCCTCGGCATAGCCCGAGACGAAGACCACCTTCACATCGGGCCGGTCCTCCAGCGCGCGCTTGACCCAGGTGGGCCCGTCCATGCCAGGCATCACCACATCGGTCACGAAGACATCCACCTCCAGCCCCGGATCCGCCAAGGTCTTCAGGGCCTCTTCGGCATTCTCGGCCTCCAACACGGTAAAGCCGCGCAGCCGCAGCGCCCGGCTGGCAAAGGCGCGCACCGGCGGTTCATCCTCGACCAGCAGGACGACGCCTTCGCTCTTGCGGATCATCAGCTTTTTCGGTGGCTCCTCGGCCACCGGCTCGGGGGCGGCTCCGGGCTGGAGATGATGGACCGGGAAGAACAGTTCGAACACCGTGCCGCGCCCCGGCTCGCTGGCAACGAAGATATAGCCACCGGATTGCTTGACGATGCCATAGACGGTCGACAGGCCCAGCCCCGTGCCTTCGCCCACCTTCTTGGTGGTGAAGAACGGCTCGAATATCTTCGGCAACTTGTCGGCCGGAATCCCCGTGCCGGTGTCGATCACCCGGATCAGCGAATAGTCCCCGGCCGGAACGGTCGCCTTGTCGCGCGACAGAGGTTCGGCCAGCGACAACGCCTCGGTCTCGATGCGGATCGCGCCGCCTTCGGGCATGGCATCGCGCGAATTCACCACCAGATTCATCAGCACCTGTTCCAGCTGCCGCCGGTCGGCCCGGATCGGCCCCAGCCGAGAATCATGCGTCAGGTTCAGCAGGATCCTTTCGCCCACCAGCCGGTTCAGCAGATGCGTCAGATCGGAAAGCGCCTCCTGAAGATCCAGCGTTTCGGGTTTCAGCGTCTGCTTGCGCGAGAACGCCAGCAGCTGACTGACCAGGGCCGCGGCGCGGTTGGCGTTCTGGCGTATCTGCTCCAGATCGGCAAAATCGGAATCCTCGCGCGCATGGTTCAGCAGCAGCAGATCGCAATGGCCCGAAATCGCCGTCAGCAGATTGTTGAAATCATGCGCGATTCCACCCGCAAGTTGCCCGATCGCCTGCATTTTCTGGCTTTGGGTGAACTGTGCCTCCAGCTTCTTCAGTGCCGTCGCATCCGACAGCACCGCCAGCGCCCCGGCCCGGCCATTCTCGACGATCCGGCGCAGTTGCACCTGGACAAAGCTTTCGTCACTGGCCCGGCGCAGCCGCAGCACCTCGGCCCCGGAGGGCAGGCGTTCGGCCACGATATCCGACATCCAGTCCGCGACCGGACGGCCCAGATCCTCGAAAAGATCGTGGAACGACAGATCGGCGACCGGCATGTCACCCAGAAGATCCCGCGCCGCGCGATTCAGGCTGCGCAGGCTGCCATCGGCGGTGAATTTCATCAGGGCAACCGGGACATTCTCGAAATCCGTCGTCACCGTATCGGCATCGGTCCGGTCGGCGGCGGGCAGAAGGAAAATCTCGCGCCTGTCGCCCAGACCTTCAACCTCGGCCACGATGGCGCGAACGGGGCCGTTCTGGCCGTGGACCTGCACTTCCTCTCCGGTGGAAATCCGCGGCTGCAGGAAGATCCGGTCCAGCCGTTTCGGCCGCTCTCCCAACACCTTGCGCATCGCCTCGTTCGAAAACAGCACCACACCGGCCCGGTTGGCCACCACCATCGGCAGGCTCAGCCCCTCGGCACCGCGCCCTGTCGGGCTGCGGTCCTGGAATTCCTCGATCCGCCACAGGAACCGGTCGGCCGCGACGCGATGCACCGACAGCCGCAGATGCCCCCGGCGCGTCACCACATCCTCGCGCGCGGCACCGGAATTGGCGGCGCGCGATTGCAGGCGGAACAGCACGTTGGACGGAGAGGCGAATTGTTCGTGCAGCACCGAAACCAGCGTGGCGGCCGCCGCTTCGCCGAACCGCGCCATGGCCGAGGCGTTGCGATACAGGACCTGCCCCAGTTCATCCGTGGTGAAACAGGGGGCCGCATCTTCGCCCACCAGCAGGGAAAGCTGGGCTTCGTGCCGCATTTCGCGCCGCCGGTCCAGCCAGGCCAGGCCCCGCACCAGGATCGTCAGCCCGATCAGCGCAAGGCCCACCACCGTCAGTGTCGCGCGCACTGCGGGTTCGTCGGACAGAAGCGCCAGCACCAGACTGACCGAAGCCGCGCCCAGAACCCAGAAGATGCGACCCGACAGGCCGCGAGAGACCGCCAGCACGGCCCTGAGTTCGGTTTCCGGTCGTAGCACCTGTCCCTCCGTCACGGATTCGGGCCATCACGGCGCGCAATCGCCGCCGACCCATAGGAGATGCGACTCGTTAATCAGGACTTAACCGCAACGGAAAAGCACCCTAAAGTTGTTTATTCTTTTCAAACTCGCGCAAGAAGGGCAAGACCGAAGCCGTCGCCCCCCTGCAACAGCGTGAAACTGCGGCTTTCGCGCATGATCCAGCCGGAATGATGGCCCAGAAAGGCCGCGACCTGATCCTGATTCTCCTCGCGCAGCAGCGAACAGGTGGCATAGGCCAGCACGCCGCCGGGACGGCACAGGCGCGCCGCGCGATCCAGGATTCCGGCCTGCAGCACCAGAAGATCGGCCAGCCGCGCCTCGGTCAGCAGCCACTTGCCCTCGGGGTCGCGCCGCCAGCTGCCCGAGCCGGAACAGGGCACATCGGCCAGCACCACGTCGAACGGGGCCAGGTCTTCCGGGTTGCGGGTCAGCATGATCGCGGCCCCGGCGCGGTCGGCGCGGGCGGGCAGATCGGCCATGCGGTGCGGATGGGCATCATGGGCGAAGATCTCCAGCCGCGCGCCCGCAGCCGCCCCCTGCGCCGCCAAGGCCAGCGTCTTGCCGCCGCCCCCGGCGCACAGGTCCAGCACCCGGTCGCCATCGCGCAGCGGCACGGCCTCGGCCACCGCCTGCGAGGCCGCATCCTGCAGTTCGACCAGCCCGGCGGCATAGCATGCCGAATTCTGGATTCGTCTTGCATTCTCCGTGACTTCCAGCGCATTCTTCGCAAGGTCGTGCGGCTGAGCCACAATACCCTCGCCAGCCAGCGCCGCCTGCGCCTCCTCGCGCGTGATCCGGGCCGCATTGACCCGCAGGAACACTGGCGCGCGGCGTTGCAGCGCCTGCATCACCGGTTCGAACCGCTCTCCCAGCGCGGCACGCAGCCGCGGGGCCAGCCAGTCAGGGCAATCCAGAACCTCTGCCCCCTGCGGGCGGCGGCCCGGTTCATCGCCCGCCACCGCCGGACCATAGGGCGATCCGTCGAACCACAGCGCCTCGGCCCCCGCCGCGCGGGCCGCGCCCAGCACCAGCCCGCGCCCGGTCAGCCCGCCGCCCAGTGCCGCGAACGAGGCCCGGCGGCGCAGCGCATCAAAGGTGATGTCGCGCACCGCTGCCCGGTCGCCCGATCCGGCATAGCGCGCCGCACGGCCCCAGTTGGTCAGCGCCTTTTCGGCGGATTCGCCCAGCAGAACCCGGTCCAGCACGGCAATCGCCGCCGCCGCACGGGCGGCCGGGGTCATCACATGCCCCGATAGTTGGGCGACTCGCGGGTGATCTGCACGTCATGGACATGGCTTTCCTTCAGCCCCGCCCCGGTGATCCGCACGAAAGCGCAGCGGCTGCGCATCTCTTCGACGGTGCGGTTGCCGGTATAGCCCATCGCGGCCCGCAGGCCCCCGACCATCTGGTGAATGACCGCCTGCGCGCTGCCCTTGTAGGGCACCTGGCCCTCGATCCCCTCGGGCACCAGCTTGTCGCTGGCGGCATCCTTCTGGAAATAGCGGTCCGCCGACCCCCGCGCCATCGCGCCCAGCGACCCCATGCCGCGATAGGCCTTGAAGCTGCGGCCCTGCCACAGGATCACCTCTCCGGGGCTTTCGTCGGTGCCCGCGATGGCGCTGCCCACCATGGCGCAAGAGGCCCCGGCCGCGATGGCCTTGGCAAAATCGCCCGAAAATTTGATGCCGCCATCGGCGATGACCGGAATATCCCCCGCCGCGCGGGCCGAATCCATGATCGCCGTCAGCTGCGGCACGCCGACACCCGCCACGATCCGCGTGGTGCAGATCGAACCGGGGCCGATCCCCACCTTCACCGCATCCGCTCCGGCGCCGATCAGCGCCCGCGTCGCCTCGGCCGTGGCGACGTTGCCCGCCACCACCTGCACGGTGTTCGACAGCTTCTTGATCCGCTCGACCGCCCTGGCCACGCCTTCGGAATGGCCATGTGCCGTGTCGATCACCACCATATCGACCCCGGCGTCGATCAGCGCCTGGCTGCGATCAAACCCGGCATCCCCCACGGTCGAGGCCGCCGCCACCCGAAGCCGGCCCAGTTCATCCTTGCAGGCATTGGGGTTCAGCACCGATTTCTCGGTATCCTTCAGCGTCAGAAGGCCGGTCAGCTTGCCCTTGCCATCCGTCACCAGCAGCTTTTCGATCCGCCGCGCCTTCATCAGCGAAATCGCCTGCGCCCGGTCGACCGGCTCCTTCAGCACCGCCAGATTCTCGGCCGTCATCATCACCCGCACCGGGGTCTTGTCGTCCGAGGCAAAGCGCATGTCGCGGTTGGTGACGATGCCCAGCACCCGGCCCGTCGCATCCACCACCGGAAAGCCGGTGATGTTGTAGCGTTCCATCAACAGCTTGGCGTCGGCCAGCGTCTGATCGGGGGTCAGGGTGATCGGCTTGTAAACAACGCCGCTTTCAAAGCGTTTCACCCGCCGCACTTCGGTCGCCTGCGCCTCAAGATCCAGATTGCGGTGGATCACCCCGATCCCGCCCGCCTGCGCCATGGCAATCGCCATCCGCGCCTCGGTCACGGTATCCATCGCGCTGCTGAGCAGCGGAATGTTCATGCGGATGGATTTGGTGACGAATGTCGACGTATCGGCATCGGACGGCAGCACACTGGATGCGGCCGGAACCAGCAGAACGTCATCGAAGGTCAGCGCCTCGCGAATCTCCATCGGGGTCTCCATGGGATGTTCGTTTGACGGTTCCCTGTTTCACGCGCGCCAAGGATTGGCAAGCCGGAATCCTCGGCATCCGGGGCTTGCACCGGCGCGGCGGCCATGCAGATTGGACCCGGCCAACAGGAGAGCCGGGAATGCGCGTCGCCATCGTCGAGAATACTGCCGCCACCAATCATGGTCAGGTCGGCGTGGCGCTGCATGAGGCGGGTGCCCGGATCGACCTTTACAAGCCCTGGACCGGACAGCCGCTGCCCGCCAGCGTCGATGCCGATGCGCTGGTGGTCTTCGGCGGCGAGCAATCGGCGCTTGATGACCATACGCATCCGTATCTGCCGCAGCTGGCGCAGCTGATGGCCGATTATACCGCAACGGACCGGGCGGTTCTGGGCATCTGCCTTGGCTCGCAGCTGCTGGCGCGGGCCTTCGGGGCGCAGAACATCCTGGGCGCAGCCCCGGAATTCGGCTGGTGCGAGGTGACACTGACCGATGCGGGCGCGGCCGATCCGGTGCTGGGCGCCCTGCCCCGGACCTTCCCGATCTACCAGTGGCATTCCGACACCTTCACCCTGCCGCCGGGCGCACTGCATCTGGCGCATTCTCCGGGGGCCGCGCAGCAGGCCTTCCGCATCGGCCGCGCCACCTATGCCACCCAGTTCCATTTCGAGGCCAACCGCGCCGTGGTGCGCAACTGGCGGGCCAGTTTCGGCGATCTGATGGAAGCCGCCCGCCCCGGCTGGCGGTTCGAGGACGAGGCCGCCACGCTGGGGGCCGCCGCCGATGCCCATGGCCTGACCATCGCCCGCGCCTGGGTCGCGCAGATCTGAATCGCTCCTTGGCAACATCGTCGCTCGTCGCGCCGCTCTGCCCCGACGACAGCCGAAGGCGCAGGAGGAGGATGCCTCAGGCCTCCGCCGCGTTGGTCTTCGCCGCCAGCCGCCCGCCGGGCCACAGCTTCAGCACCTGCCACAGGATGTAAGGCACCAACCCCAGCGCCGCCGCCAGCACGATCATCCCCACCATTTGCAGCCCGCCCCCCTGCGCCAGCAGCGCCGAGGCCAGCGCCGTCAACGGAAAGGTGAAGGCCCCCCACAGCGTCGACAGCCCGCTTGCGGCGATCCAGCGCCCGGCCGCCAGCAGCACGGCCAGCATCGCCAGCCCCAGCAGCGCAAAGGCCAGCGACAGCCCGGCCATATCCAGCCCGCCCGCGACCAGAGAAAACAGCGCCGCCGGGGCCAGATGGATCGCCAGCAGTGGCCGCAGCGGCGCGGGTGGCACCCGGCGGGCCAGTTGCACAAGGCTCGCCCCCCAGATCAGCACTGCCACCGGCAGTGTGGCCCAGAGCAAGGCCCGCGCCAGCGCCTCATGCCCCAGCGGAACCGCCGCCAGCCCGCCGATGATGAAGCCGACAAAGCTCAGATGCATCGCCGGGGTCACGGCCCGCCCCTCGGGCGGCATCCCGGCCAGCACACGCAGGATCAGCAGCGCCAGAACGCCGTGCAGCACCAGCCCGGCGAAAAGCATACCCCGCGCCACGCCGGGCCAGTAGGGCACCAGCAGCGCCGCCACCACCAGCGCCCCCGCCGTGCCCGCCGCCAGACCGGCCCGGCCGGGCAACACCCGCAGATCCACCAGGATCACACCCGGCCGCCGCGCCAGCTTGGCCGCATAGGCCAGCGCCGCAAAGGCCCAGAGCGCCAGCACCAGCCCCGCCAGCAGATCCGCCGGGGCCTGCGGCAGATCCAGCGCCACCAGCCCGCGCCACAGCGCCAGCACCAGCCCCACCGCGCCCAGGATGGCGGGAAACACCGCAGGCGGGGTGCGGGCGAAGGCTGGCACCTTGCGCGGCGGAAACTCGGGCGGCGGGAACATCTTCGGGCGGAACCGGGCGGGGTCTTGGGTCATCGGGCACCTCCTTGCCCATCCGAACCACGCCCCGGCCCCGCCCGCAAGCCGCAGCTTTGCCGCAGCGTCGGCCCGCGAGGGTTCAGCCGTGGATCACCGGGAACCAGTCTTCGCGCAGCCGCTGGCCCGACTGCATGCCATGGCCGGGATAGGGCGGCGAGGTCGGGCCGGGCCGTTCGACATAACGCGCATCATCGCCGACCAGCCGCAGGCTGAACGCCCGGCGGCGGTTGTCCGAGGTATTGCCGCGCGCGCCGTGCAATGTGCGATAGTTGAAGGCCACCGCATCGCCCGGCTCCATCGGCCATTCGACGATCCGCATGCCCTCGGCCTCGGGGTCGGGCACCGGCATGTAATCGTGATCGCCGGGGTAAAAGTCGCTTTCGCTCAGCCAGCGGGTCGGCAGCACGTCCTTTTCCCACAGATGGCTGCCCGCCACGCAGCGCAAGCTGGCCTCTTTCACCGGGTCCAGCGGCACCCAGAAGCTGACGGTCTGGCGGCCCTCGACGAAATAGTAAGGCCCGTCCGAATGCCAGGGCGTCGGTTTGCTGGTGCCCGGCTCCTTGACCAGCACATGATCGTGGAACAGCTGCACCCGGTCCGAGTCCATCAGCGCCGCCGCCACGCGGCCCGCTTCGGACTGGAAGATCGCTGCCTCGAATTCCGGGATGCGCGACCAGTTGCAGTAATCGTCAAAGAACCGGCCCTTCTCGCCCGGCTTCAGGTTCTCCATCTGAAAGCTGGGGCTGGCCATGTTCGTATCGACGCCCGCCCGCAGGCGGTCCACCCAGTCGGCGAACAGTCCCTTCACCAGCACGACGCCATCCTGCCGATAGGCCCGCACCATCTCATCCGTCACCTGAACCGCCATCATCCGCTCCTGTCGCTGCCTTGCCAAAGTTGTGCCAAAGCTGCATCATCAATTCAAATAATAGTTCACAATCCACCCGATAAACCAATGCTATCCATCACCCTGCGCCAGCTGGAATATGCCACCGCCATCGCCGGTCATGGCGGCATGACCAGCGCCGCCGCCGCGCTGAACGTCAGCCAGCCCGCGCTGTCGGTCGCCCTGGCCCAGCTTGAGGCGCAACTGGGCCAGCCGCTGTTCCTGCGCTGCAACGGACGTGTCACGCCCACCTCCTTCGGCACCGCCTGGCTGGCCGAGGCCGCGCGGCAGGTGCAGGGCATCCGGCGGCTGGTCGAGGGGGCCTTGCCGGAATCTCCGGTGCGGCTGGCGGTCTTCGACGATCTCGCCCCCGCCCTGCTGGCCCCTCTGATCGCCCGGTTGGCCGAAGACGGTCCCCGGCTGGCCCCGCAGGTGCTGGGGTTCGAGCCGCTGGCCGCCGCGCTGACCGGCGGCGGCATTGACCTTGCGCTGACCTGGGATCTGGGGCTGCCGCCCGGCATCGACCGGCAAGAACTGGCCCGCGTCGCGCCGCATGCCGTGCTGGCCCCCGATCACCCACTGGCGGGCCATGCCCGGCTGAGCCTGGCGCAACTGGCCGGCCAGCCGCTGATCCTGACCGATCAGGGCCTGTCGCTGGGCCATATGCGGGCGCTGTTCGCCACCCGCGGCCTGACCGCCGCCATCGCTCACCGCACCGCCACGCTGGAACTGATGCGCAGCTTCGCCGCCAACGGCCTGGGTATCGGGCTCAGCTATTCCCGGCCCGCCAGCGCCCACAGCCACGATGGCCGCCCGCTGATCACCCGCCCGCTGGCCGATGCGGGGGCGGAACCGCTGGTGCTGGCGCGGCTTTCGGGCAATCCGCTGTCGCCCGCCGCCGCCCGGCTGTGCGACATGCTGCCTGCCCTCTTGCCGCCGCTGTGAACCCGCGTCACTGTCGGCGCGCAAGGAAAGGGTAGATGATGGGCGGCAACACTTATGAAACCGGGCGGCTGAACCTGCCCTTTGTGGGAATTTCCACCTTCGGCAAGCGGCCCTATCAGGCCGACTGGTCGGCGATCCGCGCCGATGCCGCCATCCTGGGCGCACCCTTCGACTTCGGCACCCAGTTCCGCGCCGGTGCCCGCTTTGGGCCCCGCGCGATCCGCGAGGCCTCGACGCTGTTTTCCTTTGGCCATGCCGGGGCCTATGACCATGAGGACGACTGCACCTATCTGGGCAGCGACGTGACCATCGTCGACATCGGCGATGCCGATATCGTCCATACCGATACCGAGAAAAGCCACGCCAATATCGAAACCGGCGTCCGCGCCATCCTTGATGCCGGTGCGCTGCCGGTGGTGCTGGGGGGCGACCATTCCGTCAACATCCCATGCATACGCGCCTTTGCGGACCGGGGGCCGATCCACATCCTGCAGATCGACGCCCATCTCGATTTCGTCGATGTGCGCCACGGGGTGCGCCACGGCCATGGCAACCCGATGCGCCGTGCCGCCGAGCAGGAGCATGTCACCGGCATCACCGCGCTTGGAATCCGCAACGTGTCATCGACCGCCAAGGACGGCTATGACGCTGCCCGCGCCATGGGCGACGACATCCTGTCCGTGCGGCAGGTGCGCAAACTGGGCCGCGATGGCGTGCTGGCCCGCATCCCCAAGGGCGCGCGGCTTTACGTCACCATCGACATCGACGGCTTCTGCCCCTCGATCGCGCCGGGCACCGGCACGCCCAGCCATGGCGGGTTTCTGTATTACGAGGTGCTGGAGATCCTTCAGGGCGTTGCGCGCGACCATGAGATCGTCGGGGTGGACCTTGTCGAGGTGGCGCCGGATTACGACCATTCGGGATCGACCGCCATTCTGGCGGCACAGGTGCTGCTGAACTTCCTCGGCTTCATCTTCCACGCGCGGGGCAAGTGAGACCCGCCGGGGGGCCAGCCCCCCGGACCCCCAGGGGTATTTGCGCAAAGATGAAGGGGATCAGCGGTAGAGGAGCGATCTGCCGCCCGCGAAGAGATGCACCTTTTTCGGATCGGCGGTCAGGCTGACGCTCTGGTGGCGCAGTTGCGGGTGGATGCCCGCCAGCTTGGCGATCACCGGGGTGTCGCGGCCGCCCTTCTCGAAGTAAAGCTGCGTCACCTCTCCCAGCGCCTCGGTGATTTCCACCTTGCCGGTGAAGATGGCCTCGCCCTCGGTCGGCACGAAATCCTCGGGGCGCACACCGACGTTCACCGCTCGCCCCTTGTCGGCCTCTTGCGTCGGCACGCTGGAGCGGGCAACGCCGCCGCCCTCCAGCGCGATCGTGGTCTCGGCCCCGGTGCCGGTGATCTGCCCCGGTATCAGGTTCATTGCCGGACTGCCGATGAACTGGGCGACGAATTCGTTCTCGGGCCGTTCATAAAGCTCCAGCGGCGAGCCGACCTGACCGATGCCCTGCCCCACCGTCAGCACCACGATCCGGCTGGCCAGCGTCATCGCCTCGACCTGGTCATGGGTCACATAGATCATCGTCGAATTCGGCATCGCCTCTTTCAGCTGGGCAATCTCGATCCGTGTCGCCACCCGCAGGGCGGCGTCCAGATTGGACAGCGGCTCGTCGAAGAGATAGACCTTGGGGTCGCGCACGATGCTGCGCCCGATCGCCACCCGCTGCCGCTGCCCGCCCGACAGCGCCTTGGGCAGCCGGTCGAGATAGGGCGTCAGTTGCAGGATCTTGGCTGCCCGTTCCACCGCCGCGTCGATCTCGGCCTTCGGCTTTTTGGCGATCTTCAGCGCGAAGGACATGTTGTCGCGCACCGTCATATGTGGATAAAGCGCATAGGACTGGAACACCATGGCGATGCCCCGCTGTGCCGGCGGCACATCGTTCATCCGCGCCCCGTCGATGAAGAAGTCGCCGCTGGTGATCTTTTCCAGCCCCGCGATCATCCGCAGCAGGGTGGATTTCCCGCAGCCCGAGGGGCCGACGAAGACGATCAGCTCGCCGGTCTTGATGTCGAGGTTGATGTTCTTCAACACCTTGACCTCGCCATAGGCCTTTTCGACGTTCTTCAGCAGAAGCTCGGCCATCTGTCTTTCTCCCTCACACCGCCTGTGCCAGCACGAAACCCCAGCCGGGCAGATCCGCCCGGCCGCCCATGGGCGTCACGCCACCAAGTTCCAATCCCACCGCCTGCCAGCTGCCTTCGGGCAGGGCCACCGAAGCCGGTGCCTCGCCCAGATTGAAGGCGCAGAACAGGCGCTCCTCTCCCAGCCGCTCGAACCGGGCAACCGGCCCTTCGGCGGCAATATCTTCCATGCTTCCGGTCCGCAGCACCTGATGCGCGCGGCGGAAGGCCAGCGCGCGGCGGTAATGCGCCAGCATCGAGCCGTCCGCCCCCTCTTGCACCGCCACCGACAACGGCCGGTGCGGGGCCTTGACCGGCAGCCAGGGCTTTCCGGTGCTGAACCCGCCCGCGGCATTGTCGGTCTGCCAGACCATCGGAGTGCGGGCACCGTCGCGGCCCTTGAACTCGGGCCAGAATTCTATGCCGTAGGGGTCCTGCAATTCCGCCTGTTCGATCTCGGCTTCGGGCAGGCCCAGCTCTTCGCCCTGATACAGGCAAAGCGAGCCGCGCAGGCAGACCAGCAGCGCGGTATAGCACCTTGCCGCCGCTTCGCTCAGATCCCAGCGGGTGACATGGCGCACCGTGTCGTGATTGGAATAGGACCAGCAGGGCCAGGCATCGGGGGCTGCCGCCCGCATCCGGGCAAAGGTGTCGACCAGCCCCTGTGCCGTCAGCCGCCGCGGTTGCAGCATCTCGAACGGGTAACACATCTGCACCTTGTCACCACCGCTGGTATATTCGGCCATGATCTCAAGCCCGCGCTGCGCATCGCCGACCTCGCCCACCGCCGCCGCGGCGTAGGGGTCCAGCACCGCGCGGAATTTGCGCAGGAAATCAAGGTTCTCAGGCTGGTTCTTGTCAAACAGGTGCAGCTGGTGATTGTAGGGATTCACCCCCGGCGCGATGCTGTCGTTGCGCAACTCCTTGGGCAGGGCCGGGTTGTCGCGCAGATACTTGTCGTGGATATAGAAGTTGATCGTGTCCAGCCGGAACCCGTCGACCCCGCGCTTCAGCCAGAACCGCGCCACGTCCAGCAGCGCCTCCTGCACCGGGGCGTGATGGAAATTCAGGTCGGGCTGCGCGGTCAGGAAATTGTGCAGGTAATATTGCTCGCGCCCGCCATGCCAGGCCCAGGCCGAGCCGCCGAACACCGACAGCCAGTTGGTCGGCGGTGTGCCGTCGGGTTTCGGATCGGCCCAGACATACCAGTCGGCCCTGGCGTTGCTGCGGTCCTTGCGGCTTTCGCGGAACCAGGGATGCTGGTCGCTGGTATGCGACAGCACCAGGTCGATCATCACCCGCAGGCCCAGATCATGCGCCGTCGCCACCACGGCATCGAAATCGGCCAGCGTGCCGAACATCGGATCTACATCGCAGTAATCCGACACGTCATAGCCGAAGTCCTTCATCGGAGAGGTGAAGAACGGGCTGATCCAGATCGCATCCGCCCCCAGCGCCGCGACATGCGGCAGGCGCTGGACGATGCCCGCCAGATCGCCCACCCCGTCGCCATTGCTGTCCTGAAAGCTGCGCGGATAGATCTGGTAGATCACCGCGCCGCGCCACCACTCCGGGTCCCGTGCCAGCACCTTGCGCCCCTCTCTCTGCATCAGGCTCACTTGACCGACCCCGCCAGCAGGCCCCGCACCAGAAAGCGTTGCAGCGAGAAGAACACGATCAGCGGCACCACGATCGAGACGAAGCCGGCCACCGCCAGCAGATCCCATTCGCCGCCCTTCGATCCCATCATCTTGGCGATGCCCACGGTCAGCACCTCCTGCTCTTTCGACGGCAGGAAGACCTTGGCCACCAGCAGATCGTTCCAGGTCCACAGGAACTGGAAGATCGAGAACGAGGCCAGCGCCGGGAACGACAGCGGCAGGATGATCTTGAAGAAGATCTGGAACTCGGTCGCGCCGTCGACACGGGCATTCTCGATAATGTCGCGCGGCAGCCCGGCCATGTAGTTGCGCAAGAGATAGATCGCCAGGGGCAGGCCAAAGCCGCTGTGCGCCAGCCAGACCCCCAGATAGCCGGAAATCCCCAGGTTGCTGTGAAGGATCTTCATAGGGATCAGCGCCAGTTGCAGCGGCACCACCAGCAGGCCGACGATGATCGCAATCAGCACCCCGCGTGCCGAAAACTCCATCCAGGCCAGGGCATAGGCGGCAAAGGCCGCCATCAGGATCGGGATGATCGTGGCCGGAATCGCCACCGTGGCGGTGTTGAAGAACGCCTTGTCGATGCCTTCGCCAGTCAGCACGCGGCGGTATCCGTCCAGGGTGAAACTGGGCGGCACTTCGGATTGCACGAAGATGCGGCGGTCATCCTCGACCTCGGTCTGCGACACCAGCCGGTAACTGCCGTCCTCATTTACCGTCAGCGATGCGCCATCGCCCAGATCCACCGTCTCGCCGGGGGCAAGGGCGCCGGGTTCGGTGGCCTTCAGGCCCCAGGCCGCCACCGAATCGGCCCCCTTCGGCAGGACGACGCCCTCGATCACCCATTCCGCGCCCACCTGCGCCTGCGCGCCGGGATCGGTGCGGAACCGTTCGGTCTGTTCGGAACTGAAGAACGCCTCCCACCAGCCCGAGGCCAGGATCTGGTCCTTGTCGCGGAACGACGTTACCAGCAGCCCCAGCGTCGGGATCAGCCACAGCAAGACCAGCGCCGCCGCCGAGAGATTGACCGCCCAGCTCAGTGCCGGGCGTTTGCCTGCCATGCTTTCCATCTCAGCGAAGCTCCTTGCGGGCGTTGCGCACGTTCCACCACATGATCGGCAGCACCAGGATCATGATCACGATGGCGACGGCCGAGCCGCGGCCATAGTCGCTCTGGTCGAACAGCAGGTCGTACATCATGTTGGCCAGCACCTGCGTGCCCCATTCGCCGTTGGTCATCACATAGACGATGTCGAACACCTTCAGCACGGTGATGGTGATCGTGGTCCAGACCACGCCGATGGTGCCCGCGATCTGTGGCACCTTGATCTTGAAGAAGATCTGGAACGGATTGGCGCCGTCGATGATGGCGGCCTCGATCGTGTCTTCGGGGATGCCGCGCAGAGCCGCCGACAGGATCACCATGGCGAAACCGGCCTGGATCCAGACCAGTACCACCATCAGGAAGATGTTGTTCCAGAACGGCAGCTGCAGCCAGTGCTGCGGCTCTCCGCCAAGGGCCTGAACGATGGCATTCAGAAGGCCGATCTGGTTGCCGTCGGAATTGGCATAGACGAATTTCCAGATCACGCCCGCACCGACGAAAGAGATCGCCATCGGCATGAAGATCAGCGACTTGCCGAAATTGCCCCAGCGGATGCGGTCGGTCAGCTGTGCGGCCAGAAGGCCGAAGAAGGTGGCCAGCGCCGGCACCACCAGCAGCCAGATCAACTGGTTCAGCATCGATTCATGGAACTTGCCGTCCGACAGCAGCCAGCTGAAGTTGCTGAAGCCGACGAAACTGGTGCTGGTCTTGTCCATGAAGGCCCGCATCAGCGTGTTGAACACCGGATAGACCAGATAGGCCCCCAGGATCACCACCGCCGGGCCAACGAACAGCCAGGGCCGGATCAGGTTCGCCTTGCTGATGTTGGGCCCAGCATTGGGCCCCCGCGCCGGATAGACCGTGTCAAGAACCGTGTTCGACGCCCAGTACCACAGGGCGCAGCCCCCGACGCCGATCAATATGGTGACAAAGGCCTGTGCGACCTGTTCCATGAATCCCCCCCTTGCCGAAAGGGCCGGGCGATGGCTCGCCCGGCCTGTGGTCGTCGCCTTACTTCAGCGCGTCCCAGGATTTCTGGATGTCGGCCGTCACCGTCGCCGCATCCTTGCCGCCGACATAATCCACCATGCCGGTCCAGAAGGTGCCCGCACCCACGCCGCCCGGCATCAGATCCGAGGCGTCAAAGCGGAAGGTCGTCGCATCCAGCAGCATCTGGCCCTGCTTTTTCAGCACGTCATTGGCATAGGCCTCGACATGCACGCCCTTGTGCGGGGTCAGGAAGCCCGACTGCGCCATCCAGACTTCATGCGCGATCGGGGTTTGCAGGAACTTGATCAGCTCCAGCGCGGCCGGATTGTCGGTCATCACCATGAAGGACGTGCCCGCACCCAGAACCGGCTTGCCCAGATCCTTGCCCGCATAGGCCGGGAAGTAGAAGAAATCGGCATCCCTGCCCACTTCGGTGCCTTCGGGGAAGAAGGACGGGATGAAGCTGGCCTGACGGTGCATGTAGCATTTCGGCGGGCTGTCGAACAAACCCTTGGGGCTGTCGCGGAAGTCGGTCGCGCCCACGGCCCCCGCGCCGCCCGCAACGAAGGCGTCGTTCTTGGCGAACCAGCCGAAATCGTCGATGGCCACGATCACCTTGGGATCGTTGAAGGGCAGCGTGTTGGCCACCCAGGCATCGTAATCCTCGGGTGCGTTGTTGCGCAGCATCATGTCCTCGACCCAGTCGGTCGCGGGCCAGCCGGTCGCCGCATCCGAGCCAAGCCCGATGCACCATGGCGTGCCGCCGTCGGCCACGATCTGCTCGGTCAGCGCCTTCAGATCCTCCATGGTCTGCGGCACTTCATAGCCCGCATCCTCGAAGTTTTCCGGCACATACCAGACCAGCGACTTCACGTCGGTCTTGTAGGGAAACGAATAAAGCGCCGTCGTGCCGTCCGGCCCGGCTGCCGAATAGATCGACACCCAGCTGTCACCGGCGGCGTAATTCGCCTTGACCCAGTCGGCCACTTCGGCGGGCAGCGCCTTGACCTTGCCGGCCTTGGCATAGTCGGCCACCTTGCCGGGCTGCGGCGAGATGCCGATATCGGGCGGGGTGCCGCCGTCGACGGCGATCTGGATGTCCTGTTCGGAACTGTTCGACCCGGTATAGTTGATCTTCGCCCCGGTCGCCGCCTCGAAATAGGCAAAGACCGACAGCACCAGATCCTGGTCGGGGCCGGTCCAGGGGCCCATGACGTTCAGCGTCTGGCCGCTGAGATCGGTCGCCTTCAGCGCCTCAAAACTGTCCCAGTGGAACCGCTCCGGCTCCGAACCCGGCTCGATCTTCAAATCCTGGGCAAAGGCCCCCCCGGCGACAAGCGCCAGCACCGCCGCACTGGCAGCGAGTTTCATGGTCATGATCGTCCTCCCGACAGGCCCGCCATTCCGGTTGCGGGCATTTTGGTCCATCTCCGGTCCGGGATTCCGCGCCCTCTCGCAGAATCGATTCAAACCGCTTTGGATGCGGCACCCTTACCGATCCGCCCTTTCAAGTCAACGAAAAGCCGGGGAGGCATCCCCGCTTTCCCCGGAATCCTGCCCGAACCGACCCCGATTCTGCAATCCAGGCACGATATCGCCCTGCCTCTTTCTCTTTGACCTGCCCTGATGCCCCGGCTAAGACTGTTGCAGTTGAAACCGTTTTGGACGCCGCCCCGATGAACCTCAAGGAACTCGCCACGAAGCTGGGCCTGTCGCCCACGACCGTGAGCAGGGCTTTGAACGGCTATCCCGAAGTGAACGAAGCCACCCGCGAAAGGGTGATGGCCGCCGCCAAGCGCCACAATTATCGCCCCAACACCCGCGCCATCCGCCTTGCCACCGGCCGCGCCATGGCGGTGGGCCATGTCATCCCCGTCGCCACGCGGCACGAGATCGTGAATCCGGTCTTTGCCGATTTCATCGCCGGCGCGGGCGAAACCTATTCCCGCAACGATTACGACATGGTGCTGTCGGTCGTCCCGGATGCCGACGAAGAGGCAACCTATCGCGGCCTGCGCTCCAAGGGCAATGTCGATGGCGTCATCCTGCATGCCCCGCGCCTGTCGGACCCGCGCATCCCGCTTCTGCGCGAGATCGGCCTGCCCTTCGTCGTCCACGGCCGTTCGACCGGCACGACCGGCACTTACCCTTGGGTTGATGTGAACAACCGCCGCGCCTTCCAGCGCGCCACCGAATTCCTGCTGGATCTGGGCCACCGCCGCATCGCGCTGGTCAACGGGCTGGAGTTCATGGATTTCGCCGTGCGCCGCCGCACCGGCTTTCTGGATGCGCTGGCCGCGCGCGACATCGCCGCCGACCCCGCGCTGATGATCTCGGAAGAGATGACCGAAATCTCCGGCCACCGCGCCGCCGCGCGGATGCTGGCCCAGCCCCGGCCGCCCACCGCCTTCCTGGCCTCGTCGATGATCTCGGGCATGGGGGTGCGCCGCGCGATCGAGGAACGCGGCCTGGTGATGGGCCGCGATGTCAGCATCATCATCCATGACGACGACCTTTCCTACATGAAGAACGGCGAGGATGTGCCGATCTACACCGCCACCCGCTCGTCGGTGCGCGAGGCGGGCCGCATCGCCGCCGAAATGCTCTTGGGCCTGATCGCCAGTCCGGGGGGCGACGCGCCCCAGCGCCTGCTGGAAGCCGATCTGATCATCGGCCAGTCCACCGGCCCCGCCCCCCGGACCTGATCCCCGGCCATCTTCCAGAAGGGAAAGCGCCATGCTGCCTGCCCGTGCCAGTTTCCCCGACGGTTTCCTGTTCGGTGCCGCCGCTTCGGCCTATCAGATCGAAGGCCATGGCTTCGGCGGGGCCGGGCGCACGCAATGGGACGATTACGCCGCGACGCCCGGCAATGTGATCCGGGCCGAGAACGGCGCGCTTGCCTGCGACCATTACCACCGCTGGCCCGAGGATCTGGACCTGATCGCTCGCGCCAATCTGGATGTCTACCGCTTTTCCGCCAGTTGGGCGCGGGTGATGCCGGAGGGGCGCGGGGCCGCCAATCCCGAGGGGCTGGATTTCTACGACCGGCTGGTCGACGGCATGCTGGAGCGTGGCATCAAACCCGCGCTGACGCTTTATCACTGGGAACTGCCCTCGCCGCTCTTGGACGCGGGCGGCTGGCGCAACCGCGACATCGCCAGCTGGTTCGCCGATTATGCACAAGTGCTGATGCGCCGGATCGGCGACCGGATCTGGTCCACTGCCCCGATCAACGAGCCCTGGTGCGTGGCCTGGCTGTCGCATTTCATGGGCTATCACGCCCCCGGCCTGCGCGACATCCGTGCTGCCGCCCGTGCCATGCACCATGTCCTGCTGGGTCACGGCCGCGCCATTCAGGCCATGCGCGCGCTGGGGGTGCAGAACCTTGGCGCGGTCTGCAATCTGGAATGGGCCACCCCGGCGGACAACAGCCCCGAGGCAACCGAAGCCGCCGCCCTTTACGACGGCATCTACAACCGCTGGTTCCTGCAAGGCATCTTCCAGGGCAGCTATCCCGAACGGGTGCTGGCGGGCCTGCTGCCGCATATGCCGCAGGGCTGGCAGGACGACATGGCCACGATCTCGACCCCGGTCGACTGGTGCGGGCTGAACTACTACACCCGCAAGGTGATCGCCCCCGATCCCGGCCCCTGGCCATCCTACCGCGAAACCGATGGCCCCTTGCCGAAAACCCAGATGGGATGGGAGATCTATCCCGAAGGGCTGGAGCAATTCCTTCTGCGCGCGCAAACCGAATATGCCCGTGGCAAGCCGATCTATGTCACCGAAAACGGCATGGCCTCGCCCGAGGTTCCCGTCGTTTCCGGCACCGTCGAGGACCCCGAGCGGATCGACTACCTGACCCGGCACCTGCAAGCCGTGCAGCGCGCCATCGCGCAGGGTGCCAATGTGCAGGGCTATTTCTGCTGGTCGGTGCTGGACAATTACGAATGGACACTGGGTTATGAAAAACGCTTCGGTCTGGTCCATGTCGATTTCGACAGCTTGAAGCGCACGCCCAAAGCCTCGTATCACGCGCTGGCCCGTGCCCTTGCCCGCAACACAGCCGAGTCCCGCGCATGACCCTGTCCATCCTTGCCGACATCGGCGGCACCAACACCCGCGTTGCGCTGGCCAAAGGCGAAACGGTGCTGGGCGAAACCATCCGCCGCTTTCCAAATGCCGACTACAAGGCGCGCGGGCAGGACATCGCGCAGATCCTGCGCGACTATCTGGCGACCGCCGGCCAGGCGGTGTCCGGCGTCTGTGTCGCCGCCGCCGGCCCGGTGCAGAATGGCGTCGCCACCATGACCAACCTTGACTGGACCATGGATGCCGCCAAGCTGACCGCCGCCACCGGGGCGACCCGCGTCGCCATCCTGAACGACCTTCAGGCCCAGGGCCATGCGCTTGGCCATATCCCGGCCGCGAACCTGCGCCCGGTGATCGAAGGTCCCTCGGTTGCGGGCGGCCCGATGCTGGTCGTCGGTCTTGGCACCGGCGTCAATGCCGCCCCGGTGCATGGGTCAGGGGCCGCGCGTGTGGTGCCGCCGTCGGAATGCGGCCATGTCAACATGCCGGTGCGCAGCGACGAAGACCTTGCCCTGATGCGGTTCGTCGAGGCGCTGCTGGCCAGCCGGGGCGAGGTGCCGCATTGCGGTGTCGAAGAAGTGCTGTCGGGCCGCGGCCTTGCCAACCTGCACGCCTTCGCAGCCACGCAGGCGGGCCATCCGCAATCCCTGACCTCGGCGCAGGTGCTGGCGGCACTGGCCGCGGATGATCCGGTGGCCGTCCATGCCGCCCGGCTTTACACCCGCATCCTGGGGCAGATGCTGGCCGATCTGGCGCTGATCCACCTGCCCTGGGGCGGCATCTTCCTGATCGGCGGCATGTCGCGCGCCATGGCTCCCTCGTTCGCCCGCTTCGGCCTGACCGCCACCTTCCGCGAGGACCGCCGCGTCGACCTGCTGGTCCACGGATTCTCGGTCTCGGTGGTCGAGGATGACTATGCCGCCCTGACCGGCTGCGCGGCCTGGCTGGCGGCTCAGGGCTGAGGGGGGCTTCTCCTCAGCACCAGAGGACGCGCCCGCGACTGACCGCCGCCTGAATGACCGCTTTGCGGGACGAAGCGGACAGTCAGGGCAACGAGAGGCCAGCGCCCGACCGCGGGTGGGCGCATGCAACGGCTGTTCGATGCGCTTTATGGTGCGGCCCCTGCTGCGGGTTGCTCAAAGCGCAACAGCGCAGTAGCGCCCGCCCAAAGGGGCGGTCGGGCGCTGGCCGGGGCGGCTGACGCGGCTGTTAACCCGGCCGGAGCATCATTCGGAACGAGAGCAAAGAACTCAAACCGGCCCTCTGCGGGTTCGTGTCTCGGCCGTTCCGCAAGGTCGTGGGCCGGCAGGATGGTATGCGACTGGCTCCCCCTCGGCCAGCCAGCCCGCCCCTTCCAGGACGCAACCTAAAGTGCCTGCCGCCTCAGGCCGGCAATCTTTCCTTAAGGAATTGCAGCGCCACCCCCAGCCCGTCCGGCGCGATGCCGTGGCCGGTGCCTTGCATTACATGGCCATAGGTCTCGAACCCTGCCGCCACCAGCGCATTCCCCGCCTTGGCCATGTCGTCGAACGGCACTACGGGGTCCTGATCGCCATGGATCAGCAGCACCGGCGGCCGGACCAGAAATTCCGTCTCCAGCCGCTCCGGCACCATCAGCCGCCCGGAAATCGCCACCACTCCGGCCACAGCCTCGGCCCGGCGCGGGGCCAGATGCAGCGCCATCATCGCCCCCTGACTGAAGCCGACCAGCGCCAGCGCCTCGGGGCCAAGACCTTCCTCGGCAAGGATTTTATCCAGAAAGGCATTCAGGTCGGCCACCGCCGCCCGCATCCCTTCGCCCTGCTGCGCCTCGCTGGACCCGTCCAGCCAGGGGATCGGAAACCACTGGCGGCCGAAGGGATTGCCCGAACAGGGCTCGGGCGCGTCGGGGGCGAAGAAGGCCACGCCCGGCAGATGCGGCGCCAGCGCATCGGCCAGCCCCAGGAGATCGGCCCCGTCCGCGCCATAGCCATGCAGGAACACCACCAGCGCCCGCGCCTGCCCTTCGGCAGCGCCCTTGCGCCCGAATGCCAGCTCTCTCATGCCTTCATTCCTTCCCTGCCCTTCACCGCCCGGTAATAGGCCCAAAGCGCCCGCGCCGCAATGCTGCGCCAGGGCCGCCAAGCCTCTGACATGGCACGAAATTCCCTTTCCGACGGCCGCGCCTGCAACTGGAACAGCACCCTCGCCGCCTCTTGTAGGGCCAGATCCCCCGGCGCAAAGACATCGGCCCGCCCCAGCGAGAACATCGCATAGATTTCCGCCGTCCAGCGCCCGATTCCCGGCAGCGTCACCAGCCGCGCCACAACCTCTTCGTCCGGGGCAGTCCGAAGCGCATCGTAATCCAGCCGCGCCTGCGCCAAGGCACTGGCATATCTTGCCTTTTGTCGGCTCAGCCCCGCCGCCCGCAGGGCATCATCCGAGGCCGCGGCCACGCGGTCCTGATCCAGAAATCCCGCCGCTTCCATCCGCGCCCGGATCGCCGCCGCCGAGGCCAGCGACACCTGTTGCCCGATGATCGCATCCAAGAGCGCGCCAAAGCCTTCGGGCCAGCGTCGCAAGGGCAGCGGCCCCAATGCCAGTGCCGGGGCAAAGCGGGGTTCGGCCCGCGCCAGCCATTCGGCTCCCTGGGCTATATCTTGCGGCCCAAGAATGATCCGCCCCACCATGCGACCCCGATCCCCCTTGCAGGGGCCACCGGAACCCCCTACCCCTTGCAGCCATGTCAGACGCCATCGCCAAACGCAACGTTGCCGTGCTGGTCGCGGCCCAGGCCATCCTCGGTGCCCAGATGCCGATGATCTTCACCGTGGCCGGGCTGGCCGGGTCCTCGCTGGCCCCGAATGCCTGCTGGGCCACGCTGCCGATCAGCTGCGCCGTCATCGGCTCCATGCTGACCGCGACACCGATTTCCGCCTTCATGCAGCGCCATGGCCGGGCCGCAGGCTTTGCCATGGGCGCACTGGGCGGGGCCATCGGCGGCGCGCTGGGGGCCTGGGCGCTTTACACCGCCAGCTTTCCGCTGTTCTGCATCGCCGCCCTGTTCACCGGCATCTACATGAGCGCGCAGGGTTTTTACCGCTTCGCCGCCGCCGATACCGCATCTGACGCCTTCCGCCCCAAGGCGATCAGCCTGGTGATGGCCGGGGGCCTGCTGTCCGCCGTCTTCGGCCCGCAACTGGTGAAAGCCACATCGCAGGCCTTCGTGGTGCCCTTCCTTGGCACCTATCTGGCCGTCATCGCCCTGAACGCGATCGGCGTGGCCCTGTTCCTGCTCTTGCGCATTCCCCGCCCTGCACCCCGTGTCGCAGGCGCGCCGCAGGGCCGCAGCGTGGCCGAACTGATCCGCACCCCCACCATCGCCGTGGCGATGATCTGCGCCACCGTCGCCTATGCGCTGATGAATCTGGTGATGACCTCGTCACCGCTGGCCGTGGTCGGCTGCGGTTTTCACACCGACGATGCCGCCGACATCGTTTCGGCCCATGTGCTTGCCATGTATGCGCCCAGCTTCATCACCGGCCATGTCATCGCCCGGTTCGGGGTGGAACGGGTGATCGCGCTTGGCCTGATCATCCTGGCCGGGGCGGGTGCGGTGGCCATGGCGGGCGTGGAATTGTCCAACTTCTTCATTGCCCTGATTCTGCTGGGCGTGGGCTGGAACTTCGGCTTCGTCGGGGCGACGACCATGCTGACCAATGCGCAGCGCCCCGAGGAGAAGGGCCGACTGCAAGGGGTGAACGATCTTGTCGTCTTCGGCGGCGTCACCCTGGCCTCGCTGTCTTCGGGCGGGCTGATGAACTGCTCGGGCGGGTCGGTGCAGGCCGGATGGCAGGCGGTGAACATGGCCATGCTGCCGTTCCTGGTGCTGGCGGGCGGCGCGCTGATCTGGCTGTGGCTGAAGCCGCGCGAATTCCGCGGCTGATCCCGGCGGCGGCTTACCAGCGCCCCGTTACCAGCGCCCGGTCAGGCCCTGCCACATCAGCCCGCCGCGCCGGGCGAATTCCGAAATGTCGCCGCCCCCGCCCGCCGCAAGGTTGCGCAGGACCGCCCCGCTCTGCCAGCCCGCCAGCAGCGCGGGCGCGACGCGGCCCGGCACATCGCGCCGCGCCGCCCGTGCCCCGGCCAGCCAGTCCAGCCCCCGCCGGGTCAGCCCCGCAACCGTGGTGCCCGCAGGCAAGGGCTGCCGCCCGCGCGCGCGCAATTCCGGCACCGCACGCAGGAACCCCGCCATGCCCGCCGCCCGGCCATAGGCGCGCACCGGGGCTTCGGCCGCAGCGGGAGCCCCGGCCGTCAGCGCCGCCAGCCACAACAACCCGCCCGCCGTCTCGTCAAGATAGCGCTCCAACGCCGCCTGATCCTCGAACGGTTCGCGCCAGCAGTCCCAGCGCCGCGCGGCAACCATGCGGTCCAGCACCGGCAAGGGCAGGCCCGCGGCGCGGATCAGATCGTGCAGCGGAGCCGCCACCTCATGCGCCCGCGCCGCCCCGGCGGCGGTATTCTCGATCACGTCGCGCCACCATTGCAGCCGCATCTCGGCCACCAGCGGTTCCTGCGCCACCCAGGGCGCGCGGGCGATTTCCAGATTGAAGGCGTAAAGCACGAACAGCCCCCCGCGCAGGGCGGGCGGGGCGGCCCTAACGGCAAGACAGCGGTCGGGGTCGCCGCGTTCGACAAGGGTGGCACAGGCATCAAGGCTCATGCCTGCGGGATAACGCAGCCTCCGTCCGGGGGAAAGCCGTCTTACTCGCCCCGGATCACCGCCAGCACCTTCGATTGCAACGCCTGCACCCCGGCATCCGGGCAGGCCGCAGACACGCCTGCAAAGCCGTCGGCGGGGGGCGAGACCAGAACGGCATCGCTGCCGTAATCCGAGCAGTCGGGTTCGGCGCGCTGCCCAGCCGCAACGGCCGGGCCATCTGCCAGCACCACGGCCAGAACCGCGTCATAAACCCCGTCGCGCCCGGCCTTGACGCGGCGCTGGCTGTCCTTGCCGAATGGCCCCGAGGTCATGGTCTCGACCCGGTCGTCGGAGTGAACCCGCGTGACGGTCGCCCCGGAAAACGCCCCGCCGCTGGAGATTTCTACATAGGCGCCGGTGCCGGTTGCGGGCCCTTCGGCCACGCAGCCCGCCAGCCCGACCAGAGCCATCACCAATGCCCGCCATCCCGCCATGACCGCCCCCTGCTGCCCATGGGATGCTGCGCCGCAAGTGCCGGTCTGGCAAGCCTCAAGGCGTGGCGGGCTGCCCCACGTCGCGGATCAGCTTCCACTGGATCGCATCCAGCAGCGCCTCGAAACTGGCGTCCACGATGTTGGGCGACACACCCACGGTGGACCAGCGGCGGCCCTGGCCATCCTCGCTGTCGATGATGACGCGAGTGACGGCCTCGGTTCCGCCTTGCGTGATCCGCACCTTGAAATCGACCAGCCTCATGTCGTTGATGCAGGCCTGATAGGGGCCAAGATCCTTGGCCAGCGCCTTGGCCAGCGCATTGACCGGCCCGCGGTCCTGCCCGGTCTCGTCCATGCTGTCCGAGACCGACATCATCTTCTGCCCACCGACCCGGACCACCACCACCGCCTCGGACAAGCTGATCATCCGGTCATATTTGTTCTTCCGCCGCTCCACCGTCACCCGGTAACGCTTCACCTCGAA
Organism: Paracoccaceae bacterium; assembly: GCA_036745335.1. Taxonomy (GTDB): domain Bacteria; phylum Pseudomonadota; class Alphaproteobacteria; order Rhodobacterales; family Rhodobacteraceae; genus Pseudogemmobacter. The sequence goes on from DAIOGH010000021.1 coordinate 25,943, forward strand.
GAATTCCGGGCAAAGGCCCAGCTCGCGCCGCGCCACCAGTTCGAAACTGGCCTGCGCACCGTCATAGGCATAGCCCTGATCTTCGCGCTGCTTGATCACCTCAAGGATGCGCGCAAGCCGCGGGTCCTTCGGGTCCACCTCCAGCCCGGCGGCGGCCAGACGGGCGCGCAGGTTGGATTGCCCGGCCTGGTTGGACATCGGGATGACCCGCTCATTGCCGACCCGCGCGGGATCGACATGCTCATAGGTCGCGGGGTCCTTCAGGATGGCACTGGCATGCAGCCCGGCCTTGTGGGCAAAGGCCGAAGCCCCGACGTAAGGCGCCGCCCGCAGCGGCACCCGGTTCAGGATGTCGTCCAGCATCCGGCTGGTCTTCAAGAGACCCTGCAACGCCGACGCGCTGATCCCGGTTTCGAACCGGCTGGCATAGGGTTCCTTCAAGAGCAGCGTCGGGATCAGCGTGGTCAGATTGGCATTGCCGCAGCGTTCGCCCAATCCGTTCAGCGTGCCCTGGATCTGACGGCATCCGGCGGTGACGGCGGCCAGCGAATTGGCCACCCCCAGGCCAAGATCGTCATGGCAGTGGATGCCCAGCCGTTCGCCCGGAATCCCCGCCGCGATCACCGCCTGCACAGCCTTCTGCACATCGGGCGGCAGGGTGCCGCCATTGGTGTCGCAAAGAACGATCCAGCGCGCGCCTTCGTCATGGGCGGCCTTCAGGCAGGACAGCGCATAATCCGGATCGGCCTTGAACCCGTCAAAGAAATGCTCGGCATCGAACAGCGCCTCGCGGCCCTTGGCCTTCAGATGCCGGAAGGTCGCCGCGATGGATTCGCGGTTTTCCTCAAGACTGACGCCAAGCGCGGTGGTGACGTGGAACGGATGGGTCTTGCCGACCAGACAGACCGTCTCTGTCCCCGCATCCAGCACGGCGGCCAGCACATCATCGTTGTCGGCGCTGCGCCCGACGCGCTTGGTCATGCCAAAGGCAGTCATCCTTGCCCGCGTCTTCGGCGCGGCGGCAAAGAATTCGCTGTCGGTCGGATTGGCACCGGGCCAGCCGCCCTCGATGTAATCCACCCCCAGGGCATCCAGCGCATGCGCGATCTGCACCTTCTCGGGCGTGGAGAACTGCACCCCTTGGGTCTGCTGCCCGTCGCGGAGGGTTGTGTCGAAGAGGAAAAGGCGCTCCTTCATCTCTGCCCGCTCCGCATTTCATCTGTCCTTAAATATCCTGGGGGGTAGCCCGGAGGTTTCGCCATCGGTTCAAAAAACCGATGGGCTGGGGGGGCAGACATCCCCCCATCTCCTGCCAAGTCCATCACAGCAAAGCCTCCAGCTTCGCGGGATCGAAGCCGGGGCCGGGCACCAGTTCCACCCCCGCCTTCGACATCCGCACCTCGACGCCTGCCGTCAGAAGGGCCGCCTTCATCGCATCCACGGCCGTAAAATCCTTCGTGGCCATCGCGGTCTCGCGCAGAACGGAAATGCGTCCCGTCAGGATATCAATTGTTTCTGCCGCCGCGTTGAGCGCACTTGCCCGCTGTTCGAATCGAGCAAAGGGGATCAAGCCAAGAAAGTCCAACGTCGCAACCAACTCATTCCAGCTGGCATAGCCAAGAAGACGATCTACCTGCGTGAGCGCGGCATGTGTGTTCAAGTCGTCAGAAAGGGCATCAATAACCGCTTGCGCAACAGGAGTTGATCTTGCAGTGGCCAGATCAGCAAAGCGGGTCCCGAGGACCAAATAATCATCCAATTTGATTGCGGCTGCCACCGCCTTCTCATCCGTCCAGTCCATCGGGCTGCGATAATGCGTGGACAGCAACACGAACCGGATCACCTCGCCGGGGATGCCCCGATCCAGCAGGTCGCGCACGGTGAAGAAATTGCCCAGGGACTTGGACATCTTCTTGCCCTCGACCTGCAACATCTCGTTGTGCAGCCAGACCTTCGCAAAGCCGCCGTGCGGATGGGCGCAGGCGCTTTGGGCGATTTCGTTCTCGTGATGCGGGAATTGCAGGTCCAGCCCGCCACCATGGATGTCGAAGCTTTCGCCCAGCAGTTCATAGCTCATGGCCGAGCATTCGATATGCCAGCCGGGGCGACCCCGACCCCAGGGGCTGTCCCAGCCCGGCAGGTCGGCATCCGACGGCTTCCACAGCACGAAATCCATCGGGTCTTCCTTGAAGGGCGCCACCTCGACCCGCGCGCCCGCAATCATGTCATCGACCGACCGGCCGGACAGCGCGCCATAATCCGTGTAGGACCGCACCCGGAACAGCACATGGCCGTCGCGGGCATAGGCGTGACCCTTGTCGACCAGCCCTTCGATCATGCGGATCATCGCGCCAATGAATTCGGTTGCACGGGGTTCGTGATCCGGCCGCAGCGCCCCCAGCGCATCCATGTCGGCGTGATACCAGGCGATCGTCTCCTCGGTGCGCTCGCGGATCAGTGCCTCCAGGCTCTCGGGGCGGCCAAGGCCCTTCCTGCGCTGTGCCTCGGCGTTGATCTTGTCGTCCACGTCGGTGAAGTTGCGCACATAGGTCACATGATCCGCGCCATAGACATGGCGCAGCAGCCGATAGAGCGTGTCGAACACCACCACCGGCCGCGCATTGCCCAGATGGGCGCGGTCATAGACCGTCGGACCGCAGACATACATCCGCACCTGCGCCGGATCGAGCGGGACGAAATCCTCTTTCGTCCGTGTCATCGAATTCGTCAGCCGGATCGTCACCATGATGGCCCCTTTGGCACGCAAGGCAGTTCCCGCGCGGGACCGGCTTTTCATCCATCAGGAATGACGAAGCGCCCGCGCGACCGAAGGTCAGCGGGTAATGCAGCAGATGCGGATGTTGCGCAATATCGTCATGACTGCGACGAATACACCTGTCAGCCGCCGCAGCCAAGGAGGATTTTCCATGCAGGACCGGGCTTTCGTGAACGCCTTTTGCGCCAGCCTGCCGGGGGCCGGGGTCAGCCAGCCTTTCGGACCGGACCATGATTGCTGGAAGGTGGGCGGCAAGATGTTCGCCATCATCGGCCAGATCGGCGATGGCGTTTCGATCAAGACCGACCATGCCGAGACGGCTCGGCTGTTGATCGAGACCGGCCGGGCGATCCGCGCGCCCTATCTGCATGCCAGCTGGGCGCGCATCCCCTTCGGCTTGGTGACGGATGAAGAACTGTGCGAAAGGATCGAGACCTCCTACCGCATCATCCGGGCGGCGCTGCCGAAAAAGGTGCAGGCGGCGCTGGGATGAGTGCGGCCCCCTGCCCGACTTGATTTCCGTCGTCTCCGGCTGGAAGCTGGCATGAGAGGTGCATCATGGATCACGAAGACCTGCGCGATTGGTCGAAACGGGCGGCGGACTGGGCGGCGGATTATCACGCCGGGCTGCGCAACCGCCCGGTGCGGGCCCCGTTGGTGCCCGGCGCGGTGTCGTCTGCCCTGCCCCTGGCCGCCCCCGAGACGCCCGAGCCGATGGAGGAGATCTGGCAGGATTTCCAGCGGCTGATCCCCGATGCCATGACCCATTGGCAGCACCCCCGCTTCTTTGCCTATTTCCCGGCCAATGCCGCGCCCGAATCCATGCTGGCCGAACAGCTGGTCAATGCCATGGCCTGTCAGGGCATGATCTGGCAGACCTCTCCTGCCGCGACCGAGGTGGAACAGGTGATGGTCGGCTGGCTGGCCTCGGCGCTGGGGCTGGCGGGAATGACCGGCACGATCCACGATTCGGCGACCACGGCCACGCTGTCGGCGGTGCTGACGATGCGCGAGCGGGCGCTGGACTGGGCCGGGCTGACACAGGGCCTGTCGGGGATGCCGCGGCTGCGGATCTATGCCAGCGCCGAGACTCATTCCTCGGTGGACAAGGCGGTTCGGCTGGCCGGGATCGGGCAGGACAACCTGGTCAAGGTGCCGACCGATGCCGGGCTGTCGATGGACCCGCGCGCGCTGGCCGCCGCGATTGCGGCCGACCGGGCGGCGGGGATGTGGCCTGCGGGCGTGGTGCTGTGCGCGGGCGGCACCAGCGTCGGTGCCTTTGACCGGATCGCCGATTGCATCGCCGTGGCCAAGGCCGGAAACCTGCCCGTCCATGTCGATGCCGCCTGGGCTGGATCGGCGATGATCTGCCCTGAATTCAGGGCCTTGTGGGCCGGAGTTGAAGCAGCGGATTCCATCGTCTTCAACCCGCACAAATGGCTGGGGGCGCAGTTTGATTGCGCGGTGCAGTTCCTGCGCGATCCGGGCCCGCAGGTCAGGACACTGGGCCTGCGCCCCAGCTATCTGGAAACGGCGGGGCGGGAGGAGATCGTCAATTTCAACGAATGGACGGTGCCGCTGGGCCGCCGCTTCCGCGCGCTGAAACTGTGGTTCGTGTTGCGCGCCTATGGGCTGGAGGGGCTGCGTGCCCGCATCCGCAACCATGTGGCCTGGGCGGCCGAAGCCTGCGAGGCGCTGCGCGCCCTGCCCGGTGTCAACATCGTCACCGAACCGCGGCTGTCGCTCTTCACCTTCGCGCTGGCGGATGATGCGGCGACCGAGGCGCTGCTGACGCGGATCAATGACGACGGGCATGTCTACCTTACCCAGACCCGCCACGCCGGGCGCTATGTGATCCGGGTTCAGGTCGGGCAATTCGACTGCACCCGCGCGGATGTGATGGACATCCCGGCCACGGTGGCCCGGCTGATGGAGGTGTGAATGTTCCGATGGCTGGCCCTGTTTCTGTTCCTGCCGCTGGCGGCGCTGGCGCAGGACCTGCCGCAACCGCGGTCAGACACTGTCAGCGATTATGATGACGTGCTGCCCCCGGACAGCGAATCCCGCCTGTCGGACCTGCTGAAACAGGCCCGCAGCGAAACCGGGGTGCATGTCGTCGTGGTGGCGATGGAGCGGCGCGAGGATCATGGCGGGCAGGGCCGCAGCATCGAGGATTATGCCAAGCAACTGTTCAACCGCTGGGGCGTGGGCGACAGGACCCGCAATGACGGGGTGATGATTCTGGTGTCCAAGACCGACCGCGAGATGCGCATCCAGCTGGGGTCCGGCTATGGCAGCGAATGGGACGGTGTGGCGCAGGGGGTGATCGATCGCAGCTTTCTGCCATCCTTCCGCAAAGGCGACTATGCCAAAGGGATCGAGCAGGGCACCGCGGCGGTGATCGACCGCATCGCCCGGCGCTTTGCTGCCGGACAGCCCGCCCAGGACCCGACGGCCCCCGCGCAACCCGTCGCCAGCAACCCCACGCCGAAAGTGGTGTCCAGGGAAAGCGGCTGGACCAATGCGCTGCTCATCCCTCTGATGATCGTGGCCGTCCTGGCCCTCAAGGCGCGGCGCTACATCGGAGACATTCTGATCCGGCAAAAACCCTGCCCGCACTGCGGCAAGAAGGGGTTGCACCGGACCCGCATCGTGACAAGCCAGCCAAGCTACAGTTCCGACGGTTGGGGGGAAGAGACGACCGCCTGCGATTTCTGCGACTATCGCCAGGTTGCCGCCTATACCATCCCGATGCTGCGCGAGCGCGACAACGATCGGTCAGGTGGTTCCAGCGGTGGGGGTTTCGGCGGTGGCCGGTCCTCAGGCGGCGGCGCGACCGGACGCTGGTGAGCCGGTCGCCCTGCCCCGGTCAGACCCGTTGATCAGGCCCGTTCGGCCAGCGCCAGCCAATCCTCTTCGGCCGCCGCAAGCGCCGCCTGCCGCTCGCTCAGCCCGTCGCTGGCCTTGCGGAACTTGGCCGGTTCCTTCTCGAACAGATCGGGTTGCGACAGGAATTCGGTCAGCTTGTCGATCTCGGCCTGCAGGCGCTCCATCAGCGCGGGCAGGTCTTCAAACCGCTTGCGTTCGGTGAAGGTCAGCCCTTCGGTCTTTTTCGCGGGTGCCTCGTCCCTTGGCTTCGGCGCAGGCGACATCGGCCTGACGGCGGCTTCCTGCGGCGCGGGGCGTTGGGCGGCATAATCCGACCAGCCGCCAGGATAGACCATCGCGCGGCCCCCGCCCTCCATGGCAACGGTCTGGGTGGCGATGCGGTCGATGAAATCGCGGTCGTGGCTGACCAGCAGAACCGTGCCGTCGAACTCGCCCAGAATGTCCTGCAACAGATCCAGCGTTTCCACGTCCAGATCGTTGGTCGGTTCGTCCAGCACCAGAAGATTCGCCGGTTTCGCCATCAGCTTGGCCAGCAGTAGCCGCGCCTTCTCGCCCCCCGACAGGCTGCGCACCGGCGCGCGGGCCTGCGCCTCGTCAAACAGGAAATCCTTGAGATAGGCCACGACATGCCGGGTCTGGCCGCGCACCAGCACCTGATCTGCGGCCCCCGAAATCTTCAGCACCGGATCGCCGGTCAGGTTTTCCCACAGGCTGGCATCGGCATCCAGCGCGGCGCGGCTTTGGTCGAAGACCGCAATTTCCAGATTGGTGCCATGGGCCACAGTGCCGGAATCCGGTGCAACTTCGCACGTCAACATCTTGAGAAGCGTGGTCTTTCCCACACCGTTCGGCCCGACGAAGGCCACCCGGTCGCCACGCATCACCCGCAGGTCCAGCCCCTTGACGATGGTCTTGCCGTCATAGGTCTTGGCCAGCCCCCTGGCCTCGATCACGCGGCGCCCCGATTGCGCGCCGCTGTCCATCTCCAGCGCCGCCGTGCCCTGACGGCGGATCTGCGCGGCGCGGTCGGCGCGCAAGGCCTGCAAGGCTCTAACCCGGCCCATGTTGCGCTTGCGCCGGGCGCTGATGCCCTCGACCGCCCATTTCGCCTCGGCCTTGATCTTGCGGTCAAGCTTGTGGCGGGCCTCGTCTTCCTGCGCCCAGATCTCCTCGCGCCAGTCCTCGAAGCCCTCAAACCCCTGTTCGCGCCGCCGCACCTCGCCCCGGTCGATCCACAGCGTCGCACGGGTCAGCGCGCGCAGAAAGGCGCGGTCGTGCGAAATCAGCACGAAGGCCGCGCGGGTCTCGCGCAATTCTGCCTCCAGCCATTCGATCGCCTGGATGTCCAGATGGTTGGTCGGTTCGTCCAGAAGCATCAGCTCGGGCGCTTCGGCCAGCAGTTTCGCCAGCGCGGCACGGCGGCGTTCCCCTCCGCTGGCGGTGGCCACCGGAGTGTCGGGGTTGAACTTCAGCCCCTCAGCCACCACCCCCAGCCGGTAGGATTCGCCCTCGGGCAGGGCCGAGGCCGCGTAATCGCCCAGGGTGGCATAGCCCGACAGATCGGGGTCCTGCTCCATATAGCCGACGGTTACGCCCTGCGGCACGACACGGGTGCCGCGATCCGCCTCGACCAGCCCGGCCATCACCTTCATCAGGGTGGACTTGCCAGACCCGTTGCGGCCGACAAGGGCCACCCGGTCGCCGGGCTGCACGGTCAGCGACAGGCCGTCGAACACGGGGTTGCCGCCGAAGGTCAGCGAAATGTCGGAAAGTTGCAGAAGGGGTGCGCGCGCCATGCGCGCCGGGTTATGCGGGGAACGGCGCGGCGTCAATCTCCGGCCGTTGCGAAAGGCCCGCAGGCCGTGGCAGGATCGCGCAAAGCCCGCCCAGGAGACGCCACATGCCCTTTCGCAGGCTGGATACCGAAAGGATACTTGCCACCTGCCGCAGCCTTGAGGCGCGCATCTCGGGGCGCTTTCCGGGCCGGGGCATCGCCCGCGTGGCGGCCGAACTGGTGGCACAGGCGCAGGCCACGATTGCCGAGACCACCGCCCTGCAACCGCCGATCTGGTGGCTGCGGGCGCTGATCGGCGGGGTGGTTCTGGTCGGGGCAACCGTTTTCGCGCTGGTCGGATCGGTCATTCCGCTGAACCAGCTGGGCCAGCGGTCGATCGGCAGTTTCGAGGGGATCGAGGCCGGTCTGAACATCGCCGTCCTTGGCGGGCTGGCGCTGGCCGCGCTGGTGCAGCTTGAGGCGCGGGTGAAACGGCGGCGCGCGGCGGCGGGCTTGCACGGATTGCGCTCGATCATCCATGTGATCGACATGCATCAGCTGACAAAGGACCCGGTCGCCCTGTCGCCCGCCTATCCGCGCCGCGCGGAATCGCCCGAACGCGACCTGTCGGCGGCGGAACTCGAACGCTATCTCGACTATTGCTCCGAAATGCTGTCGCTGACCGGCAAGCTGGCCGCCCTTTACGCGCAGGCCGTGCCGGATGAGGGCGTGGCGCGGGCGGTGAATGACATCGAAACGCTGGGCAGCCAGCTGTCGGCAAAGGTCTGGCAGAAGATCACCATGCTGGACATCCTGACCGGCAGCCCCGCAGGTCCGGGGCGGCAGAAACCCCGGCGCGCGGCGGCGCAATAGCCGCAAGCAGACGGGAAACTGCCGCTTCCGGGCCTGCCCCTGCGGATCGATCGCCTAGAAAGACCCTGCGAACCGGAGAACCGCTGTGCCAGCCGCCACCCGCGTGGACGAATCCACCCTGCCCGACGAGTGCTGGAGCGATCCGGCGCGCGGCAGCATCCGTTTCCGCACCCTGATCTCGGCCCCCGCGACCGAGACGGACCAGATCGTCTGCGGCGTGGCGATCATGGCGGCGGGCGACAGCTTTGCCCTGCATTCCCATCCGCAGCCCGAGGTCTATTACGGGCTGGAAGGCGAAGGTCAGGTGATGGTGGACGGCGTTCTGCACCGGCTGGCCCCCGGCATCGCCCTTTACATCCCCGGAGGCGCGGTCCATGGCGTTCCGCTGGCACGGGGGCCGCTGAAATGGGTCTACACCTTTGCCGCCGACAGCTTTGACGACATCCGCTACAGCTTCGTTCACGAAGCCGGAGAGAACCCATGACCGATGATGCACTTGTGATCTTCACCCCTTCGGGCAAGCGGGGCCGGTTTGCCCTTGGCACGCCGGTGCTGACGGCGGCGCGGCAGTTGGGGGTCGATCTCGATTCCGTCTGCGGCGGGCGCGGCATCTGTTCGAAATGCCAGATCACGCCGGGTTATGGCGAATTTCCCAAGCATGGCGTGACCGTGGCCGAAGACGCGCTGAGCGAATGGAACGCGGTCGAGGACCGTTACAAGCGCATCCGCGGCCTGATCGACGGGCGCCGACTGGGCTGTCAGGCCAAGGTGATGGGCGATGTGGTCATCGACGTGCCGCCCGAATCCCAGGTTCACAAGCAGGTCATCCGCAAGTCGGCGGCCGAGCGGCATATCGAGATGGACCCCGCCACCCGCAGTTTCTATGTCGAGGTGGACGAACCGGACATGCACGAACCCACCGGGGATTTCGAACGCCTGCAACGCGCGCTGAAGGCGCAGTGGCAGATCGACGGGATCGAGGCCGACCTGTCGGTGCTGCGCCGCCTGCAACCCGTGCTGCGCAAGGGCGAATGGAAGGTGACTTGCGTCCTGACCAAGGGCAACCACGACAGCACGCACCGCCTGCTGGACATCTTCCCCGGCTATCACGACGGCGCGCTTTACGGGTTGGCGGTGGACCTTGGCTCCACCACCATCGCGGCGCATCTCTGCGATCTGGCGGATGGCCGGGTGCTGGCATCAAGCGGCCTGATGAACCCGCAGATCCGCTTTGGCGAAGACCTGATGAGCCGGGTCTCCTATGCGATGATGAACCCCGGTGGCGATGTCGAGATGACAAGGGCCGTGCGCGAGGCGATCAACACGCTGGCCTCCTCCATCGCGCAGGAGGCCGGGATCGACGCCGGCGCGATCTACGAGATGGTGATCGTGTTCAACCCGGTGATGCATCACCTGTTCCTGGGGGTGGACCCGGTGGAACTGGGTCAGGCGCCCTTCGCGCTGGCCACCAGCAGCAGCCTGTCGCTGGACGCCCGCGACCTGGACCTGAGCAACCTGAACCGCAATGCCCGCGTCTATGTCCTGCCCTGCATTGCGGGCCATGTCGGGGCCGATTGCGCCGCCGTGGCGCTGTCCGAACAGCCGCAGAAATCCGAAGAGATGGTGCTGATCGTCGATGTCGGCACCAATGCCGAAATCCTGCTGGGCAACACCAGCCGCGTGCTGGCCTGTTCGTCGCCCACCGGCCCCGCCTTCGAAGGCGCGCAGATCAGCAGCGGCCAGCGGGCCGCCCCCGGCGCCATCGAGCGGGTCGAGATTGATCCGGCGACGAAAGAGCCGCGCTTCCGGGTGATCGGCGTGGATCTGTGGTCAGACGATCCGGCATTCGCGGCCGCCACGGCACAGACCGGCATCACCGGCATCTGCGGATCGGGCATCATCGAGGCGGTGGCTGAAATGCGGATGGCCGGGCTGGTGGATCAGGGCGGCCTGATCGGCGGCCCCGATCAGACAGGAACCGACCGCTGCATCCCCTATGGCCGGACGCATTCCTATCTGATGCATGACGGCAGCGCGACGGGTGGGCCGAAGATCATGGTCACGCAAGGCGACATCCGTGCGATCCAGCTGGCGAAATCGGCACTTTATGCCGGGGCGCGGCTCTTGATGGATGAAATGCAGGTCGACAAGGTGGACAAGGTCACGCTGGCCGGGGCCTTCGGCGCGCATGTCAGCCCCAAGCACGCGATGGTGCTGGGGATGATCCCCGATGTGCATCTGGACCGCGTGGTCAGCGCGGGCAACGCCGCCGGAACCGGCGCGCGCATCGCGCTTCTGAACCGGGGCGCGCGCGACCAGATCGAAGCGCTGGTGCATGACATCCACAAGGTCGAGACCGCGATCGAGCCGCGCTTTCAGGAGCATTTCGTCAATGCCAGCGCCATTCCGAACGCGGTCGATCCCTTCCCAGAACTGGCCAAGGTGGTGACGCTGCCCGATGTCAGCTTCAACACCGCAGGCGGCGGCGATGGCGGGCGCAGGCGGCGGCGCGGCTGACCCTGTTGTCTGCGCTTGATCGGCGGGCAATCTGCGCTAGTCTTGCGCCATGGACGACCCGGTCGCGGATCTGATCACCCGATGCGCCGCGCAGGATCGCGCGGCCTTTCGTGCGCTTTATGACGCGGCGTCAGGGAAACTCATGGGCGTTCTCCTCCGTATCCTTGGCACGAGGTCCGAGGCGGAGGATGCCTTGCAGGAGGTTTTCACACGGGTCTGGCTGCGCGCCGGGCGGTTCGATGCGACGCGGGGGCGTGGCATGACATGGCTGATCGCGCTGACGCGGAATCACGCCATCGACCGGCTGCGCGCCCGCCCGGCGGCGACCGAAGGCGATGACGTTCTGGCCGCCCTGCCCGACGCCGCCCCGCGCGCCGAGGCCCGGCTGGCCGCGCAGGGCGAAGCCCGCCGCATCGCCGAATGTTTCGATACCCTGGAGTCCGACCGTGCGCAGGCGGTGCGCGGGGCCTATCTCGACGGCCTGTCCTATGACCAGCTGGCGCGCCGGTTCGACGTGCCGCTGAACACGATGCGCACCTGGCTGCGCCGCAGCCTGCTGAAGCTGAGGGAGTGCATGGAGCAATGACCATGATCCCGCCCCCGCATGACGACGATGACGCGCTGGCCGCCGAATATGTGCTGGGTGTGCTGGACCTGCCCGACCGGCTGGCGGCGGAATCGCGCATCCGCACCGAGGCCGCCTTTGCCGCCCGCGTCGCCGGGTGGGAACAGCGTCTTGCGCCCCTGAACGACGATTATCCCGAGGCCCCGGCCCCCGACCTCATGCCCGCGCTGGAGGCGCGTCTTTTCCCGCAGGCCCCGGTCCGTCGGGCGTGGTTCGGCTGGCTGTCCGGTCTTGCCGCCGCCGCCGTTGTGGCGGGGGCTGTCGTCTTCTTCCGGCCCGAGCCGGTTCTGGACGTGGCGATGCTGGTCAACGAAGAACACGGCATCACCTATATGGTCCAGCACAAGGGCGAGATGCTGATGGTCAGCCGGATGAAGGGTGATGCCGCCCCCGCAGGCCAGGTGCATGAGTTGTGGATCATCCCGCCCGGTGGCGCGCCGCAATCGCTGGGCCTCTTGGGCGACATGCCGATGGAAATGCCCTATCCGATGCCGCCGAAGGGCTGGACCCTGGCCGTGTCGATGGAACCTGTCGGCGGCAGCCCGACCGGGCAGCCGACCGGGCCGGTGCTGATGTCGGCCACCGTGTCGGCCTGATCACGCAGGCGTGAAGGCCGGGGCCGAAACTCTGGCCGGCCGCTCTCCGTAGCTGTGGGGGTGAGGCGGGAATGACCCCGCATCCAGACCCAAAGGGAGAGAAAATTCATGAAAACCCTTCGCATCGCTGCCCTGCTGGCGCTGACCGTTGCCGCCCCCGCCCTGGCCGAAAACCCCATGGTCGGCGGTGCCGCCATGTATGAAGACAAGAACATCGTCGAGAATGCGATGAATTCGGCCGATCACACCACGCTGGTTGCCGCCGTGCAGGCCGCCGGTCTGGCCGAAACGCTGATGGGCACCGGCCCGTTCACCGTCTTCGCCCCCACCAACGAAGCCTTTGCCAAGCTGCCCGCCGGCACGGTGGAAAACCTGCTGAAACCCGAGAACAAGGATCAGCTGACCAAGATCCTGACCTGCCATGTCGTCGCCGCCAATGCGATGGCCGCCGACATCCAGAAGATGATCGCCGATGACGGCGGCATGCATCCCGTGACCACCGTCGGCGGCTGCGAATTCACCGCCATGGTCGAAGACGGCATGGTCAAGATCAAGGATGGCATGGGCAATGTCGCCACCGTGACCATCGCCGATGTGAAGCAGTCGAACGGCGTGATCCACGTCATCGACACGGTGCTGCTGCCCGCGATGTAAGATCTCCCCAGCCGGGGGCGCAGCCTTCACAACTGGCCGCCGAGGCACTGGCCCCGGCGGCCTTTGCCATCAAGGACTTGTCACCGCGCGCGGATTCCGCCTAGGCTTCGGTCAGATTTGGACCGGAGTTTTCTCATGCGCAGTTCTACCCTTGCATTCTCGCTGGCCTGCCTTCTGGCCACCCCCGCCCTGAGCGAAGGCCGCTCGATCATCGTGCTGGATGCTTCGGGGTCGATGTGGGGCCAGATCGACGGCCGCCCCAAGCTGGAAATCGCGCGCGAGGCACTGGCCCAGGTGCTGTCGGGCATCCCGGCCGACACCGAAATCGGGCTGATGGCCTATGGGCACCGGTCCAAGGGCGAATGCAATGACATCGAACTGGTGGTGCCGCCCGCTGCGGGCACGGCACAGGCGATCACCGATGCCGCCAACAACCTGAAATTCCTTGGCAAGACCCCGCTGTCGGATGCGGTGCGGCAGGCGGCGGAACAGCTGCGCTATACCGAGGAAAAGGCCAATGTGATCCTGATCACCGACGGGATCGAGACCTGCAATGCCGATCCTTGCGCGCTGGGGACCGAGCTTGAGGCCAGCGGCGTTGATTTCACCGCCCATGTCGTCGGCTTCGGCCTGACCAAGGAGGAAGGTCAGGCCGTCGCCTGTCTGGCCGAGAATACCGGCGGCAAGTATATCGAGGCGGCAGATGCCGGTTCTCTGGTCGACGCGCTGCAAACCGCCGTGGTGGCCGAGCCGGAACCCGCACCGGAGCCGGAGCCGACCCCTGCCCCGCAGCCCGCCGTGGTGGAGTTCAACTTCATTCCCAAGCTGTTCTATGCCGCAGGCGGCGCCGAAGTTCCCGCAGAGATGGGCGCGGCCTGGGAAATCTATCCGCTGAACGCCGATGGAACGCCGGGCGAACGGCTGGCCACCGAATACGGCAGCCCGAAATTCAATCTGCCGCCGGGCAATTACCGCGTCAGCACCTATCTGGGTCAGGCCAGGGTCGATACCGACGTGACGCTGACGGCAGATGCGACGGCGACGCCCGATGTCGTGCTGAATGCGGGCACGCTGATCGTGCGGCCGCGCGGCAGCGAAGGGGGACCCGTGGAAGCCGGCGCCGCAGTGGAACTGATGCGCGGCGAGGAGCGGCTGACCACCTATTACGGCGAGATGAAGGACGTGGTGCCCGCCGGAGATTTCTCGGTCGTCGTCCATGTCGGCAAGGCCATGGTCAGTCAGCCGGTAACGATCACCGCAGGCCAGACCACCGACATCGACATCATCGCCGCCGCCGGTCTGGCCGCCGTCGAGGGCTATTACACCGAAGGCATGATGATGGAGGATTCCGGCCATGCCGTCACCGTGATGGCGGCGAAACAGGCCATCGACGGATCGCGCGAGCGGATCGAGACCGGCTATGGCATGGGCACCCAATTCACCCTGCCGCCGGGCGATTACATCGTGCGGGTGGAACTGGGCATGGCCGCGGGTGAATCCGCCTTTACCGTCAAGGGCGGTGAACGGGTGGATGTGCCGGTGATCCTGAATGCCGGCGTGATGGCCGTGAAGGCCCCCGGTGCCAGCTCGATCGAGATCTTTGCCGCCCAGGTCAAGATCGACGGCAGCCGCGAACGGCTGGGCACGGAATATACCGAGGATCTGAACCTGACCGCAGCCGCAGGCGATTATGTCGTGCAGGTCTATCGCGGCGATGCGATGACCGAGGCGACCCTGACCGTCAAGGCAGGCGAGCGGACCGAGATCAGCGTTCCCTGACGCCCCGCCCGCCGCGCCGCCCTTGACGGCGCGGCGCGGCTGGCTTAAGCCACGCGCCAATGCGGGTGTAGCTCAATGGTAGAGCAGCAGCTTCCCAAGCTGAATACGAGGGTTCGATTCCCTTCACCCGCTCCATTTTGCGCCTGATGGGTTCATATAACCCGGTATATTCCGTAAAATAGCTGTCGTTCCGGGGCCGATATGGGGACGTGGGCTTGTCCCGAAGGCTGCTACATGCGGCACACCGGGCGGCGTTCAGCATCTGTGCAAGACCGCCAAAGGGACACGAGAGCGTATGGCGGAATGGCAGAGGCTGCCCCTGGCAATTGCGGCCGGTCACAGGGGACCCCGCATCGGAAAGCGGGCCGAAATTTGCTCTATGTGCCAGTCATGTTTTATGCCAAGACTGTCCTTGGGGAGTGAGTTGACTTCGGAAACGTCGCGGCCAAGCAAAAAGTTCGCGGCAACATAATCGAAGAAAAACAATAAGCTGGACAACTCGCCCGCAAAGCGGGGCAGGCCCGGTATCTTGGTGACGGGTCTTGGATTTTCTGGTGGCAGATATCGGGATTTGATCGTCCGGCACTGGCGCGGCGTCATGCGCCATCGTGGTCCATCCGTAACCAGTTTCCCAATCCACACTCACGGCCTCTGATCCTGGAAACTTCCGGACAGCGGGCCAGATCGGGCGCATGCCGCATCGGCGCGCGCCTGCGACAGATATCATAGACCGGAGAAGCTGAGATGCGCAGACCTGAAGTTTCGAGATTGCACGGCAATATGAAATCATCGGCAGCCGCGATAACCATTGCCGTTGCGCTGGCGGGTGTGGGCAACCCTGTCGGTGCCGACACCCTTACTGCCGAACAACGGGCCCTGGTTGAAAAATACGGCATTTCCGAAGCAGATCAGCAGAAGCTGTTCGCAAAACCGGCGGTTGCAAAGAAACCCGCAGTTGCAAAGAAGCCAGTGGTTGCCCCAGCCGAAGAACCTGTTCAGCTAACAGAGGTTGCAGCACCGGGGTTTCTGGCCGGAACCTATATCTTCTCGGGGTTCGAGACCTACAAGTCGATCGGAGATCGTCTGACGAACATCAACGGAGGCACCGGATCGCTGACCGGCAGCTTCGGCGCTGTGGTCGGGTTCAACAGCGGCCACACCCTGACGGAATCGAATTTCGGCATTCAGGCGGGTGCCAGCTACGGGTTGTATGATTTCAAGGGCAGGCTTCGGGTCGTGCCGGAAGATACGGCCATGGAAACCCATGCCTTTTATACGGTTGGCATCTATAAACGCGCCAGCACACCGGATGCCGATGCGGCGCTGGCGGACCGGCTGAGCATGGGCCTTGTCTTCGATTCCCTGCATGCCGAGAACTGGGGGATCAATGCGAACACCATTACCCTGAGCCAGCTGCGCGGGACACTTGGATATGCCCTGAGCGACTCCACAGAAATCGGTGTCTGGGCCACGCATGGTCTGGATACCGATCAGGCCGCGGTCACGGTTGCCGGGGCCCCCGGCGTTCGCCGCGAAATTCGTGCCGTGGATCAGACGAACCTTTATGTGAAGCACAACTTCGATTTCGGCGGCGATGTCACGGCCTATGTCGGCGTGTTCGACAGCAGTTCCATCGGCGAATGGCAACTTGGTCTGTCGGCCAAGGTCCCCCTGAGCCCGGACTGGGCGCTTTATGGCAGCGCCAACTATGTCGTTCCCGACAGCGGATCGGGGGCGAATGGCTCGGGCGAGGAACAGTTCAGCCTCTCTCTCGGCCTTGCCTACCACTTTGGCGGCAATGCAAGAAGCGCGGATGTCGCGGGCAGTCGGCATCTGCCCTTGCAGGATGTCGCCAGCAGCAGGACGTTCCTGATCACGGACTAGGTGTCAGCCGTCAGGTTCAACGGGGTGTCCCTTTCACCGAATGGGGCACCCTTTCGCAAGCCATTGAAGGATGATTTGATAGAAGCAAAATAAAGAATCCCGATCCTGCCGGGTCCGGTTTTCACCCCACGGCGTGCCGTCAAAGGCCGCGCGACCGCGGGTCGATCAGTTGTAGATGAAACCGTTGATCGGGTTGGTGCGGCCCAGCGAACCTGCCGAATTGGCGACACGCACCATGCTCCAGTCGCCCTTTTCCGACACATCGACCACCAGCGTATCGACGGTGATGCGGTTGCGTTCCCAATTGGCCTGGTCGATCAGGATTTCGCGGTCGGACACCACTTTCGACACCACGGCGACATGCCCCATCGGCATGGATTTCGACGCGGCAAAGGCCATCACCGCGCCCACCCTGGGCGTGCGCCCGCGTTCGTACAGGCCTTCGGCCTTTTTCCACCAGGTGTTCGCATTGCCGCGGATCTGCACGCCGGTGACGGTGCGGGCGAAAGGTACGCACCAGATGCGGCCCTTGGGCTTGTTCGCGGTGGCATAGGCCACCATTTCCTTGACCTCGGCGCGGGCGGCGTCTTCGGCCCGTTCCGCCTTTTTCGCCGCCTTCTTGCCGCCGAACAGGAAGAACCCGGCCTTTTGCGCTTGCGGTTGCGTTTCGGCAAAGGCGCCCGTGGCGGGCTGCATCAGGGAAAACGCAAGAAGAAGCGCAGCGGCGGATCTGGTCAGCATCAGGGGGAAACTTTCGGCGGTTTCGTCGCCGCCCCGATGCCATGCCGATCACGGATTGTGCAACCTTGTGACAAATGCGTGAGCGTGATCTTGCCGAAGCCCCGCGCAATCATCGGCAAGGCTTTGCACCGGCGCTCTCTTTCCTTTCGCGGAAGGGCAGGCTAGCAACGGTGCCGCAACGGATGAAAGGGAGTTTTCCATGGCAAACGAGATCAAGCGGATCGGCGTCGG
The DNA here is from genome assembly GCA_036745335.1 of Paracoccaceae bacterium. Lineage (GTDB taxonomy): Bacteria > Pseudomonadota > Alphaproteobacteria > Rhodobacterales > Rhodobacteraceae > Pseudogemmobacter. The sequence continues at coordinate 43,282 of DAIOGH010000021.1, forward strand.
TGCGCGGATGTCCGAGGCGGTCTGCTACAACGGCATCGTCTGGCTGGCGGGTCAGGTCGGCACTCCGGGGGACGATGTCGCCACCCAGACCAAACAATGCCTGGCCGAGGTCGACCGCATCCTGGCCGCGGCCGGAACGGACAAGACCCGTATCCTGTCGGCGCAGATCTGGCTGGCCGACATGTCGACCTTCGCGCAGATGAATGCGGTCTGGGATGCCTGGGTGCCGCAGGGCAACACCCCGGCCCGCGCCACCGGCGAGGCCAAGCTGGCAACGCCCGACTATCTGGTCGAAGTCATCGTGACGGCGGCACTGGCCTGACCTGATCCCCGATCTGTTCCTGGGGGAACTGACCGAGGCTTTTCCGGTGCCGGGCGGGCGAACTGAGGGGTTCGCCTGCCCGGCACCGGACTTGCCAGAATGAACGGACAGGATTAACCTTTCCGCCATATCGAGTGCCTGCGTATCAGTCCGATTTTATTGACAGCATTTTCAGGAGATTTCCGATGTCCAAAGGCATCCCTTCCCTTCGCAGTTTTACGCTTGGGGTCCTTCTTGTCGCCGGGGCCGGTGGCTCTGCGCAGGCCCTGTCGGTATCGCGCTGCAACAGTCTCAGCGATGGTGTCTATCGGCCGGTTCTGGTGGTGGTGAATGATGGCGTGCGGACCGAACATGCCATCGGGCAGGACGGCCTGACCCGCGGGATCGCGTTCAGCCCCTCGGCCGCGCTGGCATGGGCCGCTGCCTTCTATGGCGCCGATATCGGAACGGTCGAATACGATGCCTCCTGCGCCGCATCCGCCCAGAGTGACCCTGCCCCCCCGCCCGTGGTGGACGAGGACGATGATGACGAAGGCTGCGGCAGCGATGGCGATGGGTGCGGCAGCGAAGGCGACGGCTGTGGAAGTGTGGGCGAAGGCAATGACAGCCAGGTCGGCGGCTTTGACGACAGCATCCTGTATTTCGCCTGATCGGGCGGGCGCGCATCCGGTCGGCCGCTGATGGCGAAACCCGTCGCTCTTCTGGCAACCGAACTGGGCGGCGGGCGCGGACATGTCGTCACATTGTCGCGGGTGGCGCAGGCCCTGGGGCCTGATGTCACCCTGCTGGCCGGAATCGGCGCGCAACGCCATGCCGCCGAGTTGCTGTCCAAAGGCGTGGACGTTCGATTCTGCCCGCGCCTTGGCTACAGCAAGGCGGCCAAGGCCGATCCGCTGCTGGTCGGGGATGCGACCTGGGCCTGCTTTCTGGCGGCCTGCGGTTTCATGCGGCCAAAGCTGCTGGCCGCCAGCCTGTCGTTCTGGCGACAGCTGATCGTGCAGGAAAACGTCTCGATCCTGGTTGCCGATTATGCCCCGCTTGCCCTGCGCGCCGCCCATGGCCTGCGGGACGAAGGCTGGGAAATCCGCATCATCACCGCGGGCACCGGCTTTGGCATTCCGCCCGCCGACCTGCCAAGCCTGCCGCAGACGACGCGCGGCTATCATCGGGTTGTCCACCCCGAGGATCAGGTGCTGGCCAGTCTGAACGGGGTGGGAGAGAACCTGGGGCTTTTGCCCCTGCCCCGGCTGTCGGCGCTGTACCAGGCCGATCTGTCGCTGATCGGCACCTTTCCCTTTCTTGATCCCTATGGACCATGGCGCAATCCGGCGGACCGGGTGCCGCCTTTGGTGGAACGCAGCGCCGATCTGGCGCGGGGGGACGAGGTTTTCGTCTATTTCTCGCGCAACGAGGCCGACCTGCCTGCGCTGACCGAGGCTTTGTGCCGCCTGCCCCTGCCCCGGCGCGGCTTTCTGCCCGGCGCGTCCGAGACGACCAAGGCCCGGCTGGCGGCTTCGGGGATGATCGTCGAAGACGGCCCGGTCCCGATCAACCTGATTGCAGAACGGTCGCGCCTGATCATGCATCCCTCGCCGCATGGCTCGCTTTGCACGGCCGCGCTGGCAGGGTTGCCGCAGATCGGACTGCCCGGCCACAAGGAACAGGTGACACATGCCCGCCGGGCCGAGACGGCCGGTCTGGTGCGGGTTCTGTCGCAGCGGCGGTCCACCACGGCCGAAATCGTGTCGGCGGTCCAGTCACTCTATCACGACCGCGCGGCTTTGGCCCATGCGCAGGACATGGCGCGCAGCCTGCGGGCAGATTTCCCCGCCGATCCGATGCAGAGCCTTGCCGAACGGCTGGCCCCCGAGGTGGCGGCCGCCCGCGCCTTTGCTACGGCCTGACGGGATCAGGCCGCAGGAAATCGACCAGGGCTGCGGTCGATCCATCCTTACCCGCGGTGTCGGCCCGCCCCTCCAGCACCGGCTGCAGCGCCAGCGCCAGTTCTTTGCCCAGCTCCACCCCCCATTGATCATAGGAGTTCAGCCCCAGGATCACGCCCTCGACAAACACGCGATGCTCATAAAGCGCGATGATCTGGCCAAGGACAAAGGGCGTCAGCCTGTCATAGGCCAGCGTCGTGCTGGGGCGGTTGCCGGGAAAGACGCGGTGGCGGGCCTGACGGTCCAGTTCGGCCCCGATTGCCCCCTTTTTCGCCATGATGGCGCGGGCCTCGTCCAAGGACCGCCCGCGCAACAGCGCCTCGGATTGCGCAAGGCAGTTCGACACCAGAAGCAGGTGCTGATGCGCCAGGTCAGGCTCATGCCCCTGTTTCGCCACCAGGAATTCGCACGGCACCACCCGCGTGCCCTGATGGATCAGCTGATAAAAGGCGTGCTGGCCGTTGGTGCCCGGCTCTCCCCAGACCACGGGGCCTGACTCCACCGTCAGATCGCTGCCGTCGCGGGCCACGCGCTTGCCGTTGCTCTCCATCTCCAGTTGCTGAAGATAGGCCGGCAGGCGCGACAGCCGCTGGTCATAGGGCAGAACGGCACGGGTGGCATGGCCGCAGATCTGGTTGTGCCAGATGCCCACCAGCGCCAGCATCACCGGCATGTTCTGCGACAGGGGGGCGGTCAGGAAATGATGATCCATCGCCAGCCCGCCGGCCAGAAACTCGCCAAAGGCCTGGGGGCCGATGGCGATCATCAGAGAAAGGCCGATCGGCCCCCACATCGAATAGCGCCCGCCGACCCAATCCTCGAACCCGAACACCCGTGCCGGATCAATGCCATAGGCGCTGGTCCGGTCGCCCGCCGTCGACACCGCCGCGAATTGCGCCGCCGGATCGGTGACGCGCGCCGCCATCCAGCGTTTCGCCGTATCGGCGTTGGTCATCGTCTCGATGGTGGTAAAGGTCTTCGAGGCCACGATCACCAGCGTGGTTTCGGGGTTCAGCCCCATCAGTGTGTCGTGAATATGCGCGCCATCGACATTCGAGACATAATGCAGCCGCGGGCCGTCGTGAAACGGGGCCAGCGCCAGCGTCGCCATGGCGGGGCCAAGGTCCGACCCGCCGATGCCGATGTTCACCACATCGGTGATCCGCCCGCCCTGCCCGCGGAAGCGGCCCTGACGCACATCCTCGGCAAAGGCGGCCATGCGGGCGCGTGTGGCGCGTATGTCGGGCATCACATCCTGTCCGTCGACCCGGATCACCGCCTCCGGCCCGGCCCGCAGCGCGACATGCAGCACCGCCCGGCCTTCGGTATCGTTGATCTTCTCGCCCCCGAACATCGCGGCGCGGCGGGTCTCGATATCCGATGCCTCGGCCAGCATCACCAGCAGGGCGCGGGTCTCGGCGCAGATGTTGGTCTTGGACCAGTCGAACAGCATGCCGTCGACCCTGGTGGAAAACCCGGCCGCACGGCCCGGATCATCGGCGAACAGCGACAGGATCTTTCGATCCGCCACCCGCGCATGATGGTCCCGCAAGGCAGCCCATTTGTCGGTCATCATTCGCCCCCTATTCCGCCCAATGCACCACGGCCTGATCCAGCACGGCACGGATCGGCGCCTCTTCCACCGGCAATCCCGCCGCGCGTTCGATGGCCGCGCGTTTCTCGGCCCCGGTGATCATCACATGCGCCCGCAAGGCGCCGCGCAGCACCGGCGCGGTCAGCGTCACCCGCACCTCGCCCGCCGCTTCGGCCCGCATCGGCAGGATCAGGCGCTGGGTGGCCGACAGGGCCTCGTCCAGGCGGTCGGCGCCGGGGAACAGGCTGGCGGTGTGCATGTCCGCCCCCATGCCCAGCAGCAGAACCGAGATCGGCAGATGCGGGGCAAGTCCTTCCTCAAGCCCCGGCACCGCATCTTCCGGCGTGTCGAAACCGTCGGCATAAAGCGGGATCAGCCGCGCCGCCGCCGCCCGCCCGCGCAACAGGCGCTGCCGCACCAGCCGGGTGTTCGAGCGGTCGGAAGATTCGGGCACCCAGCGTTCATCGTTCAGCACCACGGCGACATTCGCCCAGTCCAGATCGACGCCCGACAGCGTGTCGAACACCGGCCCCGGTGTCGTGCCGCCGGGCACCGACAGCGTGGCCCTGCCATCGCGGCGCAGGGTTTCGGCCAGTTCCCCGGCGATCAGATTCGCCAGTTGCAGTTGCATCATCTCGCGGTCGGGATAGGTTTCGATCTGCATCAGCGAATCTCCCGCCAGCGCCGCCCGTCGCGGTGCATCAGCATCAACGCATCTTCCGGCCCCGAGGATCCCGCATCATAGGCTTGCGGTTTGTCGCCGCGCGATTCCCAGCCGTTGATGATCGGGTCGGCCCAGGCCCAGGCGGCCTCGACCTCATCGCCACGCATGAACAGGGTCTGGTTGCCGCGGATCACATCCATGATCAGCCGCTCATAGGCGTCGGGCACATCCTCGGCCGCCGCCCCCAGCGCCTCGGCAAAGGACATGTCCAGCGGCACCTGCACCAGACGCATTCCGCCCGGCCCCGGCTCCTTGATCATCACCTTGAGGTTCATCCCCTCATCGGGCTGCAAGCGGATCACCAGCACATTCTCGCGCCAGCCCTCGGCATCGTCAAAGATAGAATGCGGCGGCTCCCTGAAGGTGATGGCGATCTCGGAGGCCCGCGCCCGCAGCCGTTTGCCGGTGCGCAGATAGAACGGCGTGCCCTTCCAGCGCCAGTTCGAGATATGGGCCTTCAGCGCCACGTAGCTTTCGGTCTTCGAGGCCGGATTTTCCGAATGCTCCAGATAGCCGCCCTGCCCGTTCGCAGCCAGATATTGCCCGCGCACGATGTCTTCGGGGCGCACCGGGTCCAGCGCCCGGATCACCTTCAGCTTTTCGTCGCGCACGGCATCGGGATCGAAATGATAGGGCGGCTCCATCGCGATCAGGCACAGAAGCTGCATCAGATGGTTCTGCACCATATCGCGCATCGCGCCCGACTTGTCGTAATAGGCCCCGCGCCCGTCGACGCTGACCGTTTCGGCCACGGTGATCTGGACGTGATCGACATATTCCGACTTCCACAACGGCTCAAACAGGATGTTGGCGAAACGCACCGCCATCAGGTTCTGCACCGTTTCCTTGCCCAGATAGTGATCTATCCGGTAGATTCGGCTTTCCGCGAAATGCTGCGCCAGCGTCGCATTCAGCGCGCGGGCCGAGGCAAGGTCGCGGCCGAACGGCTTTTCCACCACGATCCGCGCGGCGTCCCCGGCAATGCCATGCGATTTCAGCCGCTCGGCCAGATCGCCGAACAGCGCCGGAGCAACCGAGAAATAGAAGGCCTGCACCACATCGTGACGCACGATCGCTTTCAACTGCGGCCAGCCCGCATCGCCCCTGGCATCAATGGCGACGTAATCGAGCCGGGTTAGGAACTGGGCGATCGTCGCCGCATCCTGCTGTGCTGCGGGCAGGAATTCGGCAATCGCCTCGGCCACCAGCTTGCGGAAATCGTCGGGCGTCAGCTCCCCCCGCGCCGCGCCGATGATCCGGCTATCCGCCGTCATCTGCCCCGCCTGAAACCGGCGGTAAAGGCCGGGCAGGATCTTGCGCCGTGCCAGATCGCCGGTGCCGCCGAAGATCACAAGGTCAAAGGGTTCGACCGGGATGACGCGCGAAACCATAAGGCCCCCTGACAAGACTGTTAGCGCTAACGAAGATCGTTTAGCGCCTTGTCTCGGGGAAGTCTAGCATCTTGCGACAGCAGGCGGAATGCTGCCCTGCGGCTCCGGTCCGTCTTCTCAGCCTTCGTCCAGCGACTGCCAGCGCACCCGCAACAGACCCGGCTCTGCCGCCAGCCGCTGCACGGCCTGTTCCAGCACCAGATCCGGCACGCCCTCGGCCGTAACGGTGGCGATCAGATCAAGGCCGGTGCCATCCTCGGCCGCCTTCATGCCGATCTCGCTCAGGTGCAGGCCCGACAGACCCAGCGTCCGCAGGATCAGACTGCGCACACCGCCTTCGGCCTCGGGCATCACCGTGACGATCACGCGATAGGCCCGGACCAGCGGCACCCCGGCCTTGGTGTGCTTTTTCATGAACTTCACCAGCGGTCGCAGGCCAAGATTGATGAAGACCACAAAGCCCGTCAGCATCAGGGCGAAATCCCAGAACCCCGCACCCGCCAGCATGCCCACCCCGGCGGAACACCACAGCGTTGCCGCCGTGTTCAGCCCATGCACGTTGAACCCGTCGCGGAAGATGATGCCGGCCCCCAGAAACCCGATGCCGGACACGATCTGCGCCGCCACCCGCGTCGGGCTGACTTCGGTCGGGTGCAGGGCGGCAAAGGTCACGAAACTGGCCGCCCCCAGCGCCACCAGCGCATTGGTGCGCAAGCCCGCCATCCGCTGCCGGACCTGCCGTTCCGATCCGATCACCGCCCCGCAGGCCAGCGCGACCCCCAGATTGATGGCGGCGGCATAAAGCGTGACAGGCATCGGCGAATCCCCCTTGCAGAAGGGGCATCCGACCACAGCCGGAACGAATTGTGAAGGTTTTGTAACAGGAATGCGACAGATCGGACGGGGCCCGATTTTTCGACGAAAAATCGCGCGCTACGCTTCCAACTCGGCATCCCAGTACAGGAAATCCATCCAGCTGTCATGCAGGTGGTTCGGCGGGAACCGCCGCCCATGCGCCTGCATTTCCTCGGCCGACGGGACCCGCGCCGGGCGGCGCAGGGTCAGGCCCGATTGTTTCAGCGTCTTGTTACCCTTCCTCAGGTTGCAGGGCGAACAGGCCGCCACCACGTTTTCCCAGGATGTGATCCCGCCGCGCGACCGCGGCTGCACATGGTCAAAGGTCAGATCACCCTTTGCCCCGCAATACTGGCAGCAGAACTCATCCCGCAGAAAAAGATTGAAGCGCGTGAAGGCCACGCGCTTCTGGGGTTTGACGAAATCCTTCAGCACCACAACCGAAGGTATCCTGAACTCGGCCCTCTGGCTTCGCACCACCTCGTCATATTCCGCCACCACCTGCACCCGGTCCAGCACGGCGGCCTTGATCGCCTCCTGCCAGGGCCAGAGCGACAAGGGATAATAGGACAGCGGCCGGAAATCGGCGTTCAGCACCAGCGCCGGAAAATGCTTCAGCGCGGCAGGGTCCCTTACGAATTGCGTCCTGAAATCGCCGTCCAAGATGAGTGACTCCGTCTTCGTCCTGTGGCCTGCGGCATCAGGACGGGGAGCCCCGCCCCGAATGACTTGACTATATCTGGCGTTTGCCCGCTGGCAACCCCCGACAGATATGCTGCGACAAAGCTTACATGCCGCGATCACAGCCGCATGACACCACGTCAGACGGACAAGGCCCCAGGGTTTCCCCCAGGGCCTTCGATCTCTTTCCCCCGTCGCTCAGGCTGCCGCAACCGCCCGGCCGGTCAGCACCGCCGCCAGATGCGCGCGATAGGCCCCGGTGCCATGCAGGTCAGAGATCATCCCGGCCCCGTCCAGCCCCAGTCTGGCCAGCGCCGCAGTCGCAAAATTGCCGGACAGGGCCTGTTCGGCCTCGGCCCAGCGGAACACCCCGTCGTTCGACGCGCCGGTCACGGCAACCCGCACCCCGCCCGCCCCTTTCGCCACGAAAACCCCGCACAGGGCAAAACGGCTGGCGGGCTGGTCGAACTTCACATAGGCCGCCCTTTCCGGGATCGGAAAGGCAACGGCGGTGATGAACTCGCCTTCCTCCAGCGCCGTGGTGAACAGACCCTGAAAGAAATCGTCCGCCGCGATTTTCCGCCGGTTCGTCACCACCGTCGCGCCCGAAGCCAGCACCGCCGCCGGATAATCGGCCGAAGGGTCGTTGTTGGCAAGCGATCCGCCGATGGTGCCACGGTTGCGCACGGCCGGATCACCGATCCCGCCCGCCAGCGCCGCCAGCGCGGGATAGTGCGCTGCGGCCTCTTGCGCCACCACGGCATGCGGCGTCGCCGCCCCGATGGTCAGCACGCCGCCCGCTGCGGACACCCCTTTTATCTCGGCGATTCCGGTCAGGCTGACCAGGGTGCCGGGGGCCGCCAGCCGCTGCTTCATCGTCGGGATCAGCGTCTGCCCGCCGGACAGCGCCTGCGCGCCCTCGGCCGCAAGGGCCTTTGTCGCGTCGGCCACCGTCGCAGGCTTCACGAAGTCGAAGTTGTACATCTGTCCCTCCCCTCAGCGCTGCATCGCCGCCCAGACCCGCGCGGGGCTGGCCGGCATGTCGATATGGCTCACATGGGTGATGCCGCCCCGGTGCAAGGCATCCAGCACCGCATTGATCACCGCCGGGGGCGAGCCGATCGCCCCCGCCTCGCCGCAACCCTTCACCCCAAGCGGGTTATGGGTGCAGGGCGTCACGCAGGAATGATCGACGCGGAAGCTGGGCAGGTCATCGGCGCGCGGCATGGCATAATCCATGTAGGACCCCGACAGAAGCTGACCGTTCGCGTCATAGACACAGTTTTCCAGCAGCGCCTGCCCGATCCCCTGCGCCAGCCCGCCATGCACCTGGCCTTCGACGATCATCGGATTGACGACATTGCCGAAATCATCCGCCGCCGCAAAGGCCACTACATCCACCTTGCCGGTCTCGGGATCCACCTCCACCTCGCAGCCATAGGCCCCGGCGGGATAGGTGAAGTTGCTGGGATCGTAGAAGGCCGTTTCCTCCAGCCCCGGCTCTAGGTTTTCCAGCGGATAGTTGTGCGGCACATAGGCGGCCAGCGTGATGTCGACCCAGCTTTTCTCCTTGTCGGTGCCGGCGACGGTGAACTTGCCGTCCTTCAGCTCGATATCGGCCTCCGATGCCTCCATCAGATGCGCGGCGATCTTCTTGGCCTTGTTGATGATCTTGTTGGTGGCCTTGACCATGGCCGATCCACCCACCGCAAGGCTGCGCGAGCCGTAGGTGCCCATGCCCATCGGCGTGTTCGACGTGTCGCCATGGACGATTTCCACCTGGCTTGCATCAATCCCGATCATGTCGGAAATCACCTGGGCGAAGGTGGTCTCATGCCCCTGCCCGTGGCTGTGGCTGCCGGTGAAGACCGTGATCGATCCGGTGGCATTGACGCGGACGCTGGCGCTTTCATAAAGCCCCGCCCGCGCGCCCAGTTGCCCAACCAGATTGGACGGCGCGATGCCGCAGGCCTCGATGTAATGCGCAAGACCAAAGCCGCGCAGCTTGCCGCGTTTCTTCGATTCCGCCGCCCGCGCCTCGAACCCGGCGTGGTCCGAGATTTCCAGCAGCTTGTCCAGCGTGGCCTGATAATTGCCGGTGTCATAGACCACCGCGACCGGGGTCTGATAGGGGAACTGGTCGGGCTGGATGAAGTTCTGCCGCCGCAACTCGATCGGCGACACCCCCAGTTCCCGCGCGGCCTTGTCGACCAGCCGTTCCAGCTGGAAGGTCGCCTCGGGCCGCCCCGCGCCACGATAGGCATCGACCGGCACGGTGTTGGTGAAGACCGCCTTGACGTTCACATAGATCAGCGGCGTGCGGTAATTGCCCGCCATCAGCGTGCCATGCAGCCATGTCGGGACCGAAGGCGCGAAGGTCGAGAGATAGGCCCCCATATTGGCAAGGGTTTCGGTGCGCAGCGCGGTAAAGTTGTTCTGCGCATCCAGCGCCAGTTCGATCTTCGTCACATGGTCGCGGCCATGGGCATCCGAGATGAAGGCCTCGGACCGGCTGGAGGTCCATTTCACCGGCCGTTTCAGAAGATGCGCCGCCTTGGTGACAAAGGCCTCTTCGGCATAGTGAAAGATCTTCGACCCGAAGCCGCCGCCCACGTCCGGCGCCACCACGCGCAGCTTGTGTTCCGGGATGCCCAGCACGAAGGCCCCCATCAGAAGCCGGATCACATGCGGGTTCTGGCTGGTGGTATAAAGCGTGTGCTGGCCGGAATATTCCTCATAATCGCCGACCGCGACGCGCGGTTCCATCGGGTTGGCGACCAGCCGGTTGTTCACCAGTTCCAGCGTGGTGACATGGGCGGCGTTGCGGAACGCCTCGTCCACTGCCGCCTTGTTGTCTTCGACGAACCCCCAGTCATAGCAAAGGTTTGACCCGATCTCTTCATGCACCAGAGGGCCGCCCTTGACCGCCGCTTTCATGTCGATGACGGCGGGCAGTTCCTCGATATCCACCTCCACCGCCTCGGCGGCGTCGCGGGCCTGATCCAGCGTTTCGGCCACCACCACGGCGATGGGATCGCCGACATGGCGCACCTTGCCATCGGCCAGGATCGGATGCTTCGGTTCCAGCATCGGCTTGCCGTGCCGGTCCGTCACCTGCCAGCCGCAGGGCATCCCGCCATTCGCGGCGAAATCGGCGGCGGTGAACACCCTGACAACGCCCGGCATCGCCTCGGCGGCGCTGGCGTCGATCCCCTTCAGCCTGCCATGGGCAACCTGAGAGCGGACGAAATGGGCGTAAAGCTGGCCGCGGATGTTGATGTCATCGGTATAGCGGCCCTTTCCGGTCAGGAACCGCAGATCCTCGCGCCGCTTGGTGCTGGCGCCGATCCCCCCGTCCTTGGGGGCTCCATCTTTCGGCATGTCGTCCTCCCTTCGCGCAACACATCAGAAATGCGGCGCATATCCTTGAAATAGCTGTTTATTCAGCGGCGATCTTCGAAGAACCCTGTCCCGATGCCGCCATCACCGCCTTGACGATGTTGTGGTATCCGGTGCAGCGGCAGATGTTGCCTTCAAGCCCGTGGCGGATTTCCGCTTCGGTCGGATTGGGGTTCTGCGCCAATAGCGCGGCCGAAGCCATCACCATCCCCGGCGTGCAGAAGCCGCATTGCAGCCCGTGATGATCCTGGAACGCCTGTTGCAGTACGCCAAGGCTGCCGTCGGCATTGGCCATGCCTTCGATGGTGCGCACATCCGCCCCTGCCACATCCTGCGCGAATATGGTGCAGGATTTCACCGCCTTGCCGTCCAGATGCACGGTGCAGGCCCCGCATTGGCTGGTGTCGCAGCCGACATGGGTGCCGGTCAGCCCCAGCCCGTCGCGCAGGAACTGCACCAGCAGCGTCCGCCCCTCGGTCTCGGCCGAGACGGTCTTGCCGTTCACGGTCATGGTGACTTTCGCCATTCGCTCCTCCCTTGGTCATCCCTGGGTCTGTTGCAGGCCGGTCAACTGCCGATCATGCGGCGAAACCAGCCTTTCTTCTTCTCATCTCCTGCCGCGGGTTCAGGGTCCTCGTCCGGCACACCATCGCCATCGGCATCGGTTTCCACCGCAGCCTGAAATCGCGTGAAGAATTCGTCCGCCAGCTTCTTGGCAAAACCGTCGATGATCCGGCTGCCCAACTGGGCCAGCTTGCCGCCGACTGCCGCCTCGACATCATAGGTCAGCAATGTGCCCGTACCATCGGCCGCCAGGGTGACGGCAGCGCCGCCCTTGGCAAACCCCGCCGGGCCGCCCTTGCCCTCGCCGCTGATCTTCAGCGACTGGCCGGGCACCACGTCCGAGATCTTGACCACGCCGGTGAAGGTGGCGCTGACGGGGCCGACCTTCTGCTTGACCACAGCCTCGAACCCGTCTTCGACGGTGCCGGTCAGGCTTTGGCAACCCGGAATGCAGGCTTTCAGCACCTCCGGGTTCAGGATCGCATCCCAGACGATGGCGGGCGCGGCCGAAATCGCGCGGCTGTCTGTCAGTTTCATGCGGGTTTCCTCCCTCGCAGGACTAGCCTATGCGCAGGGGGCGGGCCGCGCTATGAAACCTTGGTCGTAGGCGCGGCCATGGGAACCGTGACCCGGAACACCGACCCGCGCCCGACGCGGGACACAAGGTCAAGCGGATGCCCCAGCAGACCGCAGGCGCGTTCGACGATGGCCAGCCCCAGCCCCATGCCTTCCGAAGCACTGGCCCGCGCATTCAGCCGTTGGAATTCGCGGAAGATCAGGTCCTGCGCCTCTTCGGGAATGCCCGGCCCGGTATCCCAGACCTCCAGCCGCAGGGCCGCCCCCTGCCGCCGCGCCGCCATCAGCACGCCGCCCCGGTCGGTATAGCGGATCGCATTGGCGACAAGGTTCTGAAGGATCCGCCGCAGATAGCCCGCATCGGTCTGCACGAAGACGCCGACAGCCGCGGCCCCGTGCAGGCGCAGGCGCAGGCCCTTCGCCGCCGCCATCGGCGCGAATTCCTCGGCCAGCCGCGCCAGCACTGGGGCCAACGCCACCGGCCCGACCGAAACCGCCATCCGCCCGGATTCCAGCTTGGATATATCCAGAAGCGCGCCAAGGATTTCCTCGACCGATTGCAGCGCATTCTGCGCCTTGTCCAGCGCAGCGCCGCCTTCGCCTTCGGCCGCTGACGAGATGAAAAGCTTGGCCGCCGCCAAGGGTTGCAGCAGATCGTGGCTGGCCGCGGCCACGAACCGGCTGCGCGAGGCATTGGCCCGTTCGGCATCGGCCAGCGCATCCTCCAGCTCCAGCGTGCGTTCGCGCACCCGCGCCTCCAGCGTCTCGTTCGCGCGATGCAGCGCGGCAAGGGCGCTGCGTTCCGCCGTCACATCGGTGAAGCTGACGACAAAGCCGCCATCGGGCAGTTCCTGGGCAAAGACCGTCAGCACCTGCCCGCCCGTCCGTTCGACCGCAAAGGTCAGCGCACCGCGCCCCTTGCCGCCGCGCGCCCAGGCCAGCAGCCCCGCCGCATCCATGCCGCGCTGAAACCGCATCTCGCCCTGGAACCGCGCCAAGAGCCGCTCGAACGCCACGCCGCGCCGCAACTGCGACAGCGGCAGCGTCAGCAGCACCGACAGCCGCTGGTTCCAGCCCGCCAGCTGCGCCTCGGCGTCGAAGACCGCCACGCCCTGATCCAGATGGTCCAGCGTGGCGCGGATCATCCGGGCCTGATCATCCAGCATCCGCCCGCGTTCGGTACGTTCGTTGCGGATGATGTCGGTCACATCGGTCTGAAGGATCACCGTGCCGCCTTCGGCAGTTCGATGTTCGCTGACCTGAACCCAGCGGTCCCAGATCATGCGGACGTTGAAGATGACATGCCGGTCCTGATGCCGCCGCATCCGCTGCAAGGCCCAGTCGCCGGGCGTCAGCCCCTCGGGCAAGGCAAGATGCTGGCTGCGGCTGACCAGCGCCACATAATCGGCAAAGACCAGACCGGGGCGCAGATCGGGGTGGATGTCGGTCATATGCATGCCAAAGCGCGAATTGCACATCACCATCCGGTCCGACACGTCGAACAGCGCAAAGCCTTCCTGCACCGTCTCGATCGCCGATGCCAGATTGGCGCGGGCCGCCTCGGCCTCGGCCATCGCATCGGCCAGCCGGGCGTTCGAATCGTTCAAGAGATCCAGCGCATGTTCCAGATCGCGGGTACGTTCGCGGACCTGATCCTCCAGCAGGACGGCACGCTGGAACTGGGCATAGGCCAGCCCGCTGTCATCCGTCATTGCCTCGACCCGCGCCATCAGGGCCCCCGCGATGGACAAGAGCTTTTCCACCCGGCGTTCGGGTCCGTCCTGCGGGTCGATCAGGGCGGCGGCAAGATCGCGGCTCATCCCGCCGCCTCGGGGGACCAGTCGGGGGCCCAGATCGCAACGCCGGTCATGGTCTGGTTGACATGCATGGAATTGACCTGCTCGCCATAGGTGGAAAACCCTGCCACGCCGTTCGCCCGCAGGATGGCCGACACCGCACCAAGCCGCTGGTTTTCCTGTGCCTCCATCCGGCGCAGGATACAGTCACAGGCCAGAATGGCCTGCGGTGGGCCATGACCTGCCCCGGTCTGCGCCAGCGCCGCAAGCTCACGCTTCAGATGCGCGGCAATGTCCTGCGGCTCGGCCAGGGTCAGCACCAGCCCCTCGGCGATGGCCGAGAAGAACACCAGATCGCCGTTCGGCTCCATCCGCTGAATGGCCCGCACATGATGCCGCCCGCCCACCCGCACCACCACCGGATGCGCCGCAAAGGTGAAGGGGGTCAGCTGTTCGGGATCCTTGCCCAAGAGCCGGGCATATTCCCGCGCGGCGGGTTCGGCATTGATCCGGGTCACGATGCGCCGGGCCGGATCGGCACCCGTCACCACCATGCGCCGGGCCGTCGGCACCAGATGATCCAGCGAGAATACCTTCACCCGGCAGGCCGAGCGCAGCATCAGCACCACCGCCGCATTGCCCCGGAACCGGCCGTCCCACAGCACCAGCGCCCGACCGAAGCGCAAGCCATCGCCCGCCGACCCGCCGAACAGCGGCACCGGCCCCAGACCCGGCCCCAGCGCCGCCGTCAGCGCATCCTCGCGGGTCGAGGTGCCGTCCACCATCAGAAAGGCGAATTCGGTCTCCCACTGCGGCCTTGCCCGCGCCAATGCCGCCCGCGCCCGGATCAGCCCGCCGATCAGGGCCTGCGGGTCCAGCGCGCCCAGATCGGGCACCGGCAGGATTTCGGCCGAGAACAGCGCCGCGGGCAGGCCCACCGCCACGATCTCGCCCTCGGCATAGCCATCTGCGGATATCTCTCCGGCCGAGGTGCAGCCCACCACTGGTGCTGCAAAGGCCACCAGCGCGGATTCCAGTCCCGGCAGGTCGGCATCGGCCGAAACGAACAGCACCACCGCCGCAAAAGGCCCCGGTCCAAGCCCCGCCACCAGACGCGCCACCGCATCCGGTGCCCGTGCCGGGGCCGATGCGCGCGGCATCACCTCTGTCCTGATCGCTGCGTCCAAGACCCGGCCTTTTTCCGTGGCGTTGCCGTCACTCTAGGCCCCGTCCCCGCCCGACGACAAGCCGCGAGACGGGGCAGGTCAGCCGCCCTCCGGCACCAGCGCGGCGAAATTGGCCTCATTCGCCAGCAGCACAGCCTGAGTACGGCTTTGAACGCCCAGCTTGCGCATGATCGCCGTCACATGCGCCTTCACCGTGGTTTCGGCGATGGCCAGCTCCCATGCGATCTGCTTGTTCAGCTTGCCCTCGCAGATCAGTTGCAGGATGCGCGCCTGCTGGCGGGTCAGCGCGGCAAGCCGCTGGATCGCCTCTTCCTGACGGCTCATCACGCCGGCGGCCTGCGCCACGAAACCCTCGGGCAGCCAGATCCGCCCCGCCGCCACCGCCTCGAACGCGGCGCGGAACACATCGCGGCGCGAATGCTTGGGCACAAAACCCGCAGCCCCCGCCGCAAGGCAGCCTGCAATCACCCGGTCATCCGCCATCGAGGACACAACCACCACCGGCACCGCCCCCGCCGCCTGCCGCAGCCGGATCAGCCCGTCCAGCCCCGAGACATCCGGCAGGTTCAGGTCCAGCACGATCACATCCGGCGCGGGCCCGGTCTCCAGCCGCGTCAAGGCGGCCTCCAGCCTGTCGGCAGTGTCGATCCGCGCAATCCCGGCCACAGCCTTCAGCGTCATCGACAGGGCGTCGCAGAACAGGGGATGGTCATCGACGATCAACGCCAGCGCCAGAACCCGCGCCTCCCCCGATGCTGCCGATCCCGCCTCCATGCCGTCCTGCCCCCCCTGCCGCCGCGTGTCGCCGCGCGTCGCTGCCCCAAGGCTAGCACCGGCCAACCCGCCCGGCATAGTGCAAAGCTTCACCCCCGGATGCGGCGGCATCCGCCGATCCGCTCCGCGCGCCCTTGCCCCGCCCCGCCGCGCGCCCTATCCCTTGGCCGAACACCGACCGGCACCACAGAGACAAGGGCCCGATGATGCAGATCACCCGCCGCCGCCTCTTTGCCCTGACGCTTCCGCTTGCGCTTGCCGCCTGCGGCGGTGGCCGGCCAAAGGACACCGCCGCCAGCCACGGCGACCTGCACCCCGGCGAGACGCCGCAGATGCGGGCGCTGATCCGCAAATATGCCGCGATCCACGACATTCCCGAAAGCCTGCTGCATCGCGTGATCCAGCGCGAATCCGACTACAATCCCCGCGCCCGCAACGGCCCCTATTACGGGCTGATGCAGATCCTGCCGCAGACCGCCCGCACCATGGGCTATCGCGGGTCGCCCGAGGGGCTGCTCGATGCCGAAACCAACCTGCAATATGCCGGGAAATACCTGCGCGGGGCCTGGCTGGTCTCTCGCGGAAGCGAGGAAAAGGCCGTGATGTGGTATGCCAGAGGCTATTACTACGAGGCCAAACGCATGGGCCTTCTCTACGAAACCGGCCTGCGCAGTTAGATGGCTGTGACGCGACCTGACATCTGCGTCATCGCCAATCCCAATTCGGGCACCGTTGCCCGCAATCCGCAGGCCCTGACGCAGGCAATGCAGCTCTTCGGCCCCCGCGCCACCCTGCGCCCGTTCAAGGGCGACCCTGCCCCCACTGCCGCCGCCGCCGCGCGCGAAGGCTTTGCCACCATCGTTGCCGCAGGCGGCGACGGCACGGTTGCGGGGGTCGCGCATGCACTGGCGGGAACCGCATCGGCGCTGGCTGTGCTGCCCTTCGGCACCTTCAACTATTTCGCGCGCGGCCTGCAGATGCCGGAAGACGCCGCGCAGGCCGCCGGCGCGATCCTTCAGGGCAGGCCCCATGCCATCGACGTCGGCACACTGAACGGCCGGGTGTTCCTGAACAACGTCTCGATCGGCCTTTATCCCCAGATCCTTGAGGAGCGCGAGGCCAGCTATGCCCGCTGGGGCCGCTACCGGATGCTGGCGCATCTTGCATCGCTGCGCACCATCCTGCGGTTCCAGCGGCCCTACCGGATGACACTGGATCTTGACGGCACCCGGCAGCTGATCCGCACGCCGATGGTGTTTGTCGCCCGGTCCGCCTATCAGCTGGACCAGTTCGGTCTGGATGGCGCGCAGGCGATTTCGGCCGACCGCTTCGTGATGTTCCTGGCCCCGCAGCAGACGCGATTCGGTTTTCTGCGGCTGGCGTGGAAGCTGCTGCGCAAGCGGGTGGACCATGGCCGCGACGTGCTGGTCTCGGCCCCCGCCCGGATCGGCATTTCGGTGCCGGGGCGCAGCCGGGTGTCGGTGGCGCTGGACGGCGAAAAGTTGAAGATGGACCTGCCCCTGCGGATCGAACTGGCCGAGGGCCGGTTGAACGTCATCCTTCCGCCGCAGAAAACCCCGGCCGATCCGGGCGTGGGCATGGCCGGATGAGCCGCATCCTGCACCTGTCCGACCTGCATTTCGGCACGGTCGAGGAAGGGCTGGCCCGCAGCTGTCTTGCGCTGGCCGCCCGGCTGGCCCCCGATGCCAGCGTGATTTCGGGCGACCTGACCCAGCGCGCCCGGTCCGGCCAGTTCGCCGCCGCCCGCGCCTTTGCCGATGCGCTGCCACAGCCGGTGCTGGTGGTGCCGGGCAACCACGACATGCCGCTGTGGAACCTGCCCCTGCGGCTGCTGGCCCCGTTCCGCCGCCACGCCCGCGCCTTCGGGCCCGAGCTGGAGCCGGGCCTGATGCTGGCCGACGCCGTGCTGCAAGGCGTGAACACCGCCAATCCGCTGGTCTGGAAATCGGGCCTGTTGCGACCCGCCGCGCTGGCCCGGCTGAAAGCCCGCTTCGCGGCCGCCCCGCCCGGCCATTGGCGCATCGCCGTGCTGCATCATGCCCCGGTTCCGGCGGCGGACGGCACCCCGGCCGACATCGCCGACCCGGCGGCCGCGTTGCGGGGCCTCGCGGCGGCGGGGGCGCAGATCGTGCTGTCGGGCCACACCCACATGCCGCATTGGGGTATGGCCGAAACCCATGCCGGCATGCTGTTCCTGCAAGTCGGCACAGCGATTTCCGCGCGGCGCAAGACCGATGCCAACGACCTGTCGCTGATTGCCCTGGATGCCGGGGGCGTTACGCTGCGCTCCTGGCTGGCCCTCCCCGGCCGGCCCTTCGTCGAAGGGCCGGTCAGCCGGTTTGCCCATGGCGAGCATGGCTGGTCCCGCCAGCCCTGACCGGCCCCGGATTTTCGGCGAAAATCCGAAATCCCGAGTTTTCGACGAAAACTCGATGACCCCCGTCTACGGGCGCTCAATACCAGGCATCGGCCATCGCGGCTTTGCGGCGGGCGACGAAATCTCGCAGGCCCTCGCGGATGCCGTCATCCAGCGCCGGAGCCTGATACTCCGCCAGCGTGCGCTTCCAGGCCTGATTGGCACGGAAGCCGGAATCGGTCTTGCCTGCCGCTTCCCATTTCTCGAACGGCTCATTGTCCGACAGGCCCGAATCCCAGAACGCCGTTTCGTAATGCGACATGGTGTGGGAACAGCCGAAGAAATGGTTGCCGGGGCCGACCTCGGCAAAGGCATCGACGGCAAGCTGATCGTCGTCGATCTTCACCCCGTCCAGATAGGAATGCAAAGCGCCGCACAGATCGGCGTCCAGCATGAATTTCTCATAGGACATCGTCAGCGCGCCATCCAGCCAACCCGCTGAATGCAGAATGAAATTCGTTCCGCAATGGATGGCGGCCAGCATCGACATCGTGCCTTCCATCATCGCCTGCCCGTCAGGCAGTTTCGACGCCGTGAAATTGCCCGAACAGCGCATCGGCAGGTTCAGGCGACGGCAAAGCTGGCCGACGACCATGCTGCCGATGGCCGGTTCCGGGGTGCCGAAGGTGGGGCTGCCAGACCGCAGGCTCATCGACGACAGGAAGTTGCCGAAGACCACCGGGGCGCCCTTGCGCTCCAGCTGCGTCAGGGCGCAGCCGGCCATGGTTTCGGCCAGGCTCTGCGCGATGGCCCCGGCGCTGGTGACGGGGCCCATGGCACCGCCGAGGATGAAGGGGACGACGACAGCGGCCTGATTGGCGCGGGCATAGGCGCGCAAGGATTTGGTCATGGTGCCGTCCCAGACCAGCGGCGAATTGGCGTTGATATTGCCAAGGATGACGCAGTTCTTGTCGACGAAATCGGCGCCGAACAGGATGCGGCACATCTCGATGCTGTCTTCTGACCGCTCCTCGGCCGTGACCGAGCCCATGAAGCCACGATCGCTGAGTTCGATATGCGACAGCACCATGTCGAGATGGCGCTTGTTCACCGGCACATCCGTGGGTTCGCAGATCGTGCCGCCGGAATGGTGCAGGTTGGGGCTGGATTGCGCCAGCTTCACGAAATTGCGGAAATCCTCCAGCGTGCCAAAGCGGCGGCCCTTGTCCAGATCGGCGACGAAGGGGCTGCCGTAGGCCGGGGAAAACACCACGTTCCTGCCGCCGATCTGCACGGAATTTACAGGGTTTCTGGCATGTTGGGTGAATTCTGAGGGTGCGGTCTTCAGGATTTCGCGCAAGCTGCCCGGCTCGAACTTCACCAGATCGCCGGCGCTGCCGGGTTCGATCCTGGCCCCGGCCTTGCGCAGCAATGCCACCGCCTCGGGGTCGTCGCGGAAGATCAGGCCGGTTTCGGCAAGGATGCGGTCGGCGGCCCTTTCGATCTTCAGAAGGTTCTCTTCGGACAGGATGTCATAGGTGGGGATGTTGCGCTGGATATAGGGCCGGTGCGGGCCGCCCCCCTTGCGCGACCGTTCCGCCGTGCGGGCCTGCCGCCCCGATCTGGCCCTTTGCTCCGTCATCGCTGCTCCCCCGTCAAACTCGACACCAGTGTCAGGATTAGGACGACGGGGTCTGGTCTGTTGGCGACAGAAAGTGGCATGGAATCGTCACGCACGCCATGACGAGG
Organism: Paracoccaceae bacterium; assembly: GCA_036745335.1. Taxonomy (GTDB): domain Bacteria; phylum Pseudomonadota; class Alphaproteobacteria; order Rhodobacterales; family Rhodobacteraceae; genus Pseudogemmobacter. Next base: position 63,214 of record DAIOGH010000021.1, read on the forward strand.
GTCCGAGGCCACAAGCCCTTCATAAGGCTGAAAAATCTGCGTATGTCCGACGTATGGTTCACGTATGGCTTACGTATGGCTTCCGTACATACGTAGCGGAGATCCGGGTCGTGCCGTTCGGGGGCGCTCAGGTCACGACATCCGGCGCGTTGCGCCCGGTATGCCCGGCAATATCCGCAATCGCATGGGCGGCGCGGATCACCGGGGCAAGGGCGGATTGCGGGTCCTCGGCCAGATCGTCGGGGCCGGTGACGAAGCGTTCCAGATAGACCCGCAGCGTGGCCCCTTCGGTGCCGGTGCCCGACAGGCGGAACACCGCGCGGCTGCCGCCGTCGAACAGCACGCGCACGCCCTGTTGGGTCGAGACCGAGCCGTCCACCGGATCGGTATAGGCGAAATCGTCGGCATGGGTCACGACCATGCCGTCGAAATCCTGCCCCTTCAGGCCCGGCAAGGCGGTGCGCAGGGCGGCGAACATCGCATCCGCCGCCTCGGTCGGGATCGCCTCGAAATCATGGCGGCTGTAGTAGTTGCGGCCATAGCGTTTGAAATGGTCATGCAGGATCTGCGCGACACTTTCCCTGCGGACCGCCAGAATGTTCAGCCACAAGAGGATCGCCCAGAGCCCGTCCTTTTCGCGCACATGGTCGCTGCCGGTGCCGAAGGATTCCTCGCCGCAGATGGTGGCCTTGCCAGCGTCCAGAAGGTTGCCGAAGAACTTCCACCCCGTCGGGGTTTCGTAATGATGCAGCCCCAGCGCCTCGGCCACCCGGTCGGCGGCGGCGCTGGTCGGCATCGACCGCGCGATGCCCTTCAGCCCCGCCTTGTAGCCCGGCGCGAGATGGGCGTTGGCGGCCAGAACGGCAAGGCTGTCGGAGGGAGAGACATAGACCCCGCGCCCGACCACCATGTTTCGGTCGCCGTCGCCATCCGAGGCCGCGCCGAAATCGGGGGCGTCCTTGCCGAACATCTGGTCCATCAGCGCATGCGCCCAGGTCGGGTTCGGGTCGGGGTGCATGCCGCCGAAATCCGGCAAGGGCGTGGCGTTGACCACGGTGCCCCTTGCGGCCCCCAGCCGGTTTTCAAGGATTTCAACCGCATAAGGGCCGGTCACGGCGCACATGCTGTCCATCCGCATGCGGAAGCCGCCCGCGAACATGGCGCGGATGGCGGGGAAATCGAACAGGCTTTCCATCAGCGCGGCATAGTCGGCGACCGGATCGACGACATCGACGATCATCCCGGCCAGATCGTGCCGCCCGATGGCGGACAGATCGACATCCTGCGCCTCGGCCACATGGTATTCGGTGATTTCGGTCGTGCGCCTGTAGATCGCCTCGGTCACGGATTCGGGCGCGGGGCCGCCGTTCGGCATGTTGAATTTCACGCCGAAATCCTCATGCGGGCCGCCGGGATTGTGGCTGGCCGACATGATGATGCCGCCGTCGGTTTTCATCAGCCGGATCAGGTGGCTGGCCGCCGGAGTGCTGAGGATCGCCCCCTGCCCAACGATCACCCGCGCCGCGCCATTGGCGGCGGCCATGCGCAGGATCACCTGTGCCGCACGGTCGTTGAAATAGCGCCCGTCGCCGCCAAGGACAAAGGTTTTCCCCGCCGCCCCCACTACATCGAAGGTCGACTGGATGAAATTCTCCAGATAATGCCGCCCCATGAACACGGGCGTCTTCTTGCGCAGGCCCGAGGTTCCGGGTTTCTGGCCGGCAATGGGTTGGGTGGCGACTTTGGTCATTTGCTCTCTCCCTTTGGGCGGGCGGATGTGGCGCGCAACAGCAGAACGGATTGGGCGGGCACCTCGACGGGGGCCGGGCCGGTGGTCAGGCCGGGGCGCGTGGTGTCCAGCAGCAGTTCCCACGCCGGGGCGGTATCGGGCAGGATCAGCGGGCAGGCCCCGCCGCAGTTGAAGACGGCCAGCACGGCATCGCGCGCCGGATCGCCGCCCTCGGCCGACAGCCGCAACTCGACACACAGACAGCGGAAGGCCGGGTCGTGCCAGTCCTGCGGTGCGGGTTCGGTCCCGTCGGGCCGCCGCCAGATCACATCGCGGATGTTGTCCGACGGGCGCGGCCGGGCATGAAGGAACCGGCGCTGGCGCAGCACCGGATGCGCGCGGCGCAGCGCCGCCAGCCGGGCGGTGAAGGCGGCCAGACCGGCATCGGGGGCGGTCCAGTCCAGCCAGGCCACCTCGTTGTCCTGGGCATAGGCATTGTTGTTGCCGCCCTGGGTCTGGCCGATCTCATCCCCCGCCAGCAGCATCGGCACGCCCTGGGCCAGAAACAGTGTCGCCAGCAGGTTGCGCTTGCGCAGGGCCCGCGCGGCCAGAACGGCGGGCTCTTCGGTCGGGCCTTCGATCCCCATGTTCGATGAATGGTTTTCCGAATGGCCGTCGCGGTTTTCCTCGCCATTCTGCCAGTTGCGCTTGACGGTGTAGGAGACCAGATCCTCCAGCGTGAACCCGTCATGACTGGTGATGTAGTTCACCGACGATGTGGCGGCGCGGCCGGAATGGTCGAATTTCTCGGCGCTGCCCAAGAGGCGGGCCGCCAGATCGCGCGTCATCCCGGCATCGCCGCGCCAGTAGCGCCGCACCCCGTCGCGGAAGCGGTCGTTCCATTCCAGGAAGGGATGCGGATAGGCCCCCAGCTGATAGCCGCCGGGGCCGATGTCCCAGGGTTCGGCAATCAGCTTGACGCGGGACAGGACCGGATCCTGCCGTATCGCATCGAAAAAGCCGCCGTTGGGGTCAAAGCCGCCGGATTCGCGCCCGAGCACGGTGGCAAGGTCAAAGCGGAAACCGTCGACATGCACCTGTTCCACCCAGTAGCGTAAGGAATCCATCACCATCCGCAGCACCATCGGCTGCGTCAGGTTCAGCGTGTTGCCGGTGCCCGCATCATTGGCATAGCGCCGCCCGCCCTCGGTCAGCCGGTAATAGCTGGCGTTGTCGAGCCCCCGGAACGACAGCGTCGGCCCCCATTCGTCGCCCTCGGCGCTGTGGTTGTAGACCACATCCAGGATCACCTCGATCCCGGCGGAATGCAGGCGGCGGACCATGGTCTGCACCTCCCACAGCCCGCCGTTGCGGCCCATGTAGCGCGGCTCGGGCGCGAAGAAGGCCAGCGAATTGTAACCCCAATGGTTGCGCAGGCCCCGTGCGGTGACAAAGCGTTCGTCGACGAAGGACTGGATCGGCAACAGCTCGACCGTCGTCACCCCCAGCCGGGTCAGGTGATCCAGCACCTGATCCGAGACGAGGCCGAGATAGGTGCCGCGCAGCCCCTTCTCCACCCCCGGATGCCGCTTGGTCAGCCCTCGCAGATGCGCCTCGTAGATCACCGTTTCGGCGCGGGGAACGCGCGGGGCGGCGTCATTGCCCCAACCGAAGGCCGGGTCCACCACCACCGCCTTCGGCACCGCAAAGGCGGAATCGCGGGTGTCATAGGAAAGGTCGCCTTTCGGGCTGCCCAGCTTGTAGCCCATCAGCGCATCCGACCATTTCAACCGCCCCTCCAGCGCGCGGGCATAGGGGTCAAGAAGCAGCTTGTGCGGATTGAACCTGTGCCCCCGTTCGGGGTCATAAGGCCCATGGGCGCGATAGCCATAGGTGCAGCCCGCCGTCAGCCCGCCGACATGGATATGCCAGATGTCGCCGTCGCGGTCGCGCATCGGCAGCCGCGACAGCTCCTTGCGGCCATCGGGGGAAAACAGGCACAGCTCGATCATCTCGGCATGGGCGGAAAACACCGCGAAATTCACCCCGTCGCCGGTCAGCGTGGCCCCCATCGGCCAGGGCTGACCGGGGCTGACGGCATGACCATTGGCGCGCGGCGGGATCATCCCGCAACGAGGCCCGCATAAAGCGCGGCATAGGCGGCGGCGCTGGTTTCCCAGCCCAGGGGCTGCGCCATCGCCGCCTTGCGCGCGCGGGTCCAGGCCGCGCGGTCGGCATGCAGCGCAACCAGCTGGCGCAGGGATTGCGCGAAGGCCAGCGCATCGGTCGGGTGAAAGACAAGGCCGGTCGCCACCCCTGCGGCCAGACTGGCCGGGGTCGCCCCGATCACCGTATCGGCCAGCCCCCCGGTCGCCGCCACCACCGGCAAGGTGCCATAGCGCAAACCATACATCTGGGTCAGCCCGCAGGGTTCGAACCGGCTGGGCACCAGCACGGCATCGGCGCCCTGAAAGAGGCGATGACTCAGCGCCTCGTCATAGCCGATCTTCACCGCCACCCGGCCGGGGAATTGCGCCGCCAGCCCGCGCATCGCGGCCTCCAGCGCCGGATCGCCCGACCCGAGGACGACCAGCCCGCCACCCGCACCGATGAAACCGGGGGCCACGGCGGGCAGAAGGTCGATGCCCTTCTGGTCAGTCAACCGGCTGACCACGATGGCCAGCGGCCCCGGCACATCCAGCCCGAATTCGGCGCAAAGGGCGCGGCGCGCGGCGTCCTTTCCGGCCATGTCCCCGGCCGAATAGGCGTGTTCCGCCTCGGCTTCGGGCGACCAGACCGCCAGGTCCACGCCATTGAGGATGCCGGACACATCCGCCCCCCGTGCCGCGATCACCCCCTGCAACCCCATGCCGAATTCGGGGCGCATCAGCTCTTCGGCATAGCGGGGGGAAACCGTGGTGATGCGGTCGGCGGTGACAAGCCCGGCCTTCAGGCTGGACAAGCCGCCATAATATTCCAGCGCCGCCGGATGAAAGGCCGATCCCGGAAGCCGCAGATCCGCCAGCAGCGCCGAAGGGGCCCAGCCCTGAAAGGCGATGTTGTGGATGGTCAGCACCGACTTGCAGCCGCCCCCAGTCTGCTCATCGCGGCCGTGATAGGCGAGGTAAGCCGGGGCGAATCCGGCCTGCCAGTCATGCGCATGCAGCACATCCGGCTTCCATCCCGCCGCCCCCTCGCGCGCGATCGCGGCGGCCACCCAGGCCAGCGCCGCAAACCGCTGCGGATTGTCGCCCCAGTCGCCTGCCGGCCCGGAATAGGGCCCGCCGTCGCGGTCATACAGATGCGGGGCGTCCAGCAGCATCACCTCGATGCCGTCGACCTGCCCCAGCAGCACCCGACCCTCGCCGCCCCAGAGACCCGGCTCGCGCCAGACCACCTCCCAGCCCTTGGCCCGCGGCCGCAGGGCGCGATAGGCCGGCAGCAGCACCCGCATCTGCCAGCCCTGCCCCGCCAGCGCGCCGGGCAAGGCCCCCACCACATCCGCCAGCCCGCCGGTCTTGACCAGAGGCACGCATTCCGACGCGACCGACAGCACCCGCCCCTTCATCGCCACAGCCTCTTCATCTTTGTCCAAATACCCTGCAGGGGGTGCGGGGGACGCAAAGTCCCCCGCCGCTGTCCACCGGCGCGACCTCAGCCCTTCGCCTTCGCCCGCTGATCCAGCATATCCTGTGTGATCAGCACGATACCAGACTCGGTGCGGCGGAACCACTTGCCATCCTCGGCGGCATCCTGCCCGACGACCAGCCCTTCGGGGATCACCACGCCGCTGTCGATCACGCAGTTCTTCAGCTCGGCCTTGCGGTTGACGATCACCCGCGGCAGCGCCACCACATATTCAAGGCTGGACCAGCTGTGCGTGCGCACACCGGTGAACAGCAGCGAATTCGACACCGAGGACCCCGAGACGATGCAATCGCCCGAGATCAGCGACGACACCGCCGCCCCCCGCCGGCCATCCTCGTCATGGATGAACTTCGCGGGCGGCACGATTTCGGAATAGGTCCAGATCGGCCAGGAATTGTCGTAGATATCCAGCTTGGGCACGAAATCGGTCAGGTCGATGTTGGCCTGCCAGAAGGCGTCGATCGTGCCGACATCGCGCCAATAGGCCTCTTCCTCAAGGCCCGAGGTCACGCAGCTGTCGGTGAAGCGATGGGCCACCGCCTTGCCATGCTTCACGATATGCGGGATCAGGTCGAAGCCGAAATCATGGCTGGAATTGTCGTCCGACATGTCCTTCAGCAAGAGGTCGCGCAGAAAGGCCCAGTCGAAGACATAGATCCCCATCGAGGCCAGCGCGTGATCCGGGTCGCCGGGGATCGCGGGCGGGTCCTTCGGCTTTTCCAGGAAATCGGTGATCCGCATCGCCTTGTCGACATGCATCACGCCGAAGGCCGACGCCTCGGCCCGCGGTACGGTCAGGCAGCCGATGGTCACATCGGCCCCGGTCTCGACATGCTGTTGCAGCATGATCTCGTAATCCATCTTGTAGATGTGGTCGCCGGCCAGGATCACGACGTATTTGATGCGGTAGCTGTCGATGATGTCGATGTTCTGCGCCACCGCATCCGCCGTGCCGCGATACCAGTTCACCTCGTCCATCCGCTGACTGGCGGGCAGCACGTCCAGATATTCGTTGCGTTCGGCGCGGAAGAAGTTCCAGCCGCGCTGGACGTGGCGGATCAGCGAATGCGCCTTGTATTGCGTGGCGATGGCCATCTTGCGGATGCCCGAGTTCAGCGCATTCGACAGCGCGAAGTCGATGATCCGGGTCTTGCCGCCGAAATAGACCGCCGGTTTCGCGCGCCGGTCGGTCAGTTCCTTCAGCCGGCTGCCCCGCCCCCCCGCCAGCACGAAGGCCATGGCCTGTGATGACAGCCTCTGGTTCGGTCTTGCCTTCATGGTGTCCTCCCTCGGGAACCGGGCGTCAGCCCTGTTTGAAATAGACCGCCGACAAGGGCGGCAGCGTGACCAGCGCCGATTGCGCCCGGCCGTGCCAGGTCTTCGCCTCGGCCGTGATGCCGCCCATGTTGCCACGGTTGCCGCCGCCATAGGTCGCGGCATCAGTGTTCAGCACTTCGGCCCATTTTCCCGCGGCGGGCAGACCCAGCCGGTAGCTGCGTTCGACCGGCGTCATGTTGACGGCCACCACCATCATCGGATCGTCGGCGCCGCCCTTCCTGACCCAGGCATAGACGCCCGCCTCGGCATCGTTGCTTTCGATCCACTCGAACCCTTCGGGGCGGCAGTCGTTCCGGTGCAGCGCGGGGGTGTCGCGGTAAAGCCGGTTCAGATCGCGCACCAGCGCCTGCACGCCCTGATGCGCGGGATGGTCCAACTGGTGCCAGTCCAGGCTCCGGTTGTGGTTCCATTCCGCGCCCTGGGCAAACTCCTGCCCCATGAACAAGAGCTTCTTGCCCGGATGCCCCCACATGAAGCCGTAATAGGCCCGCAGGTTGGCAAATTTCTGCGCGCCGTCACCGGGCATCTTCGACAGCATGCTGCCCTTGCCGTGGACAACCTCGTCATGGCTGATCGGCAGGATGTAGTTTTCCGACCAGGCGTAGTGCAGGCCGAAGGTCATCTGGTGGTGATGGTATTTGCGGTAGACCGGATCGCGCTGCATGTAGCTGAGCGTATCGTTCATCCAGCCCATGTTCCATTTGAAGCCAAAGCCAAGGCCGCCCCAGTTCACCGGGCGGCTGACGCCGGGAAAGGCGGTGCTTTCCTCGGCCACAGTCATCACGCCGGGGCATTCGCCGTAGGCGGTGACATTGGTGGCCTGCAGCATGGCGATGGCTTCGTAATTCTCGCGCCCGCCGTCGCGGTTCGGGATCCATTCGTCGTGCTTGCGGCTGTAGTCGCGGTAGAGCATCGAGGCCACCGCATCCACCCGCAGCGCGTCGATGTGATATTCCTCCAGCCAATACAAGGCGTTGGAGACAAGGTAATTCTTCACCTCGACCCGGCCATAGTTGAAGATCAGCGTGTTCCAGTCCTGATGAAAGCCTTCGCGCGGGTCCTGATGTTCATAAAGCGCCGTGCCGTCGAAGCGGCCGAGGCCATGGGCATCGGTCGGGAAATGGCCGGGCACCCAGTCGAGGATCACCCCCAGCCCCTTGCGGTGCGCCGCGTCGACGAAGGCGCGGAATTCCGATGGCGTGCCGTGGCGGATGGTGGGCGCAAACAGGCCAACCGGCTGATACCCCCAGCTGCCGTCGAACGGATATTCGCTGACCGGCAGGCATTCGATATGGGTGAAGCCCATGTCGGCGGCATAATCGACCAG